>JALWRC010000092.1 GCA_027080725.1 Saprospiraceae bacterium
ACATGTTGTAAAATTGTTGTAACTTGCTCTTGTGTAAAGTGGAGTTTTTTGTTCATTTTTTATTGTTTTATGGTTAAAAATTCAAAATTAACAAAAACTTGCTTTACACACTTTTTGGGACAGTATCTCACCAACATCAATAATTATTACCGTACCGCCTACCATCAAGCCACTTCTTATCCATTGAATATTACGATAGAATACACCGACTTCTATGACAATGGATTTGCTGCCCCTTCGGGCTCACATATTACTACTTTTGATCCAAAGTATGTAGATATCGCCCAGCATGACTATCATCTACAATCCGTTTCACCTTGTATCGATGCCGGAAATACAGCAGAAAGCCCCTCTTTTGATAAAGAGGGGGTCTTCAGGCCATTGATGCAAGCATCGGATTTGGGAGCGTATGAATTTGGCATTTATTGGACAGGATGCAAGGGCAACCGGTGGAACAATCCGGGCAACTGGTCCAATAATCAGGTCCCTGCCGTTACGGATAAAGTGACCATCCCATCACCGGAGTACTATTACAACCGGCCGGAAGTCTATCTCAACGCACAGGTCAAAACTCTTTTTCTCAATGACAAAGCTCAAATGCTAATTAAAAACAGTGCGGTTTTTCAAATAATTGAATAGTGGAGAACTATTCAGTTATTACAATTTAATGGCTGTTTGAAGGTGTTTTGGTGTGCTATCTTTCAGGCAGACCAACCACAATATCCGCATGTCCATTGGTAATCTCCATTTCGCCTTGGCGGGAATAGAGCCGGGAAGAGAATTCAACCTTGATTTTTTTATATAGCTTATCACTATTCTCCTCGGCATAATCTGCAATGGCCAATACCTTGAAGTAACTAAAAGGAGATTGTTTGTATGCAGAAGAAGAAAACAACTTCCCGGATTTATTTGTATATAGCAAAGAGACTTTCCCCAATTGTTTGAGATCCGGATTTACCTTTCGGATGAACCGAGAGATGTAAAAATCACTTGATCGGGGTAACTTATCAATTGAACCCTTTGTGAACTCTAGTTCTGAACGAATGGAGGCATATACTTTTTGATTTGTAGTCGGGTCAGCAACGACAACCGTTATTTCCTTCTTAGCCAGATTTTTTACCTTCAGGGTAGATTTGGTATTGTCCCCAGTCAGATTCCAATGAAACTTCAGATTTCTTAAATCCTTCTTTTTCACTCCATGGACAATTGCCTTAAGGGTATAGAAGTCTCGATTAACATCTTCTATCTGAATGGAAACGCGTAAACTATCGTTCTTTTTGCCTGCATCCTGGACATAAACGCGCTTACAGGAGGTGAATACAGCCGGAATGCTTGAATTACGAACATCTCTACACAACTCAAAGCTCGCCGGGACGTCCCGGTCAAAAGAAAATCGACGTCTTTGCGATCTAGGGACATCTTCCCAATCTTTTATGGTTAAGTCATTGGCTTTGTTGCGCCACCTTTCCAATAGACGTATGCTCTGTGTGTTTTTATCAGTAAGTATTATCGACTCCACAGATTTGTCCTCAAATTTCCACTGATAATCCCACCTCCCCTTGTGAAAGAACTCCTCAAAATTAAACTGGTCTTTATTGTAAAGTTTTTCTCCATTAAACCTGAAAAGCAATTTTTCGCAAGTTCCGGTTTGACAGTTTTCATACTCTATGGAAGAGGTAAAAACCGGCACCCGATGCTTGTCCACATAAAATGACGGAACAATCTTTAGACTGTCTTCCCCAACCTTATATGTTTGTTCAACCCCATTCGTCTCAAACTTGGCCGTGAATACCGGTTGGGGGTGTTGGGGGGCGGGAGGTTCAATCTTATGGCAAGCTATTGACGCAAAAAGCAAGATAGTATATAGATAAATTCGTTTCATGGTGCTATAGTTTACCTTTAAACAGGTTATATAAAGGATAGATTACATCCAGGCCAAGCGCCAGATTGTCCCGCCGTTGTCCGGCTAAAATCGGAGATTCGGGGTAAGAGGGCTTGACTGTATAGTGCAGTGAAACACCAAATATCATCCTCTTCAAGTGATAGGAGTAATACAGATTGAATTCCGGAATAAGGTCGTTTGCATAGTTTCGGCTAATCCAACCGGTACCGATTTCTGCTACCGGTTGACCTTCTCTATTGATTTCTGCGATTCGCCCGAAAGCCCCGAGGTAATAGTTGAGACCGGCGCCCACCATAATCCGGTGTTTCTGCCATTTCATACCAAATAGAAGTGGAATATGCAAATATTGCAAGTGTTTGGCCTCTATTCCGTAATAAGATATATGTTTGCTCAGTCCGTAAGATGTCTGACTGACGACCGTATTAAAACCCGTATTACTATGCTTATATGAAATGGCTAAAGAACTCGAAAGAAAAAAGTGAGGTGTGAGGTAGTAAGATATACCAACCCCGCCTCGTAACCCTGCAATCCCGCCCACCTGTGGCATTCCTATAGAATTAACCAAAGAGTAAATCTGATAGGACTCCCATCTTGGAAATGAATGGTGAAGCAAAATCTCCGGTACCGGAGTAAAATCGGGAGTTTGAGCGATCACCGATGGTAAATTTTTCTCTGAATACGACACAGCTTGCACGTCAAAATCCAGGGATTCGACACCTGGAATCAATGTGTTATTACGCTCCGTATTTCTATTAGTACTGTGTCCGGTGATTTGTTGGCTGGCGACGACTTTTTTCGGTATGGGGTGGTATGAAATTGCCGGCTCTCGATGAGTATTCCCAACTGTGTGCCGCCGTTTTACATTGTGGGTAATCATACGAGAGGTAGTAGTGGACATACTCTCCCGGGAGGCCAAATCCTGTTTAGACAGAGAACGCTTATTTCCGATAGACTCAGAATCGGACGACTCCGTTTTTGCAAAAACCGGGGTGGTTGTGTGCCCTTTTCCGGGAGTTTCCCGGGGTTGCTCTTGACGTATTGCAGGTGTTTTATCCGGGGATTGCCCGATATAATACCATCCCAAAAATAAAAGAAGGCCTACCGCCAGAGCAGAAGTCACCCACTTCAACCATAAAGCGATGATGCGGCGTTTCTTGTGATTCCTGACAGACGCATAGACAGCATCCCACTGCTCATCCATACCGTCAAACTGTGCATGATGAAATGCATCTTGAAAAACCTTATCTATATGACTTAAATTATCCTTCATCATATACTTTTTTTATGTTGTATAGGCGTGCGGTCCCATTCCCCTATCTTTTGTTGTAATAACTTCCTGGCATTGGCCAGATGCCATTTGGAGGTCTCGGCACTAATCTTCAATTTTTCTGCAATCTCCCTGTGTTTGAATCCGTCAATGGCGTAAAGATTAAAGACCATCTTACTTTTCTTAGGCAGTGTGTCCAACATCATCATCAAATCTTCCAGCTGTAGGTTGTGCTCCCCATTATTGTATGTCACCTGTAATCGTCCGGATGTTTGGTATCCATCCATCGCTTTAGATCGCCTCCTGTCTTTCCGCAACTGATCCAGTATCTCGTTGACTGTTACTCTGCTCATCCATGCTTTAAATGGCTGTCCCATATCGTATTTATGGAGGTTTAGGACAACTTTCGAAAAACACTGATTTAATAGCCATTTGGTGTCTTCATTCCCCTTGGAATACCGGATTATTATGCTCATCATGTAGTTGTAGCATGCCTTGTATAGGGCATAATGTGCCTTTTTATCCCCGGCATTAATACAAGCTTCCAATATTTCTTTACTGACGATATCCATTGGCAAACGAAGAAGCAATTTCGCCCTTACAGGCGAAATTGCTCTTGACACACTTATCAAATTTATTCTATAATTTCACAAATCTTCTTATCTTACTGGAGGTGGTAGAAGTCACCCTCAACAAGTATTGTCCCGGGTTTAGTTGAGAAACTGACATCTCAAGAACGGTATGTTCTTCATTGGTAACTGCTTGTCTATTCAAAAGCGACCTTCCCTCCATATCTGTAATCTCCACCATAACAGGTACCCCAACACTACCATCAATCATAACATTCAATCGATCACTCACCGGAACCGGAAATACATTTATATCGCGAATATACGGGTTTTCATCCACTTCCCATGCCCTGACATCAACAGAATCATCGTCTTTCGCCCGATTATGATGTTTTCTACCTTTTCTCAAATCGAAGCAGGTCTTCGATATACACCCTTCTGCGTCTTCCACTTTTACACAGTATTTGCCGGGCTCCTTTACCACTATGCTCTGTGTGGTATCTCCCGTACTCCAATGGTATTTGAAAGGGGCTTTACCGCGGGTTCGAGCTGTCAATTTGACTCCTTTATCCGTCCGGCGGGGCATAATACGGGTGCGGCACTTGGCATCGTCTCCATCTCCAGGCTTGCGCACTTCGAAGCAGGTCTTCGATATACATCCTTCGGCATCTTCCACTTTTACACAGTATTTGCCGGGCTCCTTTACCACTATGCTCTGTGTGGTATCTCCCGTACTCCAATGGTATTTGAAAGGGGCTTTACCGCGGGTTCGAGCTGTTAATTTGACCCCTTTATCCGTCCGGCGGGGCATAATACGGGTGCGGCACTTGGCATCGTCTCCATCTCCAGGCTTGCGCAATTCGAAGCAGGTCTTCGATATACATCCTTCTGCGTCTTCCACTTTTACACAGTATTTGCCGGGCTCCTTTACCACTATGCTCTGTGTGGTATCTCCCGTACTCCAATGGTAGGTAAAAGGTGCCTTGCCTCGGGTCCGAGCTATTAATTTGAGTCCGGCATCCGTCCGGCGGGGCATAATACGGGTGCGGCACTTGGCATCGTCTCCATCTCCAGGCTTGCGCAATTCGAAGCAAGCATCCGAGACACATCCTTCAGCATCTTCCACTTTTACACAGTATTTACCGGGCTCCTCTACTTTGATGCTTTGCGTTTTCGCTCCATTGCTCCATTCATAAGTAAACGGAGCTTTGCCACGTGTGTGGGCCTTCAGCAGAATGCCACCGTCTGCTCTTCGAGGGGCAATTTTTGTACGGCAGTCCGCTCCAAATGCATCTATTGGGGTTTGAAATCCTATAAGGAAAAGCAATAACAGAACTAAATAATTAAACTTTTTCATAGTAATTTTTTTGGTTAAATGAATCAAATGGGAAATAGTGCTCTAATCTGTGATTGCCGCAAAAGTAGCAACAGGCGTAGAACAGAGCAAACAATTGCTTTTTTAATGAATATTCGGTTGGTTTACGTCGCGGTGTTGTAAAAGGTTGGGTTATGTCCTTTATGGACCTAAGTTGTCTCTCCAGAGGTGATTGATGTTAGAAGGATTAGTATTCTATCAATCATTAGATTAAAGGCAATTAGGCACGTTTTTTTTCCTAAGAACCCCAAATTTAAAACGGCAGAAAAAAGTCCAACATAAAAAAATGAGAAAGATATAAAAACTGAAGCTATTCTGCGTTGAATCGAAGCGTTCACACAGAAAACCTCTTATGATTCATCGCAAAGGTATATCTCCGCTCCCCATTCTTTCTTGGGGATGGAGTTCTTCCGATACGATATAGGATCGGGAATCAGACGACGCAGAAGGAAGATCCCGGAGCCGGATGTCTTGGATGAGTGCACTTTGTAATACACACATCAATCTCCCATCAAAATGTCTCCCAAACCACCAAGGACAGATCCTTCTCCCTGTCTTTTACCCCCATAGGATGGGGCGTGTTTGATAATGCGGTCTGCTAATTTACTAAAAGGCAGGGATTGGATCCAAACTGTTCCCGGTCCTGTTAGGGTAGCAAAAAAAAGACCTTCCCCACCAAAGAAAATATTTTTAACCCCTTTAATAAAGGTAATGTCATAATCAACTTCTCTTGTAAAACCCATTAGGCAACCCGTGTCAATACGCAGTGTTTCCCCATAAGCCAATTCCCGTCTAACAATCATTCCTCCTCCGTGCATAAAAGCCAACCCATCCCCTTCTAGTTTTTGCATGATAAATCCCTCTCCACCGAAGAAACCTCTCCCTAATCGTTTGCTAAACTCAATACCAATACTTACGCCCTTAGCTGCACACAGAAAAGCGTCTTTTTGGCAAATAACCTTTCCCTCATGTGAGGAGAGGTCCAAAGGAATTATCCGCCCGGGGTAAGGGGAGGCAAACGACACCTTTTGACGTTCAGGCAACAAATTGGTAAAGGCCGTCATGAATAGTTTTTCTCCTGTCAGTACTCTCTTACCGGCGGACAAAAGTTTCCCCCAAATACCGTCTTGATGGTCAGTATTAGACCCATCTCCAAAGAGGGTTTTCATTTCGATACCTTCGTCCATCATGATAAAACTTCCCGGTTCCGCTACTGCCGTTTCATATTGGTCAAGGGTGATTTCAACCAATTGCATTTCCTGGCCAAAGATTTTATAATCTATTTCATGTGCATTTTTCATACAATTGATCTTATGTAGTAAAAGTAATTTGCAGCCGGATTAAGCCTCTCACTTCCCGGGTATTTCCCCGATACTTCCCGTTTTTATTTCCTTTTTGTCTTGTCCGTAGAATTC
Organism: Saprospiraceae bacterium; assembly: GCA_027080725.1. GTDB lineage: Bacteria > Bacteroidota > Bacteroidia > Chitinophagales > Saprospiraceae > JALSTN01. The sequence goes on from JALWRC010000092.1 coordinate 6,530, forward strand.
TGACAGAGCGGTACTGATACCAAAATGATGAACATTGCCGGCCTGGTGGTATCGGGCATACCCATAATCTAACCGGACGTGGTATACTTTAAATCCAAAGCCAAAAGTGAGTCCGGTCAAATTGAAATACTCCTTTGGGGCCAAATCACTCCTCCGTGCCTGGTTATATCCGATGCGCAAGCGAAAATTCTCGCTTTTGCCGAGCAAAAACTCCCCATTAATAACCAGATGGCGGGATAAATTATCCAAATAGATAGCGGCCTTGCTCCGCTCTTTAGGTTGCCCCGAAAAAATATTTTTGGACTCTTCTTCGGGGTTGTAATAGAGCAGATTCCAGCGGTTCAAATACCGGTAAGTGAAGGAATACCGGAAAGGCAGATGCCTCAACCTTTTGGACAGTCCTGCAAGCACTTCAAAAGGAATAGGCTCCTTGAGGCCGGAGTAAGAAGAAAACTGGGTACCAAAATTTTTAAACAACAGCGTTGCAGTGGTTTTTTGGTCCGGGGAGTGATACATGATGGCAGCATCACCCAACAAACCGGAGGATTGGTACCGGTCGAAGGTAGAGGAGACATATTTGATGTTTATCCCTACCGTATATTGCGGTGTCAGGGGTTTTGTCGCTCCGACAACAAAGGCCTTTTCTTTTACACTAAATGAGGAAGACGAATTCCCTTTTTCATCCAGGCCATTCATCGATCCATAGTCTATGTAATGGACCTGCGCGTGCAGCACCGTGCCGATCCCGGGAAGATAATGACCATAGCTAAAATCCCCTGCTTTGGTGTCTCCGAAGCGCTTGGAGGATTGAAAGCTTACTTGATGGTGGATGTTACTGCCGAGAGCAGCCGGATTCATCAACGCCAATGAGATATCGTCATCAGAGAGCGCCACGGCATATCCGCCCAGCGCCGTAACACGAGCCGAAGAAGGAAGATTGACAAAACGATAAATTTGCGAAAGAGATTCTTGGGCGGTGAGAGAAAAAGAGGAGAAGATAGCCGGAAGAAAGAGAAATGGTAAAAGTCGGTGCATCATTGGAAGGATTAGATGAATAATCTGTATAAATCACGAAGTGATATGCCGTATCGAGAATAATATTACGTGAAGTATTAACTTTATTATGGTATGAAATAGTATAATTTGAGCCAAAAATGACACAGACATCCCATTGGAAATATTGTCATCTATAGGATTATTACCTTTATTGGATTCGTTTTCTTTGAATAAAAGGTATGGGAAGAAGCCCAATAGGCCTATACTCAAGGAAATATCCCCTGCCAAATTTTCATTGACAGGGGATCAATTTAGGTCCTCTATTCATCTATTTGTCCACCACTATTTTTATAGTATTTATACTACCATCTTCATATAGAAGCTGAACAAAATTTAATCCTGGATTAAAATGCTTTTCATATCTTTTCTTAAGATCGGACATCCCGGTCATGTCCTCAGTCTCAGTATTGGTCCCACGATACAACATCTTACCTTTAATGTCAATGATATTGACTTGTATGATGCGCTTATTCACTACAAAATCAGATATTTTTTGATTATGATAGTCGATAGCATAGCTATTGTCTGATGCATCGATCATGTTCGAAGAGCAAGGGGAATAGGCAAAAGGCAACCATTCAATTGAATTTTCACAAGCGTCTGTCATTTGAGAGGAACAAGTAAATCCGGGACAAATATGTGGTGGATTAGTTGGTATTTCTGGTGAAGACCAAAAGAAATCAGAAAAACATAATTCCTCATTACAACATGTAGCTGGAATGTGCACGGTTAGAACCACTTTTGTTCCATGACGTGCCCATATACAAACATCTTCTCCGGGGACAACATTTATTACACGGGGAATAATTGGCCCCGGGTCGATACATGGCGTGACTAAGACGTTTGTGGGCTCCAAATAACTTACGGTAATCTCGAACAAACTACAATTGGTATTTTGTTCGGCTTGATCTCTAAAAAAAATCTTGTAGTTGGTGCCAAAACATCCCGGATCAAGATAGAGATATGTCCATTCGAAGGAGCCAAATGGATTAGAATTGGTTTTGGAGCAAGAATTATTCGTACAGGTAATAATCACGTTCTTATATATCGTACAAACATCTGCTCCTCCATTAAAATAAACTTTCAGTTCTACTTCGTAGGTATCATCAAAGCAAAAATAATTATTCCATATTTCATCTTCTGAAGTAGCACAGGTATCAAAATAAGAATTATACAAAACCCAAGAATAATAGTCCGGGGTTATGCCGGGTGGCACTTTTGGAACGAATGTAGCAGAGCAATTCTGAGGATGAACAGTCACACTTATACCAAACGCACTGCAATCTACCTGAGCATTAACGAATAGCGCAGTAAACACCAAATAAATTACAATAGGTAATTTGTTGATTTTCTGACACTTAAAACTTGTTGGTAAAACTTGTTGGTAAAACTTGTTGGTAATTTCATAATTAATTAATTTTACGTAAAATAAATAACAATTATCAAAACCAAAGTTATGATAAATAATAGAAAAAATCAAGTTTTGGTTTGTTTTTTACTGATATACGTGGTAATTAATGTAGATGCTCAAAGGGGATTTTATGCAGAACCCAAATTAAATTTTACACATGATACATTGATGGACATCGATCAGGTGCTGCAAGATCCTTCGGGAGGGTATTACGCAGTTGGTTCTATCCGAAAAGATACGGTTACCAATATTGAGCACGTCTCCGGAATGTTACTCCGTTTTGACTGTCAAGGGCATTTGGACTGGTGTAGATCCATTAGTGACCGTTTTGATGGTGGGGCAGAATATATAGATAAGAATAATTCTTCCTATGGTTACAGTAAAGTGCTTCCCCTTAGTAATGGCAGGGTTTTGCTCTTAGATAATTACAACGACAATGCGCTGACAATCTTTGATAATACAGGAAAGGTGTTGGTTTCAAAGAAACTTTTTTACGGTAAAGATTCGGCAGCTATATTTTGGGACGCCAAAAGAATCCCCGGAGACCGTATTGTCATTAGCGGCTTCTCCAGAAAATACTATTTTGATGTTATTATGAATCCCTTTATCGCCGTCTATGACAACGACCTGAATAAACTTTGGTCTTTTACCCTAACCGATATTCCTTTTAAGCGCTACATCCCGGATCGGATGTATAATAATATCTGCGTTTTGGATGATAAAATTTACACGTTGTATCCTTTGAGGGATAGTTCATTTGTGTTGCACTGTTTAGATTTTAAAGGAAATACCCACTTTATAGAAAAAATCAATGATGGTAGTTTCGTCCATAATATAGGTATTTTACCTTCGGAAACCTCTATTTATGTGACAAACATAAAATATATAACAAAATTTCAAAATAGCTTGCAACTTTTTCAAATTGACCCGGTGACCGGCCGGATAGAACATTCTAATATTATCGCTCCAAATGAAAAAACGTTTAACTTTTTAATCACACCGGTTGGTACCTACAATAATGCCCTTCGTCAATTGCACTTTACTGGGTATATAGATACTCTAAGTGGATTTGATTATAAAAGTGGCACCCCTTATTACATAGTGTTTCATCCAAACACATCATTAGTTAGTGCCTATAAAGCATTACATTTTTATAATAGTCCCACTTTAGATACAAAAATCCTTTGGAAGAATATGCCTCATATAGATCCGGACGAAGATTGGAGTACCCCCAGCGTTAGATTTGACTCTCTAAATTCTGTGAATCGTCTATATCAACTTGATTCCGCCTCCTTCATGATATCCAGGATACCCTTTGAGGCGATATCTTGTATTGAAACGGAAGATATTTCAGATGCTCTTTCGGTTCGGTCCGTCCCGTTTGTTCAACCCGTCCCGATGACAGAACATCGTATAAATGGACCTATGATGAAAGAGCATATTGTCAGAGGGAGCTTTATTCATCCTAAGGTTCGTAATATTTGTTATATAACTCCTGAAGTTAAAAGCATTATCGTTCCTGATGACAGTATATTTTGTCCGAATTCTTATCTGGGATTTCATTCTTTTGATAATCCATACAATACGGAGTGGTATTGGTTTGTCGATGATCATTGGGTCGGTTCCGACTCTGTTTTGACGTATTTGTTTGATTCTACCAGAGATTATGATATACGGCTTATCACCGGGGATGGGTGTTTTTACGACACCTCCTCTTTTGTGTTGCACATCAATCCGGTAGATACTGTTTATTCGAACGCATTACTTTGTTTGGGAGATACGCTGTTTGTAGGTGAAGACAGTATATTTGAAGACGGGGACTATACACTACTTTTGCAAAACGAACGAGGATGTGATAGCATTGTTTATCTCTCTGTTGAGCTCGAAGATATACAAATCGAGGTGGACTCTGTCTTATGCCCGGGTGAAATAAGATTTTTTCATGGAGTGTCGATTTCAAAAGATACAACAGTGTCATTTACATTGAGTTCCTCAGATTTGTGTGATAGCAATGTGACGGTACATTTTATATTTGTTCCGGATTGTAATAAGTGCGAATTGAGAATGCCACGGGCTTTTACACCTAATAATGATGGAATTAATGATGCTGTAGGCTTGATTAATCCATGTGATATGATCCTAACCGAGTTTTCTTTCTCGGTGTTTAACCGGTGGGGAGAAAGGGTGTTTTCCACTAATGACTACACCGGCAAATGGAATGGAATGTACAACAATAAACACGTTCCTTCAGGAGTCTATCTTTATTCTATTCAAGCTGTTTTGCCCAATGGTTCCACTTTTAAGCAAAGAGGAGATATTACTTTGATTCGATAGTGTCTATTATCTTTTCTTCCGTTAGTTACAATATATCTTTGACTATTTGGTACGCCGGTGTAGGCATGCGAAGATGTTTTTATAGCGAAATGAACAAACGTATGACATCCGGTATAGGAATCTTCCTCTTCGTTGTCAGCCCCCCCCGATCCTTAATCCTATAGTAGAAGCTCCAAATGCAGGAAGACTCGGGAGCACACATGGATTACCTTTAACACTTATCCCTCACTTGATTCGCTCCCATTCATAACCGATGATGTTTCTCTTCTCGCGACTAAACTCGATACCGATGAGATAGACTTCGTCTTGGTCCATAAACTTCTCGTAGTATCTCTTCTCTTTGATCTGCTCCAGGGCGCGGCCGGAGGCTTTATCGGATAGTTTAAACTCGAGGATAAAGACTTTCCCATCGAGTAGAATGCTCAAATCCATTCTGCCGAGGTTGCTGATATCCTCGGGGATGATGTGAAGACCGAGGCTGGAGAGGTAGGCATAGACGACACTGGCGTAATAGCCCTCATACTCTGCCAGTTGGTTGTTGGTAAAGTTGGTATAGGGGATGGAGGCAAACAAGGAGAATAAAACCTCTTGGAGGCCCTCCAAATCAGCCTCAGCCAGAATAGAATAGAGCTTATCCTGAAATTTTAGTTTTTGAGTGGTTTGTTGGGTCAAATAAGAGATAAAAAGGCTATTGAGGGAGGTTTGAACTTCCTTATTGGGGGGCTTGAGTTTGTATTTTATGGAAAATGGTGAAGCAATTTGTTCGTCGATAGTTAGATATCCTGTTTGCCAGAGCAGTGCTACGAGTTCGATTCTATCGACATCAAAGGTGTTGAGAATTTCCTCGTTGGCCACAAAGTTTTCCAGCTCGGGTATGAAATACTCTCCCGTTTTCAACATTTCGATCAAAAAAGAGGGATTGCCGGTGTTCCACCAGTAATTCTTATACATAAATTTTTGAGAGA
>JALWRC010000093.1 GCA_027080725.1 Saprospiraceae bacterium
CTTAAAGGTAAGCACTTTATCTATTTTGACCAAATAAATCTCTATTAGATTCAAAATAATTTGTAGCTATATATTGCTGATTTATAACTTTTTATAGGTTTTCTGGCAGACACTAAATACCAACTGAAGACAATCACGCCTACCTTCAAGGATAAAGACGGTAGAATATGGATAAGTACGAAAAATGGGTTGGAGGGATATGACCCTTATTTTAATCAAATCAGAGCGTATGATTTTGATGCGACCCTCATGCCCGATAAGTTTATCACCACCCGGATGCTCGAAGATACCGCTTCAAAGAGGCTTTTGTTTATTCAGAATGGTGGAAATGCGGTGTACCAATATGCTCTGACCCGGGATGTATTCTTGAAGCCGATCGACGCAATGGTGGGCTCAAATCTCTCTACTGTGGACCTCACTGCAAATCGAGCGGGAAAGCCATTTTTACTGGACCAAAACCGGCTCTTTGCCCTATCTGAAGACAAGTGGCAGAAGTGGGGCCAAACGCCGGCGCTCAATACGCCACCCTATATTTCTCTTTGTTTTTCTCCGGATGACAAGCTAGTTCATTTGTTGACGATTTATGAGGGAATGTATGCGATGGATCTCGAGTCCGGGAAGACCACGCACTACGACAGCAGTTATTTTTACGATGTGGGCATATGGCTGAAGGAGGCATTTTATGATAATAAACACCGCTTGTGGGTCAATCATCTGAATATCGGATTTACGATATTTGATAAGGATGGTAAGGGGTATGAAATCGCTGAATACAAGGATCATCTTCCCGGGAAAATCAACCGGATGAGAGATCAATTATGGCTCAACGATAGCATATTATTGGTGTGTGGCGGAAAGCAAGGGTTGGGGCTCATACATAGAGACCATCCGGAGAAAGGAGAATTTCGACACTTCGTAAAGGGCGAGGCCGGCTTGGTCACCGATCATGTATATGCTTTGGAGAAAGATGGGCGGGGAAATGTATGGTTACTGGGGGATCGGGGACTGGAGAAGTATTTGCCGGATCGCGATTCTTTTGTCTATTATTCTTATCCGGACGAGAGGTTTGTAATGAATACGGATGTCATAGACCAAATCGGATTCCGGATGCTCTCCGACGGACGCATGGTTTTTCCTTATCCGGAGGGTTTGGCCTTTTTTAATCCGGAGACCATACAGCAGAATGATGAAATGCTGACCCCTTTGATATCTGAAATTTTGGTCTTGGATGAGCAGATGGATAGCCTTCGAGTCGGTCAAGATCTTCCTGTTTTTCAATACGATGAAAATCGAATGAGTTTCATGCTGTCCGCGGTGTCATTTTCTGCCCCTCAGGACAATCATTTTCTGTATAAACTGGAAGGGGCAGACGAGCGATGGGGAAAGTCGCGCGCCAATCAAAGAATCAAATATTCCAATCTATCACCCGGCAGTTACACCCTCAGGGTCAAAGCGGCCAACAATGACCTGGTACCTTCGATGAAGGTCGCGAGTTTTAGTTTTATGATCCTCCCACCATGGTGGCAGACGTGTTGGGCCTATCTGCTGTATTTCATTTTAGGGTTGTGCGCTTTTTTGCTTTGGGATAGAAACAGAAGAAGAAAGTGGCAGTTGGCTGCCGTAGTCGAATTGCACAAACAAAAACTCTTTGTTATCGAGAAACAGAAAGAACTCGACGTGCTCAATGCAGTAGTGCGGGGAGAGGAAAAAGAACGCATGCGCCTTTCGCGCGAACTGCACGATAGCGTCGGTGCGATGATGGCTTCTATCAAGATTTACTTCCAATTGCTGGTAAAGAAACATCCCGACCTCGAGAAAGATCAAACCTTCAATAAGACCAAAGAATTGATTGCCGGTGCCTATACCGAGGTGCGGACCATCTCACACAATCTAATGCCCATCGAGATTTACGAAATCGGATTGGAGCAATGCATCGAGGATCTATGCGAGACCTATTCTGTATTTGATGATTTGGAGCTAGACTGCCGGATGTATCTGATGGGGTATGAAATTCCCAAGGATATTCAGATTCATTTGTATCGAATAGTTCAAGAAGTGATTAAAAATGCATACCAACACGGTAAAGCGAAAAACATCGATCTCCAGCTTTCGGTCAATGATTCCTTCATTCATCTGGAAATAGAAAACGATGGTGCGATTTTCGATGTGGAGGAGGCCTTTACCGCCGGAGAAGGGATAGGATTGAAGAATATTGAAACGCGTGTCAAATACCTCAACGGCAGGTTGGAAGTCGTCTCTAATGAAAAATATGGAACTATCTTTTCGATATTCATACCGGTGGAGGGATAGGCAATTTACTAACTAAAACCTTATATTATGTACTTAAAGAAATTATGGATTTTAGCTGTTTTATTGATGTGTTTATTAAGTGTACATTCTAATGCACAGACAAGATATAGCATTGATACTGCTCAGCCTACCCACAAAATTAGCCCCTATATTTATGGGGTATCCTACCGTCCGTACCCGCAAGCGACTGCAAAGCTATTCGGCGGAGATCGCATGACGACTTTTAATTGGGAAAACAATGCATCGACAAGGAATTTTGATGGGTATAATAATGACTTATGGTTGCCTTTTTTGTTAGGGGTAGAGCAATCAGATTGGTATTCCCCCGGAGCAAGCTATAGAAAGTTCTACGACGACACCGAAGCGGCAGGTCAAATGCCATTGCTTGTTTTGCCGATGGCCGGAAAGGTTGCAAGAGATACAATGTGTAAATATTTTCAACCCTCTCAAACCGAATGTTTTAACACAATAGCCTATGCCAATGACGGGCTATCGGGTTTTCCCCTTAAAACAAATGATAGCGTCGTATATGTGGATCACAGTATCAAGTACATTGCGGACAGTTTGGCACCGTCTAACATGGAATTCGGGTTTTGTTTGGACAACGAACCGAATTATTGGTTTGGGACCCACCCTTATGAAGGCTATACAGCGAGCGATACCACAAACCTTCTACGTTATGATACTCTTTTGGCCAAGTCCCAACGATTGGCCGCAAGCATCCGGGCCAATGCTCCGGATGCATTGATTTTTGGCCCATCTGTGGCAGGGAGGTGGGGGCTAGCGTACCTTGATGGTACACCAGATTTCAACAAATATCTTCCGACACGTTTTATAGAATATTATATTAAGATGATGACTGAGGGGAGTGCAGATTACTTGGATGTAGTGGATGTTCATTGGTATCCTTTATGGAGATACGACACCGTATCGATGATAACGGAAGATCAGCTGCAATTCACCCGCAGCTTTTGGGACAGCACCTACCAATATGGAGCACCTTCTCTAAATAATGATACTCACCAGGAGCTTATCCCTTCTCTGAAAAAGATAATAAACAAATATGACCCCGATCTAAAGCTCTCGATTTCGGAGTATGCTTTTGGAGCAGAAGAGGATATTACCGGTGCGATGATGCTCGCTGATGCACTCGGAATATTCGGCCGGGAGGGGGTGTTTTATGCTTCCTTATGGCCGACAAAAAAGAAGTCCGGTGATACTTTTGGGGACTCGTTATCTAGTTATTTCAAAAGTGCGATGGATATGTACCTCAATTATGACGGCGCAGGGGGCGCTTTTGCGGATAATTCTATCTATGTGGAGAATATGGATAATAAGGCGTCCGTCTATGCTTCGATTTCGGATGAAGGAGATACCCTCCACATCATAGCCATTAATAAATCGAAACGGCCAAAGCCGATTGCAGTCAGTAACATACCCTCTGACAGAAAGGTTGCCATCTATTATCTGGATGGCACTTCATCCACTATCCAACAAGGAGGTGAAATATTAATAGATTCTGATAGTCTTGATTACACGCTTCCTCCTTATTCTATCACGCATTTTGTAATTACGGATAGCATCGGCAACGGGACCAAGGAATTAGCGGTTTCCCCCATCACGATTTATCCCAATCCAAGTAGTGGCTGGTTTAGATTGATTAACAACACGGTTATGAAAATCGATAGAGTAGAGCTATACGACATCAATGGTTGTTTGCGGAAGGTATTTGATGCCGGCTCCACCACATATGATATCTCTGATCTTGCATCGGCCTGGTACGCAGTAAAAGTAATACAAGGAGATTATCTTAGTTATAAAAGCATATACCTGAGTCAACCATGATAAAAATACTAATAATAGAGGATCACAAGTTGCTTATTCAAGGCTTGAAAGAGCTGTTGGGCGTCAACGAATGCTGTCAAATCGAATACGAAGCACTCACGGGACGAGAGGGATTGTTTAAGGTGCAGGCGATAGAAGACATTGATTTGGTGCTGCTCGATGTGAATTTGCCCGACATGCATGGAGCAGACATTTGCCAAAAGATAAAGGAATTGCGCCATGATTTGCCGGTGCTTATATTGACGATGCACGCCTCCTCCAATCACGTGAAAAGACTGCTGACGGCCGGAGCCAACGGCTACGTATTAAAAGACTGTTCTGACGAAGAGCTTATCGAGGCGATCCATACAGTACATAGAGGAAAACTGTATTTGTCGGGTACTGTGAATAAAGTCTTACAGGAAAACAGAAATAGAAATGCATTGCGAGACGTCCCCTCCACGCAAATGCCAAAGTTGACCTCACGTGAGGTCGAAATATTGGGATTGATATTGGAGGAATTCACCACCGATGAAATGGCAACCCGGCTGAATATTAGCCCCCACACCATTATCTCTCACCGCAAGAACCTATTGAGTAAGTTGCAGGTAAGAAACACCGCAGGACTAGTGAGGGTAGCCTTTGAGAAGGATTTAATCTATGAGTATTTGAAAAAAAATAAAAAGACGTAATCGTAATAAATGCATGTATTTTTAGAGCGCATCATTGATGAATGGATGCGCTCTTTTTTATTGTTGCTACCATACATGAAAATGATGGAATTTGAAAAGAATAAGAACAAAAAACGTATCCCTTACAGCACGTCATTTAAGTGATTTCTCCACAATAAAATCAAAAAAACGCATAATCCCCCCATTTATGGGGATTGGTTGGCGCATTGACACGCCCCACCTTTGCATTATAGAAAAGATAGAGGATTAAATGGAAAAGTTGATTAGAAGTTATTCCTCAATAAAGGACAAACTCATGCTACGGGAACAAAACTAAATAATCAGGAAGCAGAAATACCGATCAGTAAAATTCCCTAAAAATAGGGATAGAGTAGCGATTAGCGCTGATTTAATTTTGCCAGTAGAATTACAAACAGAATTACTAACCTAAAATAAACAAAATGAAAAAGACAAAAAAAGAAAAGGGAAAACCGGTTAAGTGGATACATCCTATTAATGTGTGTATCGATGAAAATCGAATAATTAGTTATTTATTCCTTGCAATTCTATTCCTAAGTGGAACTATGCAATATGCTCAAAGGCAAGTGAGCCAATGCGATATTGCAATAGATAGGTCCAACACAAAAGTTTACAAAAACAGTGAAGGTAACTTGGTTTTAAAGACCATTGTGAGACACAAGCCTCCATTTGGGAATGATGACGATGCTTGGGGTGTAAGGGTCAATATCCAAATCCCAAATGGCTCTAATTTACTTGGAGTAACTGAACATTCTATTCATGATAGAACCTTAGGCGATATCAGTTATTCCGGTCATACTCTGACGATAACAGGCAATAGCCCAATAACACACTCAAATGGTTTTACTATACCTGATACTTCCATTCATTTGAAGCGAGCAGAGCATATGGATATTGAATGTGTAGTGAGGAACACATGTAGATCGAGCAACGATAAACTGAAATTTTTCATAAGCGCATTTCCAAGGGCTCCACATGATAAGGACTCAACCGATAATCAACTTATATTTATAAAGTCATGTAAGTATTTGTATGATGGACCATCTGTTTATTATGCCAGAAAAGACTTTTTCAAAATACTTGATTGGGATAAGCCACTTGTTTGGATAATACCCTGCGTTCTTGTGGATTGCCCACAGGGCGGTAAGACAACTTGGAATAAAAATGACGTCATAGTATTTCCTACAGGAGAAAAGAGACAAATTCAATTATTTTATAAAGGTAAAATGATTAGTGCTTCAAGATACAATAAGCAACGGAATGCAAATGAGCTAATAATACCGAGAGAAATTAGTAAATCTAACTCAAAGCAGTTTTCTCTGCGACTGAAAAGTTAAACGGAGAGACAATTACAATTACAACTTTTATTATTACATAAAAATTACAATTATGAAATACTTTTATTTACTCCTCTTTACAATTGTTGTTACATTCAAAATGGCAGCTCAATGTCCAACTTCAAAATTATTCAACCGACAGAGTCAAATTGATAATTTTAAAACAGACTATCCAGGATGTACAGATATACCGGGCACTGTAAGGATAAAGGAGTCTTTATCCGGTGATATAGTTGATTTATCAGGCTTAGATCAACTAAATTCTGTTGGTGCTTTGGAAATAATAGGAAATTTTAAATTGTCAAATTTAGACGGTCTATCTTCACTCAGTTCCATTTCTACAAGATTAATACTTCAAAACAATAGCGAGCTTTCAAATATTGATGGCTTATCATCACTTGCTTCTACAGGTCAAGAGATGTGGATTTTAAATAACCATAATTTACCAAATTTAGATGGTTTGTCTTCAATTTCTTCAATTGGTAATTCTTTAGCAATTGAGAATAATTCATCGTTGACTAATATAGATGGTTTGGCGGGTTTAAATACCGTAGGCTACTATGTAGAAATATATAACAATTCATCGTTACTAAATGTTGATGGCCTGTTGGGCCTTAATTCAATTGGAGGTGAATTGGCAATATTGCGAAATAATTCATTAAGTGATATTTCGGGTGTAGAAAATATTGATGCTAATTCCATAACAAAACTAAAAATAAAAAATAATTCTTCTTTGTCAATCTGCGAAGAACAATCCATATGCGATTTTCTTAATATTCCTGGTTCAATATCCGAAATTAAAGACAACGCCCCCGGCTGCAACTCTCGTGCAGAAGTAGAAAACAAATGCAACGGAGCCCCTCCATCCTGCACTACACTGTCCAACCCTCTCGATGGTGATGTAAATGTAGATATCACCACAGATCTCTCTTGGGATGCGGTAGCGGATGCCGATGGGTATCGTCTGGATGTAGGAACGACTCCCGGGGGAACAGACATCGAAGACAATACCGATGTGGGCAATGTAACGACTTATGACCCGGGAGATTTTCCCTGTAATTCGACCATTTATGTGACCATTACTCCGTACAATGCCAGTGGGGATGCGACCGGCTGTGCGGAGGAGAGCTTTGAGACGGAGTATGTGGAAATTACTGGTTCTTTGATAACCAATGCTACTTGCTATCAAGAGGACGATGGTGCAATTGACATTACGGTAAGTAGCGGTTCAACCCCTTTGAGTTTTGCTTGGGATAATGGCGAGACCACTGAAGATATTTCAGGGCTTGTTGCAGGAACATACTGTGTGACAGTAAGCACTTCGAATGGATGTTCAGATATGGCTTGTTACACAATTACCGAGCCCGATGTGCTTGAGATTTCTAATGCGACTCTAACGCATTTAAACTGTTACCAAAGTGGAGACGGAGCGATAGATATTACAGTTGTAGGAGGGACTCCATTCTGTTCTGTAATTGCTTGGCCATCTTGTCCACCAGGATATTCTTATTATGAATATCTTTGGGATAATGGAGAAACTACCCAAGATTTGTCTAATTTGGATGCGGGTACTTATTGTGTTACCGTGACCGATTGGCATGGCTGTGAAACCTCAAGCTGTTACACCATCACCCAGCCTGATTCACTTGCGGTAAGCGGAACAGTAAGCAAAGTAAAATGCTTTGGTGGCAGCGATGGAGAAATAGACATCACAGTACAAGGAGGTACGATGCCTTACAGCTATAACTGGGACAACGGCGCAACGACGGAAGACCTCACCGGTTTGACAGCAGGGACTTATTGTGTCACTGTAACGGATGATCACAATTGCGAAACCTCCGAATGCTACGAAGTGACAGAATGGCCCTTGCTGGAGATTACAAATTCGACTCTCACCAACCTTACTTGTTTCGAAAGCGGAGATGGAGCAATAAAAATAACAGTAGTGGGAGGACGCCCTTGGCGTAATCATTCATTTGCCTATTACACCTATGACTGGAGCAATGGGGTACATGAACAAGGAAAATATGGCATTTTGACGGACTTGGATGCAGGAACTTACTGCGTAACAGTGACCGACGTTAATAACTGTACGATAGAAGACTGTTACACCATTACCGAGCCTGACTTATTAGAGATATCTAGTGCGAATCTCACGGATTTGAGCTGTTTTGAAAGCGGTGACGGAGCGATTGATATTACCGTTATCGGTGGTACGATGCCTTATAATTACGTTTGGGACAATGGGGAGACCACAGAAGATCTTTCTAATTTGGATGCCGGCACTTACTGTGTGACGGTTACTGATGCGAATGATTGTACGGTTGTAGGATGTTATACGATTAAGGAGCCCGATTTATTGGAGATATCAAGTTCTAATCTAACCAATTTAAGGTGTTTTGAAAGTGGAGACGGAGCGATCGATATTACAGTTATTGGTGGCACAATGCCCTACAGTTACTCTTGGGACAATGGGGCGACCACAGAGGATATCTCAGGATTGGATGCGGGTACTTATTGCGTTACCATAGTGGATAGTCATGGATGTGATACTAGCGAATGTTTTATCATAACCGAACCGGACGAACTCATCATCAGTATCAGTCACACAGACGAAACCGGCAACGAGTTTGAAGACGGTACGGCAAGTGTCTCTGTCCAGGGAGGCGTTATGCCTTACGCATACCAATGGAGCAACGGAGCCACCACAGCCACTGTTACCGATTTGCCTCCGGGTATATACAGTGTGATTGTCACCGATGCCCACGGTTGTACCCGGGAGGCGCAGGTAACCATCGAAAAATACATCTGTGCCTATCGCTCCCTCATCGCAGCCGTGAGTAATGTGCGCTGTAAAGGAGAAGAAAATGGCAAGATAGACATACGTCACGTCATCCGGGGAGAGGCGCCCTTTCAGTATGAGTGGAGCAATGGTGGCGATAATATCCCAACCATTTGGGGACTGACCCCGGGTCGTTATGGCGTAAGTGTGACGGACTCGCGAAATTGCACGGCGGAGCAGGAGTTTGTCATCACAGAACCCGAAGAATTGGAAGTGCATGCCTCTACCACGGATGAGACGGCCCCCAATCACAATGACGGCACTGCTACTTGTAATCCTACAGGAGGCAATTATCCCTACAAATTCCTATGGAGTACCGGGGAGAAAACGCAGTCTATCTCCCAGCTGGCGCCCGGAAAGTATTGGGTGCGGATACGGGATAACTTCGGATGCACGGCCACAGAAGTAGTATATGTCAATGGGGCCAATTGCCCCAAACCCTCCTACACCGTAAGTCATGCAAATGTATCTTGCTACGGTGCGTGTGATGGCGTATTACAATTGGCCGGACCAGGGACATTAAAGTACTTATGGAACACCGGAGATACGACGGCTGTACTCGCCCAGTTGTGCCCGGGGACATACCATGTGGAAATCACTGACCCGGATGGTTGTGGGACCGATACCGGATTTGTCATCACCCAGCCGGACAAAATCACCATAAAGGTTAAGAGTACCAAGCTGATGGGTCCTGGCCGGAAGGGCAATATCATCCTGGATTACGATGCAGATGGTGACCTGACGTACAGCTGGACCGGACCGAAGGGATATTCGAGTCAATCACCGAGTATTAACGATCTCGAAGACTATGGCTGCTATCATTTGACCGTACACAATCTCACCACAGGATGTGATGTGGATACGACGATATGCCTTGAGTACAAACCGGATGTTTACCACGGAGACAATCCGGATCATCCCATCGTCATATTCCCCAATCCGATTATTGGCGAGTTTACCATAGACTTGAGAAGTACGGAAATCCAAACGGCGGAAGTGGCCCTCATCAGCCTAAACGGCCAGGTGATGTGGCAAGCAGAAAAGCTACCCTCCACCTCCGTAATGCATGTCGCCGCAGACCAACTCAAGCCCGGCATCTATTTCCTAAAAGTAACAGAAGCGGGACAAAAACCGGTATACAAGAAGGTCTTCGTCGGAAGCCGGAGATAAAGATAACCCATTTTCATGCGATTGATAGAAGGCGGCTATGATAGCGCTAGTGCGTCAGGAACAAAGTTCATCCGGTATTAAACGCAGCTCTTTTTCCTCTGACTCCAGACGCTCAAACGGGAGTTATGTTACGGCATAACTCCCGTTTGAGCGGTTGGCGAACCGCCGCTACAGCCTGTCCCGCCTTCAAAGCAGGAAGGCCCGTACGTACGGTATTAACGCCTTTGGCGTAGTGGGTCGTAAGAGGGCTGAGGTAAACTCCGTGTGAGGTTACCTCACTCTACTCGATTAGCATTTCGTACTTTTTATTTTCCTTTCAATCTTTTAATTTCCTTATCAAAATCGGATTCATAATTTTTGTCTTGAATTTTTCTGTATTTATCATATTCTTGTTCCGCTTTTAATTTTGCTTCCAATGCTGATACTTTTCCTTTGTCATTAAGAATTGGATAATTTGACAACTCTAAAAATCGGTTCAAGAAATTAATCCATTCTTGCATTGTCGTCGGGATATGTCTTTTTGCTCTATTTTCCGCTAAATCAAGATATGCTAAAATAATCCGATTAAGTTCTTTAATATGTTGTTCATTCAAATAATTCTTGGCAATTGAAACATCTTAATTTTGAATTTTTCCATTCGGAACTTGTTTCCAATTTGTTAAACACATATACAACTTTGTAGCATCAGCGGATGTATAAATTATTTCTGCTGCTGTTTTTCCGGTTATAGCCCAATGCAGTTTGTTTTGAACTGTTGCAAAAAAATCTTTTGTTAGTGAATCGGAATTGTCGTAATCCACGGAAAGTGCATAAATGTCAGTTATTTTTTGATAAAATCTCCTTTCACTTGCCCGAATTTCTCGAATACGTTCAAGTAATTCATTGAAATAGTCTTTCCCGAAACGAGTTCCTTGTTTTAATCGGTCATCGTCCAATACAAATCCTTTTGTTATAAACTCTTTTAGTACCTTCGTTGCCCAAATCCTAAATTTTGTTGCTTTACTTGAATTTACGCGATAACCAACAGCGATAATTGCGTCAAGATTGTAGAAAGTTGTTTTGTAATTTTTCCCGTCATCAGCAGTATGTTCCAAAATGGAACTAACTGAATTTTCCTTTAATTCTCCACTTCCAAAGATATTTTTCAAATGTTTTGTTATTGCAGGTCTTTGTACACCAAACAACTCTGCTATCTTCTTTTGAGTCATCCAAAAAGTTTCATCGCGATAGAGTACATCAATTCTTATGTTTCCATCTTCTCCTTGGTAAAATATGATTTCAGATTCTTTTGTCATTTTGCTTTTTCTTTCAGAGATAATACGTATTATCCAAATTTAATTTATAACGGTGATTTTTCTTAGTATGAATGCTAACGGCAGTCTTCGTACTAACCCCCTCTAAGCGGCGAATCCTGCGAGGTGGGTGGTGGAGGTTAAGTAATTGATTTTGTTTTTTATACGTGTGCAGCATGCGTCATACTACTTTATGACCCAAAGAAACGGAAAAAAAGCCTTTTTCATGGCCTTCCCACATCACCTTCGCTTATGGTTCATATCCGTAATTGTTTTAACGCTGGTGCTTAGATACAAAATACACATTACATATCTCAATACTTCGATCATCTATTCCGCATTCAGGCCGTCACGGAGAAGGTACTTAAGCTCAAAGGGTATCCATGTTTGAGTTTGCTTTGAAAAGAGTAATTTTCGCTAAGTTCAAGGCGGAAAGAATTTTTAGCTCTGAGTTAGCTTCCTGCTAATGATGGGTTAAAAATTCTTGACAACGCCGAGTTTGGCGACAAAGAAGCTTTTCGAAGCGTGCTCAAGTTTTAGTAGTTACTATCGCAAGCTTAAAT
Organism: Saprospiraceae bacterium; assembly: GCA_027080725.1. Taxonomy (GTDB): domain Bacteria; phylum Bacteroidota; class Bacteroidia; order Chitinophagales; family Saprospiraceae; genus JALSTN01. The sequence continues at coordinate 12,049 of JALWRC010000093.1, forward strand.
CGGAAATGAATTAGTCGTTCTGCGAATCGCCGTTACCGCCTGTCCCGCCCTCCAGCGGGAAGGCCTAGTGCTCCGCGCAAGAAATAAATATACATAGCAACCGAAGCTATTTTTCTCTGAATCGAGGCGCTCAAACGGGAGTTATGCCATAGCATAATGACTGTTTGAGCAACGAAGAGTCAGGGGAAAA
>JALWRC010000094.1 GCA_027080725.1 Saprospiraceae bacterium
AACTCACTGATACCCAGGCATCACTTCGTCTCGAAAAATGAAAAAGCTCATCCAAAATCTTTCATTTCATAAAATTTGACAGTTTTCTGGCAAGCACTATATAAGTCATCGTGTGCAAACCAAAATAATATATCTCTAATCTCTATTGGATAGATTACATTAGTGTCTAAAACGCAGGTATATCTAGTACTATGTATCATATAAACCTGCTTCTTCGTCCGAAGCCATTATCTTAATAAGTAATTCTTTTTGTTTTGCTTTCATCCTTTTCTTATAGGCGATTATGTCCTCATATTTAACTCGACGATGCTTTCCGATCTTCGTGAATTCAATTTTTCCTTCTTCTAGTAATTTTACTAAATGTGGACGAGAACAACCTAATAATTCCGCAGCAGCCTGTGTTGTCATTTCTGTGGCGACAGGAATAATTGAAATTAGCTTTCCTTGACTTGTTACTTTTAATATCTTTGCTAAAAGCTTCAATGCCTTTAATGGAATTCGTATTTTCTCCTGAGTTTCTTCAATCTCAATCTCCGGATTCTTGGTATGTACCTGTTCTAATACCTCTGCAAGAGCATTGTAGGATTCCATCGCCACCCTTTGCTCTTCTTTTGAAGGTCTATTAACATTCGCTAAATATTCCATATTTCTTGAGTTTGTTATTTAATCCCAATACAAATATAGTCAAAATAAACGAAATAATCAAAATAAACGATTTTTTTTATCAAATTAATGAAAACTCATGATACAGCATATCGATTCAGAGGAAAAGAGCTTCGGTTGCTATGTCTGTTATTTCATGCTTGCAGCAGTTGAAAAGACCACCAAACCACTACAAAATACCCGTAAAAATCGCAATATAATACAATCCCGCCAGGATAAATACGCCCCCTGCCACGGTTCGCATGATTCGTTCGAGCTTGGTGATTTTTTGGTAGAAAACACCGACCTTGCTCGCTGTGAATGCCAGCAAATAGGTGAACAAAATGACCGGAAGTCCCGTCCCAAATGCGAAGATTACGGGCAAGTACAACCCCTTGGCAGAGGTGATGGTCATCGGAATCAGCATACCGAAATACAATGCGCCGCTATAGGGGCAAAATGCCAGGGCGAAGACCACTCCGATGAGGAATGCGCCCAATAATCCACGGTCCTTAAAACGCTCGGACAATCGCTCTTGAAAACCGGATTGTCCAAGGAAATTGAGCTTAATGACGTCGAGCATGATTAATCCGAGCAGTATCAGTAATGGGCCGAGGAACTTCTCGCCGTTCTGATTGAAGAAGCGGGCAACATGGAATTTGCTCGCACCAAAGTACAGCACCACGCCAATCATCGTGTAACTGAATGCACGTCCCAAAAAGTAGAATATCCCACTGAGAAAAACCTTCCGCTTGCTCGAAATATTCTTTGAAATATATGCTGTCGCTGTGATATTAGTCGCCAATGGGCAAGGGCTAATCGCCGTCATTAGACCAAGGACCAATGCCGATATGACCGGGATGTTATACGCTTCAAGAAGAGATTTCAGAAACTCCATTACAACCCTTTGAGTTCCGCATCAATCTTCTCCTTCAGCCCCTTGGTAAAGGCCTCTTTGTCCATCCCGTTGAGAAAGGCAAAGTCCGTCAAATTAACGTGTTTCTCCTTGCCGTTTTTGATGACGTTGAGGAACAAAGCCGTACCGACCGCTTCATACTTCTCCGCCATATCATAATTGGCCTCTTCGTCCACATTGATGGTCTTAAAGACGATTTTGCCGGACTTAGAAGCTTCCGGATAGAGGTTTTCGACCGTGTATTTGGCATTGGCTTCGATTGATTTGCAAGTAACACAGCGATGGGTCCCATAAAAATCCAGCACCTCGATGCGATTGCCTTTGTCTGCGGAAGCGGACTCCTTGGCTTCTTGGGCATTTTGGGCACAAGAAGTCGTAAAAAACAAGGTCACAAGAACAGAAATTAAATAGATAAATCTCATGATGTAAGAGTTATATTGGTGAATAGATAGTAAAGTGCTCCGCACAAAAAAAAATTACTTGGCCGGTGCGGCTGCTGCTTTTGATTTCGAACACCCTTTAGCGCCCTTAGAGCAGCACTTCTTACCCTTAGCGCATCCCTTCGCCCCTTTCTTGCATGTTCCGTCCGGATTGCAATTTTTGCTGTTGGGATTGGCACAACAGGCTTTCTTAGGAGCCTTTTTGCCCTCGATGATGACGCCAAGTTTTTTCTCTTGCCATGCCAGCATTCCCCCTTCCATGTTGTACAGTTTGGTGTAGCCGTTCTTAGCGAGGATAGAGGCAGCTTGTGCGCTTCTATTGCCGGATCTGCAGGCCAAAATCACATCCACGTCTTTGGGGATTTCATTCATGCGCGCTTCGATTTCGCTGAGTGGAATATTGACGATACCATCCACGTCGTAGGCCACTTCTTTTACTTCATCCCTTTCGCGGACATCGATCATCATAGTGCCATTGCGAGCCATCAGTTTGGCTCGGATAGGGCTGATTTGCTTTACTTCTTGCCCAAAGGTGGAAGTTACAGACAAGAGGAACGTGAGGAAAAAAACAGAAAACAAGGTGGTAAATAACTTCATTGTATTAAGATTTAGATGATTGATTGCATTTGGATTTATTCTTATTCAGGATATCGGTCTTGAGGTAGTCGTTTTTGAGTACCGGCGCCCAATCAAAGTGATCGAGTCGTCGCACTTTAAAATTCTTCTTCGGGTCGGTGGACAAGAGGTATTGGGCGAAGGCATCCTCCAACGATTTCAATCTGTCCAGGTCGCAAGCCGGCAATTCTCCTTTGACCGCTTTGGCACCGAGGACGCCGATTTCTTTTGGTTTGACTCCCTTGCGCAAATTGACCGCCACGGCTTCTCCATTGTCCTTTCTTTGTATGATGTAGAAGGCATCCTCAATATCATTGTTCACATAAAAGGAGTTGAATTGATAGCGACCTCCTGTCACATATACCGCCACATCGGTCAGGCACGGGGAACTTTTGCTTACAATCCGGGTGTTGGTCCTATCTATTATTCCATTCGGATAGAGCTCTTTTAAGCCCTCGCGAATCCCCAAAAACCCGACGACCAGCCCATCGCAAAGATGCCCGTGAAACCGTTCCAAGTCACCAAGTCCAATCTCATGCTCCAACCCCAGACGACCTTTAGAAAAATCCGTATCCACTACCCGGATGACCGGTGCTTGTCCGGATTCCTCAACATGGTGCCTCTTAGCCGTACTGCAACTCAATACGGTGGATACCAGCACAAAAAATGTTATTCTATTCACTTCAGTCCACCATTTCATACCAAAAAAATCAATCCACCATTTTATACTAAAAAATCACATTAAAAATGTACCCTGAGATGATGATACACAGCGTCACCACCCCGAAGAATATCCCGATTAACTTGAACGTCATCACCTTCTTCAATAGCATCGCTTCCGGAAGCGATAAGCCGACGACGCCCATCATAAAGGCGATGGCTGTGCCCAGGGGAATCCCCTTGGCGACCAAAACCTGGACCACGGGGAGAATCCCGGAGGCATTGGAGTACATCGGTACGGCCAAGAGGGTGGCAACCGGCACCGCAAAGATATTGCTCTTGCTCATATACCGCTCGAAAAATCCCTCCGGAATATATCCGTGCATCAGTCCTCCTATCGCTATCCCTACGATAACGTAAGGGACTACCCCTTTGAGTATATTGCGCGTCTCCTGCCAAATGATAGGTAGCCGCTGCTTAAACGTCTGCTTCCCGGCGACAAAAGCATCTTGTTCCCTTTGGGCGTTGGTGAGTACCTGCTTCACCCAAGGCGTCAGATACCGCTCCAGTCGCAATCGCTGTAATATCATCCCCGATATCGTCCCCAACAAAATGCCACTCAAGACGTAAATCAAGGTCGTCTTCCACCCGAACAAGCCCAGGAATAATCCCACGGCCACTTCATTGACCAAGGGGGAAGTCACGAGGAAGGCGAAGGTCACTCCCAAGGGGATGCCCCCTTTGACAAACCCGATAAACAGCGGGACCGAAGAGCAGGAACAAAAAGGGGTGACTACCCCAAAAAGGCTCGCCATCAAGTACTCCAGTCCATATAATTTCTTCCTCGAGAGGTAATTCCTCACCTTGTCAATGGGGAAATAACTATTGACTATCCCCATTAAAAACACGATGACAAAGAGCAGCAACAATATCTTGACTGTGTCATAGATAAAGAAATGCAATGCCTCCGTCAGGTGTTTGCCCTGCCGTAAATGCAAGACATCGTAGACAATCCAATCCGCCATTCGTACTATCCAATCAAACATATCAGTTACGGATTACTTGGATGCATCCAAGGATTTGACCGTCATTTTTTGTTGTAATATCATCCGGACGGAATCAAACTCAAAATACCCTTCATGGCGATAATACTCATGGCCGTCGGCATCTAAAAATACCTGCGTAGGGATGAGATCGATATCGTAAATGTCACCGTATTTCTTCCCCTCCTTCGTCCAGACATCATAAAAGATCGTCTCAACCTCCTTCGGATAGGTCTCCTCCAGCCGCTTGATTACCTTCTGCATCTTCTGACAGGGGATACAACGCACCGAGCCCAATTCGATAAAGGTAACTTTAGGCTTCATGGGTTTTTGGGCGCATGAAATGGTAACAAACAGGCACATAATAAACGCTGTGTATAATATCTTCATCTGTGTGAATTTCTAATCGTTAACAACAATTGGGTTTGGAGCAATCACAGCTCGCATATTGAGCCAAAGCCTCTGCATTTCCTTTAATGGGAAAACCCTTGGCGGCCCATTTGATAATTCCGTCTCTCATGTTGTACACATTTTGGTACCCGGCATTCATCAGGTAATAGGTCGTACGCAAGCTGCGCTCCCCGCTCAGACAGACCATGACGATCTCCTTGTCTCTCGGTATCTCATTGATTCGGTCTTCGAGTTCACTTATGGGGATATGTAGATAATTGGGGACGTCAAACGTCACCTCAGCGACCTCTTCAGGTCTCCGGACATCCACGATTAAAGCGCCTTCACGCACTTTCCCCAAGGTGGTTCCGGGGCATATTTCTTTTGCTGGCTGCATGGTCATACTATTTTATTAATTCTAAAATCTCTTGCTTACCGGGCACACGTCCTTTGACGGTGATATTTTCATCGATGACCAGTACAGGTGTTGTGAGCACGTTGTAGGTCATGATGTCCATAATATCCTCCACCTTTACGACCTGCGCATCGATGTTGTTTTCATTGACCACTTCCTCAACGAGTGCGGTCATTTGCTTGCATTTGGGGCAACCCGTCCCCAGAATTTTAATTACTTTACTCATAATTAAATGTTTATCGTAAATGTACGATGTGATGATTAAAAAATATATGGCGCGACAGCCATAATTGTTACTACTTATCGAAAAAATCGGCAAAAAGCGCTTTCGCTGCTTGCCAGTTATTCATATTGATACAGTATTTAATCTTGGGCGGCTGTAGTTCCCCCTGGATTAAGCCTGCATTTTTCAGTTCTTTGAGATGTTGTGAAATGGTGGATTGAGCGATGGGGAAAACATCCACGAGGTCACCTGTAAAGCAGCAAGATTGACTGCCCAGATGCTCCAGTATTGCCACACGCGTCGGATGGGCCAATGCCTTGGCAAAGCGTGCGAGGGCTTCTGTTTTCTCCTCGTAACTGATATTTTCCAATGTACGCTTCATTCCTTTATCGCAAATAAACGATTAGTCTGGTGATTCAACGCATGGAGTATAACAATTGTTTCAGGAGGGGTGTTTTTTTTGCACAAAACGGAGCGGCATGCAAGGGGGGGCGCCCACCAAGACCTCGTCCAATGCACTTCTTACTGCGACTGCGGAGCTATAACAACCGGGGGCTACTCGACCATACGGGAGGACTCACACCGTTCATTTATTATTAGTCATTGATGTTGCTATTGAGATAATTGACCAGTTTCTTTTCGATTCTTTGCGAGGCTTTTTCCTGCACCAAATGCTTTCTTATTTTATTCAATTCAGATTTGGACCGGGCCATTTTATTGTACCATTTAGCCTCTTTTGAATTTCTCAACTTTTTTTTCCAATTTACCGTTTGTCGTGAGGTGGCCGGTTTCCAATTCACAAAATCGAAAGTATTATCCACTTCTACAATAAAATCTTTTACTTTTCCATTTGCCAATTGCATCGGCACCAACAATTCGGACCAGCTATGATTGCCTGCTACTACCACGCCTCCTTCGTAATCTAATAGTTTTGTCAAAGCGGCAAATGCCATTTCACGTTCGCTACACCAACCAAAAGTCGAAAACGTATCGCATGAACTTGAATAGTATTTTGACTCCGGATGTACTAAATCGCTCAAAAACAAAAAAGGTGTGCGGTCAACATCAGCATAAGAGTTGTATCTGGAAAAACCCCGTGGAGGTCTTGTGTTTTTTAATAACTTTTTGTTGCGTACGAAGCGGATAGAATACCTTGGATTTGGCTGCACCCAATGCCACATATAAGGTATCGACAATATTTCTCCTTTGGAACAATCTGATGCTGTTTTACATGTAAATAATTTATGCAATATATTGACCGTAGAATATTTTTCAATATTTGAAGAACTATTGGGGTCTATCTGATGGGTCGTACAGAACTCTTGGAATGCAAGGTTATCCATCTTAACAAAATCCTTCTTATGATTTTCAACAAGGCTCTTAAAAAATTGTGGTATAGGCTGCACGCCATATTGATATGTTTTAACTTTATAGGCGGTGTTTTTTTCGTTCGTAAAATTATCTTTTGCTTGTGATGGTTGGGCCTGCGCCCCAATGTTTTGCACCAATATAAATGTTAGTATTGTGATTATTCTCTTCATGTTAATAACCTTTAATATTATTAAATCTATTCTAAGTATCATGGCTTAAATCTCAGATGAATGCTTACCCGGAGGTGACCCTAAAAACCATAGAATCCTACAGGATACAACAGGCTTAGATGGGTACCAAGTACACTACAAGTTACAAAAATCAGCTTCGATTGCTATGGGTGTATATCTAATAGGATTTTTTCCAATGCCTTTCTTGTCAATGGAATCCCAAATCCTTTAATTTTTTCATCCTCAGTATTGCTTCCATCTATAAAATAGATCGGAATATGAGAAGTCATCTTTCTTTGATTGATTTTTTGCGAGGTAATTCTCCCATGAGATGGTTTTTCAGAATAATTAACAACGATAATATCCGGCATAAATTCACGGGTTTTACTATACGCCATCGCTCCGTCCTTTTGTTCGTACTCGACGACGTTATTATTACGTCTGCATATTTCAATGAGCGAATTATCTTTCGAGAAGTCAATGACAAATACCTTCATAATCCAATTTTATCCTTATACATAACCAATAAAGAGAAAACAACAACAGAGATCAACGTTCCAATCGGTAAATACCAAAGCGTTGCAATCGACAAAACAATACCATACCAATAAATCCAATTTTGTGCGCTTTGTAATCCATAGATAAACAAGAACCACAGTAATCCAAAAATAACAAACATAGGTCCGAGCTTAAATACATCAATATTCAGTTTTGTAAAAAGACTTGACCATGGCCCTGGCTTATCGGGACCAATATATTTGCCGTTCAATATTACATAGATGCCGTCTGCAAACATGTAAAGGCCATTAATCAGCCCCAAAACTATTAATACTATTCTCATTTTTTTGATATTACTTTTAAAATAAATTATTTTATTCATAATTCTGGCACTCACCTGAAGGTAATAGGATCTGCATTCAGGCGTTTTGAAATATAAAATGCCTAAATACAACTCCAATAAGTTCATTATAGTACCCCATATTATTCATTTCTAATACAAAAGATCTTCTGTCTCCATGACTTAATAAGAACTCAGTGGCTTTTAGTAAATCAAGATGGTATAGCAACGAATTATCTTAGCTATTCTATCTCAGACCAACACTCTCGTAGAATTGGTTTAATCTTGCTTGTTCATCCGGATCATCAATATGCTCGATTTGAATAATCCGGTCACTCAAACCAATGGTTATTTTTTGCTTACACCTATGAATATACTTCTTTTCCTTATGCGTCAAATAGTCGGTAAAGTATACATAAAACTCATAAGGGCCCAATTCTTCTACCTTGCTTTGACCCCACTCGAGTTTATCCAATTTTTTTCTGCCTTCTATCATATTATTTCTATAGGAATTCGTAATCTCTTCCGGGCCTACCAAAACATCATCTCCTATAATGTATTTACAATCACTGTCCAATAACTTATGAGTGGTTTGATAGTCATCCTTGTCCAATGAATTTCCAAATAATCGTGCAATTTCTACATTTCTCATTTTACATCAATTTGTTCTTCCATTACTTTCAACTACCGCGTTTCCCCTTTAGAAGCAACATCTCATGTTTTATATTTTAAGCAACATTAGAATCCTATTGCTCTCATCACCAAATAAACTAATAAAATAGGTCCCATTGGGTTGATTCGACAAATCAATTACTTGCTCATCCTCACGTGCTATCCTCTCCTTGTAAATAATCCGCCCCATTATATTACTTACTATTACACTATTATACTTACTTACTCTTTTTAGAATAATACTGCCGGCGGTTGGGTTAGGATATAAACCGGGCAGTGAATTATCGTTTAGCTTGGCATTAGAAAGGGTAGAAGTGCAAAGACCGTGACTTCCCAATTTATTTCGAAAAGGACTATGTATCAATGCCGTTTGCATTCTCTCCACTTGATTAACGGTAAACATATATTTGTAGGGATCAATAGTGTAATCCATAAAATTCATAAACATTTCACCATCGGGAGCATTGGAACTGCAAGAACCGCTATTCAACGGATAAGATGGATTTCCTGTATTTGCTGAGGATGCAGTCGGTGTATCGTCACAGTAATCATTGGCGCAAGGACGATCGCCCCAAATGTGTCTAAGGCCAAGATAATGTCCTATTTCATGTGTCAAAGTCCGGCCGGCAATATTATTGCTTTTATAATATCCTGAAGGATACAGAGGGTATGATCCTACTGCTTTGGCCCAGCACCAAATACCATCTGTTGAGTCGGTGGTGCTGCTAACAGGTATGCCCTCCAAAGTAGAGAATGGGGGGATGGAAGAAACTCCCATATTGTGAAGTGACCTGCTTTTGTCTGTAACCCAAACATTCAAATATTTTGTGACGTCCCAAATACTCTGGGGTTTGATTACATTATCCAAATATTTTTTAAAACGAACCCGGTCAGTCAACGTGTTTGGATTGGTCCAGGCTTTGGAGTGGATATCTATTCTATCAATCCCCGGTTCCGGAAGAGCATTTCCTGATGTATCATAAAGAGCTAAACAAAACCTAATATCTAAACTCCCAATTTTTACCCTGCCTTTACTATCTAAACTGCTCGCAGGTAATCCTTGTGCTATTGCCCAATTTACAAATGCATTTGCCGGATACGTATCGGCATTTAGCCCCACGCCATTAAAATCTTCATTCAAAACTGTTATTTGCGAGTTTATTTGAGCAGAATCCAGATTTGGGAATGTACCAATAGCTTCTCCGGAATGTACAATATGAAAAACAACGGGTATGGTATAAGTTGATGCTCTAGGTTCTTGATTCAACTTATCCCTTTTAATTAATCTTTGGAATTCGCTCTCCCACCGGCTATCCGGGACGTCTGTTGCACACATTTGGCGATTTTGACCAAATGCATAAAAAACAAACCCCATAACAAAAATTATAATCAACGTACTTCTTTTCATTTCAAATGCTAATTTCTTTTCAACTAAACAAATAATATATGCATAGGCACCTATTTCAAAAAGGGGCAAAATTCATACCTTCTACCGAAACCTATGCATTTTAAGTGGACAATGAGGATAAATCCCTCCCATGGTTGTCCTATTTTGGGATAAATATACGGTGTTTAGGGCGAATCGGAAAAAATTGTGTTTACAAATGATTCTTAAAATGGTACCGATTTCACACAAAACCTTACCATTCATAAAAATTGACCGCTTTCCGACAGACAAAATTGCTCCGGGGACCAAATCCATTTGCCCTAACAAAAGGGGGTTTAATACTTTTGCACTTTGAAATATACCAATCCGCATAATTAAGTTATATTTAACACTTCTTTTGAAACGTTTTGCAAGGGATTTTACGTTATGCAATCGTAATGGTCTCTAATGGAAGGGATGGCCCCATGCAGATCAAAGGTGTTTTAATTGGAGCCGGTCTACCATTTCATACCAACAAAACAACTGTAGGGAGACCATACGACCAATAAATATTAAAGTTTGAAGGTACAAAAATACATAACCATCGACATGGGCAACAGCCGGGCGAAAATCGGCCTTTTCGAGGAAGGAATCCTTCGTGACGTATTGGTCCTTCCGAATGATGCCCCAATAGATGAAGGGCAACTATCCCGGTGGATGACTGGTGCACATGTCATCGTCTCTTCGGTCAACGACCGGGAAGCGCTCCTACAAATCGTCGCTGACAACGCTTCTTCTTATTATTATTTGACGCATCTCACTCCCATTCCGATTAGGACCCTCTACAAGACCCCCGAGACCTTGGGTAAAGACCGGTTGGCCGGGGTATTAGGGGCATGGAGCAAATACAAAGGACAAGCTACGTTAGTAGTCGACATCGGAACGTGTATGACGTATGACCTTATCGACGAGAGCGGCGTCCATCGAGGGGGTAATATTGCTCCCGGAATTGACCTCCGCTACCGGATAATGCATACCGGTACCGCCAACCTCCCGAGGGTAAAAATGCGTCTTAACAACGAAATAATGGGGACGGATACCCCCTCTGCCCTTCAAAACGGAGGATTATATGGTATAATATGCGAAATTGAAGGAGTAGCGCACCGGATTGCGAAAGAATTTAGTAATTTTGGCCTCGTTTTGACAGGAGGAGATGCACGATTAATCGGTAAGGAGCTATCGGTCCCTTGCGATGCGCATCCAAATTTGGTCCTCGAAGGGCTGTATGAAATACTAAAATACAATGAACATTAAAAAGCATATCATTATTATATCGGCTCTAATCGGGCTTGGGATTTCTACCTCAGCCCAAAAAGGAGTAATTTCCCCTTATTCTGCGATTGGTCTAGGGGATTTGGTCTATGGGGGGATGCTCCATCAGACACTTTCCGGCGGGCTCGGTGCGGCATTCAACAATAATTTGCTCAGCAATACTACTAATCCGGCTTCCCTTGGATTTTTAAAATCTACTGCTTTCGAGTTTTCCGCCACCTATCAATACTCCTTCCTTCAAGAAAATGGGAAGACCTTCGGCATCCAAAATGGGAATCCGGACTACGTGAGTTTATCCTTCCCGCTTAGCAATCCCGTCACAGAATTACTCCAACAAAAAGAGCGAAAGTTTAACTGGGGAATGGGATTCAACCTCCTCCCCTATTCGAGGGTCGGATACGACCTTTCGGATACGTCCTATTACGACGACTCTTTACTAATCGTTCGCAATAGCACAGCCACAGGGGGCACCTATTTATTTCAGTGGTCCAACGGCGTCAGGTATCACGATTTCTCCCTTGGTTTGAGTCTGGGATATCTCTTTGGTAATATAAGGAAAGAAAGACAAGTACTTCCGGATGTCCGACAAAACCCCAATATATCCTTCTTCTCAGACAAGGCTCGGATTAAAGCCTTTCATTGGAGACTGGGTATGATGTATGAGAGACATCTCAACCCCGGGGAGGTGAATTCAAAGAAACGCAAAACGCTTACCACCGGATTGTACTTCAGCAGTCCCCAAAAGCTTAGTGGCACCGTTGACCGGTTTTACCGCACACAGAGAGCAGCATTTGGAGGACAAAGCAATCCGGGCATTCGAGATACCTTAGTCAATGCTTCAACTCCCCTTGAAGGAGGAAAACTACCCCTTGAGGTGGGGACCGGCCTTTATTATGACGACCATCAGCACCATAGTATGGGAGTGGATTTTGCCTATTCCGATTGGAAGGGATTTGATTCGAATATCCTCAATCCGGGAGGAGACATCAGCCTTGCCACCGGCTACAGATTGGGCATCGGAGGAATATACACACCATCTGCCGGAGATGTTAATTTTTTCAGGCGGATGAGTTACCACTATGGCTTTCATTACAATTATGACCCAAGGATTGTAAATGATCATCACGTCACCGATCTCGGAATATCGGGAGGGGTTACGCTCCCGGTGTATTACATCCGTCAGGTGACCTATTTGCATCTGGGATTACAAGTGGGCCGTGCCGGGATTGCATCCGGGATATTAGACAACTATTTCAAGGTTTCTCTCGGGGTGACCTTTAATGATAATTCGTGGTTTCTCAAACGAAGATTTAACTAATTAAAATTTACTACAATGAAGTATTTCATAATTGCCGGACTGATATTTTGGGGTATAAACTCCACCCTTCAGGCACAATGCGCTACCTACGAAGGCTCTCCACGCAAAGAAGAAGCACTGGATGCTTATTCTGTCTATGTCACCGCTCTAAAACAAGAAGATTACGCTTTGGCATATGACAACTGGAAAATTGCCTACGAAATCGCTCCCTGTTGGGACGGTATAAAGCCCTACAATTTCACTTCCGGAATCGATATTCTTGTCAATCTCTACAAGAAAGAGACAGACAAAGCCAAGAAAAAGGAACTCAAGGATAAAATCATGTCTATATATGATGATTACTACGGTTGTTATGCCTCCAAGAGTATGAAAATCAAAGGATGTAACACCGATTCTTGCTATAACATCAAGTTGGGCAATATCCTTGCGGATAAGGCTTATAACATGTTTTATGACCTGCAATCTCCCTACTCGAAGCTCAAAAAAGTCTTAGATGAGGCGACGCAGAAGGCGGGACTGCATTCTCCCTACAACGTCATTGTCCCTTATGGTTCTTTGGCGGTTTATCAGTATGAAAAAGGCAAAATGGCTGCAGCGGAAGCGCGACGCATCCACCAACTGGTACACGACATTGCCCAATACAATGTGAACAATAAAGACGAATATGCCCAATACTACACAGATGCGGTGGCTTATGTCGATAAACTGTACAAAAAAATCGAAGGGGACATCTACGATTGTTCTTATTTTGAAAAGAAGTTCCGCCCCAAGTTTGAAGCGGACCCGGAGAACACGGAGAACTTAAAATTCATGATTGCGAAGATGAAATCAGTAGGATGCGACCCTAACGGCAGTGCGTTGCTCAAACAACTAGAGGAGAAGTGGAGCCAGTACGCTACGGCAGAAAACTCCAAGATCCGCGCAGAATACGAAGCCAAAAATCCTCATATCGCCGCTAAAAGACTCTACGACGAAGGCATAGAAGCCGAGAAACAGGGACAGGGAAGTACTGCTAATGGCAAGTTTAAAGAAGCCATTGCAAAATACCGTCTCGCCATAGAAAATGCTACGGACGAGGAAGCAAAATCCAAATACTATTTCTCTATCGCCTCCATTCAGTTCCGGAAGTTGAAACAGTACAATGCCGCTCGGGCTACTGCAAGAAAGGCTGCTTCGCTCAATAAAAACTGGGGCCGCCCCTATATGTTGATAGGCGACATGTATGCTTCCACTGCCCGCAACTGTGGCGATTCGTGGATGCAACGTCTGGCCATTTTAGCAGCCATCGATAAATACGCTTATGGCCGTTCGATTGATCCCGGCGTATCTTCTGAAGCCAATAAAAAAATAGGCCGATACAACGCCTTGCGCCCGGACAAATCCGAAGGTTTCATGCGTAAAATCAAAGAAGGGACAAAGCAGAAAGTAGGGTGTTGGATTGGAGAGACGGTTACTGTCAGGTATAAATAGTGCCTAAAAGAAAAACATCTCAAAATTAGAAATGTATCTTTTGAAAGGTTTAAAAAATCCATTTCGAAGATTCTTCGCAGATATTGCATAAAAGGAACGCAAGCACAATGCTTCGTTCCTTTTGTGCTCTAATAATACAAGGATAGTTACGCCACAACCCATTAGTGTTATACTCGATATGTCCCGTTATTCGTTTAAATCAAAAAATACTCTTATGAAGTACTTTCAAGTTGCCTCAATCATTGCCCTTTTCTTTGCCCTTTTGCAATGCACTCCTAAAACGACGCAAAAAGTAGCAGACACAGACAAGGATACCCCGAAAGAAAAGCCGGTCAATCTGGATTCTATTCTTCAGGATCCATGCCGCACCTGGACCCAACTTCCCAACAAAGACGAAATTATAGAGATGCATGTCATCTACCGCGACTTTATGAATACGGATAAGTACGACGATGCTTTCCCTTATTGGGAGCGCGTCTTTAAGGCTGCCCCGAGAGCGGATGGAAAGCGATGGACACATTTTGAAGACGGCCTTACCCTCTACAAGTACAAGTATGAAAAGGCAACAGACGAACAAGAAAAACAAGCCTTCGTCAACAAAATGAAAGATATCGCAAATCTATGGAAAACATGCGCCTCCCGGGATGGCAATCTCACTAAGAGCAATGGAGAATTGGCCTTCAACCTATTCTACAATTACCGAGATATCTTTGGAGATGCATATATCTACGACCTTTTTGACAAGGCCGTCGCTCATGCAGGGGAAGCCATCCCTGTCTATATCTTCAATCCCTTTTCCCGCCTATTAGTCGATATGACCAAAGCGAAGGCCATCGAGCAAGACAAAGCTAGTCAGATGGCTACCCGACTTCTCAAAGGACTCGATTATGGGTTAAAACACTGCGAGGGAGAGGCCTGCAAGTCTTGGGATATCGTCCAATCCTACACTCCGGATGTGCTGGGACGCCTGGAACGCATCAGAGGATTTTACGATTGTGATTATTACAAGATGAGGTATCTGCCCGCCTTCAAGGAAGACCCTTCCAATTGCGAAGTTATCGACGAGGTCTTCCATAAGCTCAGATGGGCCGGATGTTCGGAAAATGATCCCGATGTGGCCGCAGTAATATCTGCCAAATCCACCCACTGCAAGGTCATGACAAAAAACCCGGATCTGTTAGCCGCTTCCCAGAACATGGAAGCCGGCCAGTTTACAAAGGCCATCCAGCATTATAAAACTTATATGAGTAAGGCTACCGACAATGAAAAGAAAGCGAAAATCGCCTTTCGCATTGCCCAGATTTATTATGCCTATCTCAAGAATTTCCCCAGTGCCAGGAAATACGCCCTCATGGCGGCTAAGTTAAAACCACATTGGGGAGCGCCATATCTATTGATTGGGACCTTGTATGCATCCAGCGGCCCCTTGTGCGGCTCCGGACGAGGCTGGAACAGTCAGATGGTGGTCTGGCCGGCTATCGACAAATGGAACTATGCAAAGAAAATCGATCCCTCTGCTGCGAGTAAAGCGAATAAGCTAATCAACACGTATAGTCAATACATGCCCGATTACGCTGAAATCCATCAACGGCTACTCAAACCGGGGCAAAAGATCAAAGTGGGTTGCTGGATAAATGAGACCACCACCATTCGTCCCGCACCGTAGGAGCGTACCTTCAAAAAACAATGCTGCAAAGATGGATCATCACTCTTCCTTTTCTAATGGTAATAATCAACAAGCAGATATATAAAACACCAAATACTACGCTATGAATCCTACTATTCTGTCGGTTTCTCCTTTGTCCTCTCCATGGAAAACCCAAGATCCTTTTCTGTTTTGCGCCCACCACCGGGATGCCTATCCGTCTGGCAACGGGCGATATGGTCCAAAAGAGGAGGCACTTAGCAGGAGAAATATCGGTAATGACTTTTCTTCCACAGACGGATGGAGCATGTATCACGGCACAAAAGTACCCGGCTTTCCCGCTCATCCACACCGGGGTTTTGAGACGCTCACTATTACAACGGAAGGTTTCGTGGACCATGCAGACTCCCTAGGAGCGGCAGGAAGATATGGAGAAGGGGATGTCCAATGGATCACTACCGGCAAGGGATTACAACACTCAGAAATGTTCCCGTTGCTCGAGGAAGATAAAGACAATCCGTTGGAAATTTTCCAGATTTGGCTCAACCTCCCCGCTAAAAACAAAGGAGTAGAACCGGAGTTCCATATGCTGTGGTCAGAAAATATTCCACACATAAAGGGAATCACAAAAGAAGGGGCAAAGACCGGTATAAAAGTAATCACCGGAACATTTGGTGCCATTTCATACCCCTGCAAAGCGACTCATTCCTGGGCTGCCAACCCGGCCAACGAAGTAGTGGTATGCATGATCAAAATGGACCCGCATGCTTTCGTTCGATTACCAACTGCATCTGTTGGAACTAACAGGAATCTGTATTTCTACCATGGCGATACCATCGAGTTAGACGGAATAACTATCCATGCCAATCAAAGGATTACCCTTGACCCAACAAAAAAGGTTCTCTTGCAAAATGGAGATAAGCAAGCACGGCTGATGCTTCTCCAAGGAAGACCCATTGGAGAGCCGGTTGCCAAGTATGGCCCCTTTGTGATGAATACCCAAGCCGAAATCAATACCGCTATCAAGGACTTTCGCAGCACCCAATTTGGTGGTTGGCCTTGGCAAAAACCCGATCAAGTGCACGAAAACCACCTTGGAAGATTTGCCCGATACCCGGACGGTACGGAAGAAAGGCCGGAGTGAAAATCCCTTATTTTGTCAAATGAACCCGTACGCCCAAATACCAACTCCTGCCGGGAGCAGGGATACTCAGCTTATTGAAGCGCGATAAATGATCGACATACATCGCGTTGAAAATATTCTTCACACCTGTCGTCAGATGGAGAGTGCGCCCTCTCCACACGACCGCTCCCGCCAGTCCGGCATCCACCAACTGGTAGGCCGGTGAAATCGTCTCAAACACCCCTACCCTGTCCTGCCTTAGCTTATAGACGTGGCGCAAGAAGATATTGGAGAGGCGAAACAATCCCTTTTGGTCAAATTCCAAACGCAGAGTCGTCTTCCACTTATGCTGTGGGATAAGTGGAAGAGGAGTTCCCTCCAGATCTTCGGCAAAAACGGTGGACAAATTGGATTCGATATGCAAAAGATGAAGCCTGTGCGGGTGGTAATGTATCCCGACCTCACCTCCATAAAGTACGGCATTTTTTTGCAAATAGTCATACACCGGCACCCCATCTTTGGTCTTATTGGTGGGAGATAAGTAAATGTAATTATTGATGTAATTGACAAAGGGGTTGACGGTAAAATGCAGGTGCTCATTGTGCCAATCCAACTCGATATCCGTTTGTGTAGCCTTTTCGCTGGTAAGGGTGTTGTTGCCTATTTCATAGCGATTGGTACCTTCATGTACCCCATCAGAGAGCAATTCGGAGGTATTGGGCGCCCGGAATCCGCTCGACACATTGGCCCTGAATATTGTATTGCCCACCGCGTAAGTTCCCCCAAACGAGAAGGAAAAACCACCGTAGTCCCCTGAAAATGCCGGTATTTGTTTTGTCGTAAAAGTGTGTATCCTCCTGTTGTCCCAACGAAGACCGGCCTGAAGCTGCCAACGGTCATAGGCGATGCTCCCCAGGCCAAAAAGCCCAATATCAGCAATAGAGGCGTCGGGGATGAGCACCTCCTCCCCGTCATTGGCATTGGATTGAATCATCCCCTGTGTTCCGGCAATCACACTTATGTGCTCGCTCTTCACCGTTGGATGCCATTTCATATTGTATGAAATGGTGTTCAACAGAAGCCCCAAGGCGGGAAGCTGTGTATCATCTTCAAACTCTCTACGATAATTACGCGTCCACCCCAGCACGGCATCCAATTTGCTCGCCCCGATAAAAAAGCGGTTATCCCAACTCAAATTATGGTTGTCTATCGTCTGAAAGGGCAAAACAAACCGGTGCTCCGGCTTCGAAACATACTCTGCATCCTCGGCGATTCCAAAATGATTGAGCAAGTTACTATAGCGCACATTGGATATCCAATGCCGGGTATTAAACCCTATAGCAGATTTGAGATTGCGCTCATCAAATCGCGTATTGAAGACCCGTTGGCCTGTGGGAATGGCATAATCGCCATGGGAAGCATAGGCCCCAAACAGATTCAACTTAAATTTTCCCCGGTGCACCTTCCACCCAACATCGGCAGTAGTCCCTGCTGTGTTGGACATCCAAGCAGAATGGCCCTTGATTTCGGAAGTATTGTGCTTGGCATAACGTTCGTCGATAAAGTACAGCACCCCTCCTAGCGCATCCGCCCCATATAGGAGAGACGCGGGCCCTTTAATCACCTCTACACTTTCGATACCGGTTTCGCCGATGCCCAATCCATGTTCATCCCCCCATTGCTGATTCTCCAGGCGCATTCCCTGGGCATAAGTCACGATCCTATTGCCGGAGAGCCCCCTTATGACAGGTTTTCCGATTCCGACCCCGGTAGAATTCTGGTCGACCCCAGGAATATCGCTTATGGATTCAGCCAAAGTTGCCGGAGCCGATTGGGTCAGTCGATCCAACTTCACATGGGCTACATTAATGACATTCGATTGTTGGAGTTTGCCCATAGGCACCGACACAATGACCTCCTTAAGCTTAAAATGGCTCTCTTCCAGATAAAAGACAAGCACATCCTTTCTTCGTACATCGATCGTCGTATCCAAGGTCTCATAACCGATATAGGAGATACGCAACCTGGCCTTCGCTCGCTGTAAATGATCCACTTCAAAATTACCTTCCAAATCAGTGGTTGTTCCCGCCTCCAGTTCAGGAAAATACACCTCCGCAAAACCAATCGGAGTTTTGGTCTCCTTGTCCAACACTCTGCCATGGACGCTTTGCCCCGATAGAAGACCGGTGATTAAGAGCCCCACCACTATCAAGTACGCTTTTCTAATCATGTATCGATTTGCATTTTTCATCTATCCCATCATCTGTAATAATGTGGCATAACGTCTGGGCGTCTTATTATGGTATGAAATGGCTGACTATTATCAAACCGTTAACGCCCTTCCGCCTTCATCGCATCATTTCTCCACCAGACGAAGGGCTATTCTGCTCCTGGGAATGTCGACTTCTAGCACTTCCACCTTTATCTTTTGGTTGACACGCACGATCTTCGAAGGGTCATCGACAAAGGTTCCGGACAAGTTGGAAATGTGAATCAACCCATTTTGCTTGATTCCTATATCCACAAATGCACCAAAGTTGGTCACATTGGTCACAATAGCCGGTAAGATTAACCCGGGATGGAGGTCATCGATGACATGGATGGTTTGGTCAAATTGGAAAAGTTCAGCCGAGCTCCTGGGATCCCTTCCCGGTTTTCCCAATTCCTCAAGTATATCGGTAAGGGTATGTTTACCCACCTGTTGGACATATTTCGACCACTCGATATTATTCACCTTATCCGGATTGCCTACCAGTTGATTGACCGTTGTCCCCAAGTCCTTTGCCATTTGGCGAACGACTTCATAATTCTCCGGGTGAACCGCTGAGTTATCCAAGGGATTTCGTTCATTTTTCACCCTCAAAAACCCAATGCACTGCTGAAAAGCTTTGGCACCCATGCGGGGAACTTTCTTTAGGTCGTTTCTCGAAGAGAAACTTCCATGCTCTGTCCGGTACTGGATGATATTCTCCGCCAGGGTCGGTCCCAGTCCCGATACATATGTCAATAGATACTTACTCGCGGTGTTGACATCCACCCCCACACTATTTACGCAAGACCGGACGACAAAGTCCAATGTATTTCTGAGCATTTTTTGGTCCACATCGTGTTGGTATTGCCCCACCCCGATGGATTTCGGGTCGATTTTGACTAGCTCGGACAATGGGTCGATGAGACGCCGCCCTATCGATATGGCTCCCCTGACAGTAACATCCAAATCCGGGAATTCCTCTCTTGCGACCTCCGATGCAGAATAAATCGAAGCGCCATCTTCATTGACCATATAAACCGGAATCTCTTTCCCGAAAGCAATGGAAGTGACAAATGATTGGGTCTCTCGTCCGGCCGTTCCATTGCCGATACCTATGGCCTGTATGGCATATTGGTTTACTAAAGCTTGAATCTGGTCCTTAGCTTCTACTATTCGAGACTGGGGAGGATGCGGAAAAATAGTCTGGTATTTCAAAAAATCGCCTTTTTCGCTGAGACAAACCACCTTACAGCCGGTTCTGAATCCCGGGTCAATGGCCAGAATCCGCTTCTCCCCGACGGGAGGTGCGAGCATCAATTCGCGTAAATTGCCTGCAAAAACCTCAATGGCCACTTTATCGGCGCGTTCCTTTAGCGTCTTCCTCCATTCTGTCTCCAGCGTAGGGCGCAACAGGCGTTTATAGGCATCTATGGCAGCGAGTTCGACTTGCTCTGTCGCTTGGCTGTATCCCTTACAAAAATAGCGATGCATCCACCGGATGGCGTGGTCCTCGTCAGGTGCAATTCGCAGTCTTAGGTACCCTTCTTTCTCTGCACGAAAGAGGGCAAGCAGACGGTGTGATTTTGACCTGGACGCCGGCTCTGTAAAATCGAAGTAATCCTGGTACTTATTGACCTCTTTGGCCGGGCGCCCATTCTCCTCGAGTAGGTCTTTCGCTTTCTTGGTAATTTTTGCTTCTATGACAGAGGAGCGTTTAAACATATTCCTCAGTTTGTCTCGTACAGCGATGCGTTCATTCATCCATTCCGCCATAATATCACGCGCTCCCCGGAGCGCTTCCCCGGTATCCTTGACATCTCCCCGTACAAATCGTTTGGCCGCCTCCAACACATCGATATTCTGTTGTCGCATTAGGATCTTAGCCAACGGTTCAAGCCCCAAGTTGCGCGACTTTTCGGCTCGTGTGCTCCGTTTTTGTTTGTAAGGCAAGTATAAATCTTCCAGTGCTGTCAACGAAGTACAAGCGACAATATCTTTATGGAGGTTTTCCGTGAGTTTTCCCTGCTCTCGTATAGACTTAAGAACAAACTCCTTTCTCTTTTCCAACAATTGTACTTCAGCCCAACACGCGTTTACGGTTTGGATAGCGACTTCATCCATTCCTCCTGTGGTGTCCTTGCGATATCGAGCTATAAAGGGGATAGTGGCTCCTTCCGCCAATAATCCCAACACCTTCTCTACTTTTGTTGCCGGCAAATGAGTTCGAGCCGAGACCTCTTTAACGTATTGCGTATGTATCATGGCACGAAGGTAGGAATCACCAGGGAGAATCCAATAAATTTCATTCGCAGATATTCCCGAATAAATTAAACGGCCGGTGCTTCTTGAACGAAATACACTCTACTTAGTGCATACAAGAAAAGTCTTCAAAATTAGAAATGTATCTTTTGGCGATCTTTTCATTTCATAAAATTTGATGGTTTTCTGGTAGACACTATTTAAAAAAGCGCCAAAGAATTCCCCATTTGTATATATAAGATGCTGCCTTGGTATTGCCCTCCAACACATCTCCTTGCTCAGTATATCCGAAGCCATCCAAATCCTTGCCCATCCGGTAAACCGTCCCAAAAAGACTTAATCGTTTGGGCAAATCCAGCATTAACAATGTGCCGGCACCAATGCCACCTGATGGCTTTTGGTAACCGGGGCCGGTTGACTTGATTTGTAAAAAATCCACATACGGCAATCCGAGGGCAACTTTTAATCCGTACCCGCCTATCTCTTCATCTCCGGAGGATAAATCAAATCGATATCCCGCATACATAAATATATCAAACATAGACATATTGACTTTACGTCCCCAATGTTCTGGTGCTTCCTCTCCTTTGACGACAAATCCCCCGGCACTCATTCCCAAAAAAGCGGGATATTTGATCTGCGGGGTGTACTGTACGGAGAGAATGCTCCCGAAGCTAAAGGGATACTTGACCGTCTGATTGCAATCAAAAGCACCAATATTAATTCCCCCCATGACTTCCCACCTGGTACCGGGAATGGAGGTTTGTTCTAATTTTTCATCCGTGAGTCCCTGGCTCCACGCCATAGGCAGCTGACCGGAGAGACAAATAATAAGTACGATAAATCTAATAGATTTAATAGATTTCATGCCAAATAGTTTGAGGTTAGGTTCTTTTCCATCATTGGTCTAATGGAGTGAATTTCCCTTGCTTGAACAGCAAGGGAATCCACATCCCATCAAAAGTATTTAATTCTTTTCTGATAGAGCCATCTCATCTGTAAAATCCCGTTTTACAATCATAAGCGCTCCACCCTGTGTTAGTATCGGTAAAGGTATTTTATTCGTCCTTAAGGGATGTTGATGTTTGCTTTTTTCCTTTTAATTGGTTAGCAAGAGAATAATTACTATTCATAATACATCAACGTTCCATTCCTTCTGTCTCTTAGCGTGCTAATATTCTTTCGGTAGATGCTCTATACACCTACGGCACAACACCAATAGACATAATGTTTGTCCAAGTAGTGCAGTGTCAAAACCCACCTGATGGGCTTTTACCCCCTTGCGGAAATTGAAGCCTGTCCAATTCTAACAATATGATTTGCTGGGGGGAAACACCATTGCTATCTTAATGCATGATTATGACTGGAATAACCTGCTCGTCTGCGTCAAAAGTCAGTCGCAAAAAGTACGTCCCGGCCGGCAATGCACTTACATCGTAACTCAGCGACCCAGGCAAATCCTCTTCATACTTCTCGTGTAGGACGGATTGTCCTGTGGATTTCGTAAGCGCCATTTCTAAAGTGCTATAGTCCTCCATATTGCCGGGCAACGATACATTCATTACTTGATTTACAGGGTTAGGGAACACTTTTGCCACGCCTTCCCGGCTGACACTGCGCGCATCAAACCGCACTTCCCGTATGGGAGAATAACTATAACTCCCATCCGTGTTGACCATCCGGAGACGATAGTAGAACAACTTCACATCCCCTTCCGGAGAATAAACCTCTTTGTCCGTGTAATAAAAGTTGTTTATGTCCTTGTTTTTAATCAAAATTGGTTGTGAACTCACCAGGGCCCAACTGATCCCATCCGTGCTCCGCTCAATATCAAAAAAATCCGACTCCTCATCCACGATAGCGGTCCATGACAACTTGGCGCTTCTGTCTTCGTAGCGGTAGGCATCAAACTCTAATAGTTTTATAACAAGTGGGGCCACACCATTAGGGACAGGGGTATAATCCGTGCCTTCAATGTTAAAGTTGAGATCTGTTGTCGGGTCAAACCCCACTTCACAAATCTCAAAATCCCAAGGAGCACCTCCCGTGTTATTGATGGTTACATCCATTTCGCAAATCGTCTCCCATATATCTTTTGTCCAATTATTGGGAAAATGATACGGGGTATTATTGGCATAGAAAGCTTGGAATTCAAAACCGTTTTTAACTTTTTCAACATCAGATTTAAAAATGTTATATCCAAAGCTATTGTCTATGCTAGAAGATAGATCTGCGTCTGCAGCATTATTCCACTTAATTCCAAAAACGATATCCAGAACGTTTTCATTTATTGTAGGAGCAGTATCGGAGACCGCTCTCATATCTACCGCGAGTCTTGAAGAGGTAACTTTGCTGCATCTTATTTCAAAAGAGTAATTGGCTTGAGAGTAGGCATTCGTCAGAACAGATAAGATGAGGAATCCCGAAAGAACAAATTGTATTACTGTTTTCATAGATAAAATTTTTTGATTGGTTCTTAATAATTATGGCAATTGCTCCGTTTTAGTTGCATTAGGAGTACTAATTCCAACAACGGTTAATACTTTTACACGGTCATTTTTACTTCCGTTGTACTTGACTTTAGCATCCATATTGATATCTTCATCATAGTAACCGGTAACAGTATTATTAGGTGTACCAATCCCAACTCTTACGAGTATCTTTACTCGATCGTTAGAACTACCGTTGTACTTGACATTTCCGTTGCCATTCGCATTGCCCATCCACATCCCCCACGTTCCCCCACCGAGGTCTTTCATCGGATCGGTGCCCCATGCTTGTCCCGAGCCGGTGGTAAAGTCATACGATGCATAGCTTGTCAAAACAGTGGTCGAAGGGTTCATGATGCCGAGGTGGTTTCGGTGGCGTATCGCCACATAGGCTTCTGTCGGGGCATCCTTCAGCCATAAGCTGTCCGTCCCGTCCAGTGAGACAATCTGGCCGTCTTTATCGATAAAGCGCGAGTAGGATTTTAGTACGCTGGTATTGTCGTTTTTATCCCGGAGTTCGATCTTTATCCAGTCCACGATATTGGCACTGGGGATGGAAGCCACCGACTCACCTGTCCCGTAAGGGGTATTGAGAGGCAGGTAACCGTTATCATTCAAATCTGTTTTCATAGTTCCGCTGCTGTACGGACCTTGCAAAAACACTTTGAGGTTGGCAAATCGTCCGAAGAAGTTCTGGCCTGTCAGGTCCATATCCTGGGTAACATCTGCCGTCACCGTGTTGGCTGCATCGTCAGATGCCGTTCCGCTATAACTCCAGTCTCCGGCCTCATAAGAGGCACCATAGATATCTGTTTCCGTACCATTAATATCTGCATCTACATAGGTCCCTGTCGCGGTGGCTACTAAATCAGTTATGTCCGTTATGTCCACCGTCCAATACCTCGAAATCCAGGCGTCTGCATCAGCGTGTTTATTCGGATGGTCGGCATCCGTAACATTGACCCCAATGCTTGCTGATGCGCCAAAGGTCCCTGATGTAGAGGCTACAGTGACCGGTGAATAATTGCTACCATCTCCGACAGGGTATTCGAAGGTCTCTGCTGCGGAAAGCTCTTTGACCACTTTTCCCACTCCGTCTGCTTGGATATACCGCAAGCCGGAATTTCCACTGATGGTCGCCCCGTCATTAAGGGTGAGGTTATCTCCACCGATATTCAATTTATTATTGTCCGCCGCAAACGAAACGCTATTCGAAATAATCATATCATCCAAAGTAGAGACATCTATGCTGGCATCTTTATTCACTTTGAGTTGGGCAATGGTCGCTCCAGAGGACTTGATGGCTGAGGCATCTGCTCCGTACATCTCCACCGTCGAACCCGACGCTGTCGTCAATGTGGCCCCAGCTTCGTTGAGTAAGTCCTTAGATACTTTCATCGTAGCAGTACCTTGTAAGTCCAATGTCCCCGAATTATTTTGTACGTCGCCATTGACGGTTAGGGTCGCACCTGAAGTCACCGTAATCGTCGCCCCTTCGTTTACAAGCTGTGCTTGTGAAAATAAAGGCATAATAGTGATTGCTAAAATGCTATAGAATATATTCTTCTTCATAATAACAAATTTTATAATATGAAATGTAAAGATACGAAAAGTTCGGACCTTCATCAAATTAGATATTAATTTGAGTCTTTTTTCAATACCTCTTCCAAGGCCGTTTTTAATTCCGCTATGATATCCTCCTGGCGCAATACCATCGCTTTTAATACCTCGATATCTTGCCTTTGGCTCCGGATGAGAAAATAAACACCCTGCATCTGCCGGTCGGATCCTTGCACTATGATGTCAGGTGTTCTCACAGTTCTCTTCTCAGGATTAAGATGGGGAGCATCGTAGTGGCGGCTACCTTTTATGTCCTGTACATATGAATACCCGTCCGTCGAGGTCAACTGTCCCAAGGTAGCGGTGGGCTTGGTCAGTAACATCCCAAACAGTATGCCGATGATTAGTATGATGTAGTTTTGCATAATGATGAATTAATGTCTTTAATGGCTACAATGATAAGATGATTCTTCGCAGTGACTAAGGCAAAATGATTAAGTGGTAGAAATGAATTAGTATTTGGTAGGGTCATCCGAGAAACGAATCCTCTATAAGGGTATTTTAGCTTCACTTAGTAATCATCACGCAAACTTAGAAATATCAAACACCCAAGCATTTCATGCCATCAACCCCCTCAAAGCACAATTTTTCATAAATATAGTTTTAGCCGGTGAAAACACAATTACTTAAGGACTACTTTGCCTGTTAATATAGCTTTCTTTCCTTTGAAACACCACAGATAGACCCCTTTTTCATATTCGCTTACGTCTATTCTAATTTTGACTTCATTAGTAATCTCCTTGCTCCATATCTTTCTGCCTGTTAAATCAAACAAGCCGAAGGTTGCATGAAAAGGAATCTCCCCTGCTATCGTTAAGGCTTCTTGTGCCGGATTGGGATAGACGTGAACGGTATTGAATAGCGTTGAACTACTTGTATTTACCGTTGTGACCTCAATACACTTAGAGGTATCCATACATCCATCTTTTGATATGATGACGCTATAGAAACCGTTCTTCTCCGGCACAAATGCACGTTCGGTTGCATAAATTATCATAGTAGCGGTATCGCCCCCGCAATCCAACCATTGATATGAGGCATCGGAAATTTGTGCTTTAAGGGTGTCTCCAAACCAGTCAATTTTTGTATTTAAATGTGTCACCTTAAGTTGGGTATAGTGAATACTATCACAACCATAGAACGTAACTAATGAATCATAGTAAATGCCCGATTTTGCCTGAGGGTTACCGTAGATTATTGCCTCCTCTCCGGAACAGATCTCCATTTCGCCATCATCGATTTCATAATCCGGATGCACAATCAACTCTACATGAACGATACTATCGCATCCCTTTACGGTCTGAAGAGTGTCATGATAAATCCCATTTTCGCGATGGTATTCCCCGAAAATCATTACACTATCACCCGAACATACATGGATAGGTATAAGGGTAGTATTATATGTACCACACAGTTTTACGGGCCAGTAGTCCCAGGTTCCCCGACTATTCTCGGATTTGATTCCCGAAGAATCCGAGTTAGAAAAAGTTCCAAGGAAGATGCCACCCTCCTTGGTTAAATTCAATTCCAAAATATATTCGCTGCCGGAACCTCCGATAGATTTTTGCCACTCTGAGTTGCCAAGGCTATCCAGTTTGATAAGCCAGCAGTCATCCATCCCATAGTTTATCGATGTTTTGTTACCGGAAATACCTGACCCGGAATAGGCTCCCAGAAGGTATCCTCCCTCTGTGGTTTGTTTCAAACTGATAATGCCGTCCCGCTTGTTGCCACCAAAATTTTTCTGCCACAGGACTTCACCGTCTTTATCCATTTTAATTACCCAAACATCAGCCTCACCAAAATCTTCAGTTGTTTTATTCCCTGAGATACCGGATAGCGAATGTCCTGCTACAATATATCCCGCATCATAGGTTTGTTGGATGGGAAATGGAAATTCATCCATATCTCCACCGAGGGTCTTTTGCCATAGGATAATACCCGTACTATCGATTTTGACTATCCAATAATCCCATCCGCCTCTTCCATTTTCCGTTTTATTACCTGAAATATCCGAGTTGAAATATCCACTGAGTATATACCCATTATCATCTGACAGGTCCAAATTCATCAGTTGGTCGGAACCTACTCCTCCATATGTTTTTTGCCACTCAATGGCTCCTTGGGGGTTGAGTTTTACGACCCAATAATCTTCAGAACCAAATGATGACAATGACTTATCACCCGAAATATCCGAACTGGAGTACCCCCCCAATATATATCCTCCATCACGGGTCTGTTGTACACCGTAATACAATAAATCATTACCGGAACCACCGATGGTATTTTGCCACAGGATAGCTCCATTGGCATCCAACTTTATCACCCAGTAGTCCCATCCCCCCATATTTACTTCAGTTTTATCTCCGGAGATTCCCGAATTACTGAAGGCGCCGAGTATGTAGCCACCGTCCGTGGTTTGACTGATGTTGTGCAGTTCCTCATATCCGTCTCCACCTATGGTCTTTTGCCACAATATATTTCCAGCGGCATCCAATTTTACGACCCAAAGGTCCGCCCCTCCACCTTTACTATCTTCAGATTTTTCACCGGAATTATTGGAACTTGAAAATCCACCCAGGATAAAACCACCATCCTCTGTTGCATCAACCGCCCTGAGTTTATCCAGATCTGTTCCACCTATCGTCTTCTGCCATTCGATAGAGGGGGGCTGAGCATTAAGCGATACCAATACAAAAAACAGTATCACCGTGAAGACATTGCTGGACAATTTTTCTATCCATCGTAAGGTTCCTATATTTTTTGACATAATGAATTATTTTTGTGAAATGATATAGTTTACTAATACTTCTCTACAACTTCACCCAAGCTCCCTCTTCATACCCCCAAAACCCTTTGCTCGTGAATGTCGCATCGGTGTCTGTCACATAAATCATCATACCGTTTACTGCCGTTAAGGTTCCTGCTTCGGCAGAAGTCATTCTCGGTACTATAAAAGCACCCGTTGTCGTAGATACTTCCAGACTTCCATTGATCTTGACCTTGTCATTGTCAAATTCGCCATAGATGAGTGGTGAGGCACTGTCGCTGTTTTCTATATACAACTTATTGTCTCCCGTCTCATCATGTCCGGCTTTATAACCGATAAACACATTGCCGGATTTGGAATGGGCACTTGTCCCGGCACCGGCTTTATGGCCGATGATGGTGTTGTTGTTGCCATTTTGGTTGTAGAAGTTGGTAGAGTCGCCGAGAGATACATTATTGTTACCATTATAATTTGAATAGGCTGCTCTGATACCAAGTGCGGAATTATTTGAGCCATCTCTATTATTGTGATGACCCTGTGCTCCGATGATTGTATTGTATATACCATTATGGTTCGAGGTCAAAGTTTTATATCCGATAGAGATATTGTGCATTTCTTGGGAGCTATAATTTGAATAATTTCCGCCTCCGGCTTCATACCCTATCATAATATTTTTGTTTCCGGAACAACCTCCTGCACCTGAACCTGAATGATATCCTATAGCTATATTATCTGAACCTCCAGGTGCTTTAAAGGCATCATACCCTATTGCCACATTCCTTGAACCTGGTCCTTCACTGAGAGCCCTATATCCTATAGCGACATTATAACTTCCTACATCTTTTGTTACGTTTCCCTCCAAGGCGTATGATCCCACCGCTACATTGTTTTCTCCTGTTGTATTGCGATTCATTGCCGCTCTACCCATGGCTGTATTATCTCTTCCTCTATTATTAGTAGCAAGGGCACCTGATCCCACGGCAGTATTACCTTGACTGTCCCCGCTTGATATAGCCTTATTATTTTTTAATGCCTCATAACCAATTCCGGTATTGTCTCCTTGAGAAGCTGCGGTTGTATGATATAATCCTGCCTTTTCTCCAAGATAGACTGATCGGGCCGTTCCCAGTACCTCTATATGTCCAATCGAATCCATAGTAACCCTTTCATATCCTCCGATCGTAAAGTGTAGTATATCCTCATCCGAAGTCTTTTCCACTTCGATCTTAGTATCCATATCCGTGTCACAAACCGTGGTGGAGTTGAGTGAAATGGTATCACCGTATGAAATAGTCAAACTGTCCTTTCCGACTTTTGAAATATTGTACTGAGACCAGTTTGTATTCCCGTTTCCATCTGTGATTAATGTTTGGCCATTGGTTCCATCCGATATTGGAAAATGATAAGAATCTTTGATGCCAAAAGTTCCGTATATTTTCACTGTATCATTGGCGAAGTCGCCCCAGATGAGTGGTGAGGTACTAGAAGAGTTTTCTATGTAGAGTTTGTTGTCGGTGGTATCATTGAGTCCGGCCTGATAACCTATGAAGATATTGCCGGACTTATCATGGGTCGATGCTCCTTTTCCAGCCTGATAACCAAGTAAGGTGTTGTTTGATCCTCCCTGATTATAATAATTGCTCTCCATTCCAACAGTGACATTATTGGCTCCGGTAGTATTCTCTCTTGCAGCATTCCTACCCAGGGATACATTTCCATTGCCGGTAGTATTGGCATAAAGCGCTCCACTACCAAGACCTGAATTATCGCTTCCACTGGTATTATTTCTTAATGTATTGTCACCTACTACAGCATTGCTGGATCCTGATTGGTTAATATTCATTGTAGAAAAACCAATTGCTGTATTCGAAGATCCGGTATTCTGGGTGCTAGATGACTGCAATGCCCCATATCCAACAACGGTGTTATTCGAACCGGAGTCATTCCTTTCCATAGAACCATAACCGATTGCCGTATTGTTCTGACCCGTATTTGGAGATGCTTGGCTAATACCCGACAATGACTTTCTACCTATTGCTGTGTTTTTACCTCCGGAATTATATATCATAGCACTACTTCCAACCGCAGTGTTTTCACCACTACTATTTCTGTACAATGAATAGTTTCCTATTGCAGTATTGTGGCTGTAGGTTGTATTATCCTCAAGTGCATTATAGCCAATTGCTGTATTGTTATTGCCGGTATTGCTCTTCAGGGTGTGAAAGCCCACAGCTGTATTTGAATAACCGCTTACATTCGAGTTCAATGCATTTTTTCCAATTGCGATATTCCAATTGCTGGTCAGGTCATCCCCTGCTCCTGCTCCTTCGCCAATAAATATTGAATTGCCCGTATTATACACCTCCAAATGTCCTGTAGAGTCCATGGTGAAGTTCTCATTTCCCCCGATTGTAAAGCGCAATTTGTCCTCATCTGCAGTCTTTTCCGCTTCGATCTTAGTGTCCATATCCACATCACAGACCGTAGTGGAGTTGAGTGAAATGGTATCACCAAAGGTGATGGTCATACTGTCTTTGCCGACCTTGGAGATATTGTTCTTGTAGTCTGCGAGATTCACCTTATTACCATTGCTAATCTCCAGAGAATCCATTGCAATAGACAAAGTCTGCCCGTCCGTATTGTCAAGGTAGGGCTTTAGGTCGATATCTGTGGCAGTAGCATTGTTGGTGATGGTCAGAGTATCGTTGGCAAGGTTGAGGTCCTGGATTTCATTGGCTGTGTCATTATCATTGTCGGCAACATCCAGCATAATCGTATTACCATTAGAAATACTGACATCGTAAACCGTTCCGGTCTGCGTCTCCGACAAAGTCTGCCCGTCCGTATTATCGAGGTAAGGCTTTAGATCGATATCCGTGGCAGTAGCATTGTTGGTAATAGTCAGGGTATCGTTGGTAAGGCTGAGGTCCTGGATTTCATTGGACGTGTCGTTGTCATTGTCGGCGATACTGACGGTGCCGCCACCATCGGACAGGGTTATTTCTGTTCCCATCCTTGAAATGGTTTGCAATTCGTTGGTCGAGTCCGCATCATTGTTTGTCCAGGACAAATTCCCATTGCCATCGGTATAGAGAACCTGCCCGCTGCTGCCATCCACAAGCGGGAGAAAATACGCATCTTTTATACCGAAAGTTCCGTAAACCTTGAGGCTGTCATTGGCAAAATCACCCCAGATGAGCGGCTTCGTGGTGTCGGAATTTTCGATGTACAATTTATCGCTTCCGCTTTCTAACATACCGGCCTGGAATCCGATAAACACATTGCCGGATCTATCGAAGGGACCGGTAGCTTCTCCTTTTCCCGCTTCTTGTCCTATGATGGTATTTTGCGACCCTATGGTGTTGTAATGCATGGCATCATTTCCGACAACAACATTACCATTCCCTGACTCGTTGAGAAACTGCGAACGGTATCCTATGGCAATATTATCGGCACCGGAAGTATCATGGTACATCGCATCCCGTCCTAATGCTGTATTTCTTGTTCCGGTAGTATTTTCAAATGCGGCATAACTACCCACGGCGGTATTGTTGCTTCCCGTGGAATTATACAGGGCCTTTACACCCACCCCGGTATTCCATTTGGCAATAGCAGGAGGAACAGGTACGCCATCATCGGCGTTTCCTGCGCCTTCACCGAGATACACACTGGCTTGATACGTTTTACCATCTGTAAGACTGTCGATAGAGACGATATGATCCGTCACTTCGTCGGACATTTTTTGCCAGTTGGCCCCGTTGTAGAAGTAAAAAGTTTTATCGCTGTTCTGAAAGACCATAAGCCCAGTGGCAGGGGTTGAAACGGCTGATGTGTCTGCCCGGGGAATCAACAGACCTTTGGTGGTGCTCTTGACATCTAACATCGCAGATGCGTCCGGTGCACTGCCATCGGTGTTAATAGCCACATTTTGAGCATTGCCGTCAAAAGATAGGATCACGAATGTTACGATAAAAAACGCCTGTATCAGGCTACGTGTAAATGATTTCATGTTTACTGATTTTGAATTAAAGAAAATATGCCCAACTCTTATCCGGTACTCAAGCATGCGCTGAATACAGTGCTCAAGAACATAATACCCCAATATACTTGCTCTTTCTATCTGAATCTTCGCTACCATAACAATCATTACACTTTACGGCATAACCCCTTTAGAGCTCTTCGATTCAGAAAAAAGATTTAGTTGGCATTGGACTTATTTCATTTCCGGAGCATTAGAAGATACTTTTCAGGCACCTTCAATTAATTTTTCTAACTATTGTCCAATAGGTGGGAGGATTCGTTACAAAAAATTAGGAAAAAGTGTTCCCGCTACGTGTATTACAAAGTGCACTAAAATGAGCAATGCATTGTTTTGTCATTATTTTTGCATACAACAACTCTCAAATATTAAAAATTTTGGACCGCGCAACAATACCGCCAAAACGGTTTTAGGTATTCTTTTTTACCCTGCCCTTCGTTGTCGCACGTACAGGGCTATTAAGGGGTTCATCCCTACGGGATTGTTATTACTTTTCAAGATGGAAATGTGCCGTTTGTATTACACACGGTACCGTGTTCTACAACAAATCAACAAAAAGCCTATGATTACAAATCCGGTAATTATCCACCAGACAAGATGTTGTCCTTCCATGACCAGTGGGGACATATCTCCTATAGGAACAAAACTACCCCAAAAATACGGGTGCGCCCACATATCATCTTCTTGTCCGGACAAGTATTCTTGTCTGGCTAATTGAAGTGCCCGGTCTTTTGTTTTTCCCTTTTTCAGCTGTTTGTAAAAAGATACCATTGTATAGAACGACGCTTTATCATTGACCGGCCATAAAGAAGTAATTAAACTCTTGGCTCCTGCATGTGCAAAAGCCCTTGACAGGCTCATGATTCCTTCACCCCGGTGCAGCTCCCCGATGCCCGTCTCACAAGCGCTGAGCACCACCATACTAGCTGGTAATTTTAGCAAAAAAATATCCTTGACCAACAAACGCCCGCTCTCTTCATTCTCACTTTCGACACCAAAAGACAAGTACGAAAATTCACTATTTTTATCTTGAAGTACAGCATGAGTAGCCATATGAATAATATCGAACTGCCCTGCAATGTCTAAAAAAACCTTTTTGCTTACCTGGTTGCCCGACATAATCCTAAAAGGAAAAATTCCTTTGAGCCGGGTGACTTCCTTTTTGTTCCATATAAGTCCGGAATACCCATTGGGCTTCCTAGATAAATTATCATTCGCCATTCCATAGCCAAACACAGGGGCTACCGCCAACAATCGCTCTATATTTCTGACCGTGTTTCCCCGGGATGTCAGGAACACGGATGAATAACAATAGCTCACCGTGTTTCGATTGTTTAAATATGGAAAATCTCGAAATTTGGTTCCATTAGGAACACCACTAACCAATAATGTTTCAAAAGGAAGGTATCCCAAATAACCATCCGGTACAATTACCAATTTTTCCTTTAAATCTCCCGCCGGTTCGAGTAATAGTCGATAGAGTTCGTATCCCAAATAACCGATTTTATCCCTGTTTTGATCAAATGCCGCTCTCCTTTGTTCCCTGAGCGGCAAGTTCCAGTATTGGACAATAGACTTCCGGAAATCCGCCACCAACTCCCTGATTCTATTTGCATCGTTGAGTACAATCAATTGCTCATCCTCCCTGTCCAGTTTGAATAAATAAATATGCTTTTCCCCGATAAAATACTCGATCATAGTCTCATCACTCCCCAGAGATTTTCTTATGTTTTCGAGGTTGGCCTGATATATCTTATGTTTCAGGATATAATACTGTGGAAATTCCCTTTCAATTTGTTTATTGATGAGACCAATTTCTTTTTTAATCTGCAGGAGTGATCTCTGATCTTTTTTCATTTCTTCCTCGCTTGCAGTTTCCTTTCCGGATTCGAATAGTCTTTTTTCGACATGAGCAGCCTGTATCCTATAATCATGGAGTATATGTAACAAGCTATCGGGAATACCTGCTCTAATCTGTGCGAGAGTAGTCGCCAGAGATTCGTTCAGCAATATGCCTTTGCTTTTTTGTATGAAATGGTAGGCCTTTTGGATGTATGTATGTTGACCACTCCGTTTCCATCCCGCCAAACAGGCATTTAACGCCCGTTCAATAACTATAACATTTTCATAAAGTACATTGTAATGTGAGGATTTGTAGTCAAAAGTCTCCCGGATTTTATCCCACACATCAATCATGCGCTCATATCCTCCGATAGCTGCATTGAGCCTTGTGATATTGCCATTCGCCCGATAAGACTGCCACAAAGCTCCGGCCTTTCCCATGAGTGCTTCAGCAATGGTATTTTCAGGATAAATGACCTCTTTTGGGGGTATAAATTGGATGGATTTGCTTGAAATGGCAGGCAATACGCGTTGGAGGGCTCTATGATATGCTGCCAAAGCCCTTTCATTTTTGCCCAATTTCATCAATGCATCTCCAAGTGCAATTTCAATCTTGGCCGGTTCTCTTCGGTTGTGTACGCTATAGGTACTGTCATAACAATCTACTGCATTTTTTAAATAGCTTTCAGCCTTGGTTGCATCTCCCATTTCATAATAGATCCTACCCAAAACATCCGGATGGCTATAGCCCAATCCAATTATCCGTCTGTCCCCTTCCTTTAATGCATTTTCATAAAACCTCTCCGCGGTCATTTCATGACGAATCGCTTCGTCAAACCTCTTTAGTTTCATCTCAACTTCAGCCGTCCTTCGATATAATAGCCACTTGGAAAAATTAGATAAATCCGGAAGCTTTAACCCCATTTCAAGCTGCCTTAAAGCTTCTCTTCCCTCATGTAAACTACTGTACACTATGCTAATATCATTATACATCTCTGCCTCGTAATCATATTTTTCCTCCTCTTGACATCTATCCAGAAAAGTGTTGAGATAATAAAGGGCTTTTTCAAAATCACCCTTACGAGTGTAGTTATTGCCTATAGGCGGATATAAGTATCTCAATATCGAAATTCTCCGGGTCCCCAAGGTGTCCACAAAAACATTCTCAGCTTTCAAATACCATTTCAAGCTATTTGTAAAATCACCGAAGTGTTGCTTATAAAAATATCCTAAATGGATATAGTACCAACCAACCCGGTTCCATTCGGATTTGTTTGTCGGAATTCGCCAAGCCTTGCGAACAGCCTTTAAAAATAAAGTGTGTGCCCGAAAAACATTGTTGCTGTTCACTTCCAGAGAATATAGCGCCTTTTGGTTACATCGGTACCAATTGCCCAAATCATCATTTTCCTCTAATATCTCCAAAGAGAGATCGAGATAATACTCCACCGAGTCAATCCTGCCTTTTCGAGCCGATTCCCCTATTCGGTCTATATACCGGACCACCGTCAATGAATCCGGGTACCGTCCAAAGCAAAAAGTATTCAATACTGTTGCTAGCAATACCCAAACCCAGAGTGTCCCTTTCATATATCAAAACCGTTTCCTGAAATAAACCAAAAGCACAATCATAAGCAAGCCCGCCGCAGTAAGTAAACGACATCGCCAATCGCAGTAATCTTCGCACTCCATACATGTATCAGGACAGTCCTCAAATATACATAAGTTTTCATGGAAACTGAGTTTATGAGTACGTAAATTTACCCTTTCAGAACATATCAGTGTATCTGATACACATTGATAGGACATGTTGTCAAAAGCAATGCAAGCTTCCATTTTCAAGCCATTGGAGGTCAACTTCTTCCAAGAAGCCTTATCTTCTACAGTCACCGAAAACCGGAGTGTAGCACAACGATCTGAAAGCTTATTAATTTCGGGTTTGCCCAACAAATTTATTGGTAAGTTAAAGCTTATTGAATGTGCATTCGGGTCGGCCGGTTGAGCCGGGAGACTGCCCTTATCAATACTTATAAGGTGCCAACAGGAAAAAACATCTTCGAGGTCAGTAAGTTTCACATCAATCGATGAAGTAGGTATTTTACCATCATTACAAAAACTCAATTCATAGCTTATTCGAAGCTTGCCCTCCTCGTTGCATTTACAAATCACAATGGGTCTCAAAACATTGGGATCATGCTGAGCTACCGTTACAGCATTCAGCTTAGCAAAATCCTGAACGTATAACTCATTGTAATCTATAGGAGGTAAAGACGCATTGTTAAGCAAGCCATTCATATACCCCCAATCCGGATTGGATGTATTGACATGATTAGAATCCGTACCTGCTAAAACCGCCAAAAATCGACCGACTGTATCGCTTCGAACACTCGTATCCGTTTGAAGCACATGAAATATTCTATGTTCGATGGTATTCTCAAGTGTCGTGAATAGCGCAGTCTCGGCATTGCTTAACTTATAAACTAGTACTGAGTCAAATTCCGAATGAAAATTGCTAATACCTCCATCAAATTCAGCTGCTGAAATCCTTGTAAGATTGCCGGACATAG
Source organism: Saprospiraceae bacterium (assembly GCA_027080725.1). Lineage (GTDB taxonomy): Bacteria > Bacteroidota > Bacteroidia > Chitinophagales > Saprospiraceae > JALSTN01. The sequence goes on from JALWRC010000094.1 coordinate 36,487, forward strand.
AATAATCGGCCAAATGAGTTGCAATATGTTTGTAAGCATTGGATACTGGCGCAAATACACCTTGAGTCCTAAGAGAACCATAGAAGAAAAAAATGTATTTACTGGAAATGTCCGGCTCCGAAGAAATGACATAGACCGTATTATAATCGGGCCGGTTATAATGGTTGGTATCTATGCCGATTTTTGTAGGAGAAGACACAAAATCGACTTGGCTGCTTCCCTGCTGACCACTTCCGGTCACCGTAACCATAGCTTGTGATTCACCATCTTCCGGCGGTTTGGCATTACTATATATTTCCGTAAGATATGCTTTTGCCTGATATGTTCCTGCGGCATCATATGTATATCTGATAACCGGGCTTTCTGAATTTGGAGGGATAGGACTAAACCGAGTACCCCTGTAGTAATTGCCGTCTCCAAAAATCATAAAAATGCGGTACTTCGGTTCATGCAACGGGTTCAAAGTGTCAAAAGGCTCCAATTTACTCATATGAAATTGGACGATTTGGCCATTTTTATTGTAAATGAGTTTATTTTGAGCATTTAACTTGCAAAATGGTATAAAACCAATGATAATGTAAAACAGAAGGTTTTTCATGATGGATGTTTTGTATGTATGTTGAATTAAGGAGCCAATTTGTTACATTAAAAAGCGTTTTTTTTATTTATTTGCTAAAACATCCAGTCTTATCAAAAATACAAAGTTAATCAAAATCAATCAATTAAATTACCCACCCTCAACATGGTGTGTATTACAAAGAGCACTTTTTTGATTTGAGAAACTGAAACAATCCCGTAGGGATGCCATCTTTGTAGCCCTGTACAAGCGACAGCGAAGTGCGGGGTAAATAGTGTATGCAAGAGAACTCTTCAAAATTAGAAATGTATCTTTTGGCGATCTTTTTATTTTTCTCAACTCACTGATGCCCGGGCATCACTTCGTCTCGAAAAACGAAAAAGCTCATCCAAAATCTCTCATTTCGTAAAATTTGATAGTTCTCTAGCAGACACTAATAATAGCACCCAAAGCCGTTTTGTCAGGATTTTTGCCCGGCACAATATTGTAAATACGTGAGAAGTGTTATCTGCAAAAATAGTGACAAAACAATACAAAGGCTCATTTTTGTGCAGTTTGTAATACACACACACTCCTGTGTGTATTACAAACTGCACTAACCTAAGACAAACGGCGGGGAAGAACTCCAACCCCAAAACTGACGTGGGACTACTTGGGGGCGAGAATTTACAAGAAGATTTATCATGCAGGAACGATTGGAGCAAACTTGGAAACTGTGCAGTTTGTACACACACACTCCTCAGAATCCCCTTCATTTGATTTATTGTTTTAACTTTGGGCACTATCCGAAGTATATGAAACTCATAGTTAGTTTTTGGATGTTCGATGGAGTTGCGTTTCACCCCAGGATTTTGTGCTATCTCTACCAAGTATAGTAGGATACGCACTACATACGCTTGTCGTAAGGGGCTCATTCGCATTAAAGAGACTTATTAAACTAAATTGTAATGCTACCAGAAAATAGTTATGAATGACGATCAGGTGAAATCCGGCATTTTGAATAGTATACAAAATGGCGGTAAAGCCTTGGACCGGGTCATCGAGAAGCTTTACCAGAATCTAAGGCTTAGGAATGAAATATTTAGCTTTGTCACACTTAACAGTGGAACGAAGCGGGATGCCGAAGATATATTCCATGACGGGATTTGTCAGCTGATTATCAATGTACGAGCCGGAAAATACAGAGCCACCGGAAGCCTTGAATCCTATCTGCATATGATATGTAAAAATCTTTGGCTAACCCGTCTAAACAGAAAAAAGAAACTAATTCTTATTAAGGAAAAGCTTTCGACCACTCAAGAATCAAGTATTGAAGAAAACCGTTTTTATTTATTTTGTAACGAGAAGGGACGTTTAATCGACAATCTATTGTCAATGCTAAAATCAAAATGCAAAAACATACTGAGTTACTGGTCGTTGGGCTATTCATTTAAGGAAATTGGAAATTTAACCGGAAAAACAGAGGCCGCAGCAAGAAAACAAAAATACGATTGTATGAAAAAATTATTTCTCATCCTGAAAAAAAGACCTGAACTTGTGAAAGAATTGAATAATTTGAATAAATAGAAGTCATGGATAATTACTTCGATTTGCTCGATAAATATTTTAACTCCGGAATGAATTCCGGAGAGCGGAAGGCCTTTGAGAAACAAATCCGGGAAGACCCGCAACTCCAATCGGAATACGATGCCTACAAAGCTGCCATGGCTCTTACGGATATTTTAGCTTATGAAGAGTTAAGAAGCCGAAAAGGGGGGAGCAACCCTCCACCTAAAATAACCTATCATTTCAGACGGTATATATCTTATGCCGCTTCTTTCCTTTTACTGATCGTGGCATTGTTGATGTGGTACGCCAACAAAAGTTATAGCGACGAAGCCTTAGCTAACCGGTATTACTCTTATCCTAATTTCACCACTGCCCGCGGTGCATCAAACGCCGATAATATCTTAATGACCGCTTCTCATCTTCTGGATAATGACCGTTACTACGATGCCATCGACATGATTCGGGAAGCAGATTCGTCGGTTATTCAACTACCGGCCGTCAAAATGCTATTAGCCCACGCATTTGCTCGCAGCTCTCAATATGATAAAGCCAAGGCACTCTTTATTGAAATCGCTGAGGGCTCTCCCGGCAATTGGACAGACCACGCAAGGTGGAATTACGGACTTATCTTGCTAAAGGAGGGTAAGACAGAAGAAGCACAAAAGGTGTTCCAAAACATATCACGCGACAAAACCTCCGACTACAGCGTCAAAGCTCTAAAGCTACTTCAAGGACTTCATCATCCTTTGCGCATCTTTACTTTTTAAAGGATATACTCATACCAAAATCTAAAGGGCAATAACACCATATAAGCTATCCAGGTTGATTAGCATGTGGTTTCTTCTACAGCCGGGGGATGTATTACAACGGAACTTCCCGTCAAATAATTCAAGAAAATCTCTTTCGCCCTATATGCAGCAAGGGCGGCAGCACTTTTTATGAGTTACTTTTTCTTAGCTACTTTTTCTGTTAAGCCTAAGACTTCTAAGATTTGACCCGTATGCT
>JALWRC010000095.1 GCA_027080725.1 Saprospiraceae bacterium
TGCGGTTGTCCCCAATTTTTGGACAGGAGTTTAAGGTGTAAAAGATTAACTATTTTTACATTTAAAACTGTCCAAAATGACAAAGAAACGTCGTAACTTCAGTTCAAAATTCAAGGCCAAAGTAGCCTTGGATGCAATCCGTGAGCGGCACACTTTAGCAGAACTGGCTCAAAAATACGAATTGCATCCTAACCAGATTGCTAATTGGAAAAAGCAATTGTTAGAAGATTGCAGTTCATTGTTTGACAAGAAACGAGGTCCGACCCGGGGAGATGACAAAGAGAAAGAAGCCCGCTTGTTTCAGCAGATAGGCCAACTCCAGTTTGAACTGGATTGGCTGAAAAAAAAATATGAGGAGCTTTCCTAAACATCATCGCATGGCTTTAATCAAACAGGTAAACGGTCTTTCTATTGCGCATCAATGCAGTTTGCTCAATGTTGCACGCTCTTCTTTTTACTATGAACCCAAAGGGGAAAGTGAGCAGAACCTTGCCCTGATGGAACTCATGGATCGTCTGCATTTAGAGCATCCGCAATGGGGACGTCCGAGCATGACAGCTAACCTTCGCAGAATGGGATATGATGTCAATCCCAAAAGAGTCGGCCGGTTAATGCGGCTGATGAATATCCGTTCCGTACTGCCTAAGCCCAATACAAGTATTCCAAAGGAGGGGCACGAAATCTACCCATACCTACTGAAAGGCCTGAAAATAAAGGTTCCAAACGAGGTTTGGGCTACAGACATTACGTATATTCCCATGCCGAAAGGGTTTCTTTATCTGGTCGCAGTGATTGATTGGTATAGCCGTTATGTATTAGCTTGGGAGCTTTCCAACTCACTGGGAATTCAATTTTGCATTGCCGCCCTGGAAGAAGCTTTTGCGTCATATGGTCGACCTAAAATCTTCAACTCAGACCAAGGCGCCCAATTCACAAGCAAGGATTTTACTTCCCTGCTTAAAGAAAGAAACATTCGCATTAGCATGGATGGCAAAGGTCGAGCTTTAGATAATGTATTTATTGAGCGATTATGGTGGAGTGTTAAATATGAAAACGTATATTTGCACTCGTACCAAAATGGAGAAGAACTTTTTGAGGGCCTGAGTAATTACTTTGATTACTATAATAATCGAAGATTGCACAGCTCCTTAGATTACAAAACACCGAAAGAGGTGTTTTTTGGTAGCATTAATGAAAGGATGAAATGATCTTGTAAGCAAAGATAGCATCGCATCAGAACCCGTCAAGGGTATATAAACGGCTGCCAGCGCGCAAAACCCGCCCCCCCAGCCGCCCTTGACTGAACCTGATGCTCACGCTGATTTGTTGCTTACAAGGTCATTTAATCCCTCAGTCTATCCACCTTAAACTAAGCGAAAAACTGTCCAACGATTGGGGACAGGCTCATTATCCGGCATAAAGATACGCTGAACTTCTATAAATCCACTCCTAACCAATTCAATTATTCTTATGTCTGGACGTTTGGCTTTTACAGCACCAAGTCAAACAAAAAAGCTCGTTGTCATTATCGCTTGAGTAGATAGTGTGTGTGAGAAGGTGAATGTCGTTGTTTCAAACAGGCGCTCCAACAGGGCACGATTACAACATACCCCACGGTTTTAACCCCGGAGTACGGGGGGCAATTTTATTTTCATTTGGGGATAAAACCCTTTTTCATACCTCACCAAAGCTGAAAAGCGACCGTTTTCTTCTTGAAGTCAATCGTTTTAGTGCACCTGTAATGCTTTGAGAATGTCATCTTCGGGGGTAGATATATCTATAATTCTCTCAATTTGCTTTCCAAGTGAATCTAATCTAACTATTATTTCTGATTGCGCAGGGTAAGTTTCAATGCAAGCATAACACTTTAGGATTACAGTCATTTCTTCACAATTAGACTCCAATCTATCCACTAACACATCCAAGTTCTTCGAATGTCCTATTTTATCTTCATTTGTAGGGTTTGGAAGCAAATCCGAAGTCAATTTATTTACCTCGACATTCACCTCCTCTGAATCATGATGCCATAACGCAGTAGTCAACTTGTTACAGTCGACGACGATTTGATGATCACAATCCCTTTTTTTACAGGAAAGGAACAATATCGTAAAAACCGAAAGTAAGATTACATTTTTCATTTCTAATCTATTTTATTTAGTTAGGTGTGTATTACTATTTTAGCAATGATTTTATATATTTTGGATCCCTTCTCATATCACAAATCGAAATTATTTCTATTTCCGTATTCGTATAGGTATAATAAATATGATAATCCCTTACAATACGGTATCTAACTTTCTTGTTGTCAGTCAACCTGCCTGTTTCAGGAAACGTTGATATTTGTTGGATGTCGTCTTGCAAAAGTTTTGAAAGCTTCAACGAATATTTTTTTGAACCATTTCGGTTCTCCCAATAAGTCAATATCCCTTTGAATAAGTCACGTGCTTCTTTGGACCAAACTATTCTTCTGCCCATTGCTTAACGCTTTCCACTACTTCTTCATTAGAGTACGTTTGACCTGCTTTTATTTGTGCAAGGCCGATTTGAATACTTTCTCTATGAGAATCCGGTATTTTATATACTTCGTCAGAGGTTTCAACATCAATAAGATTCAATAGTTTCTCCAATAGATAATCTTCATCTATTTGTTCAATTCTTTTGATTACTTTCTCTTTTAATTCTGCTATTGACATAATTAAGAAATTTTATTTAGTGTTTGCCCAAAGATACATTTCTAATGTTGAAGAGTTTTCTTGCATATACTATTTAGTTGTAAGAACAATTTTCATGAAGAACTAGTTCCATTACCGTTGCCAAATGAACATTATCCCTCTACGGTATTATCCGGCATAAAGATACGCTGAACTTCTATAAATCCACTCCTAACCAATTCAATTATTCTTATGCCTGGGCGTTTGGCTTTTACAGCACCAAGTCAAACAAAAAGCTCGTTGTCATTATCGCTTGAGTAGATAGTGTGTGTCAGAAGGTGAATGTCGTTGTTTCAAACAGGCGCTCCAACAGGGCACGATTACAACATACCCCACGGTTTTAACCCCGGAGTACGGGGGGGCAATTTTATTTTCATTTGGGGACATAACCCTTTTTCATACCTCAGCTTTCGGATTGGGTATAAAAGCCAGGCAAAAAGGTTTGTATTACAAACGGCACAATTTACAAGTTGCCCCTATCGTTCCTGCGTGTTCCATCTTCTTGTATATCACCGCTCACAGGTCTTCCTGCATCAGCTTTAGGGCCGGAGTTCTCCCGTACCGTTTGTATTAGATGAGTGCACTTTGTAATACACACACGGCAATAAGCGCGAGGTTATATGGGGGGATATTTCTGTAATGCTCTACTCCCCCCCAACATTTCTTCCCCTCCCCGCACCAAAGCCTCATTAAAATGCGTTTCTTTGCAGAATAATACGTTTGGATATGTCGCATGCTATACACAAAATGTTCGGGGGCTGGATACTGTTCCTGCTATTGGAGATGATGGTACCATTTCATACCGGAGCCCAAACCGCCCTCTCCCCCAAGGACAGCATCTCTGTTGAGACCTACCTCATCGAAGGCAAAACACATCGTATCCTCGGTGACGCAGACAAAGCAAGAGAGGCCTTCCAAAAGGCACTCGACATCGACCCGGCCAATGCCGCAACCCACTACGAATTGGCGAGATTATTGAGCCGAGACCCCGCGGACCGGGAAGCACTCGAAGAAGCCAAACTCGCTGTGCGGTTCGACCCCGGCAATCCCTGGTATTTGCGCTTGCTCGCCAACATCAGCCGCAACATGGGCGACTACCCGACCCTGGCGGAAGCCTATGCCGGACTCGTGCGAATCAGTGCCCGGCCAACGCGATACCTCGCCTATCAGGCAGACGCCATCGCCCGCGGCGGCGCCCCCAAAAAAGCATTGAAACTCCTAAAAAAGGGCATCAAACAATACCCCAAAGAAGCTGCCCCATTGCTGTTCAAACAAGCGGACATCCTCCATGAGATGGGCAAGCACAAAGACGAACACAAAGTGCTCCGCCGCATGGTCCGGCACCGCCCTGATGACCGCGATGCCCTGCACAAACTCGCTTCGACCCTCCTGCGCGACAACCGGCGCTCCGAAGCTCTGGAAATCTATCAAACCATTTACCGGCTAGATCCCACCGATACACGCGCTGCAGAAGAAACCTCCCTGCCGTATCTCGAGCAGGGCGACTACACGGCATTTTTTGAGACCCTTGAGCCCGTGCTTCAAGATCCGGACATCCGTCCCAAGGAAAAAGTGCGGCTCCTGATGCCTGCGATCCAAAGGTTGAACCAAGCTCCTCCGGCCAACCTCCCCTCCCAAAACCTCCGTTCTATCGTCCGGCTGCTCACGCACATGCACCCTGACGATGCCGTCGTCTTCGCACTCGCGGGCGACACCCGGCAGATACTCGGCGAGGACGACAAAGCCCTGGACGACTACCGCACGGCCCTCCACCTGCAGCGCAATGTCCTTTCGGTCTGGGAACAAGCACTCAGCCTGCTACTCAAAAAATCGGATTGGAAGCAGCTCCTCCACCTGACGGAAGAAGCCACCACGCTCTTCCCCGTCAAAGCGTCTTTTCCCTACTACAAAGCCATCGCATTGTACCATCTCCACCGGCTCAAGGAGGCCCGCCAGGAAGCCCGCCAATCCTATATCATGTCCGGCCGCAACCGACAACAGAAGACCTTGAGCTTGTCCCTGCTCGCCCTGATCCGCGTCGCTGACGGACAAGTCGAGCAGGCCTCCAAAGACATGCAGAAAGCGCTCAAGATAAATCACTCCAAGACCCTCCAAATCCTTCATAGCTTTGTCCTGGCCCACTCGCCGGCCAGCTTTGAGGACGCCTTCCGGGAGTTCAAAAACATCCCCGGTCACGCCACCTGCTGCATGCCCGAAAGTGCTTATGTCACCGGCGCATTGGACCTCATCGCCGGCCGCTACGAGATGGCCATAAAGACGCTCGAACCCCTGCTGGAGAAGGCCGAACCGATAGCATTTCCGCGCTGGTTGCTCCTCCAATGGTTGCAGCAAGGGTACCAAAAATGGGGACAAGTGGACAAGGCCAATGAGTATAAATCCCTCTTGGACCGTCTGCTAAATGAAGGAGCATCATGAGGCGTCGCCCTATGCTACATATAGGCAGCACGTTTTTTTTTAGGTATGAAATGGTGGGCTATCTGCTACTGATAACCTTTTTGATGTCCGGCGTGACTGCCGGCGCTCAAACCCGTAAGGAACTCGAAAAAAAGCGCGATAACCTGCTTCGTCAAATCGAACATACCAATACCCTGATTAATCGCACGCGTAAGAAGAAAAAATTGACGGTGCATGATCTTGCGACCATCGAACAGCAAATCAAACAGCGTACCGCCCTCATTCGGCTGCTCCAAAAGGAGACCGCCACCCTCACCTCTCGCTCAGAGGTATTGCAAGACTCCATCACCCTTCTCGAGGGAGAGATACTACAGACCAAAAAACAATACGAATCATTACTCCGGAGGGCCTATATCAACAAAATGACCCGGCACCCCTATCAGTTTTTTCTCAGTGCCGGCACCATATCGGAGGGATTTCAAAACATGATTTACCTCCGCCAAATCAAACGGCATATCACCGAAAAATACCACCAGCTCACCACCCAACATCAGACCTTGCAAGCCAAACATAGGGATTTGGAACAGGTTTTCACACAAAAAAAGGTCGTCCTGGACAAGAGCATAAAACAACAAGACCAACTCGTCTCCGACCAAAGGGCCAAGGAGCGGGCACTCTCCAATCTCGAAAAACGGGAACGCGAACTCCGCAGGCAACTGAAGAAAAAGAAAAAGGCCCGCATCCGGCTGAATGACGCCATCGAGCGCATTATCTTCCGCGAGCTCGAGGCCGGTCGTGCTAAAGAAAAATCCGGTCACGCCTCTCCGGAGGACCTCACCCTCTCCAAAAACTTTGCCGCCAACAGGGGCAAATTGCCCTGGCCGGTCTCCCACGGCACCATTACCGGCCATTTCGGTCGACAAAAGCACAAGACACTCAAGCAAGTGTATATCACCAACAACGGTATCGATATCCAGACCGACCCGGGTGCCCCGGTCAGGAGCATCTACGAAGGGACCGTGGCCGGTATCGCTTCCATCCCGGGTTATGACCGGATGGTGGTCATCAAACAAGGCAACTACTATATCGTGTACTCGAGACTAAAAGATATCACCGTCTCCAAAGGGCAGCATATCCCGAGGGGCACCAAAGTCGGTGTCCTCACCAGTGACGGGGAGCATGCCGGACTGCTCCATCTCGAGGTTTGGAAAGGTAAAACAAAGCTCAATCCCGAAAAATGGATAAAGTAGTGTCCACCGGAAAACTGTCAAATGTTATGAAGTTTCAAAAATCCCCATCGAATACCGTCAAAAGATACATTCCTAGTTTTAAGCGTTTTCTTGCAGTCACGATATAGAAAGAACATCCAATTTTAAAGGGTTTCTTGAAGGTGCTATATAGTTGTATCTGAAAAAAAACAAAAACATTGTTCCATAAATGGAAACTTTTGTATATTTGAGCATGCAAAAGTTTACGAAACCGATAAAAGTAAAACTGCTTGACGAAGCGACAAGTTATATTGATAAGATTGAGAAGAAAATAAGAACCAAATTCTTCAAATCCTTCGAGAAAGTAGAATCAGGTCATAAGGGAGACTGGTTCAAGCCTTTAGAAGATGGAATATGGGAATTTAGGGAGAGAGATCATCGCAAATTTTACCGAATTTTTGCTTTCTGGGATTCAAGTGAAACGGAAGAAACTCTAATCGTTGGTACTCATGGATTAGATAAAAAATCCAACAAAACTCCAAGAGGTGAAATCCGGAAAGCGAAAAGAGTTCGTAAGTATTATTTTGAATCTAAAAACAAACAATTATGAGATTAACAAGTGTCGAAGAACTAAAGGAAAAACATTTAGGTAAAATTGGAACTCCAGAACGAGATGCTTACGAGCAGGAGTTGAAAATCGAGTTGCTGGCTGAGGAAATAAAAGCACTCAGGCTTGCCAACAATTTAACTCAAGATCAATTAGGTGAACTCATTGGAGTTCGAAGGGCTCAAATATCAAAACTTGAGAACGGAAAATCAAATATTACGATTAGAACATTGCTCAAGGTTTTCAACGCACTAAAAGCAAAAGTGAGTTTTAATGTAGAAAGAATCGGTGAAGTTCATGTCAATTGAAGATAAACAAAAGGATCTAGAACTCGACCATTGGGCGGGAATCATTCCGGTCAAAAAGACGTATGGTCCGCCCATCCCGGATGCATTTATGAAAAGTAAAGCCGGTATTCCACAGCACATTCTGGATTTTATAAAAGAAGGATAAAGCCACGAATACACAAATGGTGCTAAGTGATGCCTATGAATGTATCAATCCCGCAGAGATGTCCCCTTTTTAGCCCGGGACAAACGAAAGCGTATTGCAGGCTAGGGAAAACCCAAAACCGTTTTGGCGGTATTTTTGCCCGGTCCAATAGGTTAAATGCTTGAGAAGTAGTGCCTGCAAAAATAGTGACAAAACAATGTATTGACTCCTTTTTGTGCAGTTGGTGATACACGCGCTTCATTCAAGCGTTGCGATAAATAGAAACATGTAGTATCTTTGCAATACACCGGCCGTCAAACCAAACCATTTATGAAAAACATTTCCACATTGCCCACTACTCCTCCGAAGGAGTTGCACAAGAAAAAAATCGTAAAGAAAACCGAGAAACTGGCCAAACGCATCGGCGAGCTCTCCCGCATCTTGCAGGCAGATGCCGGCCACAGCATCCTCGTCGTGCTCCAGGGGATGGATTCGAGTGGCAAAGACGGAGTAACCCGCGAAGTATTCAAATACTGTAGCCCTTCCGTTGTCTGTGCCGTGTCCTACAAAAAGCCCACTCCTCTGGAATTTGCCCACGATTTTCTCTGGCGCGTACACCGGCACGCTCCCGCCAAAGGGACGATCAAAGTATTTATCCGCTCCCATTACGAAGATGTGCTCATCCAGCGGGTACACGGATGGATTGACGAAGAGCGGGTCAATATCCGTTTCGACGCCATCAACGCCTTCGAAAAGCTGCTCCAAAAAGACAACAATACCGTTATTCTGAAGTATTTCCTACACCTCTCCCCCGAAAGACAGCTCGAAAAGCTGCAAGAGCGCAAAGAAGAGGAGGATAAATACTGGAAACACAATCCCGGTGACTGGGAGGAGCGCAAATTATGGAAGGAATACATGCATTGCTACCAGGAAGTGTTGGAGCGCTCGGAGATACCTTGGACCGTTATCCCCGCCGATGCCCGATGGTATCGCAACTATTGCGTAGCCAAGTCCGTATGTGAAGCCTTAGAAGCTCTCCACCTAAAGTATCCACCCCTAAAGGAGGAGGTATGACCCTACAAAAAGTCAGAGTGGACCAATGGCTGTGGTCGGTGCGCATATTTAAGAGCCGCAGCAAAGCCACCGCAGCTTGCAAAGGTGGCAAAGTACGCATCGATGGGCACCCCGTCAAACCCTCCTTTCACCTCAAAGGAGGCGAAACGGTGCACGTCACCAAAGACGGCTTTAACTTACAGTTTGAAGTCCTCCAATTGCTCCACAAACGCGTATCTTTCCCCCTCGCCCAATTGGCTTACAAAGACCGGACCCCACAAGAAGAAAGAGATAAATACAAGGATTGGTTTGTAGGCAAGTCCGGAGTGGAGTTTCGCGAAAAAGGAGCGGGCCGACCCTCCAAGAAAGACAGGCGCACCCTCGAATCCTTTAAAACGCATTACCTCGATGAGTAGAGTCCCCCCCGGATTGCCTTCAATTCACTACCTTTGCCGGACGCAAAACCGAAAGCAATCATGAAAACTATAAAGCCGTATTCTCCCAAGAATCACATCCGTATCGTTACCGCTGCCTCCCTGTTTGACGGGCACGATGCTGCCATCAATATCATGCGAAGGATATTGCAGAGTTCGGGTGCCGAAATTATCCACCTCGGGCACAATCGTAGCGTAGGGGATATTGTACGAGCGGCGATTCAAGAAGATGTGCAGGGTATTGCTTTGACGTCTTACCAAGGAGGGCACAACGAGTTTTTTAAGTATATGTATGATTTGTTGCAAGAGAAAGGGGCGAGTCATATCAAGATTTACGGAGGAGGAGGAGGTACGATATTGCCTTCGGAGATTGAAGAGCTCGAGGCCTATGGTATTGCCAAGATTTATACTCCCGATGATGGGCGTGTGATGGGTTTGCAAGGGATGATCAACCATCTTTTGGAGGGCTGTGATTTTCCCATTGGCAAGGACATTGGGGATGCTTTTGAACGCTTGCCCTCTAAGGACGATCACGCGATAGGGCGGATGATATCCGGTGTGGAGAACTATCCGGAGTTGCACCGGGAGGTGATAACCGAAATCACACGAATAGCATCTGAAAAGCGCATCCCTGTGCTTGGGATCACCGGGACAGGTGGTGCGGGTAAGTCGAGCTTGGTGGATGAGTTAATTCGGCGGTTTGTGTTGGACTTTCCGGACAAGAGCATCGGGATAATATCGGTGGATCCGACCAAGCGAAAGAGTGGGGGAGCGCTGTTGGGGGACCGCATCAGGATGAATGCGATCGACCGCCCCAATGTGTATATGCGTTCGCTGGCAACGCGGCAGGCCAACCTCTCGGTCTCTGCTCATGTTCCTGTGGCGGTAGATATTCTGAAAGATGCCGATTTTGACTTCATCATTTTGGAAACCAGCGGCATTGGCCAATCCGATACGGCGATCGTGGACCACTGCGACATCTCTATGTACGTGATGACCCCCGAGTATGGAGCGGCCACCCAGTTGGAGAAAATCGATATGCTCGATTTTGCAGATATCGTAGCCATTAACAAGTTTGATAAACGGGGAGCGGACGATGCCTTGATCGCTGTCCAAAAACAATTCATGCGCAATCACCAACTTTGGGACATAGACCGGGAAGACTTGCCGGTATTTGGGACCATCGCTTCCCAGTTTAATGACCCCGGAACCAATGCTCTCTATAAGAATCTAATAGCAATACTCAACGAAAAATTGGATTTGGGATGGGAGTCGACCCTGCCTATGATAGTGGACAAATCCCAAAAAGTATATATCATCCCTCCGCACCGCGTCCGCTATCTCTCCGAGATTAAAGAGAGCAACGAAGCCTACGACCGCTGGGTAGAGGAGCAAGCGGAGTGGGCACGCCAATGGCAGCATTTGCTCGAGGCAGAGGCCTTATTGAAAGAGCAGATGGAGACAAAACCGATAGCGGAAAAGGCGGAGGCCATTGCATTTAATATCTCTCCGGACAACAAGTTGCTCATCACCCGTTGGCCCGAGAAGGTGGCCAAATACGCCAGGGAAAAGGTCAGTTACTTTGTACGCGGTAAGGAAATCGTGGTGGATGCGCAGGTGGAGACCTTGTCCCACACCAAGATAAGAAAGGTGATATTGCCCCGTACCAAGGACTATGGGGAGATACTCAAATGGCAGCTACAGGAGAATGTGCCGGGAGAATTTCCCTTTACCGCAGGGGTGTTTCCCTTCAAGCGGACAGGAGAACTACCGACGCGCATGTTTGCGGGGGAGGGCGGTCCGGAGCGGACCAACAAGCGCTTCCACTATGTTTCCGGCGAAATGCCTTTCAAGCGTCTATCTACCGCGTTTGATTCGGTGACATTGTACGGGGAAGATCCGGACGAAAGGCCGGATATCTACGGTAAAATTGGCAATTCCGGAGTGAGCATCTCTTGTTTGGATGATATGAAAAGGCTGTATTCGGGGTTTGACCTCAGCAGCCCTAAGACTTCGGTTTCGATGACGATCAACGGACCTGCCGCGCAGATGCTCGCCTTCTTTATGAATGCAGCCATCGACCAAAATTGTGAAAAATACATCAAGGAACACGGGTTGGAATCCCGGGTGGAGGAAGTACTAAAAGCGAAATACGACCAACAGGGGATTCCTCGACCGGTGTACCGGGCGGAACTTCCCGAAGGCAATGATGGTCTGGGCCTGATGTTGCTCGGCATCACCGGAGACGAGGTGCTCCCAGGAGAGGTTTATGCACAAATCAAAGCGGATACCGTAAAGGTCGTGAGAGGAACCGTTCAGGCAGACATCTTGAAGGAAGACCAGGCACAAAATACTTGTATTTATAGCACCGAGTTCTCCTTACGAATCATGGGAGATGTTCAGGAGTATTTTATCAACCACGGAGTGCGCAATTTTTATTCTGTCTCCATCTCCGGATACCACATCGCCGAAGCCGGGGCCAATCCGATCACCCAGGTGGCATTTACCCTATCCAATGCCTTCACTTACGTGGAGTATTACCTCTCCCGAGGGATGGATATCAATGCCTTTGCCCCTAATCTGTCGTTTTTCTTTTCCAATGGCATGGATGCGGAATACGCCGTCATCGGTAGGGTAGCACGGCGCATTTGGGCCAAGGCGATGAAACTCAAATACGGGGCCAACGAACGTGCCCAAAAGCTCAAATACCATATTCAGACTTCCGGGCGCTCTTTGCACGCTCAGGAGATAGACTTTAATGATATTCGCACGACCCTACAGGCCCTGTATGCCATTTATGACAATTGCAACAGCTTGCACACCAATGCCTACGACGAAGCGATAACGACTCCTACAGAGGAAAGTGTGCGCAGGGCCATGGCGATACAGCTCATCATCAACTTCGAACTCGGCTTAGCCAAGAATGAAAATCCCTTGCAAGGGTCTTTTGTGATAGAAGAGTTGACAGAGCTGGTCGAGGCGGCTATATTGATGGAGTTTGATCGATTGACTGAAAGAGGGGGTGTACTTGGAGCGATGGAGAATATGTACCAGCGCAATAAGATTCAGGAGGAGAGTTTGTATTATGAAAACTTGAAGAACAACGGTAAGCTCCCCATTACCGGGGTCAATTTCTTTTTGTCCAAAGAGGGGTCGCCCTTTGTATTGCCCGGGGAAGTCATCCGGGCGACGGAGGAAGAGAAAAAATTGCAAATCGAAGGCATCCGTCACCTGCACCGCGTAAGGGAAGAACAAGCTTCCGAATCGATACAAAACCTCATGGACACTGCGGTACAAAACAAGAACATCTTCGAGTCGTTGCTCTCCGCATCCAAATACTGTTCGCTCGGCCAAATGACCCGTGCGCTATATACTGTCGGTGGGCAGTACCGACGGAATATGTAGGGATTTGCCGAGGATTTGTCCTGGATTTGTCCTGGATTTGCCGCCGTTGGGGTACCCTTCTCGCCCCACTGGACTGGTGCCATTTCATATCAGGCAAAAGGAGTGCCTGCAGATATAACTATATCCACACGCTCGACGATTACCATTTCATACCTGGTAAAAGTGGAGCGGACAGACAATACTTATCCCGTGCACCTGAAGATCACTATTTCATACCGGAAGATATGCGTAGAGCTCCAAATGGAGTTATGTCGAATGGCCGGCTATTTCAAGATAGAGATATTACCGGTTTTGATGAGGTCTTCCCCGCCCGTACAGCGCACTTTGAGGTAGTACGAATAGACGTCCGGGGTCAATGCCACTCCTTTGAAGGTCCCGTCCCAGGGAACGGAGATATCAAAGGTCTCAAATACCTTTTCTCCCCAACGGTCATAGATGACAAACTCTATTTGGTCAATAAAATGCCCCCGGACGTAGAGGAGGTCATTGACACCATCTGCATTTGGGCTGAACGCATTGGGGACGAAGACGATGGAAGGGTCACATGGGGGAGGAAGGACGGTGACGGTCACATCCAGAATATGCTCGCATCCGTTTTCGTCGATGATGGTGACGGTGTAAGTGGTCGTGCTATCCGGGCTGGCATCCGGGCGGTCGCACTGGCTGCAAGAGAGGGTCGTCACAGGCTCCCACTCAAAAGTGCCCGGCCCTTTGACCCACAGATGGGCCGTGCCGCCGGGGAAAATGGAGGTGTCGGGAGAGATGGTGAATTGTCCTTGATCCACATCGAAAACCCTTACCTCAAATTGGCCGCTTCCAGGACAATCGTTGGGGTCGGTGAAGCGGACCGTCCATGTGTTGCTCTTCGTGGGATGGGCGATGGACGGTGAGCCCTTAAGCGGAGCAGCCGGGTCAGCTCCATCCCATATGATATCTCGTACACCTTCGATTGTCAATACGATGGAGTCTCCAGGACACAACTCAAAATCGATTAAATCGGGCTCATATACCGGAAGGAAGTACAGCGTATAGTGATAGATCTGAGCGCAGAGGCTAGCATCGGATACGGTCAGGCGGTATTGTCTGGAGAAAATGCTATCGTTCTGGAAGGTGTGGGTGACCATGTTTGCGGCGCAATCGGTACATGCCAGGTCCATCCCTTCCCAATGATAACTGGCGCCTTCGATTTTGGCAATCCCGATCTCTGTAGATGCGCCCGGACACAGCGTGTCTGTAAAATACAAGTCCGGAGGCATGATAGAGAACGTGGCGGTCGCCGGTGTACAGATACAATTCTCCCCTTCCGGAAAGCTCAGTATAAAATGGCAGATTCCGGCGGGCAATTGCCCCGGAAAATGGATGCATATTTTGGAGGTGTCGTTGGGATATATCGTGTCGTGAACGGAGAAGGTTTGCACCTCGATGTCATCCGGAGAAAGACCGTTGCCGGTCCGGTCTCCCGTGAGAATGAAGTGAAAGGAGTCCGCATAAAATGGCAGATCCTTCCATTCACCTGTCAACTTGAAGCACAATCGTATACCCGATGGCTCTGAAGAAGTCAGGCTGTCGATATGGAGAAGGCTAATATGTCCTTTGTCCATACTAAAGCGGACGGATTCTGAGCCTTCGATGACATCCAGATTGCATTCCAAACCGGTGGTCTTACATATGGCTTTGGAGCTATGCGTCCCTTGAATCCGTATTTCATACGTGTCGCAATCCAGCAGATCGGGGTCGGTGGTAACTCCGACACTGAAGGCGATATCTACAAATCCATCTATGACCTCTGAGGCATCCCATTCCAAAACAGTTCGACCATTTACGGTGATTATACGCGGCTCTTTAGCGGTAAAATGACTGATGGCTTGGATGGATTGGGGGCGGTAGAGCAGCCCGGCGGG
Organism: Saprospiraceae bacterium; assembly: GCA_027080725.1. Classification (GTDB taxonomy): domain Bacteria; phylum Bacteroidota; class Bacteroidia; order Chitinophagales; family Saprospiraceae; genus JALSTN01. Next base: position 14,167 of record JALWRC010000095.1, read on the forward strand.
TAGAATGATTTGTATTTTGTCGCCGGTCGAAAACGGTTTGGAGGCAAAGAGCTGTACGAATAATCTACCTTCGGCCTGACAAGTGAAATGTCCGGGCTCCATGTGGCTTCCGTTGAATGAAATGGTTTTGGTGGAGGGGTCGGTATTCCGGATATTTATCGGTGCCGAGTTGCGCCGGACGATATTCGTAGGGATGTAGCAATTGCTCACCCCCTTGACCTGGAAATGCAGATAGGCACCGGGTTGAAAGTTGCAATCCAAGGTGCCGGATACACGTATATGAATCTTGGAATAAGTCATCTCTACTCCCGGCCATCCATCTTCTTTGTATTGCTCTATCAGGTCATTCATTTGCCATTGGTATTGTCCCGGAGCACGCTCTTCCGGAAGGGGCATAGGTATGAAATGGTTGGCATCATCAAAGGAGTAAACCAGTTCATCAGCCAAAAGATTAAAGCCCAGGGGAAGGTCCATGTCCAGCCGGACATGGAAGGCGGCACCTCTGTTGGCATTCCAGACACTCACTTCGACATAGCGCATGGTGTCACAGATATCAAAGGGACCGGGAGTGGTGCTGATATCCATTTCGAGTTCGGGCGGGTAGCTTTTGACGGAGAGGTTAAAGGTGTCGACGGAACAGGCAGTGGCGAAAAAATCACCAGTGGTGTCACAGTTCCATCCGCTGATAATCTTTAGATATTGCCAATCGCAACTCTCATTGTCGGCGATGATGGTCAGGTCTGTGATACTGTCTGATAGGGGTTTTATCACAATTTCCCCATCGTTTTCAAGATAGACACGTCCATGGTTATCCCTGATGCGTACATTGTTCAGTTCCGGACTCAAGCTGATAATTTTAAATCGAACTTCTTTAAGCGAGCTGTCCAAATGGGTGATATGTCCTTGCCATTGGCCTTTGTCGGTGGTACTGCGGAGTTGTAATGTCGGAATGGAGTAGCTAAATAGATTGTAGTCTCTATCCCGTTCGAATCCATAAGCATGGCGCCACAGATGCCGGACGAGTTCGGCATCGTTGGTATTGTAGAAATACACATCTGGACCGATGTGATTGGTGATTATCCTGGTAGTCTGGACAGAATCTGTAAAGCCGCTGACCAGATCATGGCAGTCCTTGAGGGAGATATAGGGATAGATGAGAACATCGTAGGCTTCATCGAGCGCAAAATCTTGCTTGACGGGAAAAACCCACTTGTGGGACGGGGGGGTACGTTGAGGGATAATGGTGGACTTGTGGACGATATTTTGAACGATAACAGAGGTGTCCGGATAGTAGTAATGCAAGACGACGCTATCCAGGGTGATAGCGGGATCAATGGTATAGAAGAAATCTTCGAGGGAGACGAAGGGTCTAAATTCGTTTGGAAAAAAGTTGGCCATTCCTTCATTCATAAACAGATGGTAATAACTCCTCGCGTTGGGTGGCGCGCATGGGTCAATGTCCGGAGCGGACCCGAGGGGCTCAATATTGTAAATTAGCTTGCCGTATTCGATCGAATCCTTATACTCCGTACAGTAGAAGGGCTGGTGTTGGTAGGATTCGGTGAAGATGAAAATACGGGAATTTACAGGGAAGGTGAGCCCGTGTCTGTATCGTCGATCGGTGCTGGCTACAAAATCTACATTCACAAAGATGCTATCCCGGTCTTCATAGAAAAAATCATCCGGAATGCCGCATCCCAACGTCTTGAGGTAGGAAGGGTGAAAAATTACGGAAGCCCCTGTGGTAGTACTTGCTGGATTGACAATAGTCCTGCACTCGCCAATTTCTCCTTGACCGGTGATGATGCCAAGCGAATCAGAATAGCAGTGGTAGGTCTGTCCCGTACTATAATCTTTAATCGTAATCTCCGCCCTTAATAATTCGAAGAAATTACTGTTCATTCCGGGGCTGACGTACATCCGGTCATAGGGGAGTTCCGGAAAATCGCTAAAGATTTCTCCTTCGAATCGGAGGCGCAAGGTATCGTGCTCCAGGCAGCGATTGTGACGGATACGAGCGCGATTGGCCGCGACGAGTGGGGTGTCGGGCAACCGGTCATTGTCCTCGTCTGTCAGTCCTATATTCAGCCGTTCTATGCTTCCGGTAAAGTCTACATATCCCGGGGCATATTGCTCCAGCGTGTCTCCGGAATGACACATGATGGGGGTTTTGACGGAGGCCCTTTCTATAAAATAACCACATATGTCTTCCGGTTCTTCCAATGGACAATCAGACATGATTAGCCCAATACAGTGTTCGGAGAAAGCCTTTAGCTTGGAGAAGGCATCTCCTAAGGGACACGAACTGTGAATGACGAGCACCTCTGCAAGATTGCCCCTTTTTAGGCAAGGCGTATCACAAGTGAATTCCAGGTCCAGGTACCCTTCAACCGTATCCCTGCGAAATGGAAGTTTATAGCTGGCATAGACAAGGGTCGATGGAGGCTCTGTCGTGTCCACCACTGTCCGGGTAAGATAAGGATGTCTCCCTGCAATAACAAATCGATCGGGATGCGCGATAAATCCACATGGGACCGGATATAAGATGGTGAGCTGCCCATGACGGTATTGGGTGAGATTGCGGCTTCTTATTTGAAAGTGAATGGAAACCTTGTCCCCATCCTTGACGATTTCTGAAGTCTGGAAAGCCACCAATTGCGCATTGAGATCGGAAGCCTTGCGGACCTTTATTGAGGACGAGTCTTTGTTGTTCTCCGCGCATAGACTGGCATATTTGACCTTGGACTTTAACACTAAGTCAAAGGGATTGTGGACATTTAGTCCGAGGAATTGACTACACTGAGTGTAATAAAAGTGGATGTCAATGCATTCACCTGGTGCGATTTCCGGCAATTGGACATAGTATTTTGCGTAGATGGGCCCACAGATGGGCTTTTGTTTGCTAAATACTTCAAGGGGAATGCTGTCTGTTCCGCGCATCATCCATATCGGATCAGGCAGGACACCTATAGGGTTCTTTGACGTTTGATGGAGCTCTAAAACAGTGTTGGTAGAGGAGGATAAGCCGTTGTTGCAGATGGTGAGGGTTTGCTCCTCGGGGTCGCAGGGGCACTTGGGGTAATTGGCGTTCATGCTGAGATCCAACCGGGCTTTTTCGATGAGTTGCTTGACTTCTACCACAACATCTGTAAATTGCTCTTCTTGACAGACTTCATCATTACAGCCCCATTGTACCAGGATGTCTGAACGCACGAGGCCTGTATTGCAGGAATCCAAGCTAATGAGCTCCTCCAATACTATTTTTTCATTGTAGTCAAAAAAAGCATCCTCGTTGCCGATCTTCTTAAAGTCCGAGCTATCGAGAAGAACACGAAGGAGGTTGGAGGTTTGTATGAGGACTTTGCCGGTGGTGGAAGTGACCGTTCCGGCTTCATGTGCATCTTCGAAGATGACCGTTTTAAGGCGCCCCAAACGGGTATTCTGAATGGTGACAAAGCGATGGGCAGTGTGCATTGCAGTGATCATCGTATCAACAGGATGGACGTCGGCAATGATTAAAAAAGGTGTCCGGATGGTGTAGGGAGGCCGGCTTTCAAAGATGTACTTGCCTTGACCGGATTCAAGTGACATGGTGTTGACAAACTTTTGTCCCTCTTTGGAGCGGGCTTCACAATCCGCGGCAATAGACAGTACGATAGAGTCGATTTTGCCGGATGCGATGGAGGTTTTAACGAAAGTAGGGTCTTTCTGTGCACTTGTTTCAGAAGCCCCTTCAATGCTTCCCGCAACATATGAAATGCCTGGTGGAAAATTCAAACTAATTTTAACATCTATGAGGTCTTCATCGTAACTATTTGTAAATCTATAGGTTATTTGCACGGTGTCACATACATAGACCGGGCCGTGGATGTTTTCTTCGATAAGGACGGTTTGCCCTTGAGTGATTACGGCTAATGAGAAAAAAAGTAAGGTTGATAATATTCGTTTCATAGACAAGTGGGTTAACGTATCAATCAGAATCTGGCACACAAAGAGCCCGGACGATGTTTTGTGAAAATCCATCGGAAGAAAAATGAAATCAAGCATTTGCGAGGTGCTATGGGTTGAACGTAACAGTAAAGATAGAAAAAAATGATATATAAACTCAAATCACAACATCAAAATAGCCGGGTCATAAAAAATAACCGAACAGATTAGCGCCAATTGCACTGTTTGTCCTTTCTATTAATTCAAAAACTCCCCGGTAACCATTGTAGTTAATACAGCATAAAGCTGACGCTAAATAGCCCCACAAGGAATAACAGACCTAAAACATAATAGAGAATAATGCCGGAAAGGAATTTTAATGCTGTTTTAATCCAACTGTCATGATAGTACCATTTCATACTTAAAAAAACATAAACTATGGATAGCACTCCGGCTAAAATAAATACGAAGTCCGCCTCATTAAAAAAAGTTACGATGGCCAATGCTATGGAGAAACACAAGAATGCAAAGGCGTGATTGTGCAAAAGCAGGACCAAATGCTCTAAGTAATACTTTTTTTTACGGTAGTAGAGTAGTTTGAGAAAGAGGGCAAATGCCGGAATGAGTAATATGATCATCCATATGAAGTGACCAATAACTTGCTTGCTAAAACCCGCAGGATTGTCACTTAGTTTGTAGGCCTGTGTGACCATTATTCGATCCCAGTAATTTTTGATGTGGTACTTCTCAATGAGCTCTGCACTATTCAACCCGAGCAGGTCTGCCGTTTTGAAATAAAATGTTTTTCCGGACAGCAAATTAACTTCCATGGTACTGCTGTCAGAAAGGGCATTGGTGTTATTGCGGAGTAGGAAAGTATCCAATACGGCATAGGTCTTAGGGTCGCGGATTTGCGCTTCGTCCAAAGCCTGTTGGATTTCCTTTATGAGCAAATATTTTTTTGTCTTTCCTTTGAGCACACTTAGTGGATTATTTGTCTTCCCAAAGTCCATTTCAAGTGAGAAAGATGTGGTACTCAATAACCAAAAGAATAATACTGCCGAGACAAAAAAGAATCGAAAAGGTGGGTAATAACGATGGCGAATTCCGGCAAAATAGTCCTTGGTCAGTCGGCCGGGCAGTAGAGAACGCTTCAAAGTGCGTATGATTTTGGCATCCAGATTGAGCACCAGACTAAAAAAGTCATTGACCAATTCCCGGACGGTAGGTATCCCTTTTTGCTGTTTTTGTCCACAATTGGGACAGTAAATCGCCTCATTATCTAAGGGATAGGAACAGTTTGGGCAGATGCTTTCTTGAGTCATAATCAAAGAGTATGAATGCATTTAACCGGTGCAAAATACAAATTTATTTTGGGGCTGCAGTTCAAAGACCATTTTGGTTAGATAGTGAAGGCGCACAATTCCATAATTTTACTTATTTTTGGCACTTATTAGACGTGTAGAGCGCTTATTCGCATTTGAGGAATCTATCGTACATTTATTTTGCACACGAACGGGCGATGTTTAGAGCATCATTTTTTCGGGGCAGATTATTTCTAAAACGTAAAACACAAAAAAATGAAAAAATTATTTACCGTTGCATTTCTTCTATTTGCCACACTTCATCTCTCGGCACAAAAGGTTGGATTTTGGTTTGATACCGGATTGAAAGCCGGAGCGGGCTTGAGCCTCCTGCAAAACAATAATATTTTTAGTGATCGGGATTATGAGATGTTCTTGTCCACCGGTTATTCATTGGGTGGAAAGGTTGGAATCTTTTACGGCTACAATCACGGGATTAATATTGATGCGATGTACACGCATGGTTCACAAAAATATGAGTTTGTACACGGAGAGAATAAAAATGCCAATCACAAGATCAGTTGGTCCACCACGGATGTCGCTTTGTTGTATCGCATGCAAAAGGCAAGTGTGTATGTCGAATTGGGTCCCCAGATGAGTTTTGTCAATGGAGTGACACAGACCATACAAGCGGATAACCAACCCACCGACCTCAAGAAGTACTTCAATGAACAACTCCCCTCCGCTGTTTTTGGTGTTGGTGGATATGTCTTCTCGACAGGTACGTTCACTTTGATGTTTGGGATGCGGGCGATTTATGGTTTGACGGACATGATATCCAACGAAGGCAAATCTGCCAATTACCCCAATCCTTTGGGCACTAAAGTGCCTTATGAGAGCTATGCAGAGACCCATCCTTTGCAGCTTCTGTTTATGTTTGAAGCCAATTACGGTATTGGGTATTTTGCCAAAACTACATGTAGTGACCGGATGACCTTCTTTAGGTTTAACTGATGAAATTATATGTGGTGTTAGGTGTAATACCACTGTACTTTGTTTGGCGTTCATCGAGTGGTGAAAAATGTAGAAAACCACCTGCCAATAATAGCTTGAAGTCACACGTTTTCTTGCGGGCTTTCCGGATTCTGTCAAAATGAGTTGGACTGTTTATAATGTATCCTTGGGCTGGAGGTAGCTAAACTCTATTGAAATCCGGAGAGGTATCGGATGAGCTGAACATGGGGCTTCATATCGGTCAGCGAAAAACGTTGGGGTAGTGGTTTGTTTATATGGCAATAAAAGTGTACCTTTGCGGCATAATTGTAAAAGGGGGAACGATGCGTTCCCTCTTTTTTGTTAAACCCAATACGAATGAGTGAACTATCGGAATGGATTGCATCTCTTTTGTCTGACTTCTTTGTAGAACAGGGATGGTCCGAACATTTTTTGGTGGAGGTGGTAATCAAAGGAAAGAAGTACCAGGTGTTTATCGATTCTGACCGGGGTGTTACAATAGGGGAGTGTCAGAAGGTGAGTCGATATTTGGAAGGGTACCTGGATGACAATCAAGAGGTTGTGGATGATTACAATCTGGAGGTGTCCTCACCCGGTTTGGATAGGCCACTGCACATCAAACGACAGTACTTGAAGAATATCGGTAGGAGAGTGGAAGTGGTCTTTCCTTCCGGTAAAAAGGTGGAAGGCCAATTGGTGGATGCTGGTGATGATGGGTTTAAAATAGCAGTGCCTCACCCCGACAAAAGAAGAAAGGAGTTGGTACAGATGCCCTACAAGTACGAACAGGTGAAGCAGGTGAAAATAAAAATAACCTTTAGTTAGCGCGGGGCAATACCACCGTAGATGAGTTTATTATTTGATTTAAGAAACTAAAATTATTGGATGTCGCCAAGGCGATCGTCATTATAAAGTAAAATTTTTTTAAAATGAGTTTGGTAGAAACCTTTTCGGAATTCAGGACGAATAAAAGCATTGATCGACCGACGATGATTCGCGTGATGAAAGACGTTTTTAGAAGTTTGATAAAGAAGCGTTTTGGTACAGATGAAAATTTTGATATCATCGTCAACAACAATGGAGACCTCGAGATCTGGCGGGTACGTAAAATTGTACCGGATGGTGAGGTGACCGATACGCAGACAGAAATATCCCTCTCCGAAGCGCAAACCATTGAAGAGGACTACGAGATTGGAGAGGATTCGTATGAATATATGGACTTCCGGATGTTTGGAAGGAGATCCATTCAGGCTGCTCGGCAGACACTTATCGCCAGAATATTGGAAATAGAAAAGGAAGAAGTCCAGAAACAATACTCTTCTCGGGTTGGGGATATGATTATTGGAGAGGTAAATCAGATCCTCAAGCATGAAATGTTGGTCATAGACGATGCTACCGGCAATGAGTTGGTTTTGCCGCGCTCTGAGATGATTCGCGGGGACTTTTTTAAGAAAGGCGATATGATAAGAGCCGTTATCTTGAAGGTCGAAGTGCGCAACAATAACCCCGCTGTCGTCTTGTCAAGGACGAGTGAGCTCTTTTTGGAACGATTACTCGAACAAGAGGTCCCTGAGATTGAAGACGGGTTAATCACTATCAAAAAGATTGTCCGTATGCCCGGTGACCGCGCCAAAGTAGCTGTCGAATCTTACGACGATCGCATTGACCCGGTCGGTGCTTGTGTGGGGATGAAAGGCTCCCGTATCCATGGTATCGTTCGAGAGTTGAAAAACGAGAATATCGATATTATTAATTACACCACGAATGATATTCTCTTTATCCAAAGAGCATTGACTCCGGCTAAGGTGACGAGTATCGATCTGAACGAAGAAGAAAAAAGAGCCTCTGTTTACCTCCAACCGGATCAAGTATCTCTTGCTATCGGCCGGGGTGGCTCCAATATCAAACTGGCCAGTCGATTGACAGGGTATGAAATTGATGTATACAGAGATAGCGATGAATTGGAGATGGATGATGTGGATTTGGATGAATTTTCAGATGAAATTGATGAGTGGGTCATTGACCAACTCAAGTCCATTGGCTGTGATACCGCCAAAAGTGTTTTGGAATTAAGTAAAGATGAGCTTATTCGTCGTACTGATCTGGAAGAAGAAACAGTAGATGAAATTCTCAAAATTTTAGCAGATGAATTCGAAGAGTAAACGAGATGTGATTTTGGTCCGCTCTTTGATTCATATATAATAGAAATTAGTATTTTAATGGCAGTCAAAAGATTAGTTAAAGTCGCCAAAGAACTTAATGTAGGTACCTCTACTATTATTGATTTTCTTACTCAGGCCGGGTATGAAATAGAGGATAAGCCTACGTCGAAAGTTTCGGACGAGATGTATGAAGTACTTCTCAAAGAGTTTCAAGGTTCGGTGGAGATCAAAGAAAGAGCAGAGCAGTTGACGATTGGCTCAAAGCCGGGAGAAGACGACTCTCCTGCTAAACCGCCTAAGAAGAATTTGTTTGCTCCAAAAACCCACCTTCTTGATCCGTTGCCTGATCTGAAGAAGACTGCTCCTAAGAAAGAGACACCGGTATCTCTTGACCCCAAAGCGGAAGAAGCCCCAACACCAAAGAAGGAAGAGGAAAAACCCGTTGATGTATCGGATAAAGAAGCACCTGCTCCTTCGTCTGATACCGAAGCTCCAAAACTCAAGGTTCTGGGAAATATTGACCTCTCAAAGACCGGGCGTAAACCGAAAAAGGACAAAGCGGAAAAGGCACCAAGCGAAGATCATAAAGATAATATAGAGGAAAATATAACCGCCCCACCTCAAAAAGAGCCGAAACCCGAAGAAGTGGCTAAAGCCCCTAAAAAGGATGTGGAGGAAAAAGTAGAAACTCCAAAGAAGGATGAAATCATCCGGGTTGAGGCTCCAACCCTTAAAGGGTTGACAACTAAAGGAAAAGTGAGCCTCGAGACATTAAAGCGAACGTCCAGACCGGATAAGAAAAACGATGCTTCTGCTCAGGAAAAGAAAAAGCGAAAGAGAAAACGAAGGAAAATTACGGCAGATGATATCTCTGCAATAGGCAAAGGGCGAAAACGAAAAGGCGGTACCCCACCTAAACAGGAAATTGATCAGCAAGAGATTGAAAAGAAGATCAAACAGATTCAAGTAAAGCTGAGTGGAGGAGTCGATAAATCTGGCAAGAGAAGAAAACGCAAACTAAAGAAAGAGAAAAGGGAAGCTAAAGAAGAGATTTTGGCTCAACAGGCAGAAGTGGAGGCCAAGACCCTCCAAGTAACGGAGTTTATTACCGCGAATGACTTGGCTGCCTTGATGGATGAAAGCGCCGTGAGTATTATCCAGAAGTGTTTCGAACTTGGGATGATGGTATCGATAAACCAAAGACTCGATGCGGAGATTATTGAGTTGATAGCAGATGAGTTTGGGTTTGATGTCGAATTCCAGACCGTAGAGGAGTCGTTTGATGATGAAGATGAAATCGTCGATGACCCGGCAGATCTCGTTCCTCGTGCCCCTATCGTAACGGTTATGGGACACGTCGATCATGGTAAGACCTCTCTGCTGGACTTTATTCGAAAAGAAAATGTGGTCTCCGGTGAAGCCGGTGGAATCACACAGCATATTGGTGCCTATGAAGCCGTGGTCGAAAGGGATGGGCAGAAAAGTAAAGTAACTTTCCTCGATACCCCCGGTCACGAAGCCTTTACCGCAATGCGGGCCCGTGGTGCCAAAATTACAGATGTCGCTATTATTATTATTGCGGCGGATGATAAGATTATGCCCCAAACCAAAGAGGCGATCAGCCACGCTCAGGCTGCCGGCGTCCCCATGGTTTTTGCCATTAATAAAATCGACAAACCGGGCGCCGATCCGGAAAGGATAAAACAAGAGCTGGCTGCTATGGACTTGCTCGTAGAAGAATGGGGTGGCAAGTACCAGTCTCAGGATATCTCCGCAAAAAATGGAACAGGTATCGACGAACTCCTCGAGAAAGTGTTGCTCGAAGCCGAAATGCTCGAGCTGAAAGCCAATCCTAATCGACCTGCCGTCGGGGTTGTTATCGAAGCATCCCTCGATAAAGGACGGGGTTATGTTACCAATATCCTTGTCCAAAACGGAACCCTGCGTGTCGGTGATGTGGTATTGGCAGGAGCGCATTGGGGCAAAGTCAGGGCAATGCACAATGAAAAAGGACAACGCGTCAAAGAGGCAGGACCTTCGACCCCCGTCCTGATGCTCGGAATGCAAGGAGCTCCCCAAGCTGGAGAACACCTTAAAGTCGTCGAAAGCGAGAAGGAAGTCAAGCGAATGGCCGCTAAGAGACTCCAAATACAACGGGAACTCTCCGAGCGAACCATGAAACGTATTAGCCTGGATGAAATCGGAAGAAGATTGGCACTCGGCAATTTTAAAGAGCTCAATATTATCGTCAAAGGAGATGTCGATGGTTCTGTAGAAGCCCTCTCAGATTCGTTGATTAAATTGACCAATGAGGAAGTTAGCGTGAATGTTATACACAAAGCAGTCGGACAAATTACCGAATCCGATGTCCTCCTCGCCTCCGCGTCGGATGCCATCATCATTGGTTTTCAAGTCCGTCCTTCTCTCGAAGCTCGTAAAATGGCAGAAACAGAAGGCGTACAGATTAAGACCTACAATGTCATCTACCAAGCCATCGATGAAGTCAAACAGGCCATCGAAGGTATGCTCGAGCCTACTAAAGAAGAAAAAGTTAAGGCCAATGTGGAAGTTCGTGAAGTCTTCAAAGTAAGTAAAGTAGGTACCGTCGCCGGATGCTATGTCAGAGACGGAGTCATCAATAGAAATAGCCTCATTCGGGTCGTGCGAAATGGTATTCTAATCTTCCCTACAAAAGAAAAGCAGGTCGGCGAACTGGCCTCCCTGAAACGCTTTAAGGATGATGTCAAAGAAGTCAAACAGGGCTTGGAGTGCGGTATCGCTATCAAAAATTTTAATGATATAAAAGTAGGGGATGAGATTGAAGCCTATGAAATTATTGAATTGAAAAGAACGATATAGTTTCAAATTCATAAAATGCAAAAATTATGGATGATATGACAGTTAATCGCTATTCCGATGTAGAGTTGGAAGAATTTAAAAAAATAGTTACCGACAAGCTCGCTAAGGCTCGGGAGCAGTTGGATTATTACCTCAACCAATTGAAGGCTATGAACGATAGCGAAGACGCCAAACTCAAAGGCCTCGACGACGGAACAACCGCTCAGGAATTGGAACGCATCTCCACGTATGCCCTCAGACAGCGAAAGTTGATCGAACACCTAGAAAAAGCATTAGTGCGCATCCATAATAAGTCTTACGGTGTATGTCGTGTGACAGGAAAACTTATATCCAAAGAACGGCTTAAGGCAGTTCCGCACGCCACCCTGAGCATCGAGGCTAAAAACAATATGTCCCGTTGAACACTATAAATACTTTCCCCGCTGACAGTACTTACTCCAGGAGGCGTGTAGCCTTTATCGTTACCGCTGTAGTGATGCTGATACTTGTCCTCGACCAATGGCTTAAAATATGGATTAAGACGCATATGGAGGTCGGTCAAGAGTTTTCCCTTTTGGGCCAATCTTGGATGCGCATCCACTTTGTCGAAAATGAAGGTATGGCGTATGGGCTATCACTCGGTGGCAAGACCGGTAAGCTCATATTGACCCTCTTCAGGTTTGGAGCGATCGGCTTCTTAATCTATCTCATGCGTAAGATGATTAGAGAAGGCTATGCTGTCGGCTTGCTCATTTTCTTTGCCATGATCATTGGCGGAGCCATAGGCAATCTGTTGGACAGTATCTTTTATGGGGTCATCTTCGATGATCCGGGATACCACGGGGGCGTGGCAAAACTCTTTCCCCCGGAGGGAGGCTATGGCAAGCTCTTATATGGACGAGTGGTGGATATGCTATACTTCCCCATCCTCGATTTCCATTGGCCGGATTGGATGCCTATCGTGGGGGGACAGCGCTTCGAATTCTTTCGCCCGGTGTTCAACCTCGCTGATTCATGCATCACCACCGGTATCCTCGGCATCCTGCTCTTCTACCGAAAACACTTTTTTGGCATGTCTAAAAAAGAAATCAGTAAGACTTCCCCCGCACCTTCTTCTCCGGAATAATACCCCCGTATTCTTTGTATGGGGCAGAATTTATACCCACGGACTACTTGGCTTCCCGTACTTATATGCGTCATATGGTATGAAATGGTTGAATTGGCGTTATGGGATATTTGATAAGGTGCCGCCAATATGGCAGTGCTTATGGAGTTGTTTTTATTGATACATGTCATATTGACGCCTTTCGAGCGCCGAATTTGCACATTTTGGGGGTTGGTACACGGATTGATAAGGGTAAGGTGTAGCAAATTTTAAACACAAACCATTAAAACCATAGAATTATGACACTAGTAAGATTTAGAAGACCGATGCCAAATCCTGTTGACTTTACAGAGATTTTTAATGACTTTTTTAACCAAGCCGTTTCCAATATTCCCACCCGCGCATTCCAAAATGCAGTCAATGTGTGGGAAGATGAAAAGAAAATTGTTTTGGAAGTCGCCCTTCCGGGCATCGACAAAAAAGATGTCGATATCCAACTCAATGAAGACCTGTTAGAGATAAAAGTGGTAAAGGAAGAGACCAAAGAAGAGTCTCAAGACAATTACCTCAGAAAAGAGTTTGACTTTACCGCTTTCGAAAGAACCTTCCATCTTCCGGATACAGTTGATCCTAAGAAGATCGAAGCAAAGTTTGATAATGGTGTTTTGCACATCACTATGCAAAAGAAAGAAGAAGTAATTATCGAGCCTAAGAAGATCAAGGTCAAGTAACAAAGGAGTTAGGACAATTGTCCCAAAAAATGCCGGTACCTCTCAGTGTGCCGGCTTTTTTTGTGTCTATTCATCTTTGCCAAATGGGTTTTCTGTAGATTTCTCAATTTTCGAGATAAAAAAATGCATCCCTCTCAAATTTTGAGAAAAATAGACCGCTATCCCCTCCTACCTTTGTATTATGAAAATTACACAATGAACACCCTATGTGTATTTAGTGTTTGCCAGAAAACTATCAAATTTTATGAAATGAGGGATTTTGGATGAGTTTTTTCGTTTTTCGAGACGAAGTGATGCCTGGGCATCAGTGAATTGAGAAAAATAAAAAGATCGCCAAAAGATACATTTCTAATTTTGAAGAGTTTTCTTGCATACACTATTTATCAGACGAACCATTTTTTTCGGGCTGATACACTATGAGAAAGAGGCTTCCCCCTAAGGAGCCTCTTTGCTTTTTTGTCTTCTTCCCTCATATACCTTAAGGACTTCTTCTTTTTTCTTTCGCCGGATATTGGGTACCTGGACCCCCGGAGCGGGATATCCGACAGGCAACAGTAAGAAGGCGCGTTCGTTGTCAGGCCGCTCCAGGATTTTCTCTAAGAATCGCATCGGACTTGGGGTATGCGTCAAGGTGACCAACCCGGCTTGATGAATGGTAGAAATCAGAAAACCGGTAGCAATCCCTACCGACTCATTGACGTAATAATTCTTTTTCTTTTTGCCATTTACCCAATCAAATGGCTTTTTGAAAACCACAATGAGATACGGGGCAACCTCCAGAAATGGCTTCTGCCAATTGGTGCCAAAGGGCTCGAGATCCTCCAACCACTCCTCGCTCATTCGTGTTTCGTAACTCAACCGCTCTTCTTCCTCAGCCGCCTTTCGTATTTGCCTTTTGATGGCAGGGGCGCTGACGACACAAAAAGTCCAGGGTTGCTTATTGGCGCCCGAAGGGGCGGAGGCTGCGGTCATCACGATGTTTTCGATGATTTCAAATGGAACATCTTCAGCGGAAAAACTGCGGATGGATCGCCTCTTTCGCATCGTTTCCAGTAATTGACGACTACGATCCATTCGGGTCGAATCATCGAGTTCTATTGGAGTGTAAGGGATAAACCTGTTGGTATCTGTAGGCATGCGCTAATTTTTATTATGAAGAATAACATATCTCTTTTGCATGTTGTTCCTGCTGATGCGGTCCAAAGGAAACAGCACCCCTGAACAATCCGTGCTTTTTTCCATGAAGCGTGTTTCAGGAGCACTATTTGATATGCAAGAGCTGAACGCCCTCAAAACGGAATTTCGGAGGATGCATTTTGTCCTTTTGTTCCCACACGAGCCCCTGCCAGGTATTGTCGCAACCATTGGTGAGGATGACATTCTGCAGGATGAGTTGGGCATCATCTTCGAGGATAATGCGGCCATTGGCCGGGAGACTCACCGTCACGGGCGCTTCTTTTGTTCCGGATATCTGTAGGACATGCCCGGACGGAATCCGGATATCCCGGTCCAATCCCCGCGATTGGGTCCATGTTTCTTTAAGGCCAATGGTCCGGGCGACGGAACCGAGGTCTTCGGGAGAGGCCGCCAATGCCCCTTCCCAAATGCCCCTTCCGAAAGTCGCGGCGCGCAATTTGTTCATGCAGTAATTGATACGCAATTCGGTTACCCGGACATTGGGGAAGTCGCACATATGTTTCCAACGGGACATCCCTTTGTCTTTGAAGTAAATGCCGGCATCGGTTCCGATGTAAAGCATATCCTCCGTACCGTTCTGGTAGACGATGTCGTTGACGGGTAGATTGGAGAGGGAACCCTCCGGGTCGGCATTCGTCCAGTGGTCCCCTCCGTCCTCCGTCTTCCAAACCTTTATGCCGGGCTCATAACCCGTGAAGGTGATCCAGGCTTTTAGTGGATTTTCCGGGTCAAATACCACCGATGTCAATGCAGGAATCTCCAGGCTATCCCCTCGAAAGACCCTCGGCAGATAGTGCCGGTTGATGATACCACTGGCTTTGAGGCGCCCGGTGAGGTCCTTAAAGCAGGTGTCCTTCCGGTACCCATCGATTCCGTCACACCCTCCTGTCGTGCTTAGGAAAAGATGGGATTGGACGACATACCCCTTCTTAAAGTCCTTCTGATATCCGTTGACGATGAGGTAGATGTAGTCGGGGTCAGAAGCGCAGATGTCGTATTCCGTCATTTGGCGCTTCCACCGGGCAGGGATGTATTTGCCGATATCCGAGCGCAGTACCCAAAGGCTATCCGCCGTATCGTTGCGCTTGGCCGGTCGATGCACTTTGCGTTCGTAAAGCTCGGTCATCGGTATCCAAACCCTGTCCGTGACCGGGTGGTTCTTCATTTGAAAGGACTTGATGAGGGGCAGTTTGCCGGTGGCCGGATCCCGGGGCAAAAGGCGCTTTATCCATTCGTTCTTCTGCCTTTTTGATATGAAATCGTAGGTCATCAGGCGGTTGGACGAACCACTTCCCGCCCCAAATCCCAATCCACCTACCCAATCCACCTTGCCATTGTATCCGTCGCCTCCCTCGAACGTCGTCCACACTTTGCCGATGAGGACATCCGTGCCGTTGTCTTGGTTGCCGGTGATGATGTGATCCGGCCGGTCTGCCGCATCCCCAAACCGATGAATGGTCTTCACCTGCAATCCCTCCGAGTCAAATTGCCATCCGGATGAACCGGCTCGGCTTACGGGTTTTTTGCTGATACCTCCATCCGTACCGGCATAAAGCGTCTTGCCATCCGGAGAAAAAACGAGGGTGTGCACATCGGCATGGTAGCCATTGCCGGAGTAGGATGAATATCCGCGAATATGGTGCATGTCTCCTCCGTACACCTTTGTGGTGCCGAAGAACAGGGTGTCGGCATTGCGGGGTGAAATCCCTATTGCTGTCCGTGTCGGGGTGGCCAACTCGAATGCACTGTAGGTCGTCGAATGGCGCAAATGGTGCCATTTCATACCATCAAAATAGTAAATGTAATATTCCGGATGCCCGGAGTGCCCCACGATGTAGGCATACAATCGCTCCGGAGCGGCAGGGGTGACCCCGATATTAATCCGGTCCACCTCAAATCCTTCGGACAAGGAGTCCAGCATTAGTCCGGTGCCGGGACCGGTCATACTCTGCCAATGCGCTCCCCCGTCCGTAGAGCGATAAATGTCCAAGCCGCTGGCGTAAAGCGTGTCGGGATGGGTCGGATGTAGCTCCAATCCCTTGAGTTGGCGATCCCGCTCGATGGTCGTGCCGGTAGCGGATATTTTTCTCCATTGGGGGAACGGTGCCTCGCGATCCGGACAGTAAAATATCCCCTCGCTGCTCACGATCCACATGCCCGGCGAACGCGGCGAAAGACGCACCTTACGAATCGCCCCTCCCTCCCGGAAGAACCCCAACAATGCCTCCTCCCGGCCATTTGCCGATTGCCAGTGAAGCCCACCGTCCCGGCTGCGAAAGACTCCGGCGGTGAAAATCGGGGTAAACTGACTCGAACTCCCGTCATCTGTGTTTTCTGCGTGGTGATTGGGGTTGTTTTCTCCATCCCCGGTCGTGACGAAAAGGGTGTTTTTATTCGCCGGGTCAATGGCCACATCCGATATCGAACTGTAAGGGAGTTGCCCTTGGCCGATGACATGCCATGCATGCCTCCCCTGTCGCTTCCAGAGGCCGCCGAAATTGCTGCCGGCATACATGACACTGTCGGTCTCATAATCGGGGCTGAAGGCGATGACGTGGATTTGCCCTTGCCCCTTGGAGGAGGTATAGCCCCCGGGGATGCCGGTCGGACCCAGACAATGCCATTGGGAATGATAGCAACCCGAATCCGCTCCGCCTAAGAAGGATATAGCGTAGCGCGTAATGTCCGGATCCGGTGGAAGCGTGTCGGTCCTGTTCTTATGGTATGAAATGGCACCATGTCCGGTGACGGCCAAATATCCGGCCCGGTCTCGTGACATGCTTATCCCGGACACCGCCCACATCCAAAATAATCCGAAAAACAGTAGGATAGTTCTTTGCATATATAGTCTGATTTATTTCATTGGACCGGCTGGGTCTATCGATAATGATTGGCAGCACCTCGCGACCGCACACGACAAAAATACGATATCTTTACGGGAATGAGCTTTTGGGACGGAAAAAGGTGTGTATTACAAAGTGCGCTTTTTAGAGTATATTCAAAATTCAATCGCTTCAAAAGGAGAAGAATCCAGACACACGTTTTTATGTGGCTAAAGCCAATCTTTTCTAACTTTTAGACCGTTCGCTGAAGCGAACGGCAAAAGCTGAAGCGAACGGCAAAGGGCTGAAGCGAACGGCAAAAGCTGAAGCAAATGAAATAGGAACATTGCCCATGCTACATTCTTAAAAAATGCCCATAACTAGTGCTCCGCGCAGAAAATAACTATACACATAAACTTGCTCTTTCCCTCTGACTCTTCGTTGCTCAAACAGTCATTATACTACGGCATAACTCCCGTTTGAGCGTCTCGTGCCCCACGCAAGAAATAAGTAGATATAATAGGCGAAGTTATTTTTTATTTAGACGAGGCGAAGGTTCTCTTGAATAGCCTTAGCTATTTACGAGGTTCTTCAACGAAGTATAAATATAAAAGGACGAGCATAGATGTTTAGTTATTTTTTGCGTGGGGCACTACATTCAGAGAAAAATAGCTTCAGTTGCTATGTATATTTATTTCTTGCGCAGAGCACTGGAGCGTTTTATAATAAACATCATTGCCGTCAGTTTCAACTGACGGAAAAAGGAATGAAGAGAAATCGGCTTTAGCCTCATCAAACATATACGCGAGTGTATTCGTCCATTCGTGGCCATCAAATAAAAGCATTCGGGCAATGGTGGCTGTTAGCTTTGTAAGAGGAGTATTGAATTAGTGCAGTTTGTAGTACACACACGGAAAAAGGGTGCATAACAAAAGACACCAACACCATCAAAACAAAAGAACCGCCCTGCTCGTGGCGACATATCGTCGCACAACGCACAAAAGTGGAGGTTTTAAACCTATGGTTTGCGGTGATTTTAGAAGTATGGTATTAGCCCTCTGCGTCAGAAAGATATAAGTATAGCAACCGAGGCTCTTGCCGTCCGGATCAAAGTGCCTAAACGGGAGCAAACATAGCCCACGGTTTTAACCGTGGGTATGGGATACGAGACAATCCTTGGCAATGGTTTTAATCATTTTATCGAGCTTCATTTTTTGGAATGGACTCAAAAGTCAAAAAAAGAGCAAGGAAACATTTAGAGTAGTTTTTTTATAGTACCACTCGCTTAGCTTTGTTTCTCGTCATCGCTTTATACTATTGTTAGAATATTCATTGATGCAATCCTCAAGCCTAATTGTGATGGTTCTATTTACTTTAGAACATTTGTTTTGTTATGAAGGGCGATTATATCAGAGGCTTCCGGATGAAGCCTCTGATATAAATGCTCTGCTATGGCGAAAAATTTAAAAACACATCCAGATTTCCCTTTACATTTATGGTATCACGTCTGTCTTTTGTAATAAGAATTCCATTAATGTTGCCTTCTAACCGTAGAACATGATAGTCCAACATGCAAATGCTTCCAAATTCTTCAAATTTACTGAACGTATAATTTTCGAATTTCAGCCCTGTTTCATCACGACTAATATCAACAGGTAAACTTACAAGATTTCCATTCCACCAGTTTTGGTATATCTTCCCATCCTTTTTTAATTTTAGGAAAAAATCCCATTTATAAGGAGGGGAATTGAATTCATACATTTGAGAATGAATATATGACCAGAACTCGTTTAAATAGGGTGATCCTTTGCCACTGGCAGGTACATCGTGGAAAACAAATCGAAAATAGAAGTCATCAGGCAAATTGGCAGGATCATAAGGATAAAATACCCCCGGACTAGAAACGAGGAGTCTCGGGACATCTCCGATACTTTCACTAGGGGTAGGAGCAAATTTGCCACACGAAGTATACGATGTGTCGAACAGCACTTCATTATCAGCAGAAATGAATATCTGTGATTTTGGGATTTCCAGTTCGTTCATAGGACCCGGTTCCGGCTTTTTGCAGCATCCTAAGACTATTAAGAAAGCGAAAAGAAAGAGTGTTTTTGCCATGATATGATGATTTTCTATTTATTAATAAAGGAGAATAATTCCAGTGCTCCAGTTGTTCCTGCGCGATAAATCATTTAGTAAATCTCCGCTCCCAAGTCTTCCTTCGTCAGCTTTGGGGTTGGAGTTCTTCACGCTGTTTGTCTTAGATTAGTGCACTTTGCAATACCCCCCCCACACACACCACATCCCTCCCATTACATAATTTCTGTATATATTTGTCGGGTTGTTTGTTCAAGTGTATGTTATTAATCAAAAGGGATGAATCGATTGCAGCAGTTCAATGAGCGAATCGGCCGGTGGGTTTCGTGGCTCAATTTGGTCTTGATACTTTTGATATGTTTTGATGTACTGTTTCGCTACGCATTTCATACCACCCACGCATGGATAATGGAGTTGGAATGGCAGCTATTTGCACTGATTTTTCTTCTCGGAGGGGCCTTTACTCTTGCCCGTGATAAACATGTGCGTGTTGACGTGTTTTATATACGACTGCCTGCAAAAGCGAAGGCTATCATAAACATAGCAGGTTATCTCTTATTGTTAACTCCATGGTGTTTGTTGATGATTTATACCGGTGGGAAGTATGCCCATCACGCCTTTGAGACGATGGAGGGGAGCCCCAATCCGGGCGGATTGCCTTATTATTTTATTATAAAATCCATGATTGTATTTGGTTTTGCCTTGTTGTTGATACAAGGGATTGTGGAGATGATTTTAGAATTTAAGAAACTTCAGCATTGGAATACATAGCACTCATACTATTCGGGGCGATATTAATCGTGTTACTGACCGGATTTCCGGTGGCATTTGTCCTCGGCGGGATGGCGGTGTTGGTGGGGTATTTTCAGCTCGGACCGGAGTTCTTTGCCTTTTTGCCCTCCAGGGTTATGGGCGTGATGAGCAATTATGTACTGATTGCCGTGCCCCTGTTTATCTTTATGGGCATCACCATGCAGCGAACAGGCATCGCTGAGTCCCTTCTGATCTCCATGTCAAGGGTGTTTAGTCGAATAAAGGGCGGAATGGCGGTCTCCGTGATTGTTGTCGGTGCTTTGATGGCGGCCTCTACGGGAATTGTCGGGGCGACGGTGGTGACCATGGGGACGATAAGCTTGCCCATCATGTTGCGTTATGGGTACAAGCCCTCCCTCGCGAGTGGGGTAGTGGCCTCTGCCGGGACGCTCGGACAAATCATCCCTCCATCGATTGTGTTGGTCTTGCTGGGGAGTGTGTTCAATATTTCCGTTGGTGACTTGTTTGGGGCTGCCGTGATTCCTGGGGTGTTATTGGTGTTGATGTATTTGGTTTATACCGTAGTCATTACACAGTTTACTAAGGGAGCAATGGATACGAATAGCGCAAAATTAGAGATGATTAAGAGCGCGGGAGAAGAGGGCAGCCGGCAAAGTATAACACTTCTACTTAAAACCTTAGTAATACCTCTGACCCTGATAGTGGTCGTATTGGGGTCGATATTTGCCGGCATAGCCTCTCCCACGGAGGCCGCTGCTATCGGTGCTGCCGGCGCACTTTTGATCGGGGTGAGTCAAGGCAAGCTGGATTGGACCACTTTGAAGGACATCTCTGTCGAGACCACACACATGACGAGTATGGTGTTTTTTATTTTGCTTGGGGCGACGACCTTTACCTTGGTATTTCGCGGGCTGAATGGTGATATTTTTTTGATTGATTTCTTTACCGAAGGAGGATTTACCCCGTGGGGGTTCCTTGGGTTTGTGATGTTGGTGGTCTTTGTAGCCGGCTTTTTTATAGATTTTATCGAGATCATCTTTATATTGGTGCCCGTCATCCTTCCGATACTAAAGACGTATAATCCATCCGATTTTTCTCCTGTATTTCATACCATGCCACAGCTTCTGCTTTGGTTTGCTTTGTTGCTGGCGCTCAATCTACAGACCTCCTTTTTGACACCTCCCTTTGGCTTCTCGCTGTTTTATCTCAAGGGAGTGGCACCCCCCGAAGTGCAAACCAAGGATATATACAGGGGAATTGTGCCTTTTATATTAATCCAACTCGCATTAATCTTGTTGGTGATGTTCTACCCGCAAGTCATCACCTATGTGGTGAACTGATGGCATGAGTGCTTTTTGTATGCTTCAATCTGTTGATGAAGTATGCCTGTCATGCCCGGTCGATGTCCTGTTGAGCCTTCTTTTGTCCAAGCGGAAAACTAATCCCCAGTAGGAATCCAAATCCATGGTGCTTGATGTCGACGGCAAGGATGGGATTGTGCAGCCATTGGATGAGGGAGCGGTGATAGCGGGCTTCAAAATGAAGTATCGCATAGCGAATGGGAATCTGGTAGCCAATATTGGCCATCCACCCCAAATCGTAACGATTAAAAAGGCCGCTCGTAAGGGGAAGTGGGGTAGAGCTGATGTTAAAATCAATAATAGCGCGTATCTTGGTTCGCACAAATCCCTGGGTGTGATACCCGCCGTATAGTCCTCCGTTGATGTAGGCGGTGCTCCGGCTGTAAGGATTGAACCGGTATTTCAAAAGAACGGGAATCTGTATATAGTCGAGAAAAAAATCAAAGCGAATGCCCACCGGAATATCTTCTGGGAGAGCGCTGAGTATGAGGGTGTCCTTGACGCCGAGGGAGAACCCGTTTCTCTGGTAGGAGACCGCTGTATAGAAGCTCAAATGGTCGTCAATGGGGAAAAGAGCGTGAACGCCCAAGTTAAATCCGTCCACAATCTTGGGGTCGGGGATGTATCCATCAATGCCACGTATCCGCGCATTTGGATAATTCGGTCCACCATGAAAGCCGTAAAGGTTTTGGGCGTGGATTCCTGAGGGCAGGAGGAGCATCAGGACAAAGAAGCATAGAATGCGTTTCATTGGGCATTGTTTTATATTAGGAAACGATATCGTTTGCATTATTCTGGTTTCTGTAGTAGTAACGGTCGTAGTCTTATCGTTAGTACGGTCCATCCTGAGATGAAAAGCAATCCACCGATGGGTGTGAGAGGCCCTAGAATCTTGGTTGCTACCTCCGGTAAGTGCTCGCGGATGGACAAGAGATAAAGCGAACCTGAAAAACAGATTATTCCCATGAGAAACAGATAAAATACAAGGTGCAGGCGATTGGTCTTAAAATGGTAAGACAAAAGAAGTGCCATCCAGAGTGCCAATCCGTGAAAGAAGTGATATTTGCTCCCGGTTTGAAAAATGAGTTTGCCCGTATCATTCATGTAGGGCGCTAGCCCGTGCGCACCAAAGGCGCCGATTAACACAGCCAGAATCATGATTATCCCCGCAGTGGTGACAAAAAAAATGCTTTTCATAATAAATGTATTTTCTGTAATTTGTTCTGATATTTCATACGTAAAATGCTTTATATGCCCTGCTAATATTGCTATTCTTCCGCATTCGTTCTTTTGGAGGGGCGCCTCAAATCTTCGAAAAAACAGCCTTTTGGGCTCCCGAAAGCAAGAGGTTTTATGCGTTTCTATCCATTTGTCAGCCAGCAAGGTAATATATTGTTGAAAAAAATATGTAAGAAAACTTCCTTTTTTTATTGCTGCACCAACCAAATTGATAGTATATTTGCAGTACGAGAGAGGGATAATACTCCCCAAGTAATAACTCACACCCCTCTTTCCGGAATTACAAAGTTACATTACATTAACATAGGGTATCATTAATATCCGGTCAAAACTCAACCGTCTTACACCATCTTATGGTGTCTCTTCGTGTTTTTTATTGGCTAAGGATTGGATGATGCCCGGAGGAAAGCGCCGGCGATTTCATACCGCATTAACAGTATAGTATGAGATGAGATGAGTCATTTATGTTATGAAATGGTCGAATCACGTGCAGGCATGGACCTCAAGAACAGCCCCCCACCTCGCGAGCTAACGAGTTTGCCATCTTACCCCCCAACAGGCATAGTCTTCCATGGATAGGCGTGCTAAAGCGGCACGCTGTCTTTGATAACCAAAACTCAAAACTCATAGTGTATTGGCCGGAATGCCGGCGAATATACGAACATACCGTTTGTATTCTTGCGACTGCACCAAAGAGGTGCGGTGGTGGAGTTTGGACGTGTGTCATGAGTTAGAGTGGAGGGAATATTTTTAAACATTGTTCCATTTATTAATGCAAAATTTTTAACTTATGAAACGAATTCAAACTCTTTATGAACGGAAAGGATTGATGCGTGCACTTCTCTTTGTTCTGTTCGCTTTTGCCGGCGTACAGTCCTATGCGCAGTGCTCACTCAACCCAACCGTTGGCGGCGTTGCGACGTCAATCATTAGCCCGGCGACGCACACGATTCAGTTGCTGCCGGGTGAATGCTGTTCGGATGCGGATGTGATTTTCGCACTCAGCAATGTCGGTTGCGCAGGTTGTACCGCCAATGACGTTACGATTACTTTTCCAGATGGAAGTGGCAGATTTATTTCCAGTGTAGATCGAGTCACGGATGAGTGCTGGCCTATTGGTACCACTCATATTGTATTCAAATATGCAGATTGTGCAAATACCGGAGTGCTGGAGTATACGCTTGACTTAACGGTCAACGAATTTCAACGTACGACAACTTCCATAGCTTGTAATGACCGAGTCCAAGTATCATTGGATGGCTCTTGTAGTGCCACGGTAACGGCAGATCTTGTCTTGCAAGGCAAGAACTATGGTTGCTATGACAAATTTGAGGTGACTGTAGAGGACAAGTTTGGAAACACAATTGACCGCGACCCCGTAACCCCCGGCGTTCAAATTGATGGATCCGATCTCGGAAATTGCTACACCACCACTATTAGGGATACCACTACTGGCAATTCCTGCTGGGGTAAGATCTGTATTGAAGACAAACTTCCACCGCAACTTACATGCCCCAATGATACTACTGTCTCTTGTAGAGACCCTCATGACTTGACCGGATTGAATACGCCTACCGTAAGTGACGGTTGTGGCTATACGTTGACCTACACAGATAAAGTCGAAGATGGATCTTGTGCACTTAATTACAGTGCACGTGTAAAAAGAACCTGGATTGCCAAAGATGCGACCGGTAACGAAAGTACCTGCGTCCAAATCATTACGGTCGCCTTGGGCGACTTGGATTCGGTAATGCCACCTCCATCTTATGATAGTCGTCCAGGCAATAAACCGATGCTGATGTGTGATCAAAGACGAAACAACAATGATTACTCATCTCATTATAACAATCCTGCTTTCTCTTGTGGAGTGGATAATTATATCCTGGATAGAGACTGGGCCAACACACATGGTGGGGTTCGTCGTCCTGACACTTTGGGATGGAATTATATCCAAAGTGGGAAATATGCAGGCCACCCATCTCCTGACAATGTTTACTATCCTGCAAAGCCAGGTTGTTGGGGAGAAAATGAAGTTGTCATGTGGCAAGGGACAGGTTATCCCGAAGGTGCTTCATGCTTTAATATTAACTATACTTTTGAAGATAGAAAAATCGATATCTCAGATCCGGGATGTGATGCCGGAGACGTAGGTTGTTATAAGATTTTGAGAAGATGGATAGTCTTGGACTGGTGCTCTAGCGAAGTCAAGGAGTACAACCAGATTATCAAAGTGGTGGATACTACTGGTCCTACGACTGTAGTTCCGGATGAAATTACTTTGGGTACGGATGTGTGGAAGTGTTCCGCAACATTTAATGTGCCGGATCCGGATGCAACGGATAACTGTTCGAAGGAAGTGCATTACACTGTATTCTCAGCTGATGGTACACTCCTCGGTTCAGAAGCTAGTGGTTATATCGTTGCAGATCTCGGATTGGGTACGCACAATGTGATTATCAAGACTTCTGATTGCTGTGGTAATCACACATTGGATACAATTAAGGTGACCGTGATTGATGACAAGCCCCCGCATCCTGTTTGCGATAAGCACACGGTAGTCTCTTTGATCTCGGGCAATGGTGCCGGGGACAATATCAGCAAAGTGTATGCACGCACATTTGATGACGGTTCATATGACAACTGCAATGACTCTGTTTGGTTTAAAGTGATCCGGATGGAGGATTTGAAAGGTACCAATGATGGCTCCTATACGGACAATAAAGAATCTTGTGACGGTGCCAATGGAGATGATGACCTTGCACGTTTAGGAAATCAAGTGTATTTTGATGACTATGTAAAATTCTGCTGTGAAGACGGTGGAAAGACCATCATGGTGGTTTTCCGTGTATTCGATGTTAATCCGGGTGCAGGACCTGTAGTGCCAAGTAGAATGACCAGCGGAAACTTGAAAGGGCACTTCTCTGATTGTATGGTCGAAGTAGAAGTACAGGATAAATCAATACCTACCGTTGTGGCTCCACCGGATATTGTGGTGACCTGTATGTTCTGGTTTGATGATAGCAAAGAGAGCTTGGAAGACGTCAATAATAAGACGTTTGGAAGACTTGTAAAGAAAGTAGAAGACAGAGAGCCGGTTACTACACATGACAAGGTCTGCCGGTTCTTCTGTAAACCAAATGACAAGACAGGATATCCCGTACTTTCCAAGGCATGTGATTTTTACAATACGCTGTATAATAGAAATCACCCGGGAAGACAATACGATTTGACCTGGGGTAGAGACGGATATGCCTTTGGTACATGTTCCTTGGATTGTAGCATCAAGGTAGTAGACAAACGCGAGTGCGGTCAAGGACCGATCTATCGTTACTTTACAGTCACGGCCAATGGCAAGAAGTTTACAGATGTACAAGTGATCTGGGTAGTGGACTGTGATCCATTCTACATCAGTGATAATTGTACTGACCCGTATGATGATATCAAGTGGCCGTTAAATTGCCAGGA
Organism: Saprospiraceae bacterium; assembly: GCA_027080725.1. Lineage (GTDB taxonomy): Bacteria > Bacteroidota > Bacteroidia > Chitinophagales > Saprospiraceae > JALSTN01. Next base: position 40,200 of record JALWRC010000095.1, read on the forward strand.
TCCTGAGATTTTGGAGGGATGTGGTGCTCAAACAAGCCCGGATAATCCCGCTCTTGGACGCCCGGTTATCGACAACGGTGGCGATGACAATTGCTCTTTGATATCTATTGATTTTGAAGACAAGAAGTACACCATCGAAGCGGATGCCTGCTACAAAATACTGAGAGACTGGGTAGTAGTGGACTGGTGTCAGTTTGACCCACGTGTTGATCTCGATAAGGACCAAGATGGTCAAATCGACTATTGGCATCCGCATCCGGGCGAATGGCATTACCTGCAGATTATTAAGGTCATTGACCACAATCCTCCTGTGGTAACGGTCAAGATCGGCGACTGTGAACCCGCTATCAAAGATTCACTTTGGAAGTGCAGAGGTCACATCAATCTTTCGGCAGATGCTGATGATAAGTGTACCAAGAATAGTTGGTTGAAGTACGAATATAAGATTGACCTCAATAATGACGGAACCGTAGATTACAATGTCGGACCTGCCAAACCGGGTGATATACCATTCGTACAGAATAATCCATATGCAGACGATTCCAAAGATGCTACCAACGCGAGTGGGGTGTATCCTACAGGATGGCACCGAATTACCTGGTATGTCGAGGATGGATGTGGAAACATCGGAGTAAAAGACACGGTTTTCCACGTCAAAGATTGTAAGAATCCTACACCGTATTGTAGAAGTGGGATTGTGACCGTCGTGATGCCTACGACAGGCGCAATTACCGTTTGGGCTACCGACCTCAACATCGGTTCCTATGACAATTGTACCGAAGAGCAAAACCTCAAGTTCTACTTCTTCGGAGATCCCAAATGGACAGGATATGTGATCAGCTGTGATACCTTCAAGAAGTATGGTGTCCAAGGAAAGTACACGACGGAAGTAGAGATGTGGGTAGAAGACGAAGAGGGTAATGCAGATTTCTGTAGAACCACTATCGAAGTCCAGGATCCGAATAACGTATGTGATGGGGCAGATTCTCTCGCTGCTATTGGAGGGAAACTATTCACCAATGATAGACGGGAGCTGTCCAATACCAAAGTACAACTGTTCAATGGCGGTACCATGATGAAAGAGGGCAAATCTTCCGGCAAAGGAGATTATGCATTCTATAACTTACCAATGAATCAGGATTATTCCGTCAAGCCGCTCAATAATGACAATATTCTCAACGGTGTCAACACCAGAGACCTTGTCGCCATCCAAAGGTACTTGTTAGGTAAGATGGATATCTCTGATCCTTACACACTAATCGCTGCAGATGCCAATAACAGCGGCTCTGTTTCTACAGGGGATATCGCGGTGATTAGAAAAGTAATCTTGGGTAAGTCCAAAGCGTTCAAAGGAGTGAACAGTTGGAGATTTGTGCCGGCCAACTACTTGTTTGCAGATCCGAGAGATCCATGGCAAAGTGCTTTCCCGGAAGAGATAAAGTACGAAAAACTCAATCGCCAAATGATGAATACCAACTTTGTATCTATCAAGGTGGGTGATTTGACCGGTGACGCTAAGACCAATGGCTTGAAAGGTAGCAGTACACGTACTTCCAAAATGACCTCTCTTGTGGTCGCTGACCAGGCAGTACAAGCAGGTCAGGAGGTCATAGTGCCGGTGACTTCTACGTCTCTGAATGGTGTCGAAGGATTCCAGTTTACGATGCATTATGATCCTACTGCAGTAGAATTCGTCCAAATGAGAAGTGGCGCTATCCAAGTCTCCAGCGACAATTACGCAGTATTTGCCGATCGAGGTGTTATTACGATGAGTTGGCATGATATTAGCAGTATATCTGTTGATGACCAGACGGCATTGTTCTCTTTCGTGTTCAAAGGAAAGGCGAAGAGTACTTTGAGTGAGATGTTGTATATCGACTCCGATATCACTCCCGCACTGGCTTTTGATAATGATAATACCTATGGTGTTATCATGCGATTCGCCGGACAGGAGCGGGGCGAAGGATACGTGCTCTACCAAAATACTCCGAACCCATTCGATGGAAAAACAACCATCGGATTTGAATTGCCGGAGGATATGGATGCATCAATCAGTGTGTACAACATGTCAGGTAAATTACTAAAGGTCGCTTTTGTATCCGGTCAAAAAGGATACAATGAAGTGGTGTTTAAAGCTGCTGATTTTGGAGCGGAAAGTGTGCTGTATTATCAGTTGAACGCCGGAAGTTTCATCTCGACCAAGAAAATGGTAATTATGAAATAGAATCCCGGACAAGGGTTTTAAGATTAACCCCCACATGAGATTAGAGAGGTGGCTACCCCAAGCCACCTCTTTTTTTGTGCCTAATGGTGGGATAAATCATTCGCATGTTTTCCTTTGATACGCTGCAGAATACGGGTTTTGATGGGGTATGAAATGGTGGAGTTCCATCCCATGGGCATAAATGATCTTTCAGCGAAAACAATCATATGAGTCGGACAGTATAGAAGGGCATTACGCTTCGATCTTTAGAAGGTAAAGTGTGTAAGTGATGATTTTATTGCTTTTCAATTGGGAATAGATGAAAAAATGCCCCTGGGATAAAAACAAATTGGTTGTGTTTTATATTAATATCCTAAAGCAGCGATAATGGCAAAAAAGAAAAAGTATACCTTCTATTCTACCGACCCGGATTATGAATACCAGTTTGACGATGAGCAAGGCACTGAAACAGTAGCACCCCATGCACAGAAGCTCCGGGTTTCCTTAGACCGAAAGAAGCGTGGGGGAAAAAAGGTTACGCTCGTCTCCGGCTTTATAGGGCAAGAGGAGGATTTGAAGACGTTGGGCAAGCAACTCAAAGCAAAGTGCGGGGTGGGGGGCAGCGCCAAGGACGGCGAAATCCTGATTCAAGGCGATCAAAGAAATAAAATCGTACAATTCTTGAAGGATATGGGTTATTCCAATACCAAGAAGTCCGGAGGATGATGCGAGCCCTCTGTCACAACTCCATACGGACCATCCGTTGTTTGCCTTGTAAGTCTTTTTTTACAGAAACTTTTTGATACCCGAGTTCTATGGCGTGCTGCCGGACCTCAGAAGCATTGAACTCATTGCATTCAAAATAAATACGCCCTCCCTTTTTTAGATGCTCTTTGCCATAAGCCATAATGGTCTTGTAAAATAGAAGTGGGTCATGGTCCGGTACAAAGAGTGCGGCACTTGGTTCATGATAGATGACGGATGCATCCATACGGTCGCGCTCGCTATACGGGATATAGGGCGGGTTGGAGACGATGATATCCCATTCATGCTGCCGTAATAAATTTTTTTCCCACTCTAATATATTCGCTTCCATAAGGTCGATATCGACTTTATGGACTTTGGCATTTTCGGCTGCTAATGACAGGGCCTCTCTCGAAATGTCGATACCCGAGACCTTTAGGGGAGGATGTTTCTTTTTTAAGACGATGGGGATACAACCACTTCCCGTACCAACATCCAGTATTGACATGGAACGCTCCGTTGAAGATTGGATATCTTGCAAAGCCCAATGCGTAAGTTCCTCAGTTTCAGGTCTTGGTATTAGTGCTCTTTTGTCCGAACGAAATTGTAATCCATAAAAATACACCGTCTTTGTGATGTACTGAATTGGTGTGCCGGACTGAATTTGCTGTACCGCTTCTTTTACCGTTTTTAGGATGGTATTGTATTCCTTAGCTGCCGCACCGTCGGCTTGTAATGGAAGCAATAAATCCTCTTTGACGGCCCGCCAACAATCTTGTATTTCCCTTGTGGTTAGAATATCTTTGAGTCCCGCCTCGAAAAACTGGTACAATTCTTGAAATACAGTCATATGTAGAAAATACTTAATGTTTTATGGATTGAGGATGTGTTAGTACTGGTTGATTTATATTTCATAGGATTATTTTTTAGATCATTCTTAGTGGACAATTTGAGAAGGACACTTGTATCCTTCCTCATATCTCAATGTGCCTGAATGGTCGCAACCAATAGTATACAATATGCAACTACGGTTGCAATTAAATATTTTTTCATGGGACGGTACCTTGACGGTGATGCATCAAGCGTCAAAGCTCGTACCTGCTCTTTAAAACTACAAAAAGCAAACAGATGAAGGCCTTATACCATGTACCCAAAATAGGTTTGACTGCCATCCTGCTCGGCATCATCGTTAGCATTTCATACGCGCAAGATGTCGAATTGTTCAGGATGCAGGAAGGACACACATTGGCTGCCGGTCAGATTCCCTTTGATTCTACCCTTCAGTTTATGGATGTGGATTTGACTTTGATGCATCAATTGTCTGCGGGAATTCCGGATTTCAGCCATTTCATGCTGCCGATTAAATCGAAGCGGTACACCATCCGAATGCATAAATACTCTTTGTCAGACGTGGAGGTGAAGCGTTGGGATGGGGGAGAGTCTCGACCCGTACAAGTGCGTCCTACTCCGCTTTACACCGGTGAGGTAGAAGGCGAGCCTGGAAGTATGGTGTATACCTACTCTTCCGGCGGGGCCCTTTATGGTTCGGTCCATCTTTCGCGCAAGGGGAGCTTCGATTTTGGTCCTGCACCGGGAGACAAGACAGGCAAAAAGTATGTTTTGATTAGCAAAGTTAAGGCGCACCACGGCCGGGGATTCACTTGCTCGGCAATTGATGATTTGTACTATCGGGACCGCGCCGCCATTGAGTCCAGGATTGTGCGCACGACTTGCAAGAAGGTTCGATTTTCCATTCATGCCGATTATGATTTGTATGTCAAACTCGGGTATGACATTCAGCGTGTGGTGGATTATGTCAAAGGGGTATTCCATGGTGCATCGCAGATTTACAGAAAGGAAGGGATTCATGTACAGTTGAGCGAGATCGTGGTTCATACGGTCGAGGACGACCTGCCACATACTTCTGCCAATGATGACCTTTGGGCATTTAAACGGGTGTTTAAGACCTACAACGGGGATCTGGTGATGTTGCTCTCCGGTTATACCGATTCTCAGGGGCATCCATCTTTGGGAGGGGTGGCCTTTACCAATAGTCTCTGTATCAAAAGCTATTCATATGCCTACGGCAATGTAGAAATCGACCCCAAGGCTTATCCGGTTTACTCGTGGGATGTACATGTCTTTACCCATGAGATAGGGCATATTTTGGGCTCTCCCCATACGCATGAATGTGTTTGGGGTCCCTTTCACAATGAGCCCATCGACGGATGTTATCCCTCTTCCAACGGGTGTCCCGCAGGGCCCATTCCCACAAAAGGGACCATTATGAGTTATTGTCACCTACCCGGAAGACCGGGAATTGATTTTACTCTTGGCTTTGGCGAAGAACCTGGCAATAAGATTAGGGCAAAAGTCGAATCGTCTTCCTGTTTGTCAGAGTATATCCCCGGCGCCGCCATACCGGTAGCAGTCGGAGTGTACCACGCCAATATCGAATGTACGGACGGGACGACTATCCATTATTATTACGATAACAACACGGTAGATGAATCAGATGATTTGTGGCTCCTCTCCATCGATACACGAGGGGAGGATATCGGTCATGTAGGAGATCCCGGTTTTGAGGTCAAAGTCGAAGTTGTCAAAAGCTCCTACGAGCCGACAGACATTACCGCACAATATGTTCCGGATGGCAAGGTGTTTCACGTGATTAATCGCTACTGGTTTGTAGGTACTTCTATGCAGCCCAATAGCCCGGTGGAAGTGCAGTTTCCTTACGAGCCTGAAGATTTTGATGGGTTGGATGCCGCCCTGGGTGGAGTGGACATGCAGCAATTGGAAGCCTACAAAATCGAACAACCTGGGACACCCAACCCACGACTGAATCACGCCGGCGCCGACACCTCCAACTATTTCCAATATACTTACGCCAATACACCTTCGATGAGTACTTGGTCGAATAGCGTGACCCCGGAAGGATTCTATCTCGCCTCATACGAATTAGATCACTTTTCCGGCGGTGGGCTCGGGGTTTACACGCAATCCGCTTTGGCGATTACACTCAATTCCTTTTTCGTGTATAAGCACGATCCGGAGGTGGTTCTGGAATGGGTCATTGGAGACGGGTCCACATCGCTTCGATTTGACATCCAACGCTCTACCGACGGTGTGCATTTTGAACATATCGGTCAAGTGGACGCGAGAAATGATCAATCAAGGATAAACACCTACCATTTCATAGATAAAAGCCCTGCTTTGGGTACAAGCTATTATCGACTGAAAATGGTGGATTCGGATAGGAGTTACACCTATTCCTCCATCCTGACTATACACCGGAGTGCGAACGATAGAGACGCGGAGCTGATAGTGGCTCCTAACCCAGTGACCGGCAGCATGGCCCAGCTGGTTTTAAGAGATGTCCCACTGCCCGCCACCCTTATGGTGTTTAACACTTTGGGTCTGAAGGTTATGGAGCAAAGAATCGTTGCAGATCGGACCGCGATTCACCTATACTACTTGCCCTCCGGAATGTATTGGCTCGAGTTGCGTTCGAATGGTCAGTTACTAAGAAAGAATATAGTGATTCGCTGATAGATTGGAGTAAACTGTTTTGCCTGAATTGTCTCGTATGAAATGGTCGATATTTTCCATTCACATTAAATTTATTCTTAATGCATTATATTTTTATAATTAAATGCTTATAAATTAGGAATGATTGGCAAATCCTTTTTAAATTTGCGCTGCAATACGTCTAAGTCACTTGTTTGCTTATGATTATATCGGCAGATGAACGGCGTAGTTCGAATTAGGTCTTACTTACAAGAAATATGTTGTTATGAATAAGTATTTACTCGCCCTCGTTCTCTCCTTTGTTGTATTTTTTTCGCTAAGTGCACAACATTCGGGGATGAAAAATGGGGTATTCTTCAAAAGGGTATTCGCCGACTACCAGACTCCAGAAGGAGGTAGTTTTTTTAATTTCAAATCCTATCGCCCCGCATGGGAGATGGGCTACAATCGTCAATTGTTTCCACATTTGAATCTGTCAATACCTATAAGAGCCGGGGTCTACTCGGTCAATTCAGAAAATTCTGTCAATCGGCCCTACTTTGGCGCGGATCTTCTGTTGCAGTACTACTTCGGTGGAGATAAGCATGTTATTTTACCTTTTGTGTTTGGAGGAGTTGGGGGGCATAGAGCGTATGATGGTTCGTTGAACATTCAAGCTCCCGTCGGGGCCGGATTGTTTATTCGGATGTATGACGGTGCGTACTTTACCGCTGATGCATCATATAGATTTGGCACAAAGAAAAGCAACTTGCAGTATGGTGTGGGATTTGTCTACTCCCTCAATAAATTGGTAGAAAAGATGAAAATTTCTGATACAGGGAAAAGGTCCATGGATAGTGATGGGGACGGCATCATTGATGAATTGGATTTATGTCCTTCGATTGCCGGTTTGGAGAAGTTCATGGGATGTCCTGACTCTGATGAGGATGGGATAGAGGATAGCAAGGACAAATGTCCCGATGTGGCAGGGCCGAAATCGCTAATGGGATGTCCCGATAGCGATGGGGATGGTGTCGCCGACGTAGAAGACACATGCCCCAATCTTAAAGGAGTGGCATCCAATCATGGCTGTCCGGAGACTGCGGCTGATAGTGATAAGGATGGAGTTCCTGATGATAAAGACAAATGTCCGGATGTCGCCGGTTCGTCCTCTACCATGGGCTGTCCCGACACGGATGGTGACGGAATTGCGGATTACGAAGACAATTGCCCCAATTTGAAAGGCGTGGCTTCCAATCACGGCTGCCCGGGCGTCTTGGATAGCGACGGAGACGGAGTCTCTGATAGTGAGGATAATTGTCCAAATATCAAAGGATTGGCGTCTAATCACGGTTGCCCGGGAATTGCAGATAGTGACGGAGATGGCATCGAAGATAGTAAAGATAAATGTCCTAATCAGGTAGGTGTTATCCAGTTTAGTGGTTGTCCGGATAGTGATGGAGACGGCATTCCCGATAGTGAGGACTATTGTCCTAACACCAGAGGACCGAAGAGTACACACGGTTGTCCTGAGATTAAGAAGGAAGACCGGGATGTATTGGATATCGCGATGCGCGCTGTTCAGTTTGAGACCGGTAAGGCGACGTTAAAATACTCTTCGTTCACCATTTTGGATAAAATCGCCGAAATTATGCGAAAATACCGGGATTATAATTTGATCATCAGTGGCCATACCGATAATACCGGTCGTGCTGTTATCAATCAAAGACTGTCCGAACGCCGGGCAAAAGCCTGTTACGAATACCTCATTAATAAGGGAGTCGCACCATCAAGAATGCGCTATGCTGGATATGGAGAATCCCGGCCTATCGCCGATAACTTGACAGCACAAGGGCGAGCCCTTAACCGCAGAGTCGAATTTAAATTAGTGCCTTCAAGAAGATAGCGTATTCCAGGGTATTTAGATAGAATAATGCCAAGAGGGCAAGCAGGATGCTTGCCCTCTTTTTTTACGTGTCACAGGGGATTGCTAATGTCCTGTAGTGGAGGCATATGTGTAAGTAGTGTTGTGGAACTATAAAAATTAAGGGTTTACCCTTAATTTTTACTTTTTATATTGAAATATTTCATAATATGTATATTCTGTTATTAAAATTGATTATATATTTGTGAAATCTTTGATACATTATTGAAGGTCACCCCAAGCAGTAAACAAGAATAGTCGCGGAATTATCAGCTGATGCCGGAAGATGCATTTTGCTTGAATCCGGATGGAATGTGTATTTAGTGCTTGCCAGAAAACTGTCAAATTTCATAAAATGAAAGATTTTGGATGAGCTTTTTCATTTTTCGAGACGAAGTGATGCCGGGGTATCAGTGAGTTGAGAAGAATATAAAGATCGCCAAAAGATACATTTCTAATTTTGAAGAGTTTTCTTGCAAGCACTATTTAATGCGGAGTTAACTGCGGGTTGATGATGTATTGATGTGCCATTTTATTTGGGGCCATGCGAATACTTTTCTGGTGTAAGCGCTTTATTTAATAACAAGGAGCTTGATTCAATAGTAAGGGGCCTTGGTCGTAAGGTGTTGTCTCCTTTCTCTGTCGCCCGCGGGTAAAGTTGGTGCTTGGTATTTTATCTCATGCCAAGGTTTACCCGTTTACTTCTGAGAATGCGTGCTACGTCTCCGCCCATTGGTGTTTTTGCGTTTGGACTAAGCTCGTCAAAGGTCATTTTTATGAAGAAAACTCAAACTACTTTCACCATCCTCCTTCTGACTTGGATAATGATTGTTGTCTCTTTCGCATCCGAACCGGAGCTCTCCTTTAGATTGGAGTGCCCGGGCAATGTGACGGTCTCCTGTATGGATGAGCTTTGGGATTTGTCCATCTATGGGCATGCCTATATATGGGAGCATTATGTAAAGCGAGATGCAGGACCGCCAACCCGTGTAGAACGGGATTTGAATTCCTGCGGTGTCGGGGAAATTCGACGCATATGGGAGGTCGAAGACCCCAATTGGAATATCGTCACCTGTACCCAAACCATCACGGTCGGTGCTAGAGGGGGCTTTGGCGAGAAGGACATTATTTGGCCGGAGTCGTTTGATACTTCGGGGTGTACCCTGGACCTCGATCCGTACAAGCTTCCCAAGAAGTACTCGATTCCCAGATTTAAGCGGGTAGCGTGCTCTAAGCCCGGATATTCCTATAAGGACAGAGTGTTCACCGTGAATGGCAGCTGCAAAAAGATTATGCGTACCTGGGAAGTCGTGGATTGTTGCAATTGGAATCCGGATGACCCATGGGGGAAAGGGTATTGGAAGCACTATCAGATCATTAAATTGATTCAGAAAGATTCTCCGACCATTACCAACTGCCCGAAGAAAATCGAGGTAGAGGCAAAGACCTGTGATGGCGCTTTTGTCGATCTAGATACGGTCGTAGCGATAGATAAGTGCGGCAATAAGCTAAAGGTGTGGCACAATTCGCCCTATGCAGATACGAGTAGAGGTCCGGATGCGACAGGTACCTATCCCATTGGCACGACCAAATTCTACTACATCATCAAATACTCCTGCGGACGTACCATAAAATGTCCTGTCGAAATCACCGTTAAGAACAACTTGCAGCCGCGGGTCTATTGCCGCAGTGGTGTAATTACCACCCTTATGGGTATGGATACGGACGGAGACGGAGTAAACGACGAGGGAATGGCTGAGATTTGGGCAAAGGATTTGGATCGGGGAAGCACACCCAAATGTGGTGGGAAGCGACTTTGGTTCTCCTTCTCCAGCGACACCTCCGATATGTCACGTATTTTTACCTGTGATAATGTCGGTGAGAACGAAGTGCATGTATGGGTGACAGATGAGTTTGGCAACCAAACCTACTGTGTCACCAAAGTGATTATTCAGAACAATGCCTCGAATATCAAAGATTGTATGCCGGATTCATTGCGACCCAAGATTAATCACCTGGCTGGTATTATTGCCACTTCTAAAGGGGAGCCTATAGAAGAAGCACATGTCACATTAACTGATTCGGAAAAGCGCCTGGTGGTACATACGACTTGGGATACTTCCATAGTGGAAACAAGAGATACTTTTATCGGTAAATCCGGTAATCAATATGTCCGGATCCATAAAGACACCACCATCACAGCTACCCAAGACAGGAGTTATGAGGCGGTAGTGTATCGTGTTTCTTCCAATTCAGCCGGGACGTATGCTTACGATAGTATCCCCAAAGGGAGGTCTTATCGCTTGGCTGTATCCATGGGGGGACAGGCCGGTGACGGGGTCAATACCCATGATTTGTTCCGTTTGATGAACCACCTTAACGGATTTGCACCCTTCCAATCTGCCTATTCCTATATCGCAGCGGATCTGGATGAGAATGGGATAGTCGATCAGAAGGATTATTCCATATTGCTTTCCAGTCTTATGCCATTTGGTCGAAAAACAGACCCCTTCCGCGCATGGAAATTTATCGACAAACATAAGGAGATAGACCTTAGTAAAACACTGGATTACAATCATCTTGAAAATTGTGTCTTTGGTCCGCTTGATGCAGACCATACCGATATGGATTTCGTAGCCATAAAACTCGGAGATATCGACCGGGCAGGAAGCGGTCAACCTTGGCTTCGACAAGAGTCTCTAACGGTTATGCGATGGGGTGATGCCGTTATAACGAAGGATGACAAAGTGCTTATCCCGGTATTTTTGGATAAAAAAGGACAAACTTCGGGGATGGTCAACCTCGAGTGGCCGGAGCACTGGAGGGGGTATACCACACTTGTTGATGGCACCGCAATGGTTTCCTCACAATCAGATGACGCTACGGGCTATAGGACGATAGTGTGGGTAGATCCCTTTGTACACCCGAGTGGAGTTCCACTCTTTTACATCCGTCTCAATACCTCAGAGGAGGCTCTCCAATCCTTACGCTCTGTCCGGATAGTTGATGGACAGGATGCTTATTGTATGGATAAGGATGGTGTGTCCACCCGGTTGGATCTGAGGTTTGCAGATGAGAAGATTTCTGGTCTTTCCTCCGACAGGCCAACTGTAGGCCCCAATCCATTTGTCCATTCCTTTCATGTTCGTTTTTCGCATGAAATGGTGGACCATTCGTGCAAGGTTGAAGTCTATGATGTCGTAGGAAAAATAGTGATGACATGGGCAGGCATGGCAAGGGTAGAAGGGAAAGTATTCCATCTTCCTTCCGGCACAAAGGGCAATGTCTTTATTTGCAAAATACAATCCGGAGCACGTACTTATAGCACAAAGTTGGTTAGATTGAAATAGTCGAACACAAGCCTTAAACCGATAGCGGGGAGTATCATGTGGATACTTCCCGTTTTTTTTTGTTAATAGCGGTGATAATTCTGCAATTTATTCTTTTAAAAAAGAAACCATACAGCAGGTTGAATAAGAAAAACATTTACCTTTACGCAATCGTTTGCATAAATAGCTAATTTCGATTCAACAGATGACTCATATGTACAGATTAAAATATATGGACAACAAGTGGAACCCGGACGAAATCCTGGCTTCCGGCAATGTAGATGTCGCACAATTGGTGTATCGTTCGAACCTCCTGGGGGCAGATTTGAGAATCACTAATTTTGGTGGTGGTAATACCAGCTGCAAAACCATTAAAAATGATCCCTTGACCGGAGACCCGGTAGAGGTGTTGTATGTCAAGGGCTCAGGAGGGGATTTGGGCACTATCCGGAGGGAGGGATTCGCCGCTTTGTACATGGATCGATTGAATCATATGCGCGAGATGTACAAAGGCCTCGAGTTTGAAGACGAAATGGTGGATTTGTACAAGCGGTGCCTGTTTGATTTGGAGAGCAGGGCGCCTTCCATTGATACGGCATTGCATGCGTTTTTACCCTTCCGGCACATAGACCATTTGCATCCGGATGCGGTCATTGCGATTGCGGCTACCAAGGACAGCAAAAGACTGACTCAAGAGATTTGGGGAGAGGATATGGGGTGGTTGCCCTGGCAACGGCCGGGATTCGATTTGGGTATCCAACTCGCTGAGTTGGTAGAGAAGCATCCCAATCTGAAAGGAATTATTTTGGAAGGGCATGGCCTTTTTACCTGGGGAGATACCGCAGAGAGTTGCTATTTCAACAGTCTGGAAGCCATTGACCGGGCCACGGATTACCTGGAGCAGCATTTCAAAAAGCAAAATCCATTTGGACAGTCTATTATAGAATCTATCGCACCGGAAAAACGTAGGCGTCAAGCTGCTAAAATTGCTCCACTTCTTCGAGGCTATTGTTCCTCGGAAAACCGCATGGTGGGACATTTTACAGATGCCCCGGAGGTGTTGGAGTTTATCCAAAGTGACCGGTTGGATGACCTGGCACCATTAGGGACCTCCTGCCCGGATCATTTTCTCAGGACAAAGATAAAACCTCTTGTCCTCCGGCTTTCCCCTGAGGCCGATTTGGAGGCCGAGACCGAAATTCACAATTACTTAGACGAGGCCTTTCAAGGGTACAGAGCATCTTACAAAGAATACTACGATTCTCAAAAGCGAGTGACAAGTCCCCCGATGCGGGACCCCAATCCGGTGGTGATCTTATATCCCGGAGTAGGGATGTTTACCTTTGCCAAAAACAAACAGACGGCGCGCGTGGCATCCGAATTCTATATCAATGCCATTAACGTAATGAAAGGGGCTGAGGCAGTTTCCCGATACGTCGCCCTTCCACTTCAGGAGGCTTTTGATATAGAATATTGGCTCTTGGAAGAGGCGAAATTAAAGCGGCAACCTCCTGAAAAAGCCCTGTCCCGCCGTGTGGCTATCGTCACCGGTGCCGGAGGGGGGATCGGTAAGGCCATAGCACATGAGCTGATCCGGCAAGGGGCGGTTGTGGTCTTCTCGGATAGGGACGAAGCACGATTAAAAGAGGCGACAGAAGGACTTTCCAAAGACCTCTATCGCATCTTCGTTTCTGATATGACGGACGCAACGAGCTTGCAATCCCTCATCGATTTCACCTCACTGCATTTTGGAGGGGTGGATATCGTGGTGAACAGCGCGGGGTTGGCCATTTCAAAAAAGCTCGAAGATACCCTGGCAGAAGACTGGGATACGCTGCAAAACGTGTTAGTTAAAGGGCAATTTTTATTGGCTAAAGGGACGGCAAAAGTCATGCGCCAACAAGGTCAGGGTGGGGATTTTATCTCTATCGTAAGTAAAAATGCCTTGGTCTCCGGCCCGAATAATATCGGGTATGGCACGGCTAAGGCCGCACAATTGCATATGTCCAGATTATTGGCTGCCGAACTCGGACCGGACAAAATCCGGGTCAATGTCGTCAACCCCGATGCGGTCATCGTGGGAAGTAAGATATGGGAAGGCAAATGGGCAGAAGGGCGCGCAAAAGCCTACGGAGTAGCTGTCGAAGATTTGCCGGCATTCTATGCCAAACGAACGCTCCTCAATGAGATTATCTTACCGGAGGATATAGCAGCCGCAGTCAGCGCTTTTTTGATACAATTGAAGAAGAGTACAGGGAATATCATCAATGTGGATGGGGGTGTGTCTCCGGCATTTCCGCGATGATATTACCGTTTGGGTTATAAAAGAGGTGCAGGTGGAAGTATAAATGCTTTTTGAAACTCCGGTACCAATCAACGGATAAATGCCAAATTAGTGTATTATGAAGATTACAAAGGACCAAATAGATTCTCTGAATGCCGGTCGTATGAAGAGACATTCCGTACAGTATTCGTACTGCAAAGAGCAATGTGAAGCAGCCGGGATAGACATGGAATGGGTTACAGATCAGGTGGCCGCATTTGAAGTGGCGATTCCGAGTTGGGCACTTGGTGCCGGAGGGACACGCTTTGGCCGTTTTCAGTACGGTGGAGAGCCCGGCAATCTTTACCAAAAAATAGAAGATATCGGCGTGCTTCATGCCTTGTCCGGTTCCGCCGGAGAAGTGTCTCTGCACATCCCTTGGGATATTCCGGAGGATACCAATCGCATTCTCCGGCACGCCGACCAATGCGGTATTGGCTTTAACGCCATGAACTCAAATACCTTTCAAGACCAACCGGGGCAGTCACTCAGTTACAAATACGGATCTCTATGTCATGTCGATGCCGGTGTGCGCCGGTTGGCGGTCCAACACAACAAAGAGGTGATCGATTACGGTGTCCAATTGGGGTCCAAATCCCTGACCGTGTGGTTGGCGGACGGGAGCAACTTTCCCGGCCAGCTCAATTTTAGACGGGCATTGCAGAATACCCTCCAAAGTCTCCGGGAGATATACGACCATCTGCCGGCGGATTGGAGTATGTTTATCGAGTACAAGCCCTACGAACCCAATTTTTATTCCATGGTCATCCCCGATTGGGGGACCTCACATTTTCTCGCCAATCGGCTGGGAGAGCAAGCCTACTCGCTGGTGGACTTAGGGCATCACCTTCCCAATACCAACATCGAGCAGATTGTCGCGACCCTAATGATGACCGGAAAACTTGGAGGATTCCATTTCAATGATAGCAAATACGGAGATGATGACCTGACGGTGGGGAGCATAAAACCCTACCAGTTGTTTTTGATATTCAATGAACTGGTCTATGGGTTTAATCACAACGAATCAAACAATCCGGTTCCGGCCTGGATGATTGATGCCAGTCACAATGTCAAGGATCCGTTGGAAGACCTGCTACAATCTTTGCACGCCATTGAAACCGCTTACGCCAAGGCCCTGCTGGTCGATCAAGTTGCCTTGGAGGATGCTCAAAGTAAAAACGATGTTGTAGCAGCCGAAAGGGTGTTGCACGAGGCATTCCAGCAGGATGTGCGCCCCATTCTGGCAGAAGCCAGAAAGCGAAGAGGCGCGGCTATGGCCCCGGTTGAAGCGTTTCGCGCACTGGATGTGCGCAATCAATTGATCAGGGAACGTGGATCTCAACAGACCGCCACCGGACTATAATAGATAGAAGTGTTGCTCCATGTATACCCTCATCTTTGATATCGGAAAGACCAATAAAAAGTGTTTTGTCTTTGATGAACAGTTGGAGGTGGTATATAGTGATGCGATCACCTTCGCAGAGATAGAAGACGATGACGGGTTCCCTTGTGATGATTTGGAAGCGCTGACGTGTTGGGTTAGAACCCAATTTGCAGCCTTGACAGACCGGTATCCCATACAAAACATCAATTTCTCTACTTACGGAGCGTCCTTCGTACACATCGGGGCAGAGGACAAGCCGCTGCTCCCTCTTTTTAATTATCTAAAACCCTTACCGGAGGAAGTGGAGCGTGCTTTCCTTCAGAATTATGGGAGTATGATGCGATTTTCCCTCGAGACAGCTTCACCGTATTTAGGTATGCTCAACTCCGGGTTGCAGCTCTATTGGTTGAAGCATACCTATCTTGAAGTTTATAAGAAGATGAAGTACAGCCTCCATTTTCCACAGTATTTGAGCTTTTTGTTCTCCGGGCAAGCCTGTTCGGATTACACGAGTTTGGGGTGTCATACCGGGTTGTGGACATTTCATACCGGACAATATGCCGGCTGGGTGTCAAAGGAAGGGCTGGATAAAATACTCGCCCCCGTACGGCCTACCACCGACGTGCTGTCATCCGGGAGGTATGCCATTGGCACAGGAATCCACGATAGCTCCGCAGCGCTTGTGCCTTACCTGGTTGGCTCTGAGGGGCGGTTTGTATTGTTGTCAACGGGGACGTGGAGCATCGCTCTTAATCCATTCAATGAAGCGCCTTTGTCTGAAGAGGACTTGCTTCATGACACCCTCCTTTTTATGGATATTTACGGGCGCCCTGTCAAGGCTTCCCGCCTTTTTCTGGGCAAGGAACACGATGAACAGGTTGCCCGGCTCACCCGTCGTTTTAAGGTCCGGGGGGAGGCATACAAATCGGTATCGTTTGATTTAGGATTTTATATGAAATGGCGGAGTAGGGGAGTGATGCCCACTTTCGAGTACCTCAATGGAGGTCCGGACGGCTCAGACGACTATAAAAAGTGCAGTACCTTTGAAGAGGCATATCATCTGTTGATGTATGGACTGGTGCGGGTGCAGTTGGAGGCTCTAAGTCGCTGTATTGGGGATACCAAGGAGATAACCCGTATTTTTGTGGATGGAGGATTTGCCAACAACGCGCTATTTGTGCGGATGCTGGCCTTGGAGTTGCAGCCGATTGAAGTGATTACTTCGCAATTGGCCGGAGGGTCTGCATTAGGGGCGGCACTCGTGATGGATACCTCCCGCTTCGATAATGTACGATTTCATACCAACTTAAATCTAAAGAAAATACCGGTTTGAAAATAAAGTTGGCCATACCTTGTTTTATTCAGCAGTTTTATCCGCAGGTTGCAAGGGATGTCTGTGCCCTGCTGGATGAGTTGGAGGTGTCCTGCCTGGTTCCCGGGGGGCAGACTTGTTGTGGACAACCCCTGGCCAATGGCGGGTTTGAGGCCGAGGCACAGGGAGCATACCGGCATTTTGTGAATGGCTTTGGGGATGCCGATATGACGCTGTTTATTTCGGGGAGCTGTACGTATCATGTCCGCAGCCATTATGATACGATCGAGCAAACAGATGCCGTGGTGCACCTTAGGAAACACATTCGGGATGTGACGGAATTTATCTTCACGGAGCATAGTCATCACTTGCCGAATGTGTCTTTTCCACATAAGGTGAGCCTCCACACGGGCTGTCATAGTTTACGAGGCTTGGGCATGGGCCGTCCTTCGGAGTCCAATCCACCCGGACAATCTTTTGGGTTGCCCGTCCTCAACCGGGTCCGTGATATGGAGATTATTCCATTGGAACGCCCCGATGAGTGTTGTGGTTTTGGCGGAACCTTTGCGGTCAATTTTCCCGAACTCTCTGTACGGATGGGGATGGATAAATTGGTAGATGCGATAGATAAAGGAGTGGAGGTGATTTTGAGCAATGACATGTCCTGCTTGATGCATCTCGACGGCATCATTGCCAAGCGGGGATTGCCTTTGCGCACGATGCACGTTCTTCAGGTCTTTAACCGTTCAAATCGCGTGCTATGAGTTCTACTTTCCATGACAAATCCAATGCATTTTTAAAGGAGGAATCTCGTTCCAACTGGCATGATAAAGCCTTGTGGTATGTTCGCGAAAAACGGGATAATGCGATGAGTGATGTGCCGGATTGGGAGAAGCTGAGAACGGCTGCATCCCGGATAAAAGCCCACACTTTGACCCATTTGGACGCCTATTTGCTCGACTTCGAAGCGGCGGCAGCGGCCAATGGAGTGCGAGTGCATTGGGCAAAAGATGCCACGGAACACAATAGGGCCATCTACGAGATTTTGAAGGGACATGAAGTCACAAAGGTCGTCAAAAGCAAATCAATGCTGACGGAAGAATGTGGATTGAATCCCTATTTGGAGGCACGAGGTGTCGAGGTAATCGATACGGATTTAGGAGAGCGCATTATCCAGCTAAAAGGAGAGCCACCGAGCCATATTGTCTTACCGGCCATTCATATCACTAAAGAAGAGGTTTCCGAGATTTTTCATTCGGCTTGGGGGACCCAACAGGGCAATTCAGATCCGAAATATCTAACGCTGGCGGCGCGAGCATCGTTGCGGGAGGATTTTATGACCTCCGGAGCTGCGATTACAGGGGTCAATTTTGCCATCGCGGAGACCGGAGAAGTGGTGGTATGCACCAATGAAGGCAATGCTGACCTCGGTACACATATCCATCCATTGCAAATTCACTCGATGGGCATCGAAAAACTCATTCCGCGAAGGACAGACCTCGGTGTTTTTACACGCTTGCTGGCCAGAAGTGCCACCGGGCAGCCCATTACGGTGTACACCTCCCATTTCCAAAGGCCCAAACCCGGAGGAGAGATGCATATTGTTATCGTGGACAATGGTCGCAGTCGCCGCTTGGGAGAGGAGACATTTTGGTCTTCATTGAAGTGCATTCGCTGTGGTGCCTGTATCAATACCTGCCCCATTTACCGTCGTTCGGGAGGGCACAGTTACGGGCATACTATCCCCGGCCCGATCGGGTCGATTTTGGCACCTGATACGGACCTCCGGCGTTATTCCCAGCTCCCTTTTGCTTCTACTTTGTGCGGATCTTGTAGCGAAGTGTGCCCGGTGCAGATCGACATCCACAACCAACTTTACCGTTGGCGCCAGGTGGCTGTAGGACAAGGGCAGGTATCCGGCTTGAAATCCCGGATGATGCGCATCGCTGGCAAAATATTGGCCAATCCTCGTTGGTATCGTCGCGTCATGTCGATGATGAGATGGGGTATGAAATGGTTGCCCGCCAGTTGGTTGCACCACCGTTGGAATGCCTGGGCGAAAGGGCGAAGTATGCCACAAATCAAGAACAAAAACGATGAGTGACAGCAGAGACCATATCATAAACCGCATTCGAAAAGCCCTAAAGGGAAGAGAACCGGTGCCGCTTCCTTCTTTGGAAGTCAGCCGGACAGAGCCGTCATTGGAGCGCTTTGAAAATGCATTGGCAAAGGCGGGAGCCCGGTGTCAGAGGCTCGCGGATGCCGGTGCAGCGCTACAATATATGAAAGGGTTACACCCCGGTGAAAGTCGGTGGATTACCTGCCTGCAGGAGCAGCGGGAGGGATTGGAATTTGCCGAAGGTATGGATATAAAGACGCTCTTCCCACTCGAATGGGCGATGATAAAGGGCAGGTTTGGGGTAGAGGAAAATGGGGCGATTTGGATAGAAGGAGGGGATCTGCCCCATCGTATGATTCCATTTATGTGTGAGACCTTGGCGGTGGTGTTGGATGCTCGCCAGCTCGTCGCCGACATGGGCCAGGCGTATGAACGCATTGGTAGGGTGCAGTACGATTACGGGTGCTTTATTGCGGGACCATCCAAGACAGCAGATATAGAACAAACCTTGGTGACAGGGGCACAGGGGCCTAAAGCGCTATGGGTATTAATGGTGGGTTAGTACTGCAACAAACGAAATACCTCCTTTATTGACACACCCGTTTTTATGTGGCTAAAGCTAATTTTCTCCTTATTCTCAGACCGTTCGCTGAAGCGTACGGCAAAAGGCAGAAGCAAACAAAATTAGGAGAGGTTATTATGCAGGATAGATTTATTATATGGTCCATTCCGGCGCAATTACCAAGCGGGAACCGGCGCTAACCCGGTATAGTGGTATTATGTCTTCTATGGTCTAATGCTCCAAGAATGAAATAGAGGGCCTACGAACCGAAGTTATTTTTTGCTGAATCGAGGCCCTCAAACAGGAGTAAGCATAGCCCACGGTTTTAACAGCGGGATGGAGCTTTTTCTACCTAGATTTTGATAATAACCAGTGACGTCTTTATTATGTTTCTATACTTTTTGGATTAGGGGGCAGAGTTCGACAAAAAGTTGCGAGATTATACAGTGAGGCAGTCGGCAGCAGTCAATGCCATAGCTCTTTCAATAATGATTTTTCAAAAGGATTTGAAAATTGATAACTTTTAAGTTAACTTTGCAGTATGGAAACTGAAAGGCAGATAATTTTTTATGGTCAATATTTTACTCAGTTTTATTTAAAACAAACGGAGAAAGTTCAGGAAAAAATTGAATATGTCTTTAAAATAATAAGTACAGTCCAAAATGTGCCGAAAAAGTTTCTTAACCATATTAGCGGAACGGAAGGTCTCTATGAAATAAGAATTGAATTTCAAAGTAATATCTACAGGGTTTTCTGTTGCTTTGACCATTTGAATTTGGTAGTATTGTTTAATGGATTTCAGAAAAAATCTAAAAAGACGCCAAAAAATGAAATTAAATTAGCTTTGAGATTAAAATCAGAATATTTTAACTCTAAAAAGAAAAATAGTGAATAAAGAGAAAATTATAAATGCTAAGAACTTTGATGAATTATTGGACATCAAATACGGAAATATTGGAACTGAAGAACGTGATATGTTCGAGGAGAAAGCTCAATATTTTGTAATTAGTGAGGTATTGAAAGCAGCTCGTAAAGAAGCAAATATGACCCAAGAACAACTCGCGAGAAAAGTCGGAACAAAGAAAAGTTATATTTCAAGACTTGAAAATGGAAAATGCGATATTCAACTTTCAACTTTATACAGAATTTTTGAATTTGGACTTGGAAAGAGAGTAAAGTTAGTTTTCGAATAATAGGTGATAGGTTTTCCACCTGTTTCTCTTCTTTTGAATCCCTAATGCTCTGAAAGCCCCCCCCCCTACAAATTACTACCCAAACCTACCATCAAGATGGCGATGATAATGATGGCCAGTCCTGTGGCGAGAATCCGGACCGTCTGCTTGCTGACCCCCTTCCACTCACGGAAGTAAAGCCCCCAGAGATTGCTGAAGAATATGATGAATGCCATATGAATAGACCAACTGGCAAAATCGTATTTCTTTCCCAAAAACGTCGTCCCCATGCCGTAGAAAAAAAACTGCAAATACCAGGTGACTCCCCCGATAATAGCCCAGAGGTAGTTCTTTTGCAAAGGGGCGCCGCGGTCGGTAAAATCATGCCAGGAATGATTCTTCATGCTCAACACCATCGTCCATATAAAATTAGTCAATATCCCTCCCCAGAGTATCCATACCAGCACGGCATTATTCTGAAATAACGAACGGGTGCCTTGGGATAAAGAGGCTTCGGCGATGGGCTTACCGGCTTCCAACCCAAAGGCAAAACTGGCGCTGAGGATGCCGGAGATGGCGGCGACAAGGAGTCCTTTCCAGAGGTTGAATTCCTTGATGGATTCTTGCTTTGTCTGGTCCGGAACTTCTTTTTCTTTGCGCATCCCAGCGAGGCCGCTGACAGCAATACCCACGAGGGCCAGGAGAATTCCTGCAAACACGACTTTTCCACTTTGTGTGGTCAATAGTTGGCCAAACTCGCCCTTGTAAATCGGGGGCAATAGCGTGCCAAAGGCCGTCGTAAACCCCAGTGCAACGGTCATCCCCAGGGATATCCCCAGATATCGCATGGTGAGTCCGAAGGTCAACGCGCCGATGCCCCAAAGTACACCGAAGAGGAAGGTCCAAAACAGAGTCGATTGCTCTGCACCGAATAATACGGCACTTAAATTGGGTGTGGTGGTGTAGGCAAATAGCAGTGGGGCGACGACCCATGCCGCAATACCGAGGACGAGCCAGGAAGTTTCCCATTTCCATTTTTTTACCAGATTAATCGGGATATAAAAGCTCCCTGCGGCAAATCCACCGATCGCATGTAAAATGACACCAATAATTGCACTCATATCATTTGATTTTACTTCATAACTTAGGCAGGCTCATAGTCTTTGTCGATACATTCGGCTGCCTTGCGCAACATCTCTTCGTCGAAGGGGGCTGCGTCTGAAGCCCCAATGGCTTCTGCGAGTTCTTTGCTGTTTTTTGCCCCTGACAAGACGGTAGAGACGCCGGTCTGATCCAATACCCATCGCAAGGCGGCCTGTACCATCGAAAGTTGTTGTTTATCTTTGAGAAATTCGAAGGCTTTGACTTGATCTACCCGCTCGATGATTTCTTCTCTCGAGTATCGAGCATTGAGGGTCCCCGGGGCAAAAGTGGTATTGTGATCAAAGACACCGGCCAAAAAGCCGTTGGCCAGACATTCTCTTGCTACTATTCCGATGGGATACTTGGAGAGGGCTTCCAGTAGAGGCAAACTCTCCCGGTACATCAAACTCACGACGACCTGGATGACGTCGATTTTACCTGCTTCCGCCCAGTCCCTCGCCATGTGCTCCGTCGCTTTAAACATCGAGATGGAATGCCCCATAAAACGCACTTTACCGCTTTTGATGACCTGCTCGACTCCTTCCCATACATCATCGTGAATTTCATCTTCGCTAAATGGTGAGTGAAAGAACAACACATCCAGGTAGTCCGTCTGTAAGCGCCGGAGACTCTCTTCGACGGAGGCGATAATCCTCGATTTGTAGAATTGGGGAGCACCGTCTTCAATGGTGAAGTTCCGGCCGAATTTGCTTTGGATGACTACGTTTTGGCGCTTGCCCTTCAGGGCTTTTCCGAGGACGATTTCTGCGACCCCATCTTGCTCTTTGGTGCCGTATTGCGGGGCGGTGTCAAACAAGGTGACTCCCAGGTCTATGGCTTCATGAATGGTCCGGATGCCCTCTTTTTCGGCGACTCCGCCATAGACATTGTTGCCGAATGCCCAGGTGCCCAGTCCGATTTCGCTGACTTCTATGCCGGTGCGGCCTAATGTTCTGTATTTCATGGATCTTGTTGGTTGGATAGTGATTAGATGGAAGATAAGAGGGATTGAATAGTCCGGTTGGCGGCCGACAAAAACTGCTCCGCCAGGAATTTTCCATAAGTAGCGGTGGCAGTTCTGGGATCTCTTCCCGCTACGGCATCCCGCTCTAAGGTGATGTCCCCGTCTTGGGGGAGCCTGGAGAGGTCCACCGTCTCCGGTGCATAGTACAACTGCAAGGAGGTCTCTCCCAATGCGGAGTGATTGGGGGTGAGCTCCTCAATCAAATCAAATTCGGCCACTGTCCAAAACCGGTGCCCGGGATAACGACCGGCAAATGCCTCTGCCTCTTCCCTCAAAATATCGATATGGGGCTCCCCGGCGTGCCCTGAAATACAAACGATGATTTTGAAATCCGCCTCCATCAATTGTCGGAAATAAGCCTGACAGGTGGAGCGCACAAGCGATTCGGGGAACTCCAACGAATGCTTTTTGAAATCCACCCCGGGATAGGATTTGATCAAATTGGCGGCGTGGTAAACGGGGGGAATGACGATGCCACCGTTGGCCTTGGCCAAATCTACGGCAAGCGCATGTGCTTTGATGCCATCGAGCCCCACCGGGTTGTGGACCCCATGGTATTCCAATGCTCCCCATGGAAGATAGGCGATGGGGGCGGCGGATTGGATGGCTTCGATTTCCCTGGGCTTCAGTCTCTCGTAAAGTCCCCAGAGCGGAAGGGAAGGATTATTCTGCATACCTCAGTCCATGTTTTTGTGGTAAATAAGTGGGTTTTGCGCTTCGTTGTCGAGCACATCCCCGACCTTCAGCGAATGGAAGTATTCATCGGGTAAGACATTTTGTTTGCCGTTGAAGGTGGCTCCATCCGGCATAAAGGCACAGGTCATAGCCCGTCGCATTCCCGTCGTCATGTTGGGGCCTGCTGCATGGATGTTGAGCCCGTTGTGAAAGGTGCAACTCCCTGCCTTTAACTCTGCGGCAAAGGGCTCCCGGGAATAGTACTTGGGATATTGCTCAAAGATCTCTCCCATGTTCATGCCGATCTTTGGCTCATCAAATTGGGTGTCGTGATTGGAGCCGGGCATGAAGAACAGACATCCATTTTGAATCGTGACATCGTCCAGTGCAATCCAAATACTCAATGCCTCCCGGTGGCTAAATGACCAGAAAGGTGTGTCGAGATGCCATGAGGTGGGATTGGCCCATGGACGTTTGAACAATGCTTGGTCATGCCAAACCCGTATGCCATCGACTTGTGCGAGTTGAGCGGCCATTTTGCCGATGCGCCGGTCCAGAATGAGCGACTTGACTTCTTCGTCGGTCATCCATAAGTTGATGATTTGGTCGAATACCTTACCAAAATAATCCGCGTTGGCATTGATGCCGTCATCTTGTCCTGTTTTGATTTCAGAGTGCGGAAACTTTCGCCCTTCGCGCGCATCCATCGCCCTTTCAATCGCCTGACTCCAATGCCGTACCTCTTCCTGATCGAGAAAATTCTCCACCACTACAAACCCGTTTTGACGGTAAAAGTCGATTTGTTCCTGGGTTAAATTTGCTTGCATACTATCTTAAATTTTAGTGATAAAACCCCTTATGCAAACGTTTGCATAAAGCAATAGCAAAAGTAGTAAAATTTGTTGAAATATATAATAAAGTGTGTATTACAAAGTGCACTTTATTATAACCTCATATCGCCACGGTGGCACAGGCTCCCCCCATCCCTACCGCCACAAAGGCACAGGCTCTACTCCTTCATAAACTGTGACGCCTCGGCGTTATATCAATCTGTACATCGTGTATATATTTATGATGAAGGAGAGGGGGGGCTTATGTTTCTCTAACTGTAGGGAATTTCATTAGGGTAATACTCAGCTAAATATAGAGTGTATCCCTACCGCCACGGCGGCACAGGCTCTCCTTTGGCTAAGTATTTACTATATTACTTGATGTATTTCAAAGGAGAAGAGCCTGTGCCGCTTTAGCGGTAGGTTAGGGGATGAGGTTGTTTAGACGGGATTCGGGATTTAGAGGGTGTATTCTCTCTTCCTATACCGCCACGGCGGCACAGGTTATGCTAATTGAAACCTATGACACCAAGGCGTACAAGACGTAATAGTGCAGTTTGTAATACACCCACCCACGTACTATCACAGGATATACTTAATCCGCATTGGAATACTCCGGCATGTTTACATCAATCCTTCGTCCATGAAACTGTAATACTGATCATCACAGGCAATGATGTGGTCCAGAACCTTGATGTCCATCGTCTTTCCGGCTTCCTTTATCTTATTGGTAAGATTGATATCGTGCTGGCTGGGGGAAGGATTGCCGGAAGGATGATTGTGGGATAGAATGATGGAGGATGCACCTGCTTCCAGCGCCAGGCGAAATACCATTCTCACATCCACAACGGTACTGTCTAGACCCCCTATACTTATCCTTTTGGCTGAAATTAATCCCAGGCGTCGATTGAGCAATAAAATCCAGAACTCTTCATGCATCAGGTCTTGAATCCTACCCCGGATGTAGTTGTACACCAATCCACTGCTATTCAGTATTGGAAATTTTCCGGGATCATTGGGGATTCGCCTGCGTCCAAGTTCGAGTGCCGATTGTATGGTGACGGCTTTGGCCTTGCCGATACCGTTAAATTTTTGTAAATCGACGATAGACATCTTCGAAAGGGTGTTGATGTTGTTGTCCACCGCCGACATGATGCTTTTTGCCAGGTCCAATGCCGACATTTTGGGGGTCCCAGAAGAGATGAGAATCGCTAGCAACTCTGCTACGGTCAGTGCTTTGGGGCCCTGCTGTAAAAGCTTTTCTCTGGGACGGTCCTCTTCTGCCCAATACTTGATGGAGGTGGGTGGGGTAGTGTAATTTGGAGTGTTCATACTTCACAATTATTAATGTGTT
Organism: Saprospiraceae bacterium; assembly: GCA_027080725.1. GTDB lineage: Bacteria > Bacteroidota > Bacteroidia > Chitinophagales > Saprospiraceae > JALSTN01. The sequence continues at coordinate 65,808 of JALWRC010000095.1, forward strand.
CGACAGGGTAAAGATAGGAAAAGCCCACCATTTCATACCTGATTTGATTAATTTTTTTATGTTTGGGAGTATTTTATCATATCACAAACATGCTCATATGGAGTCTTACGGTTTTTTGTCTGTTCTACCCCCCGTTTTAGCCATTCTCCTGGCCATCCGGACCAAGCAGGTCTATGTTTCTTTGGTCTTCGGCATCGGCTTGGGCTGGTTGATTCTTTCGCACTGGAACCCGTGGGTGGGTTTTCTCAATACCATCGAAGCTTTTGTGAACGTATTTCAATCTCGGGGCAATACCCGAACCATCATGTTTAGTGCACTCGTGGGAAGTCTCATCGTGCTGATACAACGCTCGGGCGGTGTGCATGGGTTTATCGATGGGGTGGAGCGCTATCTCGAGCGCCTCGAGGGACGCGATATTCAGCATAAGCGCAGGTTTGTTCAGATGTTGGCGTGGCTGGTTGGCGTCATTGTCTTTGTAGAGACGAGCATCTCCTCTTTGACCGTGGGAACCCTTTTTCGCCCGATATTTGACAAATTGCACATCTCGAGGGAAAAGCTGGCTTACATAGCGGATGCGAGTTCGGCTGCCACTTCGATTATGATACCCTTTAATGCTTGGGGGGCTTTTATCATGGGACTATTGATAACGCAGGGCTTCGACGAGCCGTTTACGGCGATGTTTCGCTCCATGCCGTACAATTTCTACCCCATATTGACGCTGGCCATGGTACCCATCCTCGTCTGGTGGTCTTTGGACTTTGGCCCGATGAAAAAGGCGGAACTCCGCGCCAATACCACCGGAAAAGTCATCGCCGACGGAGCGAAACCCATGATAAGTGAGGACCTCCTCCATGTCGAACCCGTAGAGGGTAAGCCTCGACGGATGATGAACATGCTTATCCCTATCGGTGTCATGGTAGGGATGATGCCCGTGATGCTTTCGATTACCGGATGGCAAGATGCCGTCACTGCCAACCCCGATGCCGGAACCTTTGCGACCATCCTCACCGCTATAGGTAAGGGGTCCGGATCGACCTCTGTGCTGGTGTCCGTCATTTTAGCGATATTGGTGTGCATGTTGCTCTACTGGGGGCAGCGTCTGATGGGGTTTCTGGAGATGGTGGAACTCTCGATTAAGGGCCTCTCCAATATGATGCCGCTGGCTTTGCTCATGCTTCTCGCCTTTGCCATCGGAGCTGTGTGCAAATCCCTTGGGACCGGCCAATATGTAGCCGAGGTAGCCAAATCCTGGTTGTCGCCCGCTCTCGTTCCGTCCATCGTTTTTGTCGTAAGTGCGTTTATCGCCTTTTCTACCGGCACCTCCTGGGGGACCTTTGCGATTATGATTCCCATCGCCGTGCCCATGGCGCAGACCATGGATGTCAATGTCTATATGGCCATCGCAGCGGCTTTGGGCGGGGGCGTTTATGGCGACCACAGTTCGCCGATATCCGACACCACGATTATATCATCCATGGCTTCCGCGAGCGACCATATCGACCATGTCAACACCCAAATGCCCTACGCCCTTGTCGCCGGGGGCATATCTGTCGTCCTGTATTTGATATTGGGTTTTATCCGGTAGAGGATGTGCAGGTATGAAATGGTGGAGATTGGTGTTGTGGTGGACCATCTTGCTATCTGATATGGATCCTGTTCTTTTCCGGTATGAAATGGTGGAGTTGTCGTTGTACACAAGACATTTCATCTTCTGAAGTGCCTTTGGTTTTTTTCGGTATGAAATGGCGGGCGGTAGTAGGTTAAAGCCCAATTCGACGCTACCTGATTTTCTGTATGATGCCGACCGGTTGGTGAAATGCACCCGGAAATACAGTTGGGGATAAGAATATCCGGCAATGATTTACTTTGTAGAATAAATTCATTGTGCTAAGCAATGGGAAATTTTAGATTTAGCTCCGTCCTATATGCAGTATAGGCGCACGCGAAATTTATATCAACTAAAATCAGCGTTACAGTTCTACATGAAGAAAGTACATTACTCGATTTAATATCCTTTTAGGGCTACGAGTTGTCTCTTTTGTTAGTCCTTACCTGAGATGTTGTTGACCAAAAGAGATGTTTCCTGGTTTGGAGAGTTTTTTTTACTGGCATTAAAGAGGAACGCACTAATTTATTGTGGACTCTGTTTTTTCCATAAGAGAATGCTGCAAAACCGTTAACTTTCTCAGATTTAAATCATTGTAACTCATGCATTGCGTAATATGAATATGTCTTCATCATAGTACCCATAAACTCTACAGTAAAATTCGAACTATCGATTTTATGCAAAATCAAAAATGATTTGCTCTTATAGCTTCATAAAATGAAAAGTATGTATATTTGCGCTCTCAAAAATGGTGGATGTAGCTCAGTTGGTTAGAGCGCTGGATTGTGGTTCCAGAGGTCGCCGGTTCAAATCCGGTCTTCCACCCTTTTTTGCCTTCTTGAGATACTTTATATGTCTGTATGTCAGATAGTTATCGCTTGTGAGCAGCGCCAAAAATGGCTAAAAATTTGGCAGAGTTTTGGCAGAGTTTTTTCTCAAGTGGGGTTTTTGTAAGGGGAATGTCCAATCGTTTACCTTCGCAGCCTCTAAGTTTGTATTCGGAGGAGTGGCAGAGCTGGTTGAATGCACCGGTCTTGAAAACCGGCGTACTCGAAAGGGTACCGGGGGTTCGAATCCCTCCTCCTCCGCTTTGTACAAAACCCATTCCGTACACGAATGGGTTTTGTGTTTTATGGGGCACTCGCTAAGGTCGTTACTGCAATATTACTTTTGCGCGGAGCCCCAAAGTTGTCATCGGGAGACTTTGGAACGGAGATTTAAAGAAGCTTTATCACCCGGGAGCGATTGGTTTAAACTTGGAAACTGTGCAGTTTGTAATGTACACCTTTATATTCTTTCCTTGCCATTAGATGTTTTTTATCTACTTTTGCCTTTCAATTAACAAAATGAACCATATGGCAAGTAAATTAATGATTGTCGAGTCCCCTGCAAAAGCTAAGACACTCGAAAAGTATTTGGGAGGCGATTTTGAAGTCAAATCCAGCTATGGGCACATCCGTGATTTGGATAAAGGCGACAAGGCGATTGATATCGATCATAATTACACCCCAAAGTATATCATCCCCGAAGAGAAAAAAAAGGTCGTCAGCGAATTAAAAAAAGCCGTTAAGCGTGTAAGCGAAGTATGGCTCGCGACGGATGAGGACCGCGAGGGAGAAGCCATTTCATGGCATTTGAGTGAAGTGCTAGGATTGGATTTGGACAATACCAAGCGCATCGTATTTCATGAGATTACAAAACCCGCAATAAAAAAAGCGGTGGAGAATCCCCGGCATGTCGATATTAACCTCGTCAATGCCCAACAGGCCAGAAGAATCCTGGATCGATTGGTCGGATTCAAATTGTCTGAGCTATTATGGCGCAAGGTGAAAAACAAACTCTCCGCAGGAAGGGTCCAGTCGGTTACCCTTCGCCTTATCGTCGAACGCGAGCGGGAGATTCAAAATTTTTCGCCGGAGAAATATTATAAGGTCACTGCAGTATTCCTCGTGAAGAACGAAGCAGGAAACAGGGTGGAACTAAAAGCCGAATTAAAAGAACGCCTCGAAGGAGAAAATGCTGCAGAAGAATTTGTAAAAAAAGCACAACACGCGAGTTTCACTATTAAGAACATTGAGAAAAAACCGGTTCAGAAAAAGCCTGCTCCACCTTTTACTACCAGTACTTTGCAGCAGGAAGCAAGCCGTAAGTTGGGCTTTCCTGTGAGCAAAACCATGTCGGTCGCCCAAAAACTGTACGAGCAGGGACTTATCACTTATATGAGGACGGACTCGGTCAGCATGAGCAACCTCGCTTTGGGCGCGATAGCCAATCTGGTGAAGGAGAAGTTTGGGGAGAATTATTCACAAGTTCGAAAATATCAAAATAAGAATAAATCGGCACAAGAAGCGCACGAAGCTATACGTCCCGCTTATGTCGATAGGAAATTTGCCGGTTCGACCAATGACCAACAGCGGCTTTACGAATTGATATGGAAGCGCGCTATAGCCTCCCAAATGGCCAATGCCCAACTTGAAAAGACCTTAGTGCAGATTGGCATTTCAACCATCCCGGATAAACCTCTGAAAGCTGAAGGGGAAGTGATTAAGTTTGATGGATTTCTCAAGGTCTATATGGCCTCTACCGATGAGGACCAAGATCAGGATGTTAGGGGAATGTTGCCTCCTTTACACATCGGGCAAAACCTGGATTTAAAGGTGCTGACCGCACTCGAAAGACAGACCAAGCCACCTGCTCGTTATACGGAAGCGAGTTTGGTTAAAAAGTTGGAAGAACTCGGTATCGGACGGCCTTCTACCTATGCCCCAACTATTACCAAGATAATGGAGAAAGGTAGAGGATATGTGACGAAGGAAACCAGAGAGGGTACTCCTACCGCTTTCAAACAGTTTACCCTTTCTGATGGTGAGATAAAAGTTAGCGAAAAGGTGGAAAATGTGGGAAGCGTCAAGAATAGACTTTTTGCCAGTGACGTCGGGATGATCGTGACAGATTTTTTGAAGGAGCATTTTGAAGAGATAATGAATTTTGGTTTTACCGCCGATATCGAGCGGCAGTTTGATGAGGTCGCTGCAGGCAAAATCAAATGGCAGGAGATGATTGATGCCTTTTATACTCCCTTCAAATCTATCCTTGATAAGACGATGGAAGAGGCGCAACGCGCCAAAGGGCGTCGTGTACTTGGTAAAGACCCGGAAAGTGGTCATTCGGTTCTGGTGCAGCTCACCCGTTTTGGGCCCGTGGTGCAGATCGGTACCCGCGAAGAGGTGGGAGAAGACCAAAAGCCTCGTTTTGCTAATCTGAAGCCGGGACAATCTATGGAGAAGATTACCTACGAAGAGGCGATGGAACTATTTAAACTACCTCGAAACTTGGAGGACTACCTTGGCAAACCGGTGATGATCGGTGCAGGGCGCTTTGGTCCTTATGTCAAGTGGGACGACAAGTTTATCTCTATACCTCGTGGTGAGGACCCATTAGAACTGACTTACGAACGGGCTGTCCAATTGATTGACCAAAAGCGAAAGCAAGATGAGCCCATTGCAGAATATGAAGGAAAGCCGATAACGCAGGGGAAAGGCCGCTTTGGCCCTTTCTTGAAATGGAATGGCTTGTTTGTCAATATTCCTCGCAAATACGACCCGGATAATCTATCGCACGAGCAGGTTATAGAGCTACTGAAAGCCAAAATCGAGAAAGAAGCCAACCGCTACATTCATCGTTGGGATGACCTCGATCTTTCCGTTCAAAATGGAAGATGGGGGCCGTTTATCAAATACGGCAAGAAGAATATCAAGATTCCTAAAATTAACGGTGAGCGAATGACCGGTGAACAGGTAAAGCAACTCACTTTGGAAGAGGTCAAAAAGATGGTCACCAATGAGATTCCGTCCGCCTTTAAAGCCAAAAAAACGAAGGCAAAGAAAACTGCTTCAAAGAAGAAATAATCATAAGTAGATTAAGGTTTGTTGGATACTAAATACTTACTCAAACGAAACGAAATATTAGCATAATAGCCTGGATGAATGCCGCCCGGCTGCGGACCCTCCCTTTGGCATTGGCGAGCGTCGGGATGGGGATATTATTGGCTTACTCCACATGTGATGCTATTCCTGCCATCGGTCCTGTTTTGATAGTCATCACTACTGTCTTGCTCCAGATATTGTCCAATTTTGCCAACGATTATGGAGACTATGTCCATGGGGCGGATCATGCTGGCCGTGTCGGGCCGGACCGGATGGTGCAGAGCGGGGAGATCCCTCCAGCCGCTATGCTGACGGGCATCCGGGTAGTCGCCCTTCTTTCCCTTTTGTCAGGTGGAGCGCTGCTCTATGTAGTCGTCGGCTTAACTCCCAAGGCCTTTAGCTTCTTTGCCATTGGTCTGGCGGCCATTTGGGCGGCCTACCATTACACTGCGGGCACCCGCCCCTACGGTTATGCCGGCCTGGGGGATGTGTTTGTATTTGTCTTTTTTGGCATGGTCGGTGTTGTGGGGTCTTATTTGGTTTTATGTTATGAAATGGTACCCACCATTCTTCTGCCGGCGATTAGCGTGGGTCTCTTGGCAACCGGGGTGCTCAATCTCAATAATATACGGGATATCAAATCCGATATTTCAGCAGGCAAAAAGACGATTCCCGTGAGAATAGGACTTGCAGCTGCTAAGAAATACCATCTGTTTTTGCTCTTTGGAAGCGTATCTTCATCCATTCTTTACGTTGTGCTCAATTATAAAAGTCCCTTTCAATTTGTGTTTTTACTGTTGCTTCCATTGATATACCTCAACGCCAAAGCGGTTATCCGACTACCCGGGGATAATCTCAGGAGTATCGATCCCTATCTGAAGCAACTCGCGTTTACAACCTTGTTCTTTGTATTATTCTTTGGCATAGGGAACTTGTTTTCCCAAATTTAACCCAAAGATATTACTTCATTGCCCCTTTGACGCCTAATAAAAAGCGAAAAAGAATGATACAATGAAAACAGTTCGAAAGAAATCAGATGTTGTTCAATCTCAACAATCACATTACTTTACTTCCCGCACAGCTTTCAGATAACGCGCCACTTCTTCTTTAATCTTGGGTGTAAGGAGAACCACCCCAATCATGTTGGGGACAACCATGGCAAAAATCATGGCATCAGAGAATGCCAATACAGAGCCCAATTTGATGGAGGCACCTACGATGACGAAAAAGAGGAATAGCACTTTATAAATCAAGTCAATTGTTTTGTTGCGACCAAAAAGGTACATCCAACCTTGCATCCCGTAATAAGACCAGGAAATCATGGTGGAAAAGGCAAAGAGAATTACCGCTATGGTCAAAATGATGGAGAAATGAGGAATAACACTATCGAAGGCATTGGCAGTCAATTCGACCCCTTGGCTAATCTCAGATCCGTACTCGAATAACCCGGATTTCAAATTGGTAATCACGAGTACAAGAGCCGTCATGGTGCAGATGACCACTGTATCGATAAATGGTTCGAGCAAAGCGACAATTCCTTCACTTGCAGGATACTTGGTCTTAACAGCGGAGTGGGCGATAGCCGCGGAGCCCACCCCGGCCTCGTTGGAAAACGTCCCCCTTCTAAAACCTTGAATTAATACGCCTATCGCTCCTCCGGCAATTCCTGCTCCGGTGAAAGCGCCATTAAAAATCTCAACAAATGCTTTAGGGATGAGCGGAATGTTAAGTGCTAAAATGATTAAAGCGGCGGCTACGTAAATGACAGCCATAAAGGGGACCAGCTTTTCGGTAACTTGAGCGATTCGCTTGATGCCACCAATGATGACTATAGCGACAAGAATAGACATAAGTATGCCGAAATAAATACCTGCATTGGGGTCTGCAATGCCAAATAACTTGATGAATTGTTTGGAGGCTTGATTGGCTTGAAACATATTGCCCCCACCAAAAGATCCACCTATGACCATCACGGCAAAAAGGACCGACAGGATTTGCCCGAAGATGGGCATTTTTATGACGGCTAATCCTTTAGAAAGATAATACATAGGGCCTCCATAAACGATTCCATTTGAATCGATATCTCGATATTTCACACCAAGGGTGCACTCGGCAAATTTGGAGGCCATACCCAGCATCCCAGCAATAATCATCCAGAATGTGGCTCCCGGACCACCAATGCTTATGGCTACAGCCACTCCGGCAATATTGCCCAAGCCCACCGTCGCAGAAAGGGCCGCGGTGAGCGCTTGGAAGTGGGACACCTCGCCGGTATGCCCTTCTATCGCAATGGTCTCAGGGATGTTTTTGCCGGCGGTAGGGGTCGGGTCTCCGGCAATATCATAAGCATCGTGGTGATCCACCTTGTCCAGCTTGCCACTGACCACTTTAATCGCCAGTTTGAACATGCTAAACTGTGGGAAGCGGAATTGTATGGTGAAATAAATGGCCCCTATGAGTAAGACAATTAGTACCCATGGCACATGAATCGTATCTGAGAATGGAATTTCAGCAAATATCAAGTCGACAAACCAACCGGTGAAAAACTTAAATACAGTATCTATTTTGTTTGAGAGCGTTTCAGCAAAAATGCTGTAGGGAAGTAACATCATGGTTAGTAAAGCGATTGTCTTTTTCATATATTATGTTTTGAGTTTTATCCTGTTTGGTCCACAAATAGTGGGTTGTCTTCAAGATTTGAAAATAACTATTGAGCAATAAATCACTCGATAATCGTTTGTCAAAATGATTTTAGCTTTGTAAGAAGCTGCCAATATCGGAAAATATTTCAAATGCGCAATAATACAATGTCATATAATTATAATATATATGTATTGAAGAAACTTTATTGCCGTGTGGGTGTCGAACTATTTTGTTGTTTTCTCCATTGTGGCATTTGCGGAGTTGTAATCGGGAAAATCCACTCCAAGTCGTTCCTTTATTTTATTGATAACCCAGTTTTTGGAAGGGAAACCATCGTCTTTAAGCTCTTCGTATAAAGCGATTAAGGCAGGTTTGTCACGTCCTATTATCCTGGCAAGTTTGCGGGTATATATCAAGAGTTTTGAATACGCTTTTTTACGGTCAGTAGGCAAATGTTTGTGCCGATTGAGATAAACCCGGAAACTGTGTAGGAAAGACTCCAAGACATCCCATTCTTCCGTTTCGTAATAAGTCGCCATTAATAAGGTCTTCGCTCCGAGATTGTAGTACAAGTCCTCTATCTCGACCTCTTGCAGTAAGGTAAGGACCTGGTCGTAATTGGTCTTATAGAAGTGGAGGTTTGCCATATTGTATGAAATGGCTGAATTTCGGATCTCAGGGGGTAGACGGTCTGCGTAGTTTTTTATAAAAGAGTCCACCCAATCAAATTCTTTCAGCCTCAGTCCTATGGTTACAATATTTTTGAAGAGGAATGGAGATAGTTTCCCCTTTACATATAAGAATTCATTTTCCAATCCCAATTTATAGTTCTCAAAGCTTTCAAATAAAAAAGGCTTGCTGCCACTATTGAGCCTCCTGATGGAAAAATTTATGAGATGCTCATAAAGCTCTTTTTGTTCTTCTTCGGGAAAGAGGTCGAGATATCTGGAGAGCAATTCCTTGTACTTAAAATAATTGGATTCATTTTCAGGTTCCCTGAGTAAAAGTATAATGTAATAGTAAAGTGCAATGGATGGAACGGTTATGAAATCGTTCTCCCGGACGTACTGGATAATTTCATCCATAAATAGAATGTTCTCCTCCCTTCGGTACATCTTACCCCAGGTCAGGATTATGCTGTAATATTTGAGTTTTTCAGCCAGATAAAAATAGTCCAAATGCGCCATAATCTGGCCGAGACCGGTTTCTTCTGAGTTGGATTGGACCAAACGTTTGTCCAAACTGTTGCGCATCTCGAAGATGGTTTTGTCCATGTAGAATCGGTAGTAAAAGAAATCCGCGTTGCGGAAGTAATGCCGTTCTGCCAGCCGTTGAGAGACTTTGATACTGCTGTTGTAGAGTGGAGTGATATCTCTGTCTCTTATATGCGTTAGTAGATCTTTGGCTCTTTCCAAAGGGGCATGTTGATGATGTTCGACGCTCATGAAGTTCATGACCAATTGTAATAGATCATTCGTGAGTTTCCTGAATTTTTTGTCCTCATAGGGCTCGTCTCCAAAAAGATTTTTCCAAATTGTGGGCTTGTCCAGGAGCTTGTCATTTTTCTTCTTGATGGCTTCTAAAAGGCGTTGGTAAAACTTGATCCAAATGGGATTTCTATTGAAATAAGGGGAACGCACGAACTTATCCAGTCGATTTAGTTCGTGAATGCTGAAGTGATTCACTATTTGAAATAATTTTGTTTTCTTCATAGAATTAATTCCTAATCAACTTGCCAATTGAATCCTTTATACGCGAAGATACAAATTATTCCGTGTTGTGTTGCTTTGAGAGCATCGATGTGCTAAATGAAATATATCTTTATTTATTATAATGTATAAATCTGATTAAAATCAGTATTTATATATAGAGATTAATTATAATTTCATAATACACATGAAGTCAAATTATAATATATTAAAAAAAGATTAATAAAGATTACCAATATGTGAAGAATGTTTTTTACTTTTGGGCATCAATACAAGAGTCTTTTGGATTTTTGTTTTAAATGCACAACAATGAAATCATTTGCTCTAAGAATCTCCTTCCTCCTTCTGGTAGGTTTGCTGTGGATTATTCCGCAAGGCAATGCACAGTCAGATGATCCGTATATTCATGTAACTTTGATTGAAAATCAGGTGTTTAATAAGTCAGTCTATGGATACACGTTAAGGAAAACACACGCACCGAAGCACGGGACGTTTAAGATTACCCAGCGGTATATACCGAATTACAAGTATCGTTATACTCCGGACAGTGGTTTTGTAGGCTTGGATACGCTGATTGTAGAATACTGGACGGAAGGGCGATATAAAGGGACGCATGTTTTTGAGAGCCATGTTTTTAATGTGGTAAAATCTGTTGTCATCGCCCGCGATGATTATTTGACCATTTCAAAGGGCGATACGAATGTTCTCATTCATCCTTTGGTCAATGACTCAACAAGTCAGGGGGGGATATCCCTCTCCAATTTGCCGTTGGTCAATTTTGGAGAGGCTTCATTATCTTCCGATTCTACCCTCAGTTTTACCCCGGACCCCGGTTTTTCAGGTACAGCTTATGTGAGCTACAAAGTGTGTGATGATTTAGATAATTGCGATGTCGGAGTCGTGACCATCGCGGTCATTGACCATAATGCTAACGTCGAGGACACTGTGTATATGATGTTGTCCGAAAATGAGACACGTGCTCTGCTTTTGGCTAAAGATGATTTCTACGTGACCACTTCTCCCTCTGCAGGGATTTTGGACTCTTTGTCCCCGGCCATTTACGAGTATAAACCGGATATTGATTTTGTCGGAAAAGATACCGTCCAATGGGAAAATGACAATGGTGATTTTCAACTGTTTCTCTTGGAAGTCCTCGCTATTCCCCCGGCAAACAAAGTGTTGGTGGATGACAGGGTGGAATGCGCAATGAATAGCCCGAAACAGTTTGATGTATCTATCAATGACATTACAAACAATTATCTTCCGGAGGTGGTGGACTCTGTCACACAAGGTACGTTGGTGCATGACTCCTTAGGTGTCTTTACCTACACGCCGCCTGTCGATTATCAGGGTATCCAATCCTTTACTTATAAATTGCACAACTCAAAGACCAATGAAATTGCCAGGGTAACGATATTCGTAAATGACGGGCATCCGGTCAATACGAGAACCTATGAGATGAAAACGCAAATGAATATCCCCTTGGTACTCAATTACGATATCCCAATTAAGCCGTTTGATACTTGGGAAGTCGTGAGTACTTGTGGCGGGTCAAGTGTGGAGGTTCATGAGGGAATCGATACCTTGTATATCAACTGCGACACGGTCATTGGCGAAGACCTGATCGTCTTCACTCCGCCGAATAACTACGTAGGGGACTGTGGCTTTACCCTCAAACATTGTGTTACGGATACCAACCATTGTGAGACAGTTGATATTAACGTTTCCATCGGAATGAATACCGAAGGAAATTGTGCTTGCGTTGGCGATTGTGTTTGGGAAGGCGATATCAATTATGACGGAAAGGTTAATATGAAAGATCTGTTATCATTGGGATACCATATCGGTGCGACCGGTACTGCCCGCGATAATGCCGCTCATGCGTGGAAGGCACAAAGAGCTTCAGCATGGGGACAACCGGTTCGTGGACTTTGTACGGATTTGAAGCATTGTGATACGGATGGAGATGGTGTAATTACCTCCTCAGATACGGTGGCCATCAGTGATTTTTACTATAAGGAGCACAGTATGGAGCCGGAACTGGTTGGACCTGAACGGGAATTCCCATTCTATCTCAATCCACTTTTTGACTCCTTGCATGCAGGAGATTTGGCGGTTTATGAAGTGGCATTGGGGGATGAGCAAGATCCCGCATATGACCTCTATGGGTTTAGTTATACCGTCAACTTTTCCTTTGACTACGACTCTTCGAGCCTTAAGGTGACCAGCCTGCCCAATACATGGTTTGTGGCCAATACGGGCTTCCTCGATCTTTATGCTCAGCCGCAGTACCAGCATGTAGATGTCGGGATGACGCGAACCAATAATAAACCGGTTTCCGGCCATGGTGGAGTACAGCATATAGAAATTATAATTGAGGAAGATGTTGATGGGTTTAAGTACGATAAGGACTATCTTAAAATAACACTCAATGGCCAGGGAACAGGAGCATCCGGAAGATTGTATCGCCTTCCGGGAGTGACGACGTATTTGCCATTGGCGAAGTCCCCCAGGAAGTTGCGTTATAACCCCAAAGATTTACTTGTCTATCCCAACCCAACAACAGGCCCGGTCAAGGTCCATCTCAATGGGGGCAACATAATGACAAGGGCGCAATTGACCGACTTGCGAGGGAGCGTTGTGCGGTCCTGGACGGACATAGACCCGGTGCACTGGTCCATGGATTTGACCGATTTGCCTTCCGGAATTTATGTCTTTAAGGTAGAAACTCCTTTGGGCCCAATAGTTAAGAAAATTGAGAAATATTAGTTTAAAGAATTATTTGAAGCTATTTGATTCAAATTCATTGTTGAGTAAAAAGCAATCTAATACGGTTAGATTGCTTTTTTGTTTCCGGATGAGTTGCTTTATATAATATTTTAAGAGATAGCAAGTGCGCTAAGGGCATTATATATGCTCCGCTGCGTTGAATGGATTTATTGGTAGGGCTTTATGCACCGCAATACCGCGCTTTTGTAAGAAGTGCCAAACAAGAGCAAATGGACCAATAAATAATACAATTGAAATAGTGGAACGCGCGTCCGCCATCCTTTAATTAGGGGATATATCTCGTTATAACCTTCGTAAAATGCTTGATTAAAACCACCAAATAATAAGCTCATCGCAATGTCCATCTCCCTTATGCTATAGGCACATGCTGGATCTATATAATAAATGCCTTTGTTTGCGGCACCGGCCAATATGTTACCACTCCATAAATCTCCATGGACGAGTGCCGGGGGCTCTTTAGGGATAATAGCGTCTATCCGATGGTATATTCCTTCAATTTTACATACCTCATTCGATGACAATAATCCTTCTGAAAGTGCCCTGTGTAGGAGCGGAGTCAGGCGATCATCCATGTAATGTGATGCTGCTACTTTTGACCCATTATTATTTACTTGGGGGATACTACCTATGTAATTGTTGTAGGCCAGTCCAAATGATGGAGCAGTGCAACGGTGTAGTTTAGCCAGTTGCCTACCTGCCGTTCGAAAATCAGCTGTAGTAGGATTCGAAAGGGACTCAATATATTCCATAAGGATTGCTGAAAAGCCCTCCTCACGGATATGAGCATATACCTTTGGGATTTGAATTGTTTGACTCCGGCTTAGCAGTTGCAAGTTCTTGACTTCGGCGAGGGATAAATCCATGTGGTTGGTGCCTGTAGTGCACTTTAAGAAGAAAGTGTTATCGTTGGTTGACACCTGATAAAATGTGGCCCATTGGCTTGCTCCTTGGGCTGAAATAGATGTGACCTCACCTATGTTCGGCAATTGTTGTAGTGCAATGGTTAGACGCTCTCTCATTTTCCACGATAATGATTTGGGGTCAAAGTCTTTTGCTGTTTATGCTGGAAATAAGGTCCTCCTTATAGTTTTTTCCTATCGGCAATAGTTTTGTAGCATTGTTCATTCGGACCTCTACCATTTGCCCGGAAAGGGCTTGAATTTTATCGATACTAACGATATACGAACGATGAATTCGAATGAAGCGGTTACCTCTAAGGTGCTCCTCCAAATGTTTCATGGTTTGTAAAGTGACCACCCTTTTATCCTTAAGGTTGATAATAACATAATCCTTCAGGCCTTCGATATAGATGATGTCATCATATTTTATTTTAACCAATTTTTTGTCTGCCTTGACAAAAAAATGATCTAACTTGTCAGCTGAGCCTACGATTTCAAGCCGGGCCTTCACCTTATGAATCGTTTTCATCAAAGAGGTCAGCGAAATAGGTTTCATCAGGTAATCTACTACGTCGAGTTTAAACCCATCTAATGCAAACTCTTGGTGTGCCGTGGTAAATACCGTTAGTGGTGGGTTATGGAGACTTTGCAGGAATTCTATTCCGGTAATTTGAGGCATTTGAATGTCGAGAAACATGAGGTCTATGCGCTCTTTTTCCAAAATGGAGTTGGCCTCGATTGCATTCCGGCATTTTGCGCGTACGACTACATCGTCAAATTGACTTAAGTGCGTCTCCAATACATCCAAGGCAAGGGGCTCGTCATCAACAATAATACAGTAAATCATATTTCGATAGCTTTTGTTTGTTGGGTTAAGTCTATGGAGAGCTCTACTTCATAAGTATCTTCGTTGTGTTTCATGGACAATTGATGCGCATCCGGATACAATAACGCCAATCGATTTTTAATGTTAGCAATACCTATACCCCCATCTTTATCAGGCTCTGTAATGGGAGCGGTGCTATTACTTATTCGAAAAAAAATAGAAGTGGATTCTATGGAGAGAAGAATATCTATAAATCCCCTGTCGATGGTTCGATTGAGTCCGTGTTTGATGCTATTTTCTATAAAGGGGAGGAAGAGCATCGGGGGAATCAAATGGCCCGATGGATCTCCTGTAACCTGCATATTGATTTTGAAATGCTCTGTCTGTTTGATGCGCTCAAGGTCCAGGTAGTTTCTGATATACTGGACCTCCTTTTCAAGAGGGACGACACCCTTATTGCCTTCATACAACATATAGCGCATCATTTCTGAGAGCTTCAGTACGACCTCAGGTGCATGATCAGATTTTTTGAGAGTAAGGGCATATAAGTTGTTGAGCGTGTTGAATAAAAAATGTGGATTCAACTGGTTTTTTAAAGCTTGTAGCTCCGCTTGAGTCGTCTTTCTGCTCAGCGCTTTTCGTTCCTGTAATAAGAGTGCCCAATCAGTAATTATTTGAAAAAAAGTGGCACCTATGGTAATGATGATGTATGAAATGGTATGGATGGGGGCGGATTGAATAAGTCCGGTCGTGGGGATGCCGTAGTTTGTTTTTAACAAGTAAGAAATGGTCAACTTGATAGGGGTAATGACCATGGCAGTTCCCATTACTGACATAAAATATTTAAAATATTGCCGCTCATTTAAGAATCTTGGAATGAGCACCTGAATGTTGAAATTGATGACGAGTGCCAATAATGCCGTGTTGCTCAACTCTAAGAGGAGTGTCAAAATAGTGGGGTAAGTGTTGTTGTCAAAATACACAAATAGCCCCCAAACTACCATCCAGAAAGCCAATTGCCTCAGATGTATCGAGGTAAAGGTTTGGCTTATATGTTTTAGCATTTTTGACATAATGCAAATGTACAATCTGCAATCCGTTACTCCCCGATAAATTCGATGAAGTGCTACAATTTGACGATATCGACTGAATTATCTGCGAGCCACGGCTATTTTTCCGGATGAAAAACCCGTTGCACTTGTAAACTTGTATAAATATATTCCTTTGGATAGCATGGATATATCCATCGAAGAATACCCGGAGCCGATTACCTGATGCTTGCAGATTCTTCCTTGCATGTCAAAAAGGGTGATTACTCCTTTTTTAGATACATGCAGGTGAATGACATCTGAAGACGGGTTGGGGGAGATGGAGAGTGATGCCCGGGGCGCCGGAGTTCTGACAGCAACCATGGAACCATCCGTCTTGGTGTTGGTCTTGTAGAAGCGAAGCCCGCCTCTTATATTGCCTACCAAGATTTCGAGCACTCCGTCGTTGTCTATGTCGGCCAGGGCAGGCATTAACCGGTCCCCTTCTTTTAAGTGGCCGAAATTATCATCGAGAATGGAAAAGGTTTTGCCTTTGGTGGCGGAAATGTCTCCCAACACCTTTATTCCGCTATTGGTGCCGGCATACATCCGTAACGTCCCTTGGTGGTCGTAAAGATAAGGCGCACTGTAGACGCGCCCCCCATATCTGCGATCTTGTAAAATGACATGCCCGAAGCAGGAGGTATTCAAGCCTGCGTTGGGGTCCGCATCAAACATGGGGCTTTCTTTAGTGCCGGTATTGTGGAAAAAATAAAAATTGCCGCAAGCATTGCCATCTTGATCATTGGTCGCTTGTCGAGTTCCCAAAACGATATCATTAAGGCCATCTCTGTCTACATCAATTATAAAAGGTACACTGGAGCGCCTTGCACTCAACCCCATAAATTTGTATGAAATGGTGCCAAATTGCATGGGTTGCCCCTGGCCCGCTGTGTTTTCGCCAAAGAACAGGTAGCCATCAATTTCACCCACAAGCAAATCCATATCGCCATCGCCATCCAAATCCCCAAATGCAGGGGCATAATTCCACTTGCCAATGTTGCCTTCGGAAAACTTGGAAAAGTTGAGCCAATTTTTATCCACTATTTTAAATGCTGGATTATTCTCTGTTCCTATGTTTTCTATTAATGTGAGGGTCGCCCTCCGGATTCCACCGGGTTGATAGTAATGGTCATTGCCGACGACGATGTCCAAAAGACCATCGGCATTATAATCGACAAAGAATGGGCGCGCTCCTGCACCGAGATCAATCATCTGTCCTACCAGAAAATCTTCCTGCGAAAATGAAAACTGCATTTTGCTGGAGTTCCCTTTGTTAACGTATAGCCAAGAGGCGGTTTTATTCTCGACGCCGCGTGGTATGTTGACTCCTACGAGCAAATCTTTCCATCCATCATTATTGACGTCAAGGAGAAACGGGGTGAGAAACAGATCGAGTTTGACCGGCTTATCGTAAGAGGGAAACCGGACATCTTGCTTGTTCATCCATGCATTCTTTATGCTTCCGCCATTCGTAAGGAAATTGATATGATTAGAAGAGAGATCGCCTATAAGTATATCCTTGTCACCATCGTTGTCTGCATCAAAGGTGAGTAGGGTAGAGCCGGAATGCCTTGTTTCCACCTTTCCTTTCCTTAGCTCTTCAAAACATTTGGTAGAATCCGGGGAAAGCGAGATGTCTTCGGATAGTCCGCTCTCCCAAAATTTTCCCCAGCACTCATCTTCTAATACGAAGTGAAAGGTCCCAGGAGGATTTCCCTCCTCTTTGTCCAGATTTTTAAAATAATAGACATATCCTCCCAAAGGCTCGAAAGTGATAATGTCCAGGTCGCCATCCCCGTCGATATCGTCTATTGAAGGGTAGTCCGGGGCATCTATCTGGATATTGCTAAATTTACCTGGCGTGTATTCATAGTAGAGGATGTCGTAGTCTTCCGAAGGATGTTTGATTCGTTCGAAAGTGATTTTGTTCCCGTTACGTGATGCGTGATAGACCTCTACACCGGCCGGGCCCTGGGTGTTGCTCGAAGAGGCCCATATGTCGGTTAGTCCGTCTCCATCAAAGTCCCGGAGGAGTACCCAGTCTGCAAGGGGGGGGAACCATGTTTCATATTCGGGGGAGTGTTTATAGGAGATCTCCCCGGAAGCGCCTGTATTTTCAAAACAATAAATAGAGTTGCCCGCCCGGTCAAATACAAATAAGTCTTCAATGCCATCACTATTATAATCAATGGTAGAATATTGTGCATTGTTCAAACCGCCCACAAATGGGAAATCCAGTGGATTTCCATCGAGGTCGTTACATGGATATTGGAGAGGAGTAAAACGCTGTTGTCCGTAGGATGGGACGATAAAAACTCCTGTCAGAAGGGATAAAAGAAGTATAAAAGAGTTCTTCATGGGGTAGTAGTTAAAAGATTACCTGTTTTGAATTAGTTGTTAGTGTATGCAGGGCAATATTTATAACGCGCACCTCCAACGGATGTTTCTCAGATAATCCGGAATACGATGACATTTCATTCTTCTAATGGTAACTTTCCTTTTAATGCCTTATGCTTTAATGATACGATCAAAATATTAACTACCTTTGCTGGCTGTTTCTATTTGAGTCTATGTATGACCAGTGATTACAATTTCATAACAATAAAGAATTTAGTAAAATGATTCGTATAGCGATTAATGGTTTTGGAAGGATTGGAAGGTTGACGTTACGGCGTCTACTGTTGGATTCTAACGTTAGGGTGGTGGCTGTCAATGATTTGACGGACAATAGGACATTAGCTCATTTGTTTAAGTATGACTCTTCTCAAGGGGTATATCCCGAATCGGTTCGTGCGGACGATAACAATATCTATATTGGTGATGTCGGGATCATGGCGTTGTCGGAGCGTGACCCCGCTAAATTGCCTTGGGCTGAGCACGAAATTGATTTGGTGTTGGAATGCACCGGTGTTTTTCGAACACGAGAAAAGGCCTTATTACACGTTAAAGCAGGCGCTAAGCGAGTATTGCTATCGGCACCGGCAAAGTCTTCTGATGTCACAACATTGGTGAAAGGGGTTAATCACCTTGAAGCTGACTCAAATGAAGTCGTTTTTTCCAATGCTTCCTGCACCACTAATTGTCTGGCCCCTATAGTGAAGGTGGTAGATGAGGCGTTTGGGTTATTGGAGGGACATATGACGACAGTCCATGGTTATACAGCAGACCAAAGATTGCAAGATGCGCCCCATCGGGATTTACGTCGCGCCCGGGCTGCTGCGGTTAATATTGTCCCCACGACTACCGGTGCGGCTCAAGCAACCAGCTTGGTTTATCCAGCTGCAAAAGGAAAGATAGAAGCCATGGCTATTCGAGTGCCTGTCATTACGGGTTCGTTAATAGATCTCAACTGTAATTTGTACGAAGCTCCAACTGTTGAGGAACTCAGAGCGGTCATAAAAGAAGCAGCTGAAGGCCCATTGAAGGGCATCGTCGAATACTGCACAGACCCTGTGGTGTCATCCGATATTGTTGGAAATCCACACTCTTCCATTTTTGATTCCAGCTTGGCAAAAATGCACGGACATTTTGCCCATATTATTAGTTGGTACGATAATGAAGCAGGATATTCAGCTAGACTAGCAGAAATGGCAGCCTATATTGGGAGCTTGTAAAAGGGAGCCAAATCTTTTATTTGGCAAGTTGCAGTATTTTAAAGGTGAGTTCCTTTGCTAGCTCTATATCCGGCATGTGCCAGGTGTCGACGCCTTTGGCCTTTGCATCATAGATGAGCAACAAGCTGATAATTCGCTTGATGGCTTGTGCCGAATATTTGGTAGCTGAGCGTCTCAAGTCCTTTATAAAAAATGGATTTATACCAACCTTTCCTGCCAGGACTCTGTCCGTTTGGTTACTGTATTGGTGTGTGACTAGTAATTGAGAAAAATTACGGTAAAGAAGCGAAGTTATAGCGTTTAACACTCCTTTACTGTTTTGTGCTTCCATCTGGAGAAGGAGGCGAAATGCCAGCGATTGATTGGCATTCATTATGGCGTTAATGAGCTCAAAAACACTAATTTGCCTACTGACGCCGATGTATTTTTTAATGTGTTGCGGAGTGATTTGGGTTCCCTTAGGTATGTTGAGGAACAGTTTTTCCAATTCATTCATGATGTTAGAAATCTTTGTTCCCGTATGTTCCGATACCAAGACCGCAGCTTCGGGTGAAATGGTGTATCCGAGCTCTTTGAGTTTTTGACCTAACCACTTGGGAACTTGATAATCTCTTAGCTCCTTACTCTGAAGTGTCACTGCGACTTTAGTGATTGTTTTACCAAATTTAGTTCTACCGTCTGCTTTCTCCTTTTTGTAGCAAAGGACCAATACCGTCGTCTCTGCAGGATTTTGGACGTAGGGGAGTAGCTTATCCAATCCCTTTAGTGCTTGTGCTTCCCTGACAATCACTACTCGTCTTTCAGCCATCATAGGGTACTGGCCGGCATGGTCCAGGATATGTTCAACCTGACTGTCTTTGCCATAAAGGATGCTGAGATTGAATGCCTTTTCAGATTCGGTTAATGCATGTTCGAGAATTGCTTTTTCTATTTGATCTATGAAATACTCCTCATTGCCGTACAAAAAGTATACAGGATGAAAAATGCCCTGTTTGATTTCTTTGAGCAACGTATCGTATGTGTAGGTGCCGTTTTTCTTGCCCGGTGTGCTTGCCATGCTCTGTTAAGTTTTTTCTCCGTAGCATAAGTCGCCGGCATCACCCAAACCGGGTACGATATATGCCTTAGCTGTTAGCTCTTCATCAATTGCCCCAATCCATATCTTGACGCCTTTAAAGAGCCGTTTGATGTATTTGATGCCCACCTTGCTGCCTATAATAGAAACAATGTGAATGGCCTTGGGGCGGCCAAACTCTAATGAAGACTTTATGACTTTTTCCATTGTCAATCCAGTGGCAATCATAGGGTCGGCAATGATGAGAATTTTCCCATCGATGTTTGGAGAGGTGTGGTACTCCATATTTATGTCGAATCCCCCCGTGGCATTGTCCTTTCGATATATGGCGACAAAGCTGTTTTCCGCCCGGTCAAAGGTGCGAAGTAAACCCTCGTGTAGAGGTAATCCTGCTCGCATGACGGCACAGAGCACAACTTTATCATCGAGCTCCAAGGTGCGGGCAATACCTAAAGGAGTTCTTGTCTCCTCTTCGTAATAGGTGAGTTCTTTACTGATCTCATAGCCTACGATTTCACCTATGCGCTCAAGGTTGTATCTAAAGCGCATGGGGTCTTTTTGAATCTCAACATCCCGTAATTCCTTTAAGTATACGCTTATTATGGATGGAAAATCAGAGAAGTTGATAATTGAAAATGGCATAAAGTGAAATTTATTAACACATAACAATAGAATTGGAAATGTGATTTGTCAGCGTGATTGCACAGTCCTCTATGATTATCTTATTAACAATGTTCAAAAGGAATCCGTCCACATTAATGGCAAAGATAAGCCAACAATTGTATTAATGCGTTAAAATCTATTGGAAATTGGGGGAGTCAGTACAATGCTGGCCTATGCGAAAATTTTTATTGCCCCTCAAAGGAGCATTATCGGAAGTTTTGGCAGTATTGTCCCTAATATGAAAGCAAAACTGAAAATCAGTGCTTTTATGTGCTTCTTGAAAGTGTGGAGATTCGCGTTGCACTCCATTTATACAAATTAAACCACTCCTTGTATCTTGGGTCTTGTCCGGAAAGGTGATTGTTGTGCCATAAAATACAACACCGCCCATGATGCAGTTCTACCTGTTTGATCAATCCTTCCAGTATTTCTTGAGTTTTATTTGTAGGTACATTATCATAATGATGAATATAGGTGGTATCCATGAAAATTAATGGAGTAATGCTAAGCTTTGTGGATTTATTCTTAGACAAATCAAACCAATAATGTGTTTGTGCTGTGCCTGACCTAAATCCACTAAGATGCGAATACCCCATCGTGTAATCCTCCGTAATGCCGGCTTCCAAAAGGGATTGATAAGTCTCCGTTAATTTGATTCGCAAGAAGTGTGCTCTATTTTTATGTACTGCTTTTTTAAGAAGCTCTTCCAGCGCCATTTTCTCTTTCAATATTTGTGGGTAACCTTTTTCTGTTGCTTTGTATGAAATGTGAATTCCGGCCTTAAAACTTGATTGTAGGCGCCGGACCAATGCTTTGAATGCAGGGTGATTGACATGATGATTGCGGTCAAAATCACCACCTCCGCGCATCAAGAAAAATACTATTTGCTGTAGGTGCTCATATTGTGTGTTTAACATCTGCCCGTAGTTGTCATAAGGGTCTGGATAAATCCCAAAAAGATATCCAAACCTTTGACGTAGGTGTATCCATTCTCCATGGAATAGGTCTTTGACTATTCCGGCTAGATTGCTCGCCAAAGACCGATGCTTGAAAGCCCAGGGGAAATCAATATCATAGGTGAGGACGATTTCCGGAGATGGGATACGGGCTCTTTCATTGAGAAAGTCATGACCAAAGTAGGTAGATAACCGCTGCATAAACAGGTCAAGCCATTGGTCAATTAGCGGGATATCGAGAAACGAGTGCCTGAATGCCAAAGAGGCCTTGGCCGGAAAGCGATTGTGTTTGTCCCGTGGTGCTTCTGAAGAGTACTCTTCATATCGGGACAGGAGGTAAAATGTAAAAGCGAATATGTCAAACTGAAAATCCCCGTGATTTGAAGCAAAAAAATAGGGTAAACCGCTCTGCTCATCCGTTTTGACCTCCGGGCAAATAAGCTCGATGCCGGTCTTGGATAGCAATCCGTCCGGATACATATGAAATGCAATGCCATACGGTTGACCATCGTAGCAAATGGTATAGTGGTTGCCGGGTAAGGGGAAGGTGCTTGCTTTAAACCGTATTCCTGTATACGTCGAAATAAACTCTAACGTATATTCAATTCTAGGGGTGACTTCGGGAACGATTACGGAGATCAAAGCACTACGGATTTATGGCTCTAACGATAGCATCAAAGGATTGTTGCCGGATTTTCCTTTGAATAGTAAACAAAAAAAAAGGGTGCATGCTGTCATACACCCTTTTGTATTGGTATTTTTACACTATTTAATAACAAATTTTTTGATTATATTTTGTGTGTTTCCGGTTAGTTTAAGAGTGTACAAACCTCTCGGCAAATTCTCTATATCTAAGCTGAAATTATTGAATCCGGAATCGGTATTGTAGGTCTCCTGTCTTATCTTAACCCCTACGGAATTGAATAAGTTGACTTGGATGTTTTCTTCTTTTGCGGCATCAAAGGATACGATAATTTCTTCAAATTTATTGTCAGCATAAACGGCATAGCTGGACTCCGTGTATGTGTCATTTGTCTCGAGGAAATATCCATTGTCGCTTTCCAAGGGTAGATATTCTTCGCTCTCTTCTTGTCCGAAAAGAGGGGAGGCCAAAGGGAGATAGTTTGAAATGTCTTCATCCTCCTCGATTCCGCCGAATAATGTTGTCGATTCAATAGGTAAATAATCCTTTACTTCTTCTGTATTGTAGGAGACTTCTTCATCTGCTGTGAGGTCTACATAATCCAATTCATTATCTACCGGAGCGGGCATGTATGCCATTTGCGCTTGTAGAGAAAAGGTGCTGGCTGATATAAAGCAGGCCAATGTGAGGAAATTGAGTATTTTTTTCATGATGGTAACTTTTGATATGATAATAAATTTAAATGCACCTAAGAAACTGCAAAAACTATGCCAATATATTAAATATTATTATGATATGTTTGATGTTCACTATCTTTGGGTGTACATATACGGTTTCATACGAATATGAAAGTGTTTGATCCGGACGGGCATTCATTTATTCCGAAAGAAGGGATAAAAAGCTAATACTTGGATGATTTAAGCTCTTGGCAGGCATTATTCAGATGCCTCTTATGCAGCTTCACAATAAGTTGTGTGCAGTTAAGTGTCGTTTTTAACCGTATCCCCCCTGCTCATTTATTTATTGTGTGACATCATCTTTCTGCAGAGATGTCCGGCATAATACCTATATTTGTGCCCGGCTCTGCCGGAGTTTTGTTATTCCCATTCCCAATTTGAAATTATGAACGATAGAGATTATATCCAGATCTTAATCACAGGAGGTACTTTTGATAAGGAGTATAACTATGTGACAGGCAATTTGTATTTCAAAGATACCCATTTGCCTTCCATGTTGGAAAGGGGGCGCTGTAGTCTTCCGGTGGATATCCGGACATTGATGATGATAGATAGTCTGGATATGACAGATGCCGATCGCGAGATTATCATTCATAATTGTCGGAGGGCCAAGAGTGATAAAATACTAGTGACGCACGGCACGGATACCATGGTACAAACTGCCAAATGCCTCGCTGATGCCAATATCAAGGATAAGACCATCGTACTAACCGGAGCATTGGTCCCATATGCGTTTGGCAATTCGAGTGATGGATTCTTTAATCTTGGCAATGCCCTAGCCTATGTTCAGGCATTGCCTCCGGGTGTTTACGTCGCCATGAATGGAAGAGCATACAAATGGAACGAGGTCAAAAAGAATAGAAAGACCGGTTATTTCGAATACCATATTAGTGAATAGGGCGTTTCCCGGAAGTTACTCAATGCATACGCCTCTTACTTCTCATTAAGAGCTGTACGTTTGGATCCAGTACGACCTCTGAAACAGGTGTATCTACTTCAAAATCAAAATCCTTACTTCGCTGCGTCAGGTTGATGGTAATATGTTTAGCCGGAAGACCCTTCTTATCTTTGAAAACTACCTCGATAGGCAAAATGTATAAAAAATTTGGTTGATTTTGACGAATGGTCAAATGGACTTTACCGTCCTTCTGACTCCAATCCCATGTGACATCTGGGAGAGCAGAGTAGTGGAGCCACTGGTTAAAGAACCAGTCCAATTTTAAATTTGTAACGTTTTCTGCAACGGCTTGAAAATCCGTACTATGGGCATTGCCGTATTTATAATCGTGATAATATCGCTCCAGGACTTCCCAAAACTTATCCTTTCCGATCATACTTCTGAGCATGTGCAGTACCCACGCTCCTCGTTCGTAGGCGTTGGGGGTGAGGAGCTGGTTATAGTTGGTCACTGTGCTGTCGAGAATAGGTTTTGTGGTGTGCTCCTGGTAGCGAAGCACTTTTTTGCGTTGTGTGCGTAGGCGTTCTTTTAATTTCTCCCTCCCATATCTGTGTTCCAAATACAAGTCAGTCAAATAGGTGGCAAACCCTTCGCTGAGCCATATGTCGTACCAGTTGGCTTCCGTCACGGTATTGCCAAACCATTGATGTGCTATTTCATGGGCGATTAAGGGCTCTTGATTTTTTTTGCCGTTGACGCTAGACTCCGAATAGAAAATGCAGCTGGCATTTTCCATCCCTCCGTACCGCGTTTTGGATTGGACATTGGCGAGTTTTCGATAGGGGTAGTCCCCTAATTTTTGCTGGTAAAAGGCTAATATTCTCGGAGCGTAAGCATAGTCTTCAAATCCCTTGTCTCGATCCTTGGCGTAGACCCAGTAACTCACGTCAATGCATCCTACCTGCCCCTTGTGTGACACGGCAAAATCTGCCAGTCCGATGACCATCACCTTGGTCGGGATGGGCATTTTTTCTTCCCAAACCGTATTAGTCCTATTGCCGGGCAGCCTTGTCATCTCCTCTAACAGCCCGTTGCTGATGACTTGATAATGATTGGGCGCAATCACAGTAAACCGGACACTTGCCTTATCTGACGGGTGATCGATACAGGGTATCCAGTGACGCGCCCTGTCCGGCCAATTGTCGGCAAAAATGGTTCGTTCTCCGTATTTGTTTTTACCGATGATTAAGCCGTCTTGTGGTATGCCTTGGTATGAAATCGTAACCCCTACGGCACGCTTGAGCCCCTCGGGCAACTCAATAACCAACTTTTGACCTTCCTGACGAAAATCCAATTCGGTTGCCCCCTTACTCAAAGTTACCCGATCTACTTTCATGCCTTTACCGTTTTTGAGCGGCGATTGCAAATCCAGAGTTAGGGTTTTGGCGGGTTGTTTTAGTTTGAAAAGCAGCCGGGCTTCTCCCTTGATGACGTTGGATGCATCGGTCAATTCGATGCGGTAATCGTAGTGGATGGCATCCCATTTGTCTAAACGGGGTAGGGATTTTTGTCCTGCCAATTGCCCGTTGAGCAGGAAGAGTACCACGGTGAGTATCCCATAAAAACGGGTTGACGCTTTAATCTTGATGTATAGCATAGTAACGTTTATGTCGTTAAGAGAAAAAGAGCCCGGCCCGATTTATTTTGAGAGGCATGCCGGTTATTTTACCACAAAATTAATCATTCGCTTTGGGACTACAATGGTTTTTAACACTTGTTTGCCTTCTGTCCAGGTCTTTACGATTTCAAGCTCCTTGGCCAGCTCTGCAAGGGTGTCTTTGTCTGCATCGACCGGAAATTCGGCCACCCCACGCTTCTTCCCATTGATGCAAATCGGGTATTCGACCGTGCTTTCCACAATGGCAGACGGGTCAAACTCAGGAAAAGATGCCAAATGGACACTGCCGTCTCCATTGAGTTTTTCGTTCAATTCATCCGCGATGAAAGGGGCAAAGGGTGCCATAAGCCGGTTTAAAGGCTCCAGGATGGCTCTTTGGTTGGCATGCAATTTGCGCAATTCTCCCACTGCCATCATAAATGCACTGACGGCCGTATTAAAGGAAAAGCGTTCGATATCCGAAGTGACTTTCTGAATCGTACGATGCAGGACCTTCAGTGCTTCTATCGAAGGCGTATCCTCTGTAACCAACCACTCTCCATCCCGGTTGACAAAAAGACCCCAATACCGCTTGAGGAATTTATAGACCCCGTCTATACCGTTCATGTCCCATGGCTTCGATTGTTCTACCGGTCCCAAAAACATTTCATACATGCGAAAACAATCCGCCCCATACTCCTCTACCACATGGTCGGGATTGATGACGTTATGTTTGGACTTGGACATCTTCCCCACTTCGGAATAAGTGAAAAGATGCGCATCTTCGGCCTCTCCCTTCGGAGTGAATATGCCGTTATGGAAAATACCATTAGCACACTCGAAATAAGCGTCTTTATACTCCGGCCTCCAGTCCAGGAATTGTTTGATGCTCTGCAAATCGAGGTAGGAGTCCTTGGTGCCATACTCCCGCACGATGCTGATATCGACCGTCATTTTTGCTACGTCTTCCTCCGTAAGTCCTTGCATTTGGGCCAGTTGGGCGCATATAAAATGACGTTTGCCGTCTTTGAGTTCCTTTTTGAGTAATATGTGTTCGATGACTCCTTGAATCATGCCCTGGTTAATCAACTTTTTGAATGGCTCTCTTGTCGGGACCTTTCCCAGGTCGTAGAGGAACTTATGCCAAAATCGCGAATACATGAGATGCCCCACGGCATGTTCGGTTCCCCCGACATACAGATCCACCTCACGCCAATAATTGACCGCCTCTTCCGAAAAGGGGGCTGCTTCATTCCTGGGGTCCATGTATCGCAAGAAGTACCACGAAGAACCCGCAAATCCGGGCATCGTATCGGTCTCTCTACGCCTTCCATCCGGCAAGTTTACCCATTCGTTCAGTCGTGCCAATGGCGCACGGCCATCTTTTGTCGGCTTGAAATCGTTGAGTGGGGGGAGCTCTAATGGCAATTCATCCAAGCTTAAAGCCTCCGGTATATCCTCTTTGTCATAGACGATAGGGAAGGGTTCTCCCCAATATCTTTGGCGACTAAAATTGGCATCCCGGAGTTTGTAGCTCACTTTGCGCTTGCCGATGCCTCGTTTCTCCAGGTCCCGGATGATAAACTCGATCGCATCTTTGACTTCCATGCCCTCGATAATACCGGAATGAATCATCTTGCCGACTTTGTCCTCTCGCTGGGCGTTGGGGTATTCGGATTGGTCAATTACCTCGATGATGGGGATGTCAAATTTGCTTGCGAAAGCAAAATCCCGGTCATCCCTGCTGGGGACGGCCATTATCGCCCCCGTACCATAGTCCTTTAGCACGTACTCTGCAGTCCAAATCGGTATGCGCTCACCGCTAAAAGGATGCAGGGCGTAAGAGCCGGTAAAAACACCGGTGACCCGCTTGGTGTCTGCACTTCTCTCCCGCTCCGAACGGGATTGTACGTATTGCAAATAAGCCTCCACCGCTTCTTTTTGTTGGGGTGTTATGAGCCCGGGAATCAACTCGTGTTCCGGTGCGAGTACCAAAAAAGTAGCGCCGTAAATGGTATCCGGACGGGTCGTAAAAACCTCTATGTGCTCGGGCCGATTCTCGATTTTGAAGTGAATCTCAGCTCCTTCGGAGCGCCCAATCCAGTTGCGCTGTATGGTTTTCAAACTGTCGCTCCAATCCACTTCATTCAAGCCTTGCAAGAGCCTTTCGGCATAGGCCGTGATGCGTAAGAACCATTGGGTCATTTCCTTCTTGACGACCGGATGTCCGCCTCTTTCGGAGAGCCCATCCTTGATCTCATCATTGGCGAGTACTGTGCCCATTGCTTCACACCAGTTTACGTAACTCTTCCTCCGGTATGCCAGTCTGAAAGACATGAGTATCTCGCTTTTTTCCCGCTTTGAGAACTGTGCCCATTCTTCTTTTGTAAAAGCAATCTTGTCGGTGTGGAAAGCATGGGCTGCTGCGCTTCCTCCTCTTTCGAATGTAGCAATGAGTTCAGATATGGGGCGCGCTTGGTCCTTATCCAAATCGTAGTAATTCTCAAACAGCTGTGTAAATATCCACTGTGTCCATTTGTAGTATTCCGGGTCGGAAGTCCTGAATTCCCGTCTCCAATCAAAGGAAAACCCGATATTGTCCAATTGCTCTTTGTACCGCCGGATGTTGGTGTCTGTAGAGTCCGCCGGATGGATGCCGGTCTCGATGGCATATTGCTCCGCAGGCAAACCGAATGCATCAAAACCCATCGGATGCAGGACGTTGAAGCCCTTCATGCGCTTGTATCGCGAAAAGATATCCGATGCGATGTATCCTAAAGGGTGCCCGACGTGCAGGCCGGAGCCTGAAGGGTAGGGGAACATGTCCAGGACATAATACTTCGGTTTATCCGAATCATTGGAGACCTGATAAATACCTTCTTCCTTCCAGCACTTACGCCATTTCTTTTCTATGCTATTGCTGTCAAATGTCATAAATTAATCCTTTGGTTAAACGCTCTAGCGTTATGATTGTCATATCTGCCGGGTGCCGGCTCTTGCCGGCCCATCACTTGACGAGTCACAAAGGTAATTCGTTTTCAATTATCGGAGGCTGCTTACTAAGGATAAGTGTGTGTACTATACTGCACTTTTATTTACCTACCTTTGCTCCTCTGTCGCATGTTTTCGGGCTTGAGGTGCCAGAAGCATAATGCCGGGAGAAATCAAATATCATATTATCATTCATGTCGGGCATTTATATTCATATTCCATTTTGCAAGAGAAAGTGTCACTACTGCAACTTTCATCTTTCCGCCTCGATGAAGTATAAGGACGATGTCGTGGCCGCTATCCTAAAAGAGATCTCCCTGACCCCGGATTTTTTGAAGGGAAAGCAGTTATCCACCATCTATTTTGGAGGAGGTACGCCTTCCATTTTGTCCTCAGAAGATTTTGCGCTTATTTTTAATCAGCTCGAGGCGCACTATTCATTGGATTGCCTCAAAGAGGTGACCGTCGAATGCAATCCGGATGACGTAACCCCTGATTTTATTCGAGGATTGGAGGGAACACCGGTCAATCGCTATAGCCTGGGAGTACAGTCTTTTTATGACGGCGACCTTCGGGCACTCAACCGTACACACACGAAAAAGCAGGTTTTTCAAGCGATAGAATTGATAAGGCACTCCAATGCGAAAAGTTGGACTTTGGACCTGATTTATGGCTTGCCGGAGATGACCATGGAGCGTTGGATGTCCAACCTGCAAATGACCCATGCAGTGGATGCCCCGCATATCAGCGCATATGCACTGACAGTGGAGCCCCGCACGGCACTTTACCATTTCATACAAAAAAGGCAACTACGTCTGCCGGATGATGGTCAAGTCACTGCGCACTTTGATGCCCTTATGAGATGGGCCGGGGAGCGAGGGTATGAGCATTACGAAATCTCTAATTATGCGCTTCGCGGTCATCGTGCGGTGCACAATTCTTCATATTGGGAGGGGCAAGCCTATCTCGGCTTGGGTCCCGGTGCGCACTCTTTTGACGGAGCCTTTATCCGAAGGTGGAATGTGCGCAACAATCCGATCTATGTGCGTAAAATCGCACGGGGGGAGGTGCCCTATACTTCGGAGATGCTCACTCCGGATGATCTGTACAATGAGTATGTGATGACGCGTTTGCGGCTTTCTTCCGGAGTGTCCCGGATGGATTTGTCCGGCATGGGAGAGCGCTACTTGCATCGATTTGAAGAAGCCATTTCCCCCCATGTCGAATCGACACTCATACAACTATCTGAAGGACATTGGCGATTGACCGATGCGGGAAAACACTTTGCCGATCGCATCGCTTCGGATGCCTTTATAATATGAAATGATACCAAAGCACCGTCACCAGGAAGGTGACGATGAGTCCCAGTAATATGGGGAGAAAGGTCGATATAGTGGTCCATTTGAAGCTGTTGGTCTCTTTGTAAATCGTATAGATCGTTGTCGAACACGGATTGTGCAGAAGGCTCAATAGCATTAGATTAATAGCGGTGAGCAGGGTCCATCCGCCGGCTTCGAGAATGGAGCCGATATGTTGTGCGGAGTCGGGCTCGAATAGTACTCCTCGCTCTCCTCCGGATGGTATCCCGGTAATCAACGTAGTGAGCATAAGGATGACAGGAAGGACGAGCTCGTTGGCCGGAATCGCGATGATGTAGGCGAGAAAAATGACTCCATTGAGTCCGAAAATGAGAGCGTAGGGGTCGAGGTGTTGGATGATGGAGGTGGCCAAGGGAGCATCTCCCCATTGGATATTGCTCACTCCCCATATGACCAGTCCCGCCGGCACGGCAAATACGACAGCGCGCCAAAGTACGATGAGTGTCCGGTCTATCAGGGAGGTGTACAGGGTCTGCAGTATCTTAGGAGGGCGATACGGGGGGAGTTCGAGTGCATAAGTAGAGACCTCCCCTTTGAGTACGGTCTTGCTCAAAACCCATGAAATCGCCAAACTGAAAAATATACCGAGTACAGCCACTGACACCACAGCAAGGGCGGTGGCTACACCGGACCATTCTTTGGGGACTAAGGCGCCGATGAAGATGGAGGCGATTAAGATTTGGGTCGGCCAACGACCGTTGCACAAGGAGAAATTGTTGGTGATGATGGCAATCAATCGCTCCCTGGGGCTGTCAATGATACGAGTGGCCACGACTCCGGCGGCATTGCATCCGAAGCCCATCGCCATCGTCAAGGCCTGCTTTCCGTGTGCACCCACTTTTCTAAAGACATTGTCCATATTGAAGGATACCCTGGGCAAGTAGCCGAAATCCTCCAATAAAGTAAACAGGGGGAAGAATATCGCCATGGGGGGGAGCATGACGCTGACGACCCATGCTCCGGCCAGCCATGCACCATCGACCAAAGCTCCTGTAAGCCACCAGGGTGCATGTAGAGAAATAAAGAGGTGCTTTAACCATGGATGCAGGGTGCCGATAAGCAGTCCGGACAACCATTCGGAAGGGTAGTTGGCCCCTATGATGGTGAGCCAAAAGACGAAGGCCAAAAGCCCAACCATAATGACGGAGCCCCAAAAAGGATGGGTCACGATTCTGTCGATTTTCTGATCCCAATGATAGACGTGATTCCTTTGGTCCGTGATTACAACATCCGTGGCTACTTTTTTGGCTTTTTTATAAATAGCCTCCAGGATTTTGTCATGGGTAAACATCCCGATATCCCAGCGCAATCGTCTGGACAAAGCAATAATATCCTCGTTAGACTTAGCTGGAGCGGAATTCGAGTCCCCCTCTGCTACTATGCTGTTGTCAAGAATGGCTTGAGTGATGCTGGGGTCTCCCTCCAACAATCTCAATGCCACCCACCGGGTGTTAGTCAAGGAGGGGAAGCGTTTCTGTAACACACTCTGTAGTTCATCCAATGGTTGTCGCAAAGTGGCGGGTAAGCGCCAACGCACTTTGGGTCGTGCTTTTATAGTGTTGTTGGCTACATTGTGGATGGCCTCTAAGAGTTGGGGGATGCCCTCACCGGAACGTGCGGAACATGGCACAACGGGGATCTTTAACCGGCGGGATAAAGCGCGGATATCCAATTCTATCCCTTGACGCTTGGCTTCATCCATCAAGTTGACGCATAGTACTACGTTATTGGTGATTTCGAGGATTTGGAGGGTCAGATTCAGATTGCGCTCCAACCGTGTAGCATCGACCACGATGACAGTCACATCCGGCTTGCCAAATAAAATGAAATCACGGGCTATTTTTTCATCCTCACTGGTAGATAAGAGGGAATAGGTGCCGGGAAGGTCTACGATTTTATACTTTTTAGAACGATATACGAAGCCCCCTTCAGCCCTCCCAACGGTTTTGCCGGGCCAATTTCCCGTGTGTTGGTTGAGTCCGGTCAGTTGGTTGAATACTGTACTTTTACCGGTATTGGGGTTTCCAGCGAGGGCGATGACTCGATCAAAATCCCCCATCTTGATGCCTAGCTGGATTAGATGTCCGGAATGATGCACCGGACAAGTCTCACAGGTATTTTTAGCCACTGTACTTTTTTTGAATCCCATCATTCCTCTTCAAAGTAATTTTCATCCGTGACTAAAATCTTGGCGGCCTGATCAGAGCGAAGGGCAATCAGGGTATTTAAAATCTCATAGGCTCTGGTATTTTTACCGGGGGAGTCAAGCATGGGAGTGACCTCATTGCCGGGGACAAAGCCCAAGTCGAGCAATCGTCTCCTTTGTCTTCCCCTCAAATCCTCCGAAATGCCGATAATCGTCCGGGTTTGACCGGTAGGTACGGTGTAGAGAGGGACGATATAATCCCTGAATTTTTTTCTCGAACTGAGTCGCTGTACATTGATTGCAGCGGCCTCCATAGGGGAGAGGGCGGTTTCTCCCAGATGACTTTGAATAATCCGCTGTTTCGTTGATTTGTTTATCAATTTGATGATCAACTGGGGATAAATCCCTTTCTTGAGCAGAGCATGATAGATGGAGGCCGGTTCATCTTCCAAATGATTGATGATAGCGGATTCGCCGACTTCCAGGTCCAACACCGTAAGTTCCTTCATCCTTTGTGGGATTTCTCCCTTGGTTGTGGGGATGGGGTCTCCATGTGGGTCAAATACAGGGTTGCCCATTCGCCGGGTCATGTCCTCGAGTTCTGCGTCTGAGATATAATGTTCCATCGCATCTGCCATGGTGTGCCAGTGCGTGGCTTGCGTGCCGGTCTCCTCTGCCAGGTAACGCTCGATTAAGCGGTGTTTGCGGATGACCGACAGTGCCCTGGACCGCCCTCTATCGGTAAGGGAATAGCGGTTATCCGTTTCTATTTGGATTTGCTTTTCGCTCAATAGTTGCTCCAACGCCCGGGTTACGACCTCCGGTCTGGAATGAAGATGACCGGTGAGATTATCCAATCTGCAAGGGGTATTGGTATATTCACAATCAAAGATATACTTGAGGATGTCATCGGATAAAAATTGCATCGCACGATGACTGTGTTTGGTGCGCCACCGCCAATATCCCCAAAGCGTCACACATAAAAGAAAACCCCATACTACGTATATCGATCCACTATTCATCGCAAGTCGATTGGGTGACAAATATCCGTCTGGAGACTTCCGCGCTGAGGATTACTTCCCGTTCATCAATTTGTATGGATTTCGAATGATCAAAATCAAAGTGCGCAATTAACCGGATGTCCTTGTGGAGCATGATCCCTATTTGGGTTATGAAACGCATAAACTCCTCATCTTGATCCTCCACTCTGGAGATGATGTAATGCCCGGGTCGCATTATGCTATAAATGGCAGTTTCGCCGGCTCTGTTGTTAAGCGGCCATTTGCCGTCGGAGGTGGGAATCAAATCCCCGTGTGGGTCGGTCTTCGGGTGTCCGAGAAACTCCGCCAGTCTGTCCGCTAATTTGTCTGAAGTGCTGTGTTCCAACTTCTCCGCTTCTTCGTGCACCTCTTCCCATCGGTAACCCAATACCTCTTGCAAAAACGTCTCCCAAAGGCGATGCTTCCGGATAATGCGCAGGGCTTGGCGGGTTCCTTCTTCCGTAAGTTGCATTCCCCGGTATTTCTTATAGTCAATCCACCCTTTGGCTTCCATTTTCTTGGCCATGTCGCTAATGGCGGGATTGGAAATGGACAATGCCTCTGAAACGGCAGTGGTCGTAACACGACGGGTTCCCTTTTGAGAGAGATGGAAAATAGTCTTAAGATAATTCTCGCGTGAAATACTCGGCATGTATTAAGTATGGTTAAGTTAATATTTTAAGTGCACTTAAAATATAACTTCAAAATACGCCGAATGGTTCATTGATATCCGGGAGTAGAGGGATTGGGGTCGGGGAAAAGCGCGCTGTTCTGTTCTTGTATCTACCGGAAAACGAAAAAAGCGGAAGCACCTTCCGTTACTTCCGCTTCGAATATCATGGGATTAAGCGTGTTTGCGCGCTGAGTGGGCCGTTATCCCGGCTCCTTGCCTCCTTTTAGGAAGTCCTGGAGCTCGCCGAGCTCTTTCCATTTGCCCTGGTCGGCTAGTTTCGCTTGTTTAGGCCATGTTCCCGGATCTGCCAAAGAGAATCGGGAACCGGCATCAGATAGTAATTGTTTTAGCCGGTCTACGGAGGCTTCAGACAATGCTTTCCAGGTGGTAATTCCCGCAGCATGCAGTAACTGTTCGATTTTGGGGCCGATACCTTCGACGGCCTTGAGGTCGTCTTGCTTATAGCGCTTTAAGATACCCATCTTAATCAAGATCTTTTCGACCTTGGCATCGGTTTGGTGTCCATCAGATACGGAGGAACCGCTCAATGACTTTTGAAACTGGATGAGTTTTTCCCATTCCCCATCCCGGGCCATCCCGGCTTGCATTGGCCAGGTGGAAGGGTCTATTATCCTGTACTTGCCACCGTGCTTGTCGAGCATGGCTTTGATGTCAGACTTGTCCAGTTTGGCAAGGTCAGACCATGTGTGAATGCCATTTTCATTGAGTAGACGGTTCATGACAGGCCCTATTCCTTCCACCACTTGTAGGTTGTCATTGGGGATGCCGCCAAACAGGGAAGCACTTTCCGATGTGCTTTCCTTTGATGGCTTCGAAATGCCGGTTGCAGCGATACCCAACGGAGCATCGGTGGAGGATGCTTTTGCCCGGCATTTGGCCAATTCTTCTTCCAGTCCTTTGATCTGGACTCGAAGCATATTATTATCCGAGGCAAGCTCGTTTTTATCCGCTTGGCATGCATCGTACTTGCCTTGCAAACCCTTATAATCTTCCTGGCAGCGATGTAGTGTTGCTTGGCAGGATTCGAGTAGCTTTTTGAATTTTCCCCATAAGAGCCATCCTAAGAGTAGCCCAAGTAAAAATGGAAGTAGCCACCATAGTAACAACCAGGGAAATGTGCCGAGGTCACAGAGAGTTAACCATATCATAATCGTGTTGTTTTTATGTTAAACTTATTTGATTTCTAATGCTACACGTCTGTTTTTTTGACGTCCTGAATCGGTGGTATTAGGAGCGATCGGAGCGGTCTCTCCCTTCGAACGCACCACCATTTGATTGGACGGCACACCGTGTTTTTTAAGATAATCGGCTATCTTATTCGCCCGTTTGAGGCCCAATCTATAGTTGTACGCCTTACTGGAATGACTGTCAGTATGACCGGTAAGATATACCTTTTGCCCGCTGGATTTAACTGTAGCGGCAACCTGATT
This sequence comes from Saprospiraceae bacterium, assembly GCA_027080725.1. Classification (GTDB taxonomy): domain Bacteria; phylum Bacteroidota; class Bacteroidia; order Chitinophagales; family Saprospiraceae; genus JALSTN01. Next base: position 101,221 of record JALWRC010000095.1, read on the forward strand.
TAAGTAGGTCAGTACTTCTTGATCTTCGATCGGCCGATCCGTTCCGTATTCGAAATAGATTAATGTCCGGTCTTTGAGCTGGATGACTTTCTTAGGTGGTTGCTTGTTTTCCACAGAGAAAGCATAGGATTTGAAGAGCTCATCTTTGCGAATGGAAGCATTGTTCAAGGCACCACGGGTGATGATCCTGTCTTTATCGATTGTCGGTGACTGAATAAGCAAGGTCTTTATCGCCTCCGCTCTGGCCAATCCGAGATTATCATATTGGGTGTTATTGACTTCATCGGCACCGTAATACCCTGTGACGATTAGGTTTTGTCCGTCTTTTAGCCCGGCGAGGATGCGCCGTTTATAATCTGGAAATTTGTCGGTCGTAAATGCCTTATTATTGTTGTACTCAAAGAGGAGCGGGTCTCGCTCTACTTCTTTGGCAGGAGTCGCAGGTTGTTCCTTAATGACAGCATTCGTACAACAATCCTGTTGATGATTCGTCTTGACGGTATAGTAGAATACCCCTAAAATTAACCATAAAAAGATAATTAGCCATTTCATCCTTGTAAATTTATTGACTTTTAAAGGTTAGATGGAACCTTTGATGATTAAAACAATCAATTCCTCTTGTATCTAATGATTGTTATAATCATGTCGGTGTCATCTGTCGACAATTTAATGTATACTTTTACTAATAAATGTATATTTCACTTCTATTACTTATTTCAGACTTTAAGTGTCAGCAACTACCACTATCGCGAGAGGCCTTATCCTGTATGAAATGGTTAAACCAAGAAAAAGAAAACACCTTTTGCAAAATCAAATCCATATATCTAATTTCACCCTTGTGGCAATAATTAGAAAGAAAGAATAGTTGTAAATAATCGAGTCGGTATAGTGGGATATGGTATATTGGCGAATCCACTCGTTTTAATTCGATATGAAATGTTCGACTAAGCCCATCAAAAAATAATACTTAACTAAAAGAGCTATCGATGGTCTTCTATTTAAATCTCTTTTCGCTACATCTCTGACATCTCATAAAAAAACGAACTAAGTTGGCTTCCACCGCAATAATAGTATTTTTTATTGAATTGGAAAAGGAATCGTAATGAAAAAATGTAATTTTATCGAAAAAATGTTTTTTTAGCCAAATTTGACTAACAAAAAGAAAGGTTTATGATGCGTTTTAGCTTTTTTGGTGGCACATTAGTAATGCTACTGATTTATGCAGTCTCTGTTGCCTCGCAAAATCCATATTCTACTTCATTGAATGAGAGGGAGGCACAGCTGTCGGTATGGGCTGATTCGATGAATTTGGGCAGCACCCTTTCTGTACGAAAAGCGGCGAGGAAGAAATTTGAAACCGGATTGTTGTCGATGTTAGGTCAAGAAGGCGTACTCGACTATCCGTTTGATTCGCTTATGCATAAGGTGTCGATTTTGACGGACACCCTCTATCCATTAAAGATTTTCACCTGGCAATTGCGCAAAAGGGATCACAGGGAGTATGGGGGATGTATATTGACACGTGACAGCATTATCCCCCTTACATCTGATCCCGATTTTACTCTGCAAGCCAACAGGGGAGTACGTGGTCCCGCTCATTGGTTGGGAGCCCTGTACTACGATATCGTTCCTGTAGATGTAGGGCCAAAAGGAAGTTCCTACCTGCTCTTGGGATTGCAACGCCCCAACGCCTTTGAGAAGCAGAAGCTCATAGAGGTACTGAGGATAGACCCGAGGCATGGCATTCGTTTCGGAGCACCGGTTTTTACCAAGGGTGCTTTTGATGAAGATCCCTCTGATCGATACTTATTGAGGTATTCTTCCGATGCGGAAGCGACAATTCATTATGATACCGCCTACAAGATGATCGTATTTGACCACCTCATCCCCATTGGTAAAAATCCGGCAGGAGCGACCAAATGGGTACCGGACGGCTCTTATTCCGCTTATCGGGTGGCCCTCGGTCAATTGGTATACATCCCCAAAGTATTTCACATGGAACTGGAGTCCCCTCCCATGGATCCTGCCCGCAAGAAGCAGAGTGCGAAATTGGATATCTTCGGAAAACCGATGAAGGAGCACAAAAAGAAAATCCGATAACTCTTTCGTCTTGAGATGAGGGGCGAACTATTGTCCTGTAGAATTATGGGGGGCTATATTTTATTGTGTGATAATCTGAATTGGTTGAATCCGGCTTGTCGTTGCGAACATTTCGTCTTCTCATATGTAGCTTATGAAGAGACCTACTTCATAGGTGCATAAATGGATTGCGATAGGGTGGAATTAATATTGTCTCCGGGAGTCCACCATTTCATACCAAAAACAAAACCAAATGAACAGCAAAGAAGAAGCGGGTAAACCACACGAAGTAGAATCGGTCCTGCAGACACAGGAGATTAAGGTGGATGGCAAGCAGAGTCCCCTTCGGATCGATAAATTTTTGGTCGACCGGACGGAAAATCTGAGCCGGCATCGCATACAGTTGGGGATACGTGCAGGTCTTGTCACCGTCAATGAAAGGCAAGTAAAGCCCAATTATAAGGTGCGTCCTCATGATATCATTCGCATCGTCTATCCCAAGACGGTGGTGCCGGAGACGGTCGTGCCGGAAGACATCCCGCTTGATATCGTGTACGAGGATGTCCACTTAATGGTGGTCAATAAGCCCGCAGGGATGGTCGTTCATCCGGGCATCTCGAATTATAGCGGCACCCTCGTCAATGCCCTGGCTTATCATGCCAAGAACACCGAGTTGCCGGTTTTGGACGGCAATCCGATGGATCGCCCCGGGTTGGTACACCGGATCGATAAGGACACTTCGGGTCTTTTGGTGGTCGCCAAGACCGAAGAAGCCCTGGTGCACCTCGCCAAACAATTCTTTGATCATACCGTGCACCGGAGGTACCTCGCGATGGTGTGGGGGGAGCCGGAACCCCATGTGGGGACCATTGATTTGGAGCTTGGGAGGGATATGAAGAACAGAACCCGCATGGCCGTCTATCCGAAAGGGGAAGGGGGCAAACACGCGGTGACCCATTATGAAGTGGTCGAGCCCATGTACTACGTGTCTATGGTTGAATGCCGGTTGGAGACCGGACGCACCCATCAAATACGTGTCCATATGAAGCACATCGGGCATCCTATTTTTAGCGATAGACATTACGGAGGTGATAAGATTCGCAAAGGGACGGTTTATGGCAAGTACAAGCAGTTTGTCCACAATTGCTTCGAGATGATGCCCCGTCAAGCATTGCATGCGCGGTCACTGGGATTCGAGCATCCTGTGACAGGAGAAAATATGTATTTCGAGGCCCCCCTGCCCGAAGACTTTCAAAGGGTGCTGGACAAATGGCGCAATTACTTACATCATCGCAAAGGAGATATTAATGCAGGATAACGGGATATTCATGGACAATAGGGAAGTAGCAGCCCTCTTCAAGGAATTGGCGGATCTTATGGCGATATCCAGTGAGAACCCCTTTAAAATTCGCACGTATGAAAACGCGTACCGGACCATCCGGGGCTTTGAGGGCAATGTCCTGTTGATGCCGAAGGAGGCACTGGAAAGAACACCGGGTTTTGGAAAGGCCGTTGTGGGTAAGATTGGAGAAATCGCTGAGAAAGGGACATTTGACACTTTGGAACGATACCGGCGACAGGTTCCGGCAGGATTGGTGGAAATATCCCGTGTTTCGGGTTTGGGACCTAAAAAAGTGAAGGCGATACATGAGCAACTTGGCATCGATACATTGGAAGGGGTGTTGGCAGCCGCTGAGGATGGTACCCTGGCACAGATAAAGGGCATAAGTGCCAAGTCCATAGCCAAGTATATTCCATCCATTCAATTTTTAATGGAGGCGCGAGGTAAGGTGTTATTCCATAAAGCAGAGGAGATGGCGGCTGTGTTTGAGAAATGGTTGCAAGGGATTTTTCCGGAGCGCCCAATCCAACGAGTCGGCACATTACTGGTGTTTGACAATGTGGTGGAGTCTATTGACCTCCTCATGGTAGGGGAGGAAGAGCAAGTGTGCAGTGCCCTTGATGCGCATTCGATCTCCTACCGGAAAGAGGGCATGGGAACGCTAATCCTCGAGGGCTCCGAAATAGAACACCGCATCCATTTGACATCAAAAGACAGGTTTGGTTGGAGTGTTATCCAACGGAGCGCCTCTCCGGCTTTTATCGAGGGTTTGAAGGAAGAAATGGGGCAGAAGCCATCCTTTGAGGAGGTCCGATCCGTATTCGATTCCTGTGGCCTACCGGAGATAAACCCGCGGCTTTGGCACGACGTAAAAAGTATCGACCAGGCCCGCAAAGGGAATTTGCCTTCGCTCATTAAGGAAGAGCAGATGAATGGACTCATCCATTTTCATACCTTGTATTCGGACGGTACTGCCTCTATAGAGACGATGGTAAAAGCGGCTATCGAGCGAGGATGGGAATATGTCGTCGTGACCGATCACTCGAAGTCCGCAGGATATGCGTCCGGGTTGCAGGTCTTCCGCTTGGAGCAGCAATGGAGGGAAATAGAGCAATTGCAGATGCGCTATCCGCAAATTGACATCTATAAAGGGATCGAGTCAGACATTTTAAAGGACGGAGCATTGGATTATCCGGAGGAGGTCTTGGCTAAATTCGACGTGGTTATTGGGTCGATTCATTCGGGGTTGGATATGGAAGAGGAGGTGGCGACCAAACGAATCCTCCATGCGATCCAAAACCCCTATTTACGAATTTTAGGGCACCTCACCGGGCGGCTCTTGTTGCGACGCGCCGGATACCCACTGGATATTAAAGCCATCATCGATGCTTGTGCGGAGCATGGCTTGGCCATCGAAATCAATGCAAATCCGCGGAGACTGGATTTGGACTGGCATTGGGTAGCGTATGCGATGCAACGGGGAGTGTTCCTCAGCATCCAACCCGATGCGCACAGTGTCAAGGGGGTGGCCGATGTTCGTTACGGAGTATTGGCCGGGCAAAAAGGCGGACTGACAGAAGCGTCCAACTTATCTTCTCTGTCGAGGGGGGCATTTGCAGAATGGGTGGGCGGGGAGTGAAACCGCAGTTGATTTAACTCATTTGAATATCGTTAACAAATCATTGAATGCTTGTTTGGTAGCTATATGAAAAAGTTGTAATACATTTGCAGCGTTAAATAATTCATCAATCACTTAAATACTTAAAAAAATGAAGAGTATAAAATGGTTTGCACTTGCTGTGTTGTTTGTTAGCTTTATGTCATGCAAAAGTACAGATAGTTCCGCTTCAACAGATTCAGCAGCTAAGGCTGTAGAGAACACGACTACCACTGCAGCAGATAAAACAAATGTTAAGAAAGACAATGCTGCTCCTACCGGTCCTACGACTACTATTGAATTTCCCGAGTCAACTTATGACTTTGGTACCGTTAAAGACGGAGAGAAAGTTACTCACAATTACAAATTTAAAAACACCGGCAGCGAGCCTTTGGTGATTTCCAATTGCAAAGGAAGTTGCGGATGTACCGTTCCGGATTGGCCAAGAGAGCCCGTAGCTCCCGGTGCTGAAGGAGTAATCAAGGTGGTATTCAACTCTAAGAACAAAGGTTCTGTAGAGGGTAGAAAACAAACCAAGCGGGTAACCATCACGGCTAATACCGATCCTACCACTACTTTCTTGACCATCACCGGTATCGTAAAGAAAGACGCTGACGCAGCTGCAAAAAAATAAGCAGGGTTAGCTTATTATAACTCTTTTCAGAGATAAAAAAAGGCGAAATCGTGAGATTTCGCCTTTTTTTATATGATAAATGCTAAATGATAAAACGAGATGTTCACATCATCGCCACCGGAAAATGGACGCGGGAGTGAGAGGCGGCGCCGGGGCTGGGGAAGAAGGGCTTTGGTAAACTATTTCTTCTTGCGTTTTACCCCTTCCACTGCGTGGTACATTCGCTCAATATCCTCTTTGGAGAAGGTTCCGAGGAGGGCTTCTCTAAAAATAATTTCTTTGTCTCCCATAATTTTTACTCTACGGAACCCAAAGGTTTTAGTGGAGTCAATATTGGATTCGAAGATGAATCCATCAGGATATTCATCGGTAATCTTGGTGAAGTAGGGATTTTGTTTTACCACACCTTTTTGTTCTTCGACCAGTTTAGATGGATTAGAATAGGTGGCCTCCGAGATGAATATTTGGAGTTTGTAATTAGATGCAGGAGCGGTAATGGTGATGTCCTCTTCAATGGCGAGTTTTTCGTGTTTGATGGAGGCACTATCCGGAGCCATTATGGTAAGGGGAATCCCGTAATCCAGAAGAGAGAGCGGCTTCAAATCGTTTTTCTTCGCACAGCTCGTTAAAGCAAGGACGAAGAGGAGACCAAAGAATGTTTTCTTAACCATAATGCTATTTTTAGTGCAAATGTATAATTTTTAGTGAATAAACCCTTCGCCGGAGGTGTGTATTACACCATGTGCTAATATTAACAAAGGTATTGTTTTGTCCTAAATACTCAAGTCGCACCTCTGAATCGCCAAGGCGCCAAGTCACCAAGTCACAAAGCAATCGATATAGCACGGGTGGAAAGCAAGGGATTGTGCCGTGTAGAAGCAGGATTTACTTTTTGTCTTGCAGGGCAAACACCTTTCTTAAAAGGTCCGATGTCCTGGCACGTATATTGGTGCGGATGTTGGCTTCTTCTTTCTTAACCTGATCAAATAGGGCATCCATCGCCTTATGGGTAATATAATCGTCGAGCTTGGGGTTGACGTGTTTGACAAGGGGAATTTTGTTGTAAGTATTCACCGCATCCGTCCAGTAGTCAAGGGCGCCAAATTTATTGAGACTTTGGACGATAATCGGTTGAAATGCGTTATAGAGTTGATCTGAAGTAGTGCGCACCAGGTAGTTGGTGGCAGCGTCATTTTGCCCTTTGAGGATACCCATGGCATCGGTGATGGACATATTGACAATGGCATCTACAAAGATGGGTTGGGCGCGCTTGACGGCATCTTCAGCCGCGTGGTTAATCTTCTCGATTACAATATTCTCCACATTGGTGAAGCCGGGAATAAAACGCAATTTGGATGTTACCCGCTGGGCTTCCTCTGGAAGTAATATCTTATATGCGCTGGTATAAAATCCGTTTTTGGCAGCGAGTTTTTTAACTCCCTTCTCCACTCCCTTTCGAAGTGCTTCTTTGAGGCCCTTGACAATTTGGGATTGTCCGATTTGTCCATCGTTCAGACCGTTCAGAAATCCTTCCATCGCTCCAGGTGAGCAAGCAAGGGCTAAGGTAGTTATTAATAGTAGGGCAATAAGCTTTTTCATTGTAGACAGTTTTATGATTTATATGGTATGAAATCGTCGATTATAAGGCAATAACGATTCATGGACGGGGTACATTGTTGATGGCTTACATTAACCGGATCGAATGGGTGCCGGGAAGATAGCTGCGGCCAATGATTTCTTTGAGCTGTTGGTAATGCTCCGGATTATTAACGAAATCCAGAGCAGTGACATCCACGACAAGTATGGGGAAGTGAATGATGCTTTGAAAGTATTCAAAATAGGTGTTTTGTATTTTTGTCAGATAGTCTTCGGAGATATTTTGCTCGTAGGAGCGCCCTCTTTTTTGAATGTTTTCCAGAAGCTGCTCTACCGGTCGATGCAGATAGACCAATAAACTCGGGTCGGGGATATTGCGCTGGAGGATTTTGTACAAATTTTGGAACAGCCGGTACTCTTCCGGAGATAGATTGCTTCGGGAGAAGAGCATGGATTTGGGAAAGGTATAATCCGCTACATTGCCCTTGAGAAATAAATCCTGCTTGGACAAAGCGGACTCCAGTTGCTTAAAGCGCTCTGTGAGAAAGAAAAGTTCGACAGAGAACGCATAGCGCTCCGGATTCTTGTAAAAGAAGGGGAGGAAAGGGTTATCGGCAAATTCTTCGAGGATAAGCTGGGCCCCGAGGTCTTTTGCCAGGCGTGTAGAGAAGGATGTTTTGCCGGTGCCGATATTGCCCTCGATACAGATGTAATCCTTGTCCATTGTTTGGTCTTCCATAAAGTCGTTATGCTGGCTTTTGGCCTTATTGATTGAGCTTATTTCAAGATTCTAATCGCCGGATAATACTACTGATTTAAAAAAGGCTATCAGAAGGTATGTGAAATGCCCCATACGGATATGAGGTATGAAATGGTTGGTTCGGGAGAGCAAAGTTACATAAATTACTCCTTTCTTATATATGTTTGTGGTACAATGTGTGTATAACAAACTGCACTCATCTACAACAAACAGCTCGGAAGAACCGCGACCCCAAAGCTGACGAAGGAAGACTTGGAAGCGGAGAATACACTCAGAAACGATTGGCGCAAACTTGGAGACTGTGCAGTTTACTATACACGCAGCACTAGATAGTTTAGGGCAGTATCGATATTCCGGGTATGAAATGGTGGATTATGCGTTTACAAACCCAAAAATACAGGCTAAAAGCCTCTCCGGTATGAGGGGAACACAGAGGCCACAGAGAACACAGAGAGGAGAAGCTGCTCCACGTTAATAAACTATGAATCCTGTGCTATCAGAACAATTCGAACGACGGTTTCTGAAGTGATAAATCGAACGTCCGCCTATAATCTATATAGGAAGAAGCCAAATCACAAATCTCCAAAATTCCCCTTTATAACATATAGTGCTCCCCATATAAACTTGTTCTCTTTGCCCCCAAATCTTCGTTACTAACTCGGGAGCTGTTCCGTCAACATAGCCCACGGTTTTAACCGTGGGATGGATATTGCAGACGATTTTTGTAATGGTTTTAACCATTTATATCTTTTACCCTGCGCTTATTACAAAGTACACTATTATACAAGAATTTTAGAAAGACAGCGGTGTAATATGTCACTTCAGAAGGGAAAAATAGTTTGAAGCGTGCGATTACTCCACAAGAATAATCAAACTGTTAATATCTTCGGTTTAGAAAAGCGGTTTGGTAGTCCTTGAACGGATGTCTACTGAACTGGCAAAGTTAAGAGAGCTTACAATATAGAGTAAATGTATTATATGGCCCAATCCGGCGAAATACGAGCGCGGGAACCGGCGCTAACCCACCGTATAACTTTGGCGTACTACAAATCTTCTAAACATCATTTAGAACAGGTATTCAGATAATGACAGAATTGCCGTGTTCCCTTCACCGAAAGTTTATGAATTTAGTCTATGATGCTCTTAATTTCGCCTGTGTCCTGACAAGCGTATTCTGATGGATAAGTAGAAGTTATTTTGTCTGATAGCAAGGCGAAATTTTTCTGCGTAGCCGTAGCTACGGATAAAAATTTGAACGCAGATATCAGGCAAAAGAACGATACTTGGTGCGTCGAGAATATGCTTGACAGGACACCCAAGTTTTTTGTTACTTTTTGGGGCAATGCCAAAAAGTAAGGCTAGTCCATTAATAAAGTCTGTTGCGAATACAAACGCTTTTGAATCTGCGTACTTATGTGCACTTTGTAATACACACCTCCCCCTTACACACTTACCCCAAACAGCCTTCCCCACAAAAATCCCTACCCAAAAATAGGTATTTTTCATATGAGAATGGCGTATATATGTATTATCCTTTTCATAAATTATTGATATATATATATATATATATAACTGATTGATTATATGCGAAAAATACCGGTTTTTTGTTGAAAAAAAGTTCCTCTGGAATGCTACATATGTCCTATATTTGCCACTGAGAACCGATACTTCCATACTCTTTTAGAGGCAAGTGATTCATCTGTGAAGCACTCCATCCCCCACCGATAAAAGAATAGGAATGTCACTATTTTTTAACACTAACACCTAACGTTATGAAAAATCTATTGAAAGTATGGCTTATTTGTAGCCTAACTCTATTTCTTATCTCTTCTTGTGATAAAGATGAGATTAAGAAAAGACCCAAGGCCAACTATGGTTTCTCCTTCTACCTCAATGATGAGTTTTGGACTCCTCAATCTGATAAGCAGTCCAACTGGCCCTTTCCGGATCATCCTTTGTTTGAATCTGAATATTGCCCCAATGGATGTGGGGTGGGGGGGAAAGTTTATGGAGCGTTTTCTATAGTTGGAACCAGAATATTGACAAAAGAAAACAAGGATGAATGGATTCAATTAGATGGAACGATATTGAATGATGGCGTGACGTATTCGGCATCATTATTAACCAAGGGGAATTTTATTAATTTAAAAAAGAAATGTGATTTGAGGAACAAATCCTATTACTACGATATTGACACCACCTGGAGTAATCATTCTTTTGAAATTATGAACATCGACTATAAAGAGCATCGAATACAAGGGAAATTCAACCTGCGATTAATTTCTAATGTGGATTGCTCCGAAATGAGAGACACCCTGTATCTGACGAAAGGAGTACTTGATGTTGAAATTCAAAGATGGTATTAAGCCTTTAGATTCGTTTTGATTTTAGGAATATGGAGTTGCTTTTGGTTGCTCCTTTCATACACTCATATATCGTATTGATAACACACCCTATCCCAATCATCCCGGGTAGAGCCGGATAGGTTATGTAGTATTTTTTTAATGGCTTAGAGAAGTCCTTCCTCACATGCAAGTGATGTTGGGGTGGGAGATCTATGTCCTTACTATTTTGATCACATTATTATTATTAACCCGATGATATATCCCAAAAACAGACTATGATATATCATCCCAAAACGTAATTATTATGACACGATTAAAGCAACTTTTATTAACCGTACTTGTGATCACCGGATGGTGGGCACAACAAGGGAATGGGCAAACCCTGGAAAGCGAATTATTGCGCAAAATTAGCCCGATAGATCAATCCTTGACCAGCACATCCATGCTATTGGAACGCATTCCTCAGTATGCTCCTACCACTGTTTTCAATGGTAGAGTCGGGGCAGAAAAGGTAGTAACCGGTTATAAGATGTACAGTATGTTGTATGGTCAATTGGATAAAATGTTTGTCGATACCAACCAAGGCATGCCGATGGAAATGGACACCTTGTTGAAGCGATTGAAATATTTCAAAAAGTCGGATACTATTGAGCTGTCGGCTATGTATTATCGATATGACAGGTTTAAGCCCAATGCCGTAGAGGACAATCTCTTAATGTGGGGTCAAGACTCGTTATTGTACGATGTGCCCGGACGTCCCGAATCTCCCTTTATGGTAGATACACTTCTGTATTTTACCCTGACGGGATGGGAGCGCGAAGGCAAAGAACAGGACTTTCATTGGAATCCGGAATTAATGTTTACCAACACGGCTACTCCATGGTCGGATATGGAGATTGATTTCGGTGATGGAAGTGGGTTTCATATCGTCGAAGCAGATTCTATCATTTCTGTGGTCTATCCGGATTTTGACACTTTTCAAGTGGTATTGCGATATATACTTCCTTCCGGAGACACACTTAAGACCTATAGTAAGATTAGCATCGCACCTGAGTTGGGTGGGATGCCACCTTTGGGTGATGA
>JALWRC010000096.1 GCA_027080725.1 Saprospiraceae bacterium
TGCCGGGAGAAGGGCCCTACTCGGCATTATCTGCCAAGCGTGCCGTGAGGAGGAGTTTGTTGTGAAAGTAATCAATGGATAAAATTTCTTTGATACCCAAATAAGCCAAATCCAACATTTTCACCCATCCCTGTCTTCCCTCTGGCTGAAACAAGAAGAGTTGTGTGCCGCTTACTGCTAAAAACGCCTCACCATCAAGGAGACAGAATACCTCGGTTTGAAATGGCAATGTGGTTATAATAGTAGCTTTTTTGCTTCCGGGAATTCGCTTTTTTAAGTATTGGGTGGAGCTGATTATTTTATGAATGAAATACAGTACACCATCCCTTTGATGGCAATTGGGCGCAACTCTCTTGGTGAGTACAAAAGTCTGTCCTTCTTTCGAATTGTACAGCAAAAGTTTGAATGCGACAGGTGACGAAGATGCAGGGGAGTGGTCTCTGATGGTAAGAGCGTACTCTTCAGGTGAAAGTTGGACAAAATCATTGATAAATTCCCCCTCTTTGGTATAGATACTATTTCCTTGGTTACTTCTATCCATCGGGTAAAACCAAAGAGCATTTTGTGTGGAGTCCACCTGGCGCAGAAGTAGTATCCTGTCTTTATTGTAGGAGTCCGGAGTAGGGTAGCGTTCATCAAAGGATGTGCTGCTCCACTGGGTAAGTGTCCCTTGAGCAAGGTTGACTTGCCAAAGATCAAATTGCTTTTGATCCGGAAAGTTTGCACTGAGCATAAAAATACTATCTCCTATAAAACAGGGAGTATTGTTTTTTTCATTGGGATTAAAACTGGAGATCAGGGTGGCGGTAGAATCTATTATTACGCTATCTTTTATTTGCCGGATGTCAAGCAAAAACACTTCTTGCGCATTAATTAAGGGCGCACACGCGAACATATAATAAGAGAAAAGAATCAACCATTTCATACCGCAAGATAAACGCTTTATGTAAAAGTAAACAACTCTACGGCTGAAAAACTTTCTTCTGGCATGCAGTCAGGGAGGCTTACATTTTGTTGGCAGAGGTAAATATCCGGTCCCAATGAATACCGTTGGATATTTTTCCGTTTTTCGTTGAGAAAAAGATGAATAGCGGCTTGCCTACAATATGGTCCTCAGGAACGAATCCCCAAAATCGGCTGTCCTCCGATTGATGCCGGTTGTCCCCCATCGCCCAGTAGTAATTTTGCTTGAAAGTATAAGAATGCGCCGGCTTGCCATTGATGACAAACTGCCCGTTATCGATGTCAAAATCGTTGCGCTCATAAACGGAAATGATGCGTTTGTAAAGAGCTATATTCTCCGGAGTGAGCTCAATGGTAACCCCTTTCTTGGGGATCCATATAGGGCCGTAATTGTCGACATTCCATCCTTTAAAGTGCTTTGGATCATGGGGGAATAGACGAGATTCTGTGTTGGGGATGAGTTCGACTACGACATCTTCTCCGAGCTTTTTAAGCTTTTCGACTTGCTCTTGGTACAGATAGAACACGCCGTGTTTAGCTTCTTCGTTTCCGGTTTGGATACCCAGGCGTTCGAATATTTTGGGATTGAGGTGGGTCTTGGTGGAGGAGACGCGGTAGGCATATTGTAGCTTGCTGGGGTTTTGGGCCTTTGAGCCGTTGATATATACCTGTCTGTCGATGATTTGCAATGTATCTCCTGCAATGGCGATGTTGCGCTTGATATAATGGTCTTTTTTGTCTACCGGGCGCACGACTAATTTGAAGTGTTCCCGTTTGATGTAATTCTTTAATAGGGGGTTGTCCCGGACCTGACTTGCAGCAAAAGAGCGCTGAGGAGTGATATAAACACTGTCTCCGATGGGCCAATTGAATACAAAAGGCTCATTGCGGTGAATGTCCGTTAGGGCGGGCAACCTGAAGTAAGGTAGGCTGGGGGAAGAGAGGTAAGATTCGGTGTTGACAATCGGTATGCGGTTATGGAGTAAAGGAACCTGAAACACCGTCATTGGAGTGCGCAAACCATAGTGCACCTTACTCACAAATAAATAGTCCCCCACCAAGAGAGAGCTCTCCATGGAAGGGGTAGGGATGACATAGGCTTCTATGAGAAACATGCGGATAAACGCGGCGGCAAATATGGCAAATATAAGGGATTCAATCCATAGTCGTCCTCCGTTTTTATAAAATGGAGATTTGCGTTGGAGTTTGGCCAATTCGTGTATGTTACCCGCTTTTTGCAGTTCCTTAACCTTCGACAAGTACGCCTTCTCAGCGATATAATTGGGCTCCGTGAAAGCCGCATTATTATTGAAAGCGATGTGCAGGAAGAGGAGAGGTGTGGCAACTACCGCTAAAAAACTGTGTTTGAAGTCGTAGTACCCGAAGCTGCGAGCCATCTCAATCGCCATATAACTGAAAATAAAGAAATTGAGTATCGGTACTAATAGTAATAGAGCGTGCCACTCGGGCCGGCCTATTATCTTACACCATTCGACAAAGTTGAGTCCCGGTACAAGTCCTTTCCAGCCGGGGACGTTGACTTTGGGGAATAGAAAAAAAAGACTAATAATTAGGGCAATATAAAAAAGTGCAAACAATATCAGTAGGGTCACAACTTTAAGTTTTGTCAATTACGGTATTAAAAACTACGCAAAGATAACTAAATTGTTGTCCTCCGAATTGTATCGATTTTGATATTATCGACAAAATGGCACTCCAAAAGGATAAACAATGTAAGTGCCCTCAGGGATTTTAATGAATTGGTGGCTTTATAAAGTGGGATAAATGTTAAAATTTGGAAAAAGTGCGGTTGTCCCCAATTTTTGGACAGGAGTTTAAGGTGTAAAAGATTAACTATTTTTACATTTAAAACTGTCCAAAATGACAAAGAAACGTCGTAACTTCAGTTCAAAATTCAAGGCCAAAGTAGC
>JALWRC010000097.1 GCA_027080725.1 Saprospiraceae bacterium
TATGGATTGAATGCTATCAGGGCTAAGCTAAATGACACCTCTAAATCTTGGATAGGTGTAATACTATTTGTCACCAACGTCATTAAGTTTTGTGAACACCACAATTTCCATTTCTGAGGAAACCCTATTTATCTTGATAAAAACTCATAAATACTTCTTCCAAATCCGGCTCAAGCAAATAAAAATCCTCTACCGGAAGCTCATTCAGTACCCTAATAATGTCATTGGCCGAAGCGCGGGTCAATATCCAAATACTGTTCCCCTCTCTGCGCTGAATCACAGAATCCGGAATATCCACCTCCAAATTATCTCCATCAAGTATCAGGTGCAACTTGCGGTACCGCTTTTTTCTCAACATTTCAAGCGACTCCATGCTTACCAGCTGTCCATCTTTGACGATGGCCACCCGTTGACATATTTTCTCCACTTCACTGAGCTGATGGGAAGATAAAAAAACCGTACTCCCGGTTCGTGCAGCTTCATGAACCAAGGAGTGAAAGACCGACTGCATCAATGGGTCTAATCCCGAAGTGGGTTCGTCCATGATGATTAGATCCGGAAAATATGCAAACGACTGAATGAGCCCGAGCTTTTGTTTCATTCCTCTGGAGTAATACTTAATCCTTTTGTTGAGATCTCCTTCAGACAAATCAAAACGCTCTATCAACCCTTGGATATTATCCCGCTTACCCTCCTTAAAACGCGTCCCCAATTGGAGGTATTTACGTCCGGTCAATTCGGGAAAGGGGTAAAACTCTCCGGGCAAATAGGACGTCCGTCTCAAAAGCTCATGAGTATGTCCTCTCACCTCTTTTCCCAACAGGCGCACACTGCCTTCCGTAGGCCGCAACAAATCAACCATCATCCGGATGGAAGTAGTTTTCCCCGCACCATTGGGGCCCAAAAAACCGAAGATTTCTCCTCGACCGACTTCGAGATTCAACCCACGAATCCCATATGCCTCTCCATACTTTTTGGTTAAATTAAATGTTTGTATCGCTATGTCCGACATATATTTTGATTGGTTCAATTTCAAAAGTACTCGAGCTGTGCTTATAACTTACTTGATCCATCTTATACGATTATTGTTATACGCTACCTCTTCCAAATATTAAATACTCCCATATGTTCCCCTCCCCACAAAATAGAAATCAAATGTACATAAAAAATGTAACCTATCGTTCAGGTGATTCATTGGGGGTGTAATACCAACTGTACTTTTTCACAACCTCACCCCCATCCCTTCTTCCTATATTTGTATTTATCTGCGTCTTCGCGACTTAGCGAGCAATAAACCTTATTCGATACGATACTATTAAACAGTTTAAATAATTAATCAACAAACCCGCACGTTTGTCCAATGACGCTATCTTTGCATTATGGCTAAAGACATTTATCGACGTAAAAACCTGTGGAAAGTTTACCTGGCAGTAGCTGCCATACTTTTACTGACGGTCTCTACCATATACACCAACTTCCTGGCCAAACGACTGGCTGAAGGGGAGCGCGATAAGGTTAAGATATTTGTCAATACCCTCAAAGTACTCCGGGACACCAGTAAAGAAAGCCTCAACAGGGATATTAGCCCGGAAACAGAGAATCTACGGCTCGTTCTCCGGGATATTCCCGTCATTCTCGTAGATGAATCCAATAAAATAACAGAATCCTACAATTTCAGTCCCGGCACAAACCTCGAAAAGGCACTCGCTAAAATGAAAAAAGGGGGGCTTCCTCCCATCGAGGGTGAGGGCTATGCCGCTAAGATCTATTATTCCTATAGTCGCACCCTCACTTTGTTGACATACTTTCCGTATCTGCAAATATTACTATTATTGCTTTTCTTCGTGCTGGCAATTGTTGGGATGAGCGCGGTACGAAAAGCCGAACAAAACAAAGTATGGGTCGGGATGGCCAAGGAGACCGCTCACCAACTCGGCACCCCCATCAGCGCCATCATGGGTTGGATAGAGCATCTCAAGAGCATACTCCCTCCTTCTGAAGATAATCAAATGGTCCTGGACGAGTTGCAAAAAGATGTCAATCGATTGGATTTAGTTGCTGACCGTTTTTCCAAAATCGGATCAGAACCCGAATTGCGGGTTTTGCCCGTCCACGACGTATTGACCGAGGTCGTACAATACATGTCTAAACGCGCTCCTAAAAGAGTTTCCTTTGAGTTTAAGGAGCGTGACACCTTTGGCAATTTGTCTGTTCGTATCAACAAACATCTGTTTGCCTGGGTCATCGAAAACCTCTTCCGCAATGCCCTGGATGCCATGCAGGGACGAGGAAAAATCACACTTAGAGTCCATGAAGAGCCCAATTCTGTCACCATAGATATCTCAGATACCGGACAAGGAATACCTCCGGGAAAGTTCAAAACCGTATTCGAACCCGGGTATTCGACCAAAAAAAGAGGATGGGGCCTCGGCCTTTCCCTCGCCAAAAGAATAATAGAAGATCATCATAAAGGAAAAATATTTGTTAAAGAATCTAAAGTGGACCGTGGAACGACCTTCTCGATTATTCTCCCTAAAGCACATTAGCCTATTTATTCTATTGATTGCCTCCCTCACACTGGGAGCTCAAGAGCGCTTCAAAATCCAAATTGTGGACGAAGAGAATGAAGGACTACCCTTTGCGCACGTAATCAACCGTTCGACAAAAGCATTATTTTCAGCAGATAGCACTGGGAGGACGGGGATCATATATTCTTCCCTCTCTGACACCATCGAGGTGCGTTTTATTGGGTATGAAATGGTCGAATATACGGTGCAAAGAATCAAGGAAAGTGGCGGTATCATTTCCCTTCGTCCCACCGCATTTACGCATCAAGCCGTCACCGTCGTAGGAAGGATGGGATTGCATCAAGATGAACTTCCCTATGAAGTCATCAATATTTCATCCAAAGATATCCAATCCGTCGCCTCTTCCAATACTGCCGATGTACTTCATCATTCAGCCGGGATCTTTATTCAAAAAAGCCAGGCCGGAGGCGGAAGCCCAATAGTACGTGGTTTTGAAGCGAATAAACTTCTCCTTGTGGTGGATGGCACACGACTAAACAACTCCATCTATCGATCCGGTCACCTGCATAATGCCATATCGGTCGATCCGGCAATACTCCAACGAATCGAACTCATCCTAGGACCAAATGCACTTCTTTACGGAAGTGATGCTCTCGGTGGCGTCATACATTTCATAACCAAATCCCCACTGTATCGCAATGGCAAGACTGCCTATGCCCTCAATGCGAGTTCGAAAGTAGCCACTGCAACAAAAGAACGCACCTTGCATCTGGATGGGAGCCGGACGAAAGGAAAACATGGATTTTTGGCGAGTTTCTCCTACAGCTCTTTTGGTGATATTCTTTCCGGCAAAAAGACCAACCCCAAATATCCGGAATTCGGCAAGCGACTGTTCTATGTCAAACACATCCGAGACAAGGATACCGCCCTGCACAATCCCAATCCCTTTCTCCAAGTGGGCTCTGCCTACCAACAATGGCATTTCCTTCAAAAATGGAAATACTACCTGAACAAAGAGAACCAAATTACCACCAATCTACAATATTCTTCAGGCTCAGACATCCCACGTTATGACCAATTAACACAGTTCAAAAACGGAAAACCCAAATGGGCACAATGGGACTATGGCCCGCTTTTCAGGACCCTTGCCTCGGTGACAATGGACAACTCAGCTAAACACTATCTCTCAGATAAATTTAAACTCATCGGAGCGTATCAAAGAATTGGTGAAGAGCGAATAAAACGAAAATTTCAACGTGATAGAATCCAACACAACATCGAACGATTAAACATCTTTAACCTCACCCTGGACTTCCAAAAGGCATTGGACCGGTTTTATGAATCCGAAATTTCTTATGGTGCGGATTTACAATTCGAACAGCTCTATTCCACCGCCTACAGCACAACACTTTCCTCCAATACTCCGACATACAATATCCTCACTCGCTACCCAGATGGAAAAAATACCTCATCTGCCGGAGGAATCTATTTTCTACTCAATTCTTCTATCACCCCGGGTTTCAAACTGCAAGCAGGAGGACGGTGGAGCATCAATAGCCTCCAAGTACACTATAAACAACGCTCTATCATCCTTTGGCCCGACAGCTATTATTCCGGCATTACCAACCAAAACCGGGCCCTTACGGGCTCCATGGGCTTCAATTGGACGCCTCATCCCACCTGGCTCATACGAGGCTTGTTAGGTACTGCTTTTCGTGCTCCCAATATCGATGATGTTGCTAAGTTAAGGGTCAAAAACGGAGAGGTACTCATCCCTAATCCACTTCTAACACCTGAACACTCCAGAAATATCGAAGCTTCTACTTCTAAAATATGGCCACTTCCGGGGTCCGGCAGCATCACAGCAAATGGAACCGTCTTTTATACTTCTCTCCGGAACGTCATCGTGCGTAGGGCCCGTGCATTGCCCAACGGAGACTCCAGCCTAATAATTGATGGGGATCCTTACACTACCGTTGCTAATGTAAATGAAGAGAGTGGAGCAATTAAAGGGGTATCCATACGTGTAGCGAGCCGTTTAGGCAAAAGCTTTTCTGCTTCAGCAAGCGTGACAAAAATACGCGGATATGCCATCGACTCCAAATCACAAACAACCCCCTTGGCGCACATTCCCCCCACCTATGGTTTTATTCATCTGAAGTACAAACACGATTTAGGTCAAAAAGCGAATTGGATCCAAGCCGGTGTAGCATGGCAGTTTAACGCAGCTAAACCCCTTGAACAATACGCACCCTCTTCTTCAGACAATTTGGTTTATGCTACTAAAGACGGTACCCCTGCGTGGCAAACCTGGGATATAGGACTATCCTATCACAACAGCACGTTTGGAGAGGTCAAAACAGGAATTACCAATCTTCTAGACCTTCATTATCGCCCTTATGCTTCGGGAATTAGCGCTCCGGGAAGAAATTACTACCTTTCCTTGAAGTGGCACATTAACCATGAAGAAGGGTTATAACACGTGCATAAACACCGGAGACCATTCGCCAAAAAACTAACTTCATTTATTCCATAGCGCAAATTCTCTATCCAAATAAAAATAAGCTAAAAAAGCACCCCTTGGGGATGCTTTTTTAGCTTATTTTTATTTGTGAAACTTTAAAGCGCACTATCATTTAAGGGGGAGTTTGACGAATACCGGTGCATTATCAAACCGTTGGGATATCCCCCATACATCACAGTACGAGTAATGCTCCCCGTACTCCTGATACCTATATCTTGACGCTCACAGTCAAATTATGGGTACCGGAAAACGGATTAGACAGACGATAAGCGTAATCCACAGCCATTTTGGTAATGGACACTACATTATCATCATCATCTACGTTTTTCAACACATCAAACACAAAGGAGGCTCCGAGGCTCAATCCGGTGTAAGCATTGTTTACTTTAGTCAACAGGGCATACGCACCAAAACGATTATCGTACTTATAAGCGCCTCTAATCATAAATCGATCATTGAAAGAGTACTCTATACCGGCACCAATTTCATCTCTTGAGAAGGAGTTGGCAGTAAAATTACCCAATATGGTAATGCGATGCAACTGAGCGAAGTAGAAGTCATAAGAAGCACCAATATTGAGCAAGGAGGGCATATCAAATCCCGCTGCTTGCACATCTTTACGGATTTCACCCGGATTGACTAGTCCTAAACCGGCTCCTGAAAAACGCATCTTCGACCCGATATTGCGCAAGCTGACACCAAACTTAAATTGTCCTTTATTACCGGATACATATTGTACGCCCGCGTCTAACCCGATACCGGTGGCAGAAGCATCACTAATAGACTCGGATACTGTACGAACCAAAACACCTACCCGTATTTTATTCTCCGGATTCTTTTCATCGGTAATAAATTCATGTCCATACGATACACCAATATTTAAGAAGGAGGGACGATATACGGCACCGGTTCCTTCGGGAGCCTCTACCGTTGTTCTTCGTATATCTCCGGTGTTTACATTCATAATCGAAATACCAAGGGCTCCGTGCTTGTGAAGTCGCTTGGAAAACCCCAAGCCACTGAGAGTAATGCCACTTGGAGCCAGATACCGGGCACTTCCCAAGGAGACTTCCATAGAGCCCATATTGGTCAACCCTGCCGGGTTAATCCGCATAGCGTTAACGCCCCCGACGAGAGATGTGGACATCGAATGCCACCCAGCACTTCTAGCCCATGGATTCATCAGTAGTTCATAAGCACCCGCTTCCCCTTGTCTATCGGGATTGCCAGCCAAGACGACCTGTGAGAGGAAGACAATAAGAGTAAAAATAATAGTAAAAATATGTTTCATATCTTAATCGTTTATAATTTTTGTAAGCCTTTACTTCCGGGAAGTTTGAAAATAATATATTTCCAAACTTCCCAAAAGTGAGATTTCTCTTGCTACAGCCCTTTCATTAAAGGGCTGCGTTGAACAGTTTTTTACTTTAATGTGGAGGGATCGAACTTACGCATTATTCCCATCCATTTTACGACACATTCCGCACCGGTATCTTTATCGCGTATTCGGATCATATATACGCCACTCGACACCGGAATACCACTATCGTTCTTCAAGTCCCAAATAACATCCGGACGCGTTTGCTTTTCGATAATACCACTGCCCTTAGCCGGACGGGGTGCTTCGTTTCTATCGTACTTACGTATAAATCTGCCATCCAGCGAGTAAATGGTAATTTCACTCCTATCCGGCAGATTAGTAATCTTCACCTTGTTATCCAAAGGCGAGCTCTCATACGCTGAATTACCGTAATACGGATTGGGGACGACATTGACATCATCACACAGGATGGTACCGATGTCTTCTTTGCTTTCCACCGGATCGGGAGTGATTCCCTTAAAGGAGATACCATATGCATTGAGTCCATTATTAATCCCCGTACCGACACTGTAATTGTATGGATTATCGACGCGCAAACTGATTTTGACATCATTGGGTATTAATCCATCCGTATAGGAAAGCATTTGGGTACCGCTTTGTGTCACTGCTATCGCTGCCCAAGTGACATCCCTTAAGCCCCTTGCTCTATTTCTCGAACGATCTTCCTTCAAATACCTCACCTGGGTTTTACAAGAGTCGTATGGTGTATTTGTCACATATATCTTATGCTGACCACCGGTATAAAACGCAAGAGCAGGAGGAAGTTGATTGTCGATCAACAGGGAGGGATACAACAACTCGTCCGTCGGATTAAACATCATATCCGCACCATGCCACGGTCCTTTTTTAGATTCTATCTCTATACCAAAATCTTCAAGTGTTTCATCTCTCAAAACCGAATTCTCTCCGAAGAAGATATTGAGGCGTTGTCCTGTTTCCACATCGACTGCATAACCCGGAAACCATCCCATCCCTATGCCGGTTCCGTCCTCGACAGGATTGCCGTCAGCATCGGCATCCTTCCCAACGGATGGTGAAGCCCGGAGTTGCATCTCTGCAGCATCACCGACTGTCTGAAGCCCTTGGTCAACGAGCACCTTAGGTGCTGTCTCAACGATAACGCAGCGCGACCACTTGGACTTATCGGAAGTTAAAATAATGTCCACATTATTTAAATTGGACAATCCTCCTCTCGTAAGCCCGGATTTGGATAATTTGGTTTGCTCCAAATCCCGCCAAGCTGGAGAGATATTAATTAATCCGTTAGACGGTTGGCCGTCACACAAAAGATAAGGTACAAAACCCTGGTTGTCGATCTTGGACAATTTACCATCAGGATCATAGGTACTTACCAGATTGTCGTTGCTGAGAATGAAGTCATAAGCACCAATATTTACCTGATTTCCACCGATATTGACAGGCACTCTAAAGTTGTCCGGCATGGTCATAAACCAGTCATCTTTGCCAAGGTCTTTATAGACATACACAGCACCAATGGCACCATTGGTATCATCCTCACGCGCTCCGGGTTCCGTTGTCTGCCCGATAGATATGGTAAACCCATATTTTTGTATTATTTGTTCATTGAGCTCATCAATCGTACTCTCCGAGAAAACGGTATCCTTACCATCTTCCGATACCAGCATCCAAGTAGCTCCCCTGTCCAATTTAGTATTTTCAAAAGAATCCCTAAAGAAAAGGGTAAAGTTGCCATCCCTACATCTCAAAGGATCATATACCTGTACGGATATCGGCCCCGCACCATTTTCATACTCAATGCTACCATCAAAACTTCCATCCGTTATCTTGTCAAGGGTACTTTGCTTGACACGGACAAAAACTCCACCAACTCCCACACCGTCATACCGTGTGATTTCCGGTCCGGTACCATACTTGGCATTGAGTTTTTGATATAAAATCGGCCTCGGAGTCGCTTTATAGGGGAAACCTTCCTCATTACCAACATTCAAACGCCCTTCGATATAGGCGATGGGAAGCGTTTCGGTGGGGTTATCCGGATTAAACAGCGCGGTTGAATTCTGCGCATAGGCCAATACCAAAAAGTAATAATTTTTATGATTTATTAAGGTTCCCCCACCACCTTGAGCAAAAACATCTTTTGTGATGCTCAAAGTATGTTTGATTCCTTTATCCAGACCTTCAACTTTTAGTTCGGAAGACCAAACCAATTTGGTTTGCGTCGGATCCGGATTAGGCAAAGCCTTCCAATTGTAAATTTTCTTGATACCATTTTTTATATCAAATGTGGCAATCTCCCGGGCTTTATTCATATCGCCCACTTCTGACTTTGTGACTTCCGGGCCGGCAACTTGATAGATACGGTATCCTTCAAAATGATAATTTTTATCCGCAAGAACCGCCGGAGCACCAATAATGCGCTCTTCATATTTCTCCTGATAATTGTTGGAAGAAGGCGGATTGGTCAGCACCATGATTAACTCCTTATCCAATTCTATAAAATCGACATCTGGAGCCGCCGGTCCATCCGTAATATCAAAACAATTGTCAAAGAGGTCCTGCGCTTTTTTATCCGCTGCCAGCAAGTCATCCAAAGGAGGGCAAGGATAATCTTGATCCGGCACCCATACCACTCCGATAATCAACTCATTGGTAACTCCCGGATCCAACCGGAAGGGACCAGATGCCTGAACCGTACGAAAGTCTCCCCTATTGGTACTTAGTGCACACATGCTCCAACCATTCTCGTCATCAGGATAACCAGGAAATGCATATTTGGTATAATCCGTACTACCGGGATTATATCCGGTGCCCCCACTGGTAAATCGCGTTCCGTCTTTCCAGGAGCCGGTCATGTAGTTATACACCTCCCCTATGGTACTTGGGTCTTGCATAGGTCCCGGAGGCGTAGGATCAGAACCGGGATTCAAAAAGTAGGTAAATGAAGACATTCCCAACTCTATCAAGGTATCATCAATGATGATATCATTTGAATCATACAACAACTTTTTGGGGCCTCTAAAATAATCCACCCCAAGAATCGGAATATGAGTACCATACGTCGCTATACCTCCACAATCTTCTCCATCCCGGCCATCTACATCATCCTGGTTGTAAATAAACATCAAATCCCTGCTGCGATACTGCAAAAAGTTGCCAAAACTATCCAAAACTACCTCTTTCGAAGTATCACAACCGATATAATCGTCATACGGACAACCCAAGTCGGGATCAATCCACATAGCAAAATAAGTACTGTCAATCCGCTGAGTCGCGCGATTTATCAATTTGTATCGATAAAAGGTCATATCATTAATCTCATCTCCCGTCTGATATGCAAAAGCCTGAGCTTGTACCTCCATCTGAATCGGTACCGCATCCGGAAAAATCGTACTTGGTGCTCCCTTGTCATTGTATATCCAAAAAATCATTTGATCGGGAACTTGCTCAATCGAAAGATTACACCCTCTTATCTCAATGGTAGGAAAATCTCCCAATTGAGGCTCATATAAACCATTCTCATTCGTATCGTGAAAGCCCGCCAAACCCCTCTTAACTTCATTGGGCAAATCAAATCCAAACTTATCAGCAAAAAACTCATTACCTACAGAGGGCCAGTATTTCACATCGTCCGGTATCTCATCTGCCGGAATGGGCAAGGTTCCGGCATCCCGGTGCTTTTTATAATTGGCATAATGCTTTCTGATATTTACACCCAAAACTTCAAAATGCCGGTCCCACCGCGAACAAACAGAAGCATCTGTCGTCCCGTCATCCGGATTTAATGGTCCGGGAAACCATGAATGCCCGTCCGTTCGATATAGCAAAGCAGAGGATTTTAGATTACCCCCCTGATATCCTCCTATCCACACAGAACCCGCAAATAGGGAAGACACCGGTGCAATTCCGGAAGCGGGATCAACTTTTGGAATTACGTATCTCGCACCGTTAGAACCGCTCTTGCCCGTCCACCACATATCTCCTCCTCCCATTAACCGGGCACGGACATTATTGATGTCGAGGTCTGTTGAAGACTTCGAAGGTTTGCACGCTTCCCTCAATTCGATTTTACGGATAGGGCGAACACGTCGTTTCTTGCCTCCCGGGGTATTGTAGCTATATCCCGGCGCCGCCAGCGTTAAGCCCACTGCAATCATAAAGAATTGAAATAATAGTCGTCTCATCTTTTAATATTTTTTACGAAAAAGCACCTACACCGCATGTCACACATGTACACCATTTTTCCTCCGGTCCTTTTTCATTTGTTAAACATTTCTCTCCGGGCAGCATTTGACCAAAGCGCCTTGGAGTATCTTTTTTTCTAATTAGTTATTAAAAATTAACAATAGCCCCTAAGAATATTCTCCTCGGTTGGGTATAATGATTGGGATTGTACATCCTCCAATTGTATATTTCCACAAAGCGATCAAAATCTTCCGGACGGGTGGTCCGTACGTTTCGCAAAACCTGCTGCCCCTGTACGGATTGGAAATACCCGTCATCATCCGGAGAACCACTCGCAGAATAGACGCTTATGACGTTTCTTGTATCCAGCAAGTTATTGACCCTCAAGTACACATTTACACTCAGTCCCTTTCTATTCTCGCCCTTTAATAATTTGAAACGCTTATCAAGCTTCATATCGATGTTAAAATTACTAGGCAAGCGCGCACCGTTAATCTGTCCATCTATAGCTTGACCTCCAAATCTGGTTGGAAAACGGTTCTTCGTATAGGGACGTCCGGTAACAGAAGTCGCCTGCAGATTGACCCCGGTGTTTTCAAACAATGGCATTCCCATCACCACCGGACCATTGTAGTATTTGCCTTCTCGATACCGGTAATCAAATGTCACAGATATCCGGTGCCGCTCGTCATAAGACAATGGAGAAAGCGTCCGCAAGTTAAAGCCCCGGGCGATAAGACTACGTTGCGAATTCTCATCCGAGCCGGTACCCTCTGCAAATCCAAGGGTGTAGGCGATATTCATCATTACATTCTTCGTCCTTCTCAAATCATACTGAACCGTAAATCCCTTTGCCGTTCCAAAGTCAAGATTGTCATACAACTGATAAGAACTGATGGGCTCCGGTGCGGTAAATAACAAATTCCTTCTCTGAATTTGATCTCTGAACTCCCTGTAATACATGGACAACTTCAATGCTGAAGTATTGGTCAGTTTTTGTTGGAAGCCCACCTCGTAATCCACCGTAGTCTCCGGCTTCAGATTGGGATTGCTAATAGTCGTCCTGTTGGGATCCGTCCAGTAATAATAGTCATAAGCTGTCGCAATATTGCCGGTATATGGCCGGGATACCAACACATCGTAATGCGCATAAAAATTGGCATCATCCGATATGGGGAATGAAAATCCCAATCTCGGCATAATATTAATCTGAGGTTTGTAGTCCTCAAACGCCAAATCCGGATTAAACGCCTCACTGGCAAGATTGTATACCGTATCTGCTCCTGCAAACTTGGGGGTGACCAATCCTCCCTCACCGAACAACTCCCGTCCACTGTTCAATTGCCTTCCCGAAGCGTCGTACCACGTATCACCATCTCTAAATCCCTTCACCTTATTGCTCTCCGCTCCTTCGACATATACCTTAAAATCATCGCCGACGCCGTCCGGCCGTGTTCCATTATCCGGGTCACTATAAAAATCCGCAGCAGTAATAATGGGATACAGTGAATACTTATCCTTCAACACCTTTTGGTTGGCATCAAAATAATCTACCCGCACACCAAATCTGAATATGATGTCATTGATATTAAATCGATCCTGCAAAAACAATGCACTATAGATTGGTTTGTAAGGGGCCACCGTAAAGGTTTGTCTACCATTGGCATCCCTTTTGAAGAAATCCGCAAAGGTAGCATTGTTGGCTACTTTGTTGCCCAAGTAATCGTATCCGTAGAAGTACACCACCCTGTTGTCGGCCAACTCTCTCGGCGAAAACATCTCCAAAGAAAGCTGATCCGGAGATAAGGCGTCGGTATTCACAAAATCATACATGGTGCCGTTTTGGTCATCACCATACAACGACTTACCGGGGAATAGGAGCTTTCGAACTTCTTCATTAAACTTATTCGATTTGTCAATCTGTATTTTATTACCATAGATTGGGGTACCATCCGGCAATGTGGTCACAACGTGATTGGTATCCAGGGATCCGATATGACTGTTGGCCAACTGTCGCATCGTCCTCCACAATAAACTTGGAGAAATTCTCCAATACCGCTCGATTCGCTGCTCATATTGGCCTCCGACTACGATATTGTGCGTTCCTCCCTTAGACCCAAACGGAGTTAAGTCAAACTGAACTTTGAGATTGGCACTGTATCGCTCAAAATCAGTTTTTTGATTCCTGTCATATACTCCCGTTACGTTATTATATACATTCCAAACCGTATTATACAGTGAATTCAACTCACCATTGTATGCCAAATACTCAGAATACTGATTGGGAGTACCTTCCACATATTGATTGTATGCTTCCCAAATAGGATTAACACCGCCAGGAGTGTATCCTTTAAGGCGCTCGACGTATCCAAAATGCTGTCCTCCCGCTGTCAAAGTATCCCACTGCCGGTCAAATTTGCCCACATATCCGTAATTAAAATAATTGTCCTTATGGATTACATCTTGCCAGTGGCGTTGACGACGCTCATATCCCCCCTGTAGCGTATAGGATGCATTACTAATGACGGAAGCCTTCTTGGCTTTCTCCTCATCGGTCGTCTCCGCTCCGGTATAAACAGAACCGATTTTATGCCTGAACCTGACATTCAGTCGATAGGTGTTATCCGTATTCTCCGGATTATTGACCCAGTTGAGCAATCTCCAATCTCCGGCACCTCGATAACTATTAAACCTGCTATCGCTGCTGACTGTTCCGGGCTGAAAACGATTATACACATCCGAATACGTACCCGATACCGTCATATCAATCGCCGGGGTAAGACGGAAATCCAACTTACCGGTCAAATCCACATTCTTGCGCTGCTCATTGGGCCGGTATGCCAAATGCGAAACACCATCCCCTTCGGAAAGGAGCTCCCCCTTGGGTATCAAAACCCCATTTCTTCTAAACAGAGGGTCTTTCTGCAACTCCTTAATGCGATCCTCATCCGCAACGTAAACACCACCGGCAGGCGGGTCGTCATCCAGGCGGTAACGATATTGACCCGAAAGCCTGAATCCTATAATAGACTTTCCATTCTTCTTGTATATCGGTCCACTCAAGTGACCATTAATCAAATTGGAACCAAAGGCATCCAAATATTGGGAAGTCTCTACTTCCATTCCTCCGGAAAACTTAGGCGAGGGTCCTTTGGAGGTCAGTGAAATAGCTCCTCCCGTTAAGTCTCCGTACTCCGCACCGAGTCCTCCGGTCAAAACCTGCAACTGGTCTATCTCGGATGAAGGAATAAGACTGGCGTCCGTCACCCGGATACCATCCAAAAAATATACCGTCTGTGCATCCCTCGATCCTTTGATATTAATACTACCTCCGTCCTGTGACGCCAGACCCGCAGTGGTCGCCGCAATCGCATTGACCCCCCTGTTCGGCAGGTTCTGAATCGCCTCCGCAGTAATGGTCTGCCCGGACTCGGGTGAACCCTTGTCTATCAATGGCACCTTATAAGCTTTAACTTCTACCCCTTTAAGAACTACGCCCTCATTTACCAATGAAAAGTCCAACCGGGTAATCTTGTTGTTAATCACCAATACCCCCGTTATCTTCTGCGTCTGCATACCGACATACGACGCCTCCACATCATAGGTGCCTGCATCGAGGTTGGCAATCCGATACTTACCGTCAAAATCTGTTTGCGCTCCGGTGACGAGTTCATTCCCTTTCTTCACCGCAATCGTTGCAAAGAGCACCGGAGCTCCTCCGTCTTTCTCCGTAACCGAACCTTCCAATACCGTCTGAGCATGCAGGGCTCCACCCCCTAACAATATGCACAACATTAAGAATAGTAAACGTTTAAACATATTTATCACTTTTTATGTATAAAATAATCTTTAACATTAGAACACTGCGAATAACTGTAAATTATACGAGCAATTCAAAATAAAATAATGAAAAATAAACTCTCTATAAGCAATAATTTTGCATTGCTATAAAATAACTGTATAATATTCCGTTTTGCTTTCCTTGCTTATCCATGCCTATGCCCGGGCAAAGACGCTGCAATGTTAAGAAATTATTACTACCTGACAAAACATCAATACAGAAATAGTCTTGAATTATACTTTTATCCTCCCCGCAAGAACTTTTTTAATCTTTTACTCATCGCCTCGGTCACCTTCAATAATATGCCTTACCTAACCCTCTCCTGCGCCAAAAGTCATTTTATCCATAATCCCGGCAGGAAAAACATTTCGATTCTATCTAATATATGCCGTCATTCCTTTACCCCAATGCTGCAATTTTATCCAAGAGCACTTCTGCAATCTTTCGCTTTGATTCCACTGTCCATCCTGCCACATGAGGGGTCAAAATCACATCGTTCCGCTCGTACAGTCTTTGGTATAGTTTGCGCTCCTCCGGAGTCATTGTAGCGGGATTTTCATTTTCAAAGACATCCAAACACGCTCCCCCTATCAGACTACCTTCTAATGCTTCCAACAAATCCGTCATCCGCACCACTTTCCCTCTTGAAGTGTTAATGATGACTGCCCCGGGTTTACACTTCTCGAAAGTCGCTTTGCACATCATGTACAAGGTCTCCTGAGTTAAAGGCACATGAAAACTGATATAATCCGATGCCTCCAAGAGCCTTTCGTAGCTCACTTCATTGACAAATGGGAATTGCCCGGAAATTTGTTGCCGATATTTGTCATAAACCAAAACTTTAACATTTAGGCCTGTTAGTTTCTCCGCCAATCTGCTTCCCACATGCCCAAATCCCACTATCCCTACAGTGCTGTTTTCCAGCTCTTTACCTCTGTTCTTCTCTCTTTGCCAGATAAAATTACGCACTTCCCTATCCCCTTGCAACATTTTGTTATTATACGCTAAGATCATTCCTATAGCATGCTCCGCTACGGCATTGGCATTGCCTTCCGGGGAGCGAAGAACAGCAATACCGCGCGTTTTCGCCTCTTCCAGGTCTATGATATCGAGACCGGATCCCAAGCGGGCAATAAACTTCAACTTCGAGCCTGCCTCCATCATCTCCCGGGTCATTTTGGTTTTTGTATTTACCACGATTCCTCCAAAATCCCCTATTATGCTTTTCACCTCACTCCAAGTAATATCCGGCCGATAGACCACAGCATACCCCATCGCCTTTAACCCTTCAACCAACAACGGATGGACATCATCGGTGATTAATACACTTGAAATTGTTATCATGCCTACCTATATTTAAAGAGTTCCAAAAGGAGCAATGGTTGTACGAGTGCCTCGATTCAAACAAGACCAGCTTCGTTTTCTAAGGATATTTATTACTTATAAGAGCACTAATTTTTGGTATGAAATGGTGGAGTCTACGATTTCATCCCCAACTCTTCCGCTCTCCTCAATGCTGCCCTGGCCCCTGCCATCAGTTTCTCCAACACCTGATTTTTATCCATTTCATACAAAGCCGCCTCGGTAGTCCCTCCCTTCGAACACACTCGGCCAATCCACTCCTCCAGGTTCAGCCGGCCCGCATTGTACAATTGGACGGCCCCCAAAAAAGTTTGACTCACCAGCAACTCAGACTCCGATTGAGAAAAGCCCATATCGATGCCCGCTTTGACAAGGGCATGCATAAAATACCAAACGTAAGCGGGTCCACTTCCACTGATCGCAGTCGTCGCATCTATCATAGACTCGTCATTGACGTAAAGGGTTTTACCCGTTGTATTTACCAGGTTTTGGACCATCGCCAACTCGATTCTCGTCACTTCGTCCAGTGCTGTGAATACCGTCATTCCCCGGCCTATTTTCGCCGGCAAGTTGGGCATTGCGCGGATGACCTTGTTCGTGCCCAATGCCTTAGAAATCGTCTCAAGTTGCACCCCGGCCATGATGGATAGATATACTTGCGTCGGTTGGACCAAGGGCTTTAAATCAGCAAATAGCTGAGTAGTGTCTTGTGGCTTTACCGCCAAAATCACCAAGTCGGCTTGTGGCACGCATTGCTCCGGTCGTCCGTACACCGTACCAATCCCTTTCTGCTCGAGTTCTTTTGCTTTTTGAGGGGATTTTTCGAGTATCATCATCCGCTCCGGGTTGACGATATGTGATTTCAAAAAACTCTCCGCATAGGTCATCCCCATATTGCCCCCTCCGATTACTAAAATTCGCATACCAAATACAATTCGTGATCAATAGCCTCCTTCCCCCCTCTTTGGTAAATGGATACCAAGCCTGAAGGCAATATTAAGGCGTAAAAATGCTATTTTTTTCGCTATCCGGTGTTAACACTCCGTTAAGAAAATCAATAAAACACGGTTCTGGAGTACAAAACGCTCCACTTCTCAAATAACTCTATTCGGTATGGATTCTTCCTGAAACAGAACACGCAGGTAGAAAGAATATCCTGCACATCGACAACATGTTAAAGATTGCCCAGAAAATGAGGCAAAAAAAGTCCCCGGTATACAACTCCGGGGACTTTTGAACAACAATAGCGTTTTAAAATAACAGAAGCATCATGCCCCTATTTTATCTTGAAAATAAAAGTCAATTGGCCACATTGAATGTCCGGTGCCGTATAATCTTCCTCAAAACGGTATTGAGTAGCCATTTCCTTAGCCTTCCTGAGATATTCTTTGTTGGTTATCGTTGTCTTATCTTTATACACAATAGCATGTGTGACTCTTCCCCTGCGATTGATGCAGACATTGACCGCTATAACGCCACTTTCTTTAGCCACTTTTGCAATGGGAGCGCGGTAGATGACCTTTCTACCAAAAACACCATTCCCACCAAAATCTTTCTCCCCAAGCTCTTTGCCGGTGATATGAGTACCGTGGTCTCCTTCTCCTTCCTTTGAGTGCTCCGGAGTATTGTCAGAAGTCGTTTCTTTTGGCGTATCAGACGCTTCCTCCTCTTTCACATCACTTTCCTTAACAGAAATCTCCTTGGATTTTGCTTGGGTTTCAACACGGGTTGCTTTGCTATTTGTCTCCAATTTAACCGGACTTTCTGGTTCTTCCAATACCGGAGCGGATGGAGGAAGTGCAGGTGCTGCTTTTTTGGTCATTTCTTTCTTCACTTCCGTGATTTTAACGGGCTCCGGAGCTTTTGCCGGTGCGGTAGAAGACGATCCGGAAGTGATATCTCCATTAGAAAAAACAATCTCTATATGGTCCGCAAAGGAGGTTTTGGCATCTTTGAGAGATTGCTTTATTGGGTAAAGCGCCAGTAATACCAATGCGGCGTGAAACAACAGTGAAATGTTTCTTGCCTTTCTGTTTTTACTATCCTTTCTCGTCTTCATATCATTACTATTTTAAACAGCGTTTGCCAACAGATGCGCTTCCCACTTTGAAACTTTTTGCAAACACTAAGTTCTAATCAGACAATATTATCTGATTCGTAATGCAATGATATGCCTTTGTAAGACACCGGGATGTTATGAAAATCATAACTAAAGGTTAAACAATCCTAAGACTGGAGGTCTATCCTTTTGGACAGGGTCCTTGAAATCCTATTTACTAGAGCTGGTTATACGGGACGGAGAAGGTGTCCCCACCATTCATATCTCCGGAACGCAGGCCCTTGGTAAACCAGCGGACACGCTGTTTGGAGGTGCCATGCGTAAATGCATCCGGAATGACATAAGATCCCGCAGATTTTTGAATTCGATCGTCTCCAACAGACGCCGCAGCCCGGATGGCTTCCTCCAAATCTCCTTCTTCGAGAATATTCTTCATCTTTTGGTCATGGTGCGCCCAAACCCCGGCCAAATAGTCGGCTTGCAACTCTAATCTAACGGACAATCTGTTGCCGTCTCTTTTGCTCATACGACTCCTTTGCCGGGCGACTTTGTCCGTTATGCCGAAGAGATTTTGGATATGATGGCCGACTTCATGAGAGATGACGTAGGCCATCGCAAAATCCCCGGGAGCATGAAAACGACTCTTCATTTCTCTAAAAAAACTCAGGTCCAGATATACCTTTTGATCTGCCGGACAATAAAATGGGCCCGTCGCCGTCTGCGCAACCCCACATCCCGAACGGTCCATCCCACTGTACAGTACCAACTTGGGCTCAGGGTAGTCCTTGCCATAGTTCTCGCGGAATAATTTATTCCATACATCCTCATTGTCCTTGAGAACAACGGACACAAAATCGACCAAAGGCTTATCGACATCATCCGCCTGATAGTTGCCTGAGGAGGTTTCCGGTACCGGCTGGGTTTGTATTTGATTAAGAATCGACATGGGGTTCTGTCCTAAAAACAAACCCAAAAGAAGAAGCAGTACCGTTCCGATACCAATTCCTCCTCCTATTCTTCTCATGCGTCTTCCGCGGTGGTCCTCTACATTTCGACTACCCTCTCTGTTTTGCCATTTCATCTGTTTGCTATTTTATTGTCTTTCAATGGTCAGATGGAACCTTTGACGATTAAAACAATCATTTCCTCATGTGTTTAATAATTGTTTCAATCATGTCGGTTTCTTCTGTTTGCTTTTTATTGTCTTTTAAAGGTCAGATGGAACCCTCTTACTTCTGTATTTAGCTCCATTTGACTGTGTTAATTTTTTAATCGTACCAACACCATTAATCCCGGTATTGTTGTACAACATCAACCACAAAAGTAAGCATTTGTAAGATTATTAAATTGTGTGTATTACAAAATGCACAGATCTAAAACAAACTGCACGGAAGAACTCCGACCCCTAATGACGCAGAAAGACTTGGAAGCGGAGATTTACACCAAGTTTTATCTCGAAGGAACAATTGGAGCAAACTTAAAAAATGTGCATTTTGCAATGCACACATTACAAAATGCACAG
This sequence comes from Saprospiraceae bacterium, assembly GCA_027080725.1. Taxonomy (GTDB): domain Bacteria; phylum Bacteroidota; class Bacteroidia; order Chitinophagales; family Saprospiraceae; genus JALSTN01. The sequence goes on from JALWRC010000097.1 coordinate 19,382, forward strand.
ATTTAATCAAGGTTAACCGCCACCAATGCACGAATGCTATTGTATTATGACTGCCAATGGACGAATATACCCTCATACATATTTATGTTCAATAAGTCATTAGGCACATGAATGAGAGCCAACATAACCAACGGGTTTAACCGTCGGAATAGGATCCAAAGCAATGTTTAGTAATGATTTTAACCATTTCATTGCGCCTCGCTTACCGAAGTGGGCTCTATCCCCCTTACAAGAGGATGAAATGCTTTGCCTCTTACCAATAAAAATGTCTTCTTTACGACATTCCATTATTTAAGCTTTTGCTTAAATAATTATTTATACTATATTTGTAGCATGAAATATGAAACCTGTATAAGACAAGAGGCCGATATGCGGCAAATATCAGCCTGCAAGGAGGCGATAAGTGCATCGGAAGGAGTGTTGGAACATTTATCGGATACTTTCCGGTTGGCAGGCAATACCGTGCGCTTAAAAATCCTGTTTTTACTCCGTCAGGAGGGGCGTCTGTGTGTATGTGACTTGAGTGATATTTTAAGTATGAAAATTCCCGCTATTTCACAGCACCTGAGAAAGCTGAAAGACAAAGGACTCGTGAGAAGTATCCGCTCCGGACAAGTCATTTATTACGAATTATCAGAATCATTTCGCCGCTTTTTTAATCCTTTCTATACGATGATAAGGGCGGAACAAAACGAAATGGCTCTACCCGAATAGTTAACAACAAATCTAAACATCAAATACCATGAAAAACGCTGTACTACTCTTTCTAAGTTTTTGCTTGACCGGAATGGTCATGGGTCAGGGGATACAAATTGTCCCAAGTGACACATTGGAAGTCGATTACGATCTCGACCAATTTGGCAATGACTACATGTATGTCAAAAACACTTCTAAGAACCCCATGGAGTTGAAGTATGAACTCCTGACCAACACCTTTGCAGACAATGATTGGGAAGCCACCATCTGTACCAATATCGGATGTTACCCCAATATACCTAAAAAGGGCTCCATGGGAACCATCCGGGTAGGGGACAAAGGCTTTTTTAATCTTCATGCCGACTTCAAAGGACACAAAGGTACAGGAACCGTTACTTTTAAGGTATATGATCCCACGGAGGCTGCTACAGCGGACACCTTGACCTTTTTGTATCGTGTACACCTCACGGCCACGGTGGACCCCATCAGTGCGGAAACGAAATTGTATCCCAATCCGGCTACTCATGATCTCACGCTCCAATTGCCCACTGGCATCGAAGTGGAGCAAGTGGAATTGGTCTCCTCCGGCAGGATAAAACCCCTATCTTTCACCGTACAGGCCAACCATTTCATACAAGTAAAAACGGATAATATTCCTCCGGGCATTTATTTTGTCTCTGTTAAAACAAAGAATTCAGACCGGCCTATCATCAAAACGTTTATCAAACAATAGGGAGAAAAAGAGGTATGAAATCGCGAAGATGTATATTATTATTAACAGGCCTGGTCCTTTTATTCATTGTGGGAGCTTGTCGCGACACAGTTGAGCGTCCGGACAATCTATCCCTTTTTAACGATAAAATCTTCCTACACGACACGGCTTTTGTCATAGCAAATCAACCGGTAGAGGCCATCGATAGAGTAGTACTCATCGAGGAGATGACAGGAGTGTACTGTTACACTTGCCCTTTGGCACATGACACGGTAGCTGCACTCATAGAAAAATATCCCGGCAGAATCGCTGTGACCAATATCCACAGTCACGCATTCGGAATATATGACAATCCCAAGGTTTTGGGCAACAAATACGACTTCCGAACGGCAGACGGGGACAGCATTGTCGCGTATCTCGGTGGAGTTATCAGCGTCCCCAGTGCTTCAATAGACCGGGTGGTTCACCCGCCGGATACCTCAATTATCAGCTTCAAACGCGCCAATTGGCAGAGCTACGTTGCACAACAGATCGCACAACCTTCTTTCATCGATATCCGGGTGATAAACACCACAGGGGACCTTTATGGATTTGCCACCGTCAATATAAAAATCCACTTCACAAAGGCCTTTTCCAGTCGTATCGGATATATTTTTGCGGTTGTGGAAAATGATATTGTGGACAAACAATTTAAAGATACCACAGTAGTCAAGGACTATCACCACCAACACATCCTCAGACGTATGGAGACGGATATCGGAGGGCGCTTTCTCGCTTCGAATCCATCGTCGGGTCAGGTGTTTGTCCGGGTCCATCGTTTGGAAATCCCGGACTATAATCTCCGGAATGTCCGGTATGTCGTAGCTGTAGTCAACTTAGACAGCAAAGAAATATTGCAATCCAAAGAAGTTCATTATTAACAGGTAAAATGCCCTGTTCGAAAGGCAAACCATTAATCTTGTAACGTAAACTAAATAACTTATTATGTCCTCACAAAAATCATCCATCAAAATAGCAGCAGTAGGCATTTTGTCTGCCATTGCGGCCTCCTTGTGTTGCATTACCCCGGTGTTGGCCCTAATTGCGGGGAGTACCGGGATGGCTTCGAGTTTCAGTTGGTTGGAGCCCTACCGCCTATATTTCATTCTATTGACCGTCGGCGTCTTGGGGTTCGCCTGGTACCAAAAACTCAAGCCCAAGAAAGCGGATATCTCCTGCAACTGCAGCAAAGACGAAAAGACTCCCTTTATGCAAAGCACGACCTTTTTGGGAATTGTAACGGTTTTTGCCATTACGACCACTTTGTTTCCCTATTTTTCAGGAGTCTTTTACCCGAAAAATGAAGTAGGGGCCATCCCTGTACACCAAGAAGACGTCTTTCGGGTAACCTTCGACATCAAAGGGATGACGTGTGAGGGGTGCAACCACCATATCGAGCATGCGGTCATGCAATTGCCCGGCTCCATTGATGCCAAGGCAGATTACAAAACCGGTACCGCCAATGTGCAATTTGACAAGACTAAAAACACATTGGAAGACGTCAAAGCAGCTATTGACGAAACCGGATATTCGGTCATCGCTGTCCACACACAAAACTAAAGTATGAGTGAAATTAAAGTCTTAAGACTGTCCATCGAAGGGATGTCTTGCAATGGATGTGCTGCCTCGATAGAATCCCAATTGAATCATCCCGGCATCCTGAATAAAGAAATATCCTATGATAAAGGTTCCGGTGAAATACTGATAGATACCTCCCAAGTGACCCCACAAGAGATCGGACAACTCATCCAGGGGATGTCCTCCTATCGCGTATCCCATATGGATGTCCGGGACAAAGATTCATCTACCCAAAGGCCATCATTCGATCTCATTATCATCGGAGGCGGATCGGCTGCATTTTCGGCAGCCATCAAAGCCAATGAGCTCGGCAAGAAAACGCTCATTGTTAATGCCGGAAGAGCGATAGGGGGAACCTGTGTCAACGAAGGGTGTGTCCCATCAAAATTTTTAATACGGGCAGCAGAAGACATCAACCAAGCAAAAAACTCTCCCTTCGACAGCATCGAGGTGACCGGTCAGCACAAGGTACATTTCAAGCAATTGATGCAAGAAAAGAGGGCATTGGTATCCTCTCTGAGACAAGAGAAATATTTGGACATTTTGAAAGGTTTAGATCAGGTACAACTCATCGAAGGCTATGGCGTTCTCGTGGATCGTCACCACGTAAAGGTAAAGGATAAAATCTTCTCCACGGACCAAATACTAATTGCGACGGGCTCCTCCACCTTCATCCCGGATATCGAAGGATTGGAAGAAGCCGGATATTTGACCGCTTCCACGTTGTTTGAATTAGAGCACCAACCCGAAGAACTGATCGTTGTGGGTGGAGGATATGTCGCACTGGAACTCGCTCAAATGATGCAGCGTTTGGGCACAAAGGTGACCATTGTCCAGCGCAGTGCCCGGTTGCTATCCGGAGAGCAACCCGACGTCGGCAAAGAGATCCAATCCCACCTCGAAGCAGAGGGCATTCAGATACACACATCGTGTAAGGTAGAACGCATTTCCCGGACTAAAGACGGGGTTTTGCTTGAAATGGTTGGCACCGGGATACCGGACAAAATCCGTGCGGAAGCTCTTCTCTTAGCGACCGGAATAAGGCCCAATACTAACGATCTTGGACTGGAAAAAACTGAGGTAAGCCTCGATGTAAAAGGTGCAATTAAGACCAACCCTTACCTTCAAACAAGTGTGCCGAATATATGGGCTGCCGGAGATTGTACGCAAGGTCCGGCCTACGTTTATACCGCAGCGTATGAGGGGGCATTAGCGGTAGAAAACATGTTTGCCAAAGATGATTGTTGTTCGTCAGTGATTAATAAAGTGGACTATACCGGCTTACCCTGGGTGATTTTCACGGATCCGCAAGTGGCGGGAGTAGGCATGGACGAGCGGCAAGCCGAAGAGGCCGGAATAGAGGTGGAGGTCAGCCGCCTCCCAATGGCTTATGTGCCGCGTTGTATAGTCGCCAAAGACACCCGGGGCTGGATAAAACTAATCAGAGCCAAAGAAGATCACCGGATGATCGGGGCCCGGATAGTAGCACCGGAAGGGAGCGAATTGACCATGGAGTTATCCCTGGCTATAAAGAAGGGTATGACAAGTGAAGCGTTAGCTCACTCCTTCCACGCCTATCTCACCCTGTCAGAGGCCGTCAAATTGGCGGCCATCGGATTTGGTAAACCGGTAGAAAAGCTGAGTTGTTGCGCCACGTAGAGACAATGCTCAAAATTAGGTACTTTTGCATATGCAAAAGAAGCCATATAAAATACTTGGAGTGGACCCGGGTACCAACGTCCTGGGGTACGCGGTGATAGAAGTGGATGGAAAGCAGCTTCGAGCCATTGATTTTGGAGTGCTCCACTTGGCCAAATACAATGACCACCAAACAAAACTCAAAGAGATTTATCTGCAACTCCAAGAGATAATAGAGACGTATTTGCCCGTATCTATGTCCATCGAAACGCCTTTCTATGGGAAGAATGTACAATCCATGTTAAAACTCGGAAGAGCTCAAGGGGTTGCGATTGCCGCTGCCATTACGATGGGATTGGACATATACGAGTACGCTCCCAAGAAAATAAAACTCGCTGTGACAGGTAGCGGCAACGCCTCCAAAGAGCAAGTATATGCCATGGTAGAGCGCCTGCTTAAGATTAAAATCGTCAAATCCTATTTGGATGCCACAGATGCATTGGCTGCAGCTCTTTGCCATCACTATCAAGGCACCAACCCACAAAATGGTGAGAAACGATTTAAAGACTGGGCGTCTTATGTCAAAAACAATCCACAAAAGAAGCGGTAGATCCCTGAATGGTCCAAGAATGAAATTCCTGCATTATTAACTGAAGCTATTTTTCTCCGGATCGAGGCGCTCAGACAGGAGTAAACATAGCCCACGATTTTAACCGTGGGTATTAAGGTACGAGACAATTTTTGTAATGGTTTTAACTATGATAATTTGTAGGCGTTAGACCAAATTGATTCATTTGAGTTTTATAACCTTCATCTCACTCGGGTCGAGCCGGGGTTTGGGTTGATCACCTTGCTCCGCTTGCTTTTTTAAGTACTCGAGATAATCGTTTTCAGATACTTCTTGAAACTTCTTCAGTCCCAATTCGATACGGTCACCTAGTATTTTTTCAAGTGAAGTACCTTGCAACATAAGCTTAAAAGTAGTCCAAACGCTATTCTTCCCCTTTATCCCCCAAATCACATCATTGGTCCCTGCTTCAAAGTGCATTTGAATCGAAGAAGTTCCCTCCATCTGATAGGGTTCAAACAGCTTCATATGTGTTTCAAAGAAGAAAAAAGGACCAATTCCGATAATCTTTTCTTCTCCCTTCCCGATTTTGGGACCATCCCAAACCAAAATCCCCCCTTCAAAGCCGTCGTTGCCAAGGATTTTGGTTTCCACATTGGGGTCAATTTGTTTGATGGGGCTCCAGCGCAAGATCGTTTCGAAGGAAGACATATTGCGAAAGGTAAACCCGGATGGAGTACTTATCTGGGTTTCTTTCTTTACCAAAAACTCTCTTTCTCCTATCGTATAATAAAGTGCCGCAGCTACGCCGGCTAGTACGAGCAATAAAAGAAGCACAATAAGAATAATTCGTTTCATGGTCAAAAAGCTAAATTAAAAGAAGCGCAATTGCATCTGCAAAGTATTATTGAGTCAAATAATGATAATAACGGTAGTTCTTACGAAAACTTATTTGATTTGAAGTTACCCCTAAGATACCTTGACATCCATTTATGTTGCCTCGAAAAAAATAAATTACGACCTCCTCTGAAGGATAATCCCTCCAATAATGAGTATCAGTGCAGGCAATCCACCGACTAATATCCACGGAATCGGGTCCTTGTGCACCGCTAGCAAAACGATCATGGATAGAAGCGCCAGAACCCCAAGGATGAGCCAAAGTACAGAAGTAGCAGTAACCGGTCCACCTTTGTGGATCGCTAACATTTTCTTTTTGGTCAGCAGATGAACTACGAGCATCAAAATAAGTACGGTCAGTTTGACATGCATCCATGGATTCTTGAGGTACTTCGTATTGAGCACCAACATACCAATCCCAAGAATAAAGGTAGCCATCATCATAGGATTAACTACGGTGCGATACAACTGCATTTCAAACATTCCTACAGCTCTCGTTTGACCCATTTTGTTGTGTGCCACCATCGATTGTAACAGGACATAAAGAGAGCCTATCCAAAGTATGGCGGTAATAATATGAAGAGACTTAATGAGTAATAGATAGTCCATTTTGTAGTAGTTTTAGTGGAAAATAGTATTTCTTTTTGCCTTGTTTTTACGACTGCCAAAAGGCGGCAATATGATCGCCAAAATAACCAAAACGACCACCACAGCAATCGCTAATAGCAGCACTATCGGAACGCTGTAGTATGAAATGGCGGATAACGAGTCATTATTTATCCATGAGCCGGCAACGAGATAAATCAGTGCAAAAGGAGTCATAATTTTAGTTTATGAGGTGAAGATGCAACAATTAATTCAATGGCATTACAAAAGTGTAATCTTATTTCTCTCCAACTTGACTTTTCCTTGTTTTTCCATGTTTTTGAGCAATCTAGAGACAGCTTCCCTGGAGACATTCAAGTCCTTGGAGATTTCGAAATGTGTAATTTTAAGGCTTTTCTTATTGCAGAGGATGGATTGGTGCTCTAGATAGTTAAGGAGTTGATCATCGAGTTTTGAAAAGGAAAGGCTATCCACCAAATCCATCAATTCCATCATTTTCCGATCAAAAGTAGTAAAGACTAAATTTCTCCAAACGGCAAAGGTACTCATCCATTTATCGGCCATATTCAAGGGTACAAACCACAATTGGCTCTCTTTGATGGCAATAGTCTTAAACTCGCTTCTCTTCTGGATCATACAACAGCTAAACGCAGCCGCACACGCTTCTCCATCGGTAAGGTAATACAAAAGCCGCTCTTCCCCTTCATCCGTAACGCGCAATACCTTGACTATGCCATCCACTACTAATGGAATGTGGCGTACATAATCTCCATATTCCATCAAAATATCGCCTGCTTTCACATTTTTGACCTGCACATGGTGGGCGAGCTCTTCGACAAACTGAGTTTGGTTAAGGCCGGGAAATTTAGAAGCAATGGTATCTTCAAAATAACTGAGAGGTATATTGTTTTGGTTTTGATTCATGATAGGTCGATGTCAAAAGATTATTATTCGATTAAAGATAACGTAAAAATACCTTTAAGATTGGGACGAAAGAAGATGCTCAACGTATTGGATGGCTTCGGTTCTGTGCTTGAATATATTGGTCATACCAAACTCTTGTGCAAAACCGCCTTCTTTCAAGAAATCTCTAACGGGTTTCTTTAGATTACAAAGATATAAATCTCCTCCAAGTTGCACCCACCTCTTTCGCTCATGCAGTAAAAATTCCGCTCCTGACACATCGACAAAATTAACCCCTTTTAGATCAAGAATGACATACTTTGGAGCTTCGTCCAAGCTCAAATCAAATAGTTTTTCGGCGATGTGATCCACCGCTCCAAAGTAGATAGAACCATCTATTCTGGCTATCCTGTATAATGGATTCTCTTGTAGATTGTAAAGCTTTATATTTGAGTAACCGTCCGTATTATTGCTGGGATCTTTGCCGAGCAGCACGATACGCGGTGTAGATGTGCGCATCAGGTAAAAAATCAAGGCGAGCACGACCCCGATATAAATCGCAAACTCCAATTGTCTAAACAGCAGGGTAGTGGCAAAAGTCACCACCATGACCACTGTCTCATATCTCGAAGCATGAAATATTTTTTTGATGTGGTGAAAGTCTATTAGATTGTATCCCACTAAAATGATGATCCCACCCATCGCTGGTGTGGGGAGGTAAGCGGTCCAGGGTGCAATAAACAACAGAATGGCCAACAAAAATGCACTGGCAAAAATACCGGAAATAGGCGATTTGGCTCCGGCTTGAAAGTTGACGCCGGACCGGGTGAAAGAGCCGGCACCCACATAACAGCGGAAAAAGCTACTCACCATATGCACGATACCCTGGCCAATAAATTCCTGATTGGCATCGATGCGCTGGTGGCTGTGTACCGCTATAGCACGTGCAATAGATATAGTCTGAATGAGGCTTAAGAAACCAACGGTTACCGCACCGGCGCTGAGTATCTGGATGTTGTCAATCGTCAATGCCGGAATATGAAATTCCGGAAAAACAGCTTCTATCTTGTCTATGAGTTGGACCCCATGCGCCGTACCATCTATCCAAATATTGAGTAAAGTCCCAAATATCATCGCCAATAACATATAGGGCAACTTTGGAATAAATTTCTTAAACAACAAGGCAGACACAAACGTTGCCACCCCAATCAAAGCAGTATAATAATTGATCTGCGCCAGGTGTACACCGATGTACTGAAGAATCTCGGCAAAGGTAATTCCACGAGGTACGGAGATCCCAAGTACATTTTTGAGCTGTTTCGCCGCAATCAACACCGCTGCTCCCGCCGTAAAGCCGATGATAACTGCATGGGAGACGAAATTGACCAATATCCCCATCCTAAGTGCACCGAGCAATAGCTGAAACAAGCCTGCCAAAAAGGTTAGAATGACCGCATATTCGACAAATTGTTGACTCATCGGCTCCGCCACTTGACTCAATATCCCAAAAACAACAATAGAAATGGCTGTCGTTGGCCCAGAAATAATGTGGTAAGAAGATTGAAAAAAAGCGGCGATTACAGGACCAATCATAGCCGTATAAAGTCCAATCTCCGGAGGTAAACCGGCAATTAGGGCAAATGCTATGCCCTGGGGTAACACGATGACCGCTCCTGTTAGCCCGGCGACAATGTCCGCCCACAACGTCTTCTTCGTCGTTTTGGGCAACCATTGAAAAATGGGCATAAACTGTTTGATACTTAGGTTTCTTGTCTTCACTCTTCAATAAAATCTCGTCAGACCCGTTAACATCCTCCGGATATAAGTCTTTTGTGATACAATTATGTCGATTATTACTATTCAGGCCTCTCCGAAGTAGCAATAGAGAGGGCATTGGTACAAAATAAAACCATTATATGGCCACTCATCCGAAAAAAACGGATGAACATTGCGAACGATGCTACCGTAATAGTTCCAAACCAAGCCCAAAGTTAGAAAAATCAAACGAAAAGAACCTTTGTCCCGGGTTTACCGGTCTCTCGATAAGACCCGCTTGAGCCACAAAGGAATGATAATCACTCCTGAAATGAGGTAAAAATAGTATGATAACAGCCTCCAAACACTGGCCACAATCATAGATAGTGACGCCGGTATATAATCCGACAAAAAGCCATTGAAAACAAATTCTGCAATACCACTACTTCCCGGTGTAGGCATAAAGGCCATGAAAAGATAGATCGCCAAAGAACGCCCTACTAACACTGTTTGGGGTAGAAGGTCTGCAGACACCTTTGGAACAAATGCAATAATTAAAAAATTGAGCAATAAAAAACGGCAAATCCACCCCAACGCCGTCGCTCCAAATACCGACAAATGATAGCCAATTGGTTTTTTCTTTATTTTTTGAGAGGTCAGTATCACATCGTCTCCAGTCTCACTGAGCTGCCGCCGATACTTGCGCAACCACTTAAACCGGCTCAACCATACGAGAAAGTTTTTTATCAATTCGGGGTGTAAGAAAACCCCAATAAAGAAAAAAGCACCATAGAGGGTCATAAAGATATAAAAAGAAAGCAGAGAAATACCCCACCCTCCCAAATCTGCAAAATTTTGGGCTCCCGGCCGTATCCAGGAAACACCGAGAAGCAGGTAAAAAACAGGTACTGCCACCGCAAAGAACATGGTGTCGAGGATGATGGAGTAAAGCACGACTGCCGTCGTCCGGGCTGCCTTCAACCTCTCCTTTGAAAGAAGAAAAAAAGCAACGACAGACCCTCCCAAACTCGTAGGAGATATGGCCGAACTAAACTCCCATAGAAACACAAGTTCTATGCTCTTCATCCAACTCAAAAAGCTATCCGTGAGTTTGCGTAATCTATAGGCATAAGCCATATGGCGTAATAACACCATTAGCACAGCCATCGCCGTCCAGAATAGAGTATGATTATTCCATTGGATTTGATAGATATAATTCGGGTCAAAATCCCTCCACGTGAGATAAACAAGCACCATTACACCAATCGTAATCGGGATGATTATTTTAGTCGGAGTCAGATGCTTTAATGCTGCTTGCTCCTTCTTGGCAAATTTTTTTAGGCTATTTGGCGCCATTTATCCATGTAAAATTGAAGAAATATCACATACGATGTACTCTAACAAAAAGAACTTTGTGGGGTTCGGATATAGAAAGAATATTATAGACTTTCTTCTAAATATCGAAATCTTACCTATATTTATGCGGTTTAAACAATCAAGGGTTGTGCTTACTTCGAAAAGTATTGTTTTCTGAGTAGATACAACAATATTCAAATAGATATGAGTAAAATATTAATCAGTATCATAATCCTCTTAGCTGCAGGTCTTCCGGCACAAATGGTGCCTCAGATGTACTCCGTGCATAAGGAAGAAAGTGATTATTACAGCCAATTCACCAAAGAAGAACTCGCTCGAATGTTCGAGCCTGCCAAGGCGGTACCTCCCCGGGTTTATCCCCGGGGTGCTTGCAAATTGGACAAAATTGTGTTTGGATTTCACCCCTATTGGGAAGAGGGTGCGGAAGTCCACTATCAATGGGATTTGCTCAGCGACTTTTGCTACTTCGGGTACAAGGTCAACCCCGCTACAGGTACTCCCAGTACCGTACACGAATGGTTGACAGCGGGCTCTGTCAATGCCGCAAAAGCGCACGGAACACGCCTACATCTCGCTATGACCCTCTTTAGTGGTCACGATAAGTTTCTCAACAACAAAACCGCACAACGCAATTTTTCAAATACCATCATCTCCCTTCTAAAAAAGAGAAATGCCATTGGAGTAAACCTCGATATCGAAGCAGTACCCAAAACCTTAAAGCGTCAATTGACAGAGTTTGTCTTGTTTTTTGGTAACGAACTGCACAAGGCAATTCCCGGAAGTATTTTGAGTATCGATATTCCTGCAGTGGATTGGTCCGGAACTTTTGAGATCAAAAAGATGAATAAGGTCGTCGATATTTACTTTATAATGGGATATGGGTATTATTACGGCGGAAGTAGCGAATCCGGCCCTACTGCTCCTCTTTATTCATTTGTAGACTACTATGATTACAATCTTTCCCGCTCTGTATCCTATTACCAATCAGTGGGAATGCCTTTGGATAAGATGGTCCTGGGACTGCCGTACTACGGCAAGACCTGGAAAGTGTCTAAGACCGGAGCCCCGGCCAAAACTCTGGGCAAAGGAACCACTGTATTCTATCGAGACACAAAAAAGAATGAAAACGGGTATTTTTCCCGCTCCAATGCCCGATGGGCCAGTACCTGTTTTGCCAATTACTTTCTGTACAAAAAAAGCAATGTGTGGTACCACGCATTTGTACTGAGTGCCAACGAACAGCGAAGTAAAATGGAGATCATCCGGTTGAGGAGACTCGCCGGTACAGGGATGTGGGCATTGGGTTACGATGACGGGTACAATGATTTGTGGAATGTGCTTAGAGAGACCATGACCGAATGCTACCAGCAACCTTGCAAAGGTACCTTGTACGACAATGGAGGACCCTATGGGGATTACTACAACTCCGAAAGCAACAGTGTCGTGCTTCACCCTGCCGAAAAAGGTAGATTAAAACTGAAGTTTTCCTACTTTTCTACCGTCAAAGACGAAGATTATCTCTCTATTTATGACGGAAAAGATACTAAAGCCAAGTTGATAGGCAAATTTACAGGAACCACCTCCGTCCCCGAAATCAAGTCAACAGGGCCGTACCTCTATCTCAGATTTCACTCCAATGGAGCTACTCGAAGGAAAGGGTACAAGGCTGTTTGGAGCTGTGATACCATGGACGTCGGAACCGTCAATCCCGGAGTAAAAACGGGAGTTTCGTACAACGTTACCCCGAACCCGAGTCAGGGAAAGACCGTTCTTCACCTCAACGGATTAGCGCCGGGCAGTTATGAGTTATTCGTGTATAATCTTCATGGTAAAAAGATGGTTCAAAAGACCATTCACAGTTCCGGACAACCGGTCGACGAAACCATTGACCTAAAGAGTAGTCCGAAGGGATTCTACAAGTTTTATGTCAAAAACAAGTCCCATACCATCATGGTGTCCGGAAGTGTGGTCGTTCAATGAGAAGTAGTATCATCTGGGCTGAAACCTGTCTTGCCAGGAATGCGTTGGTTTTATAATAATCAAAATACCCCCATGTTGCTAATCAAAAAGGATTTGATTCCAATTATTATGTTATAAAACATAATTCCAGGAAAGGAATAGGGAATTAATACTATAGTCAATACCTCTTCCTGTTTTTATGGCATTGTTTAACCCATACGAGTATTCAATTTGCACCATGCTCCTCTTTGAAACAGCGTAAGAAGCAAATGGTAGGATATCGATAAAGTAGTGTTGTTTGCGCTTATCAGAGAGTCCGCCACCTTGACCGCCAACCCCGGGGGAAGAAAATATCCTAAGGCAAGGAGTGGTTTTAACCCCTATGCGAAAAGACTTAAACACCCTATACGCTCCACCTAATACAACTCCGCCGTACATATTTCGCCATGTGCCGAAAAATTCATCAAATGCACCATTATAGATAAGGGTTAGACCCGTCATAAAAGTGTATCTACGCCTCTCCATGTACCTTTCTATAGATGTTTTGAAGGCAACTATTGGTTTGAATTTAAAAGAGAAAGCATTTTCAATATTGTCATTAGAATTATTATGGAAACAATAATTTGAGTATCCTATTGATATAGAAGGTACAATTTGTGAAGCAACATGATCACAAAATACAAATAACATTACCGTAAGAACAATGCCTAAAGCTGGTTTTTTCATCTGTTTGTTTTTTATTGTCTTTCAATGGTCATATGGAACCTTTGATGATTAAAACAATCATTACTTTGTGTGCTTAATAATTGTTTTAATCATGTCGGTTTCATGTGATGGATTATTTTATTACTAAATTCAAGTTGTAACTACATTTATAAATACGGCTACCGGAATACACTTCAATATTAGAATAGTATCTTTTGCCCCATACCTCAAAAGCATGAACACAACCATCTTGTACTATTATAGACCCCTTTCTGAGCTATTGCGCTGCCTGATGTATCGGAAATAAATCAAAAAGCGCATTTGGAAAAAGCAAAAGTGTGTATTACAATGTGTACTACAAAATTCAGATTTGAACCTTGTAATAGATTCATAACACATTGGCGTGACAGGTTATGAAATGGTAAAGCTACAACCTCCCATTCAATCATTTCCTCCCCCCTTTGCAACACGTCCCCATAAAATATTAATCCAATGACCCAATGTGTATACTCCGAAAAGTTAACTTTTAATGTTTGAAGACAAGTATTAGGACAAAGTCTCGATGGGCACGATGGTGTCTAATATCGCCTTGGTGCCACGGTGTGGGTAGTCGGTGGACATTTCTTTTTATAGGAATAACATCATCAAATGGTGAGACCTTTCTATCTTTGTCGAAAGATAGAGCGAGTATGCGCCCAATGATCGATATAGTATTGCCTTGTTACAATCCTCAGAAGGGGTGGGCGGATCGTGTGGTGCGTACCTATGACCTTCTTAGTCAGCATGACCCATCGTGGGACTTTCGGCTGATTATCGTCAATGACGGATCGTCGAAAGGGGTGGAGCAACAGGACATCACGTATATAACGGAGTGCGTTTCTGCTTTCAAATGGATTTCATACGAGACAAACAGGGGCAAGGGGTATGCGTTGAGACAAGGAGTTGAGGAGTGTACGGGAGATATTATATTGTTGACGGATATAGATTTTCCATACACATTGGAAAGCATGGCCGGTTTGATGGAAGCCCTGTTGACAGAGGATGCCGTTGAGGTGTTGGCAGGAGAGCGGGATGTACAATATTACAAACACACTCCAAAAGTACGCAAATGGATATCCAAGTTGTTGAAAGGGGTAGTCAAGACGCTATTGAGGTTGCCGGTGACCGATACACAGTGTGGACTTAAGGGGATGAAATCGGTGGCACGCCCGGTTTTTCTCCGGACGACGATCGATCGCTATTTGTTTGATGTGGAGTTTTTGTGGATGGCAGCCAAGCGATACAGCGTGCGCCCTTATCCGGTAACATTGCGGGAGGGCATTGTTTTTTCGAAGATGAATGCCCGGATATTATTGACAGAGGGCTGGAATTTTGTTGAGCTGTTTGCACGTTCATTTGTCGGGAGATAGATTTTTTCTCCTTGGATGTAGTGCGCTCCCCAAAATCATCGTATCTTTGCATATGGAAAGAAAGAATGATTTTACCCCGTTGGCGGCCTACGAGGCACTCACTTTTGACGATGTCTTACTCGTACCGGCCTATTCAGAAGTTTTACCTTACCAAGTAGATACCAGTACACGACTGACGACTGATATCATTGTTAATGTCCCTATAGTTACAGCAGCGATGGATACGGTGACAGAAGCCAAAATGGCTATCGCGGTGGCCAGTCAAGGCGGAATCGGCATCATCCACAAAAACATGTCGGTAGAGGCCCAGGCAGAGCAGGTGCGCAATGTAAAACGCTCCGAAAGTGGGATGATTATCGAGCCGGTGACATTGAATGAAGAGGCTAAAGTCTCAGATGCTCTCGGGATGATGAAGAAATACAGCATCGGCGGTATCCCTATCATCGATCGCAACAACAAGCTTATTGGCATCCTGACCAACCGAGACTTGCGATTTGAGACGCATCTTGACAAGCCGATAAAGGAAGTGATGACCAAGGAGTCGCTCATCACTGCTCCTGAGGGAACGACCTTAGAACAAGCCAAAGCCATATTACAAAGCAACAAGATAGAGAAGTTGCCTGTCGTGGATCAGGCCAATAACCTCGTAGGACTTATTACCTTCCGGGATATCATGAAGGTGCAGGATTTCCCCAATTCTTCTAAAGATAAATACGGCCGGTTGCTGGTCGGCGGGGCTGTAGGTGTAGGTGGAGATATGATGGAAAGAGTAGAAGCCATGACCGAAGCCGGAGTCGATGTCATCGTAGTGGACACGGCGCACGGGCACTCCAAAGGGGTATTGGAAACGGTTAAGGGATTGCGACAAAAGTATCCCTACTTACAAATAATAGGCGGCAATGTCGCCACTGCAGAAGGGGCCAAGGCTTTGGTTGAAGCAGGAGTAAATGGCGTAAAAGTAGGCATCGGACCCGGGAGTATTTGTACGACGCGAATCGTGGCCGGAGTGGGAGTCCCCCAATTGTCTGCCATCCGGGATGCATATCGCGGGATACACGATACTGGGGTGCCAATCATTGCCGATGGTGGTATCCGTTATACGGGGGACATCGTCAAGGCGATAGCGGCCGGAGCGAACACCATTATGGCGGGGTCTTTGTTTGCCGGTACGGAAGAGGCCCCCGGAGAGACGATTATCCTCGAGGGAAGAAAGTTTAAAGTATACCGCGGTATGGGCTCTCTTGGTGCTATGAAACAAGGTTCTAAAGACCGGTATTTTCAAGATATGGAAGAGGATATCAGAAAGCTCGTTCCGGAGGGCATCGAAGGGCGCGTCCCTTACAAAGGGCATATGTCGGAGGTGATGGTGCAGTACATCGGCGGTTTGAGAGCCGGGATGGGCTATTGTGGAGCAGCGGATATTCGTTCTTTGCACAATGCCAAAATGGTCAAAATTACCAATGCGGGAATATTCGAAAGTCATCCCCACCATATTACGATAACAAAGGAAGCTCCAAATTACTCAAGAAACTAACACTAAAAGTATGACGACATTAAAACCCGGTGATAAAGCCCCGGATTTCGAAGGAGTAGATCAAAATGGTCAACCCATTTCATTAAAGGATTTTAAAGGGAAAAAGCTAATCTTGTACTTCTACCCAAAGGATATGACGCCCGGATGTACTGCAGAGGCCAAGAATCTTCGGGACCATTTCAAGGAGTTGCAGGCGAAGGGGTATGAAATTGTGGGCGTTAGTCCGGATGCACCCAAGCGACACATCAAGTTTATCGAAAAGTACGACTTGCCCTTCCCGTTGATTGCGGATGAGACGCACAGCATAGCAGAGAAGTACGGAGTTTGGGGATTAAAAAAGTTTATGGGACGGGAGTATATGGGAATTTACCGCACGACATTTATC
The DNA here is from genome assembly GCA_027080725.1 of Saprospiraceae bacterium. Taxonomy (GTDB): domain Bacteria; phylum Bacteroidota; class Bacteroidia; order Chitinophagales; family Saprospiraceae; genus JALSTN01. The sequence goes on from JALWRC010000097.1 coordinate 36,143, forward strand.
ATTGATGAAACGGGGGTCATCCTGCATGTCATCACCAAAGTGAAGACCAAAGCGCACGCAGAGCAAATATTGGAGGAAATAGAAAAAGCTCAGTAGTCTGAAAATCCTCTTAGGGATCAACCCATCTTCCCAAAGCAATAGCGTATCTTACGCCGGTGCCTTTCTAAAATTCTTCAATGATAGTGCAATTTGCAACACACATGACATTCTGCACCCCAAATGACAGGTATCCATATTATGCTAAATGAAGGTGATGTGGTATGTGGGTCTTAAAACCGTTAAAACAGTTGAGGGGAGGTGATTCATTAGCAACCACGGTTAATACAGTGGGCTATTTTTTAACGCTTTTTCCATTTCAGTTCTTGACTCAAATAATGAGGGAATTTAGATATTGAAGAAACCCGTACATCGTATTGATTCTCCGGATATGGGTGTGTGCCCCATGACGCACTATCCACATTCTAACGGCATGCTATTCGTTTTTGGCGATAAAGGTGTTTGTTGTTCTTGGGTGCTATTCGAGAGGAGATAAGGGATGTTAGAGGAACTATAATCAGATGTTTCGGTGTCTTTGATAGGTGTGTCTCCTACGACGATTTCACTTCATTTGCTCCCACTCATAACCGATGATGTTTCTCTTTTCGCGACTAAACTCTATACCGATGAGATAGACTTCGTCTTGGTCCATAAACTTCTCGTAGTATCTCTTCTCTTTGATCTGTTCCAGGGCACGGCCGGAGGCTTTTTCGGATAGTTTAAACTCGAGGATAAAGACTTTCCCATCGAGTAGAATGCTCAAATCCATTCTACCGAGGTTGCTGATATCCTCGGGGATGATGTGAAGACCGAGGCTGGCGAGATAGGCATAGACGACACTGGCGTAGTAGCCCTCATACTCTGCCAGTTGGTTGTTAGTGAAGTTGGTATAAGGGATGGAGGCGAACAAGGAGACAAGTGCATTATGAAAGCCTGTGATGTCCGCAGTACGGAGCATGTTAAAAAGCTGTCTTTGTTTTTTTAGTTTTTCAGTGGTTTGACCGGTAAGATAGTTGATGAAAAGATTATTAAGTGATATACGAATTTCCTTATTGGGCACTGTCAAGCGATATTGTATACCCAAATAATCTTCAATTTGTTCTTCGATGGTCAGATAACCCGTTTGCCAGAGCAGTGCTACGAGTTCGATTCTATCGACGTCAAAGGTATTGAGGATTTCCTCGTTGGCCACAAAGTTTTCCAGCTCGGGTATGAAATACTCTCCCGTTTTCAACATTTCGATCAAAAAAGAGGGATTGCCGGTGTTCCACCAGTAATTCTTATACATAAATTTTTGAGAGA
>JALWRC010000098.1 GCA_027080725.1 Saprospiraceae bacterium
AAGAGTTGCTTAGCACTTTTATCGATCAGTAGCACGTGAGCCTCCCGCACTGCTGACTGCTAAATGCGCCTACCTCACAGGGTGGGGTTGAGTGGGGGGATACTCTCATAAAGGTGTGTATTACAAATTGCACATTTCAGCGCAAACATAAAACTCAATCGCAGCAAAAGGAAATAATCCAGACACACGCTTTTATGTGGCTAAAGCCAATCTTTTCAAACTCTTAGACCGTTCGCTGAAGCGAATGGCAAAAGCTGAAGCTAATAAAATAGGAACATTGCCCATGCTACATTCTCATAAAACGACCATAAATGGAGCGTTTTATAATACACATCATTGCCGTCAGTTTCAACTGACGGAAGAAGGAATCAAAGGAAATCAGCTTTAGCCTCATAAAACATGAGTCCGAGAGTACTCATTCCTTCGTGCCCATCAAGCAAAATCATTCGAGCATTAGTGACTATTAACTTTGGAAGAGGATTATTGAATTAGTGCATTTTGTAATACACCCCCCTCTCATCGTGTGTATTACAAAATGCACTAATGAGCTTCATTAAAAAGCATTTGTATTCATAACAGAATTCATTAATGGAATAGCCTTACTTTTTGGCATTGCCCCAAAAAGTAACAAAAAGGTTGGGTGTCCTGTCAAGCATATTCTCGACGCACCAAGTATCGTTCTTTTGCCTGATATCTGCGTTCAAATTTTTATCCGTAGCTACGGCTACGCAGAAAAATTTCGCCTTGCTATCAGACAAAATAACTTCTACTTATCCATCAGAATACGCTTGTCAGGACACAGGCGAAATTAAGAGCTAACCATGGTGCTCTGGCAACGTTTGAATGTCGGGAGAGATTTGAGTGAATTTTGCGTCTGAACAAGGCAAAAAACACAGGCGTAGCCAAAGCTACGTCGAGTATTTTTAACGAAGTACAGACGCAAAATGCACCGAAGATGCCCGACAATTTAATCTTGACAGAGCACCACCAGGGCGGCCATACCTTCTGTTGAAGGGAACACGGCAACTATGCTTCGAAGTGAATACTGTGCCTTAATGGTACTTAGACCATAGAAGATATAAATAACACTATCCCGGGTTAGCGCCGGTTCCCGCTTGGAATTTCGCCGGAATAGGCCATATAATGCATCTACCCTGTATAGAATAGCCTCTCTTAACCTTGATTGAAGAATAGACATCTGCTAAAGAGCTACCAAAAGACTTATCTAAACCATAAATATTTACTGGTCTATGGTCTTGTGGTGCAATCAGGTACCTAAGGCAATTTTCACTCCTGAAGGGATGTATTGCTCCTGCGTCTTTCTCATAATTCTTCAACAAAGTGCACTTTGTAATACACACCCCTCATCCGGAAATCCCACTTTGTCCTGTAAATGCCGTACCTTCACGGGTGATATGGGAGCAGTGAGAAAAGACATACAGTTCTATCGCTTTTGTGCGTATGGTTTTTTGAAGAATCTGAGGTTGTTTGACGCCTTTATTATCTTGTTTTTGCGGGAGGCAGGGATGACCTTTACACAGATAGGAGGGGTGTATGCGGCAAGAGAATTGGCGACCAACCTCATGGAGATTCCATCGGGGTTGGCTTCTGATACCTTGGGTAGGAAGCACACCTTATTGTTGTCGTTTGTCCTGTATATTCTGTCTTTTTTACTCCTCTTTTACGGGACATCCTTTGTTTATTTTCTTGTGGCTTTTATTGTCTTTGGGGTGGGGGACGCCTTCCGGTCGGGGACCCACAAGGGGATGATTATGGATTATCTCGAGCATCAAGGGCTTTCGCACACCAAGGTTGCGTACTATGGCAGCACGCGGTCCTGCTCCCAGTTGGGTTCGGCGATTTCATCCCTTGTTGCCGCAGGGATGGTCGTCTATGGTGGTAATTACCGGATTATTTTCTTGTTTTCGGTCTTTCCGTACCTATTGAACATGGTCAATATCGCCACATACCCCTCGTTCTTACAAGTCAGTCGCATGCAAAGTAGAAAGCCGGTGCTTCAGGCATTCAAGGAGACCTTTGCGGAGTTTTTTCGACTCCTCAGGCGCCCTTTTGTACAGCGCATTATTCAGTCTTCAGCCATTTACTCTGCCTGGATAAAGACCGTCAAGGACTATGTCCAGATCGTATTAATTCATCTCGGGATGTTTCTGCCCGCCCTCATTACGGACGATGTAAAGCTTCGCAATACTTGGGCGGTAGGCATCGGGTACTTCGTATTGTATTTGTTCAATGCCGCTGCGTCTAAAAACGCCTCTTACTTTGAAGGCAAAAGGCCATTTAGAGCGGCGTGGATACTCATGGCTGTAGGATTTGGCGCCGGAGTGCTGGCCGGTGGGAGCTATGTTTGGGCGTTATGGCCGGTGTCATGGTTCTTGTTTGTGGTGATTTACGCTATTGAGAATGTGAGAAAGCCGCTTCTGACAGGGGTTTTATCCGATGCCGTCCCCAATGATGTCCTGACCTCTTTGCTTTCGGCCCAATCCCTCGTTCGGACGCTTTGGACGGCGGTGCTGGCATTGGTATTTGGAGGGATGGCAGATGCATGGGGGGTAGGTCACGCCCTTTGGCTTTTGTCCATGGGTTTGTTGTTTTTCTCGCTCTTGTTGGGGCGTTGGGGGAAAGGTGATTCTTAATCTGTATCTTTGCCATTTCATATCAGAAAAATACGATAAAAAGAATGAATATGAATTACGACGTGATAATAATCGGTTCGGGTCCCGGAGGGTATGTCTGCGCGATCCGGTGCGCCCAACTCGGGATGAAGACGGCTCTGGTCGAGCGGTATAGTACTTTGGGGGGCACTTGCCTCAATGTGGGGTGTATTCCCTCTAAGGCGTTGCTGGATATGAGTGAGAAGTACCATGTCGCGCGGCATGATTTTAATGATTTTGGATTTGAAATGACCGGAGATATCAAGGTGCATTTCGATAAATTTATCGAGCGCAAGTCGCGTGTCGTCAACCAAATTACCGGTGGGGTGGATTACCTCATGAAAAAGAATAAAATCGACATTCTGAGGGGATTCGGCAGCTTTGTCGATCCACGGACGATAGAGGTGCTGGCGGAAGACGGAACGAAAAACCGCTACGGTGCGCAGCATTTTGTCATCGCCACGGGCTCAAAACCGGCGACCCTGCCATTTATCACTATCGACAAAAAACGGGTCATCACTTCCACCGAAGCCCTGTCTCTTCATAAACTGCCGAAGTCTATGTCAATTATAGGCGGAGGCGTTATCGGTGTGGAGCTCGGATCGGTGTTTGCCCGCTTGGGTACAGAGGTGACGATTATCGAATATATGGATCGACTCCTGCCGGGGATGGACAAGGACATCGGTAAGGAACTCGGTCGTTCTCTCAAAAAATTGGGTATCGATGTCCGGGTGAAGACGGAGGTGACGGCGGTTAAGGCCACGAGCCGCTCTGCCACGGTGACGGTCAAGAACAAGAAGGGCGATACCGAAGCGCTGAAGACGGAATATTGTCTGGTGGCGATTGGCCGGCGACCGTTTACGGACAATCTTGGGTTGGACCGGGCGGGAGTTCAGTTGGATGACTGGAACCGCGTTATGTCCGACGACAATATGCAGACCAATGTCCCACACATCTACGCCATCGGCGATGTGACGACCGGACCCATGTTGGCGCATAAGGCCGAAGAGGAAGGCGTCTATGTGGCCGAATTTTTGGCGGGCCAGAAGCCGCACATCGATTACAATCTCATCCCGCTGGCGGTCTATACTTCTCCTGAAGTTGCTTCTGTCGGAGATACCGAAATCGAACTCAAGGAGAAGGGAATCCCCTACAAAACGGGAAAATTTCCCTTTAAAGCCAATGGCCGCGCAGTGGCGAGCAGTGAGGCAACGGGTTTTGTCAAGGTGCTCGCAGATAAAAAAACAGATGAGATTCTTGGTGTCCACATCATCGGCCCACATGCGACGGAGATGATCCACGAAGCGGCTATTGCTATGGAATTTCGGGCTTCAGCAGAAGATGTGGCGCGCACTTGCTTTGCGCATCCCACGGTTAGTGAAGCCTTTAAAGAGGCGTGTCTTGCAGCCACAGAGGACCGGGCGATTCACATATAATACTTTTGTTTTTTTGGTATGAAATGGTGCACCTACTGCTAAAAGGCCCTTCGTTACCAAACGCATCATTGTCTGAAGTTTTTAACTCCTCATTCACCTCGGGTTAACTGCGGGTTAAAACTTCTTCCGCCTCGATTTTGGCAAAAATATCACTTTTCAGAGTGGACTCAATGGTGGATTTTTGTGGTATGAAATGGCCGGCAAAAGGGCGATTTACCACTGTTTGATGCGGTAGGGATACTTCTTTTGGTACAGGTCAGAAATGTGCGATTTCATACTGTTGCGGAGCAAATCCACGTTTGTTCCGTGAAAAGCGGAGACGAGAATGGCTTTTTGACCGGATTGACGCTCTACCTTTTCAAGGAGGTCGGATGTCAGCTCGGCCTTGACTTCCTCTTCGAGATAAGGGTCGAAGGTGGATTTTTCATACAAATCCGATTTGTTCAGGACGATCAACGTTGGGGTCTCTGCGGCACCGAGCGACTCCAGGGTTTGCCGGACCGTGGCCATATGGCTTTCGTACTGGGGATGCGAGACGTCCACGACATGCAGGAGGATGTCTGCTTCATTGACCTCGTCCAATGTGGATTTGAAGCTCTCTACCAAGTGGTGCGGGAGTTTGCGGATGAAACCGACGGTGTCGGAGAGTAAAAAGGGCATGGCGTCCCAGACGACTTTTCGCACCGTGGTGTCAAGGGTGGCAAAGAGCTTGTCTTCCGCAAAGACGTTGGCTTTGGTGAGGAGATTCATGAGGGTGGATTTGCCGGCGTTGGTATATCCGACGAGGGCTACTTTGATAAAATCCCCCCTTGACTTGCGCCGTGTCCGGCTCTGTTGGTCTATTTTCTCGAGTTTTTTCTTTAATTTGGAGATCTTGTCCCTTACGATTCTGCGGTCGGTCTCTATTTCTTTTTCTCCCGGACCGCGCATACCGATACCACCCCGTTGTCTCTCTAAGTGAGACCAAAGTCCGCGCAACCGGGGGAGCAGGTATTGCATTTGGGCGAGTTCTACCTGTGTTTTGGCTTGGGCCGTTTGGGCCCTGCTCGCAAAGATATCCAGAATGAGGGTCGTTCGGTCAATGATCTTGCGCTCGAACATTTTCTCTAAGATGCCCATCTGCTTGGCGCTGAGATCGTCGTCGAAGATAACGAGGTCGATTTCAGGATGGCGCTCGATATAGTCCTGGATTTCTTCTGCCTTCCCCTTGCCCACATAAAACCGGGTGTCCGGGTGGGGGAGCCTCTGCGAAAAACGGCGGACGGTCTGAGCACCGGCGGTTTTGGCCAAAAACTCGAGTTCGTCCAGGTATTCTTGAGTGATATGGTCCTTTTGGTCTCCGATGCCTACCCCTACAAGTATGGCTTCCTCTGCAGTTGATTTCTTTTGAGTCTTTTTGCTTTTGGATCCGAGATCCCAATCGTTGTTATTCATGCGTTTTTATCGATTAGTGCACAAAGGTACGATGATAATGCATATTGGCAGTCTGAGCGGCCCCACTCCGGTAAGAAGCAATCTTTCGGGTAGAGTAAAAATGCTTTAGAAAAAAATGGCTAGAATCAAAATTAATGTATCTTTGCGGTCCATTTCAATATTAGCATAAGCTAAAATAGATAAATGGTCGGTTGGCCGAGTGGCTAGGCAGCGGTCTGCAAAACCGCGTACGCCGGTTCGAATCCGGCACCGACCTCCGGGCGTCCCTGTTGTTCTCATCAGGGACGTTTTTGTTTTGAGTTGTGCGGTCTGAACTAAAAATTAAAAAAGACGACTTCAATAAAATAACATAATTGGAAGAGGAGATCCCCGATCCAACATCGATTGTTCTAAATGGTACAGTGGAGGAACTGAAGTACAGTAAGCTGAAAGTACGTATTCAAACGGCAGAAGGTATTGTAGATGGCTTTTTGTCGGGAGACCTGTCATCCCAAGATATTGCTGCGTACTGGGGTAAAGAAGTTACTCTTACCGGTACCTTACACTATAAGCCTGGGGGGAAATATATTGTTGAAATAAAAAGTGTATTTGAGGCGGACAGCAAGGATGATTATTTTTCCAAAAAACCAAAATCAGAAACGGCAGAGCAGCAAATACAGCGGCAAATTACAGAAAAAGGAGGTAATCGCCTTTCAAAAATTGTAGGTAAGTGGCCGGGCGACGAAGATTATGAGGAGCTGGTTAGAATGTTGACAAAATGAATCGGTTTATACTGGACACCAACATTTGTCTGGCATATGTCAGAGGGCAAAGTGAGATTTATCAAGCGGTTGAGCAAAAGCTCCATCTGCAAAACTCGGATACACTTGTAATTATCTCTGTTGTAACCAAAGCTGAAATTATATCTTTGGGGCTTAAAAATAATTGGGGTGAAAGGAGATTGAGAGTGTTGGAGAAATTGCTGAAAAAAATGTATATCATAGACATCAATGAGAGCGATAAGGAGTTTTTGGAAGCTTATGCAACAATAGACTCCTATAGTCAAGGTCGTTTACATGGGAACCCTCTTGGAATGAGTGCCCGGAATATGGGTAAGAATGACCTTTGGATTGCGGCAACTGCCCTTGTTGCAAATGCGCAATTGGTGACTACCGGTAGTGATTTTGACCACCTTTGTGAAAATTGGATAACGGTACATAAATTTTGATTGCCGGAAGGTGGATACATCGAGTACAGGCGTAGAGACGTGATCCATTGGCCCCTATTTCTCATCTTTTACTTCTTCAGGAATTCGCAAAGAGATAAGAGCTTATTCTTCCTCAACTCAGTACAATCTGCCCCAACCGGTCGGAGATGATTTTTCTCTGTTCCAGGAGTACTTTGTGCAACTTTAGTAAGGTGAGCAATCTATCTGAATCTTTCGCATCAGACTCCGTCTGTGCGATAGTCGCTTGGTTTTGTTTGATGAGGTGATCAAATTTCCGGAGTTTAAACCGAAGGACGGTACGCAGGGTTTCTTTGTGGTAATTCTCATCGGGGGCTTTCTGACTGTGCATGTGTATTTGGAACTTTTCCGACCAGTTCTCACTGTAGGCATATGGACTTATAGAGGCTTCAATTGCAAATTGTCGAATGTCTTTATCTTCGTGATTGAGGAAATAAGCGCTGTTGGGTACTTTGTTGTTATCGAGAAGAGTGTAACAATGGTCGATAATCTTTTTGAATAACGGGTCGTTAAAGGTGTGCTTGACATCTTCGATCATCTCCAGGACATACTGGAAGACGGTAATGTCGTCCTCTTCGAGGTAGATTTTGTCGGTAAATTTGAGAAGGACTTCGAGGAGTGCTTTTTCTTGAAAGTAGTCGGTGGTGGTCTCCTTTTTTTGAGTAGGAGCAGAACGGCGGGTTTTAAGATCACTGTCTGCCTGAAGGCCCGCAGAATGGAGATGCTTTTTCTTCTTTAGATTGGTGGCAATGGCGGTTTTCAACTCTTGCATCAAGACAATCTCGTCCAATCCCATGAGACGTGCGCATTCCTTAACATAGATCGAACGCTTTAATAACGCGGGAATCAAGGCGATGCTGGCGACGATGTCCTTGGCCACTTGAGCTTTGAGGAGGGGATTGTCCTCGGCATCCGCAAGCAATAATTTGGTTTTGAAGAGGATGAAATCTTCCGACTTGGATTCGATATAATCTGCAAATGCTTCTGCACCGATGGATTTGAGATATCCATCGGGGTCCTCTCCTTCCGGCAATAGGACGACTCGTACATTGAGCCCTTGGGCCAGGACGATATCTACAGCTCGTAGAGCGGCTTTCAGCCCTGCGGGGTCCCCATCAAAAATCATCGTTACATTTTCAGAGTATCGTTTGATGAGCCGTACTTGTTCCTCTGTAAGGGAGGTGCCTGAAGCCGCTACGACATTGCGAATGTCATTTTGATAAAGGGTCATGACATCCGTGTAACCTTCTACTATCAGGCAATTCTTTGCCCTGCGAATATGCTCTTTGGTGAGGTGAAGGCCGTAGAGGAACTTTCGTTTGTGGTAGATCTCCGTCTCCGGTGTATTGATATATTTTGGAGCCTTGGCATCAGCGCTGAGAATCCTCCCTGCAAAACCGATGACCCGGCCGCTTATGCTATATAGGCTGAAGATGACCCTGTTGCGAAAAAAATCGGTATCGTACTGGTTGAGCAGTCCGGCTTCTCGAAGCTTTTCTATTTTGTATCCCTTTTGTTGGGCCAAGCGGAGCAATCCGTCTTTTTGGTTGGGAGCATATCCCAACCCGAATGCTTTCAAGGTCTCTTTGCGAAATCCTCTTTGGGTGAAGTACCCCAGTGCGACGCTCTTCCCAAAATCAGTATCCAATTGGTCCCGGTAGTATTTTTGTGCAAATTCATTTATTATGTAGAGGCTCTCCAGCTTTTCGATTTCCTCCTTGCTCTTAGTAGCCGAAAATGTCTCCTCGAGTTGGATATTGTATTTTTTTGCCAGGGTACGGATAGCTTCGACAAAGGATAAGTTGTCGTGCTCCATGAGAAACTGGACCGACCCTCCTGCTTTGCCACACCCGAAACATTTATATATGTTTTTGGTGGGACTTACCGTAAAGGAGGGCGTTTTTTCATTGTGAAATGGGCATAACCCAATCAAATTGACCCCCCTGCGCTTTAAGGTGAGATAATCACTGACCACCTCCTCGACACGGGCGGTTTCTAGGACTTCTTCGACAGATTTTTGACTTATCATTGGTTGCTAAATATAGTGCGAAGATACTAAGGACAATTGATATGAGATGATGGTGTGGAGCACGGTGTGTATTTCAAGCACGGTGTATATTTCATGTGTATTTCATATATAGCCCCGTATCCTATGCAATGTTATTTTATACGTGAAAATTGATAATAACATGGCATCAACCTATCGTCCCTATATTTTTTTAATATTCCAGTCTCAGGTGGAACTAATTCTCATGCTATATTGTTTTATTGTCGTACCAAATGGTGCTGTTGATTTTTAAAAAAATACATATTACAATAAAAAAAATGTGAAAAAAAGTATAAATTTCTTTGATGGTATCTGAAAGTTGTCCTATATTTGTATCGTCAAAATGAAGAAATAAAGATATTAGGGTGTTCTCATAGTGTGTTCAGCCCCATCGCCCCTCTCAAGGGTGATGGGGATTTTTTTTTGTCCTCTATGCCCTTGTCGCTTTTTATATAACGTATGCCAATAGGCACCCCCCTTAAGTTGCTTTCTTTTATCCTGATTGACAGCCTTGTGACGACCGGTTATGATTGGATGTACCCAAAGGTCTGTTGGATGTAATAACGTGTGTAATGCAAACTGCACCGCTCCCAAGTTTGCTCCAAATTGTTCCGGCGTGAACAATCTTCTTGTAAATCTCCGCTCCCAAGTCTTCCTTTGTCCGCTATTGTGCACTTTGCAATACACACATATAACGCTAAAATGCTGCATGATTTTTTAGATTTTTATAATTTTGTTATGAAATGGTGGGGGAGGTGATGTATTGTTGTACTTTTATCAGAGATGATGGAAATTAAAAAGTATCTTGAAGGAGGGGATATGCGCTCCATTGGGCAGGTGGAGCGTGTGGTGCCATTGATTAAGAACCAGGCTGATTTTGACGCACTTTTCGAATTTGTACTTTCGCGGGATGAGCTGCTATCGATGCGGGCCATTGACGCAGTGGAAAAAATTACTGTCTCCCATCCCGAATACCTCCGGCCTCATGGCAAAGCCATCTTTAAAGCGATGCCCCTCGCTTCCAAGAATGTTATCAAGTGGCATCTTGCTCTTATCGTCGCTCGAATCGATTGGCAGGAGGAAAGGCTCGGATTTGTCTGGGAGCAGTTGACTCGCTGGGCCACGTCCGCCAAGGAAAGCCGCATCGTTCGCGTCAATGCCATTCAAGCCCTCTTCGAACTATCCCGAAAGCATCCTGAACTCCGGGAAGACCTCCGGTTGACAGTGGAGCTGTTAGAGCAATCGGAGATTCCGTCCATTAAAGCACGGCTGCGCATTCTGAAGAAGAAGGGATTGTAGTTGTATTTGGTCGATAGGAGATGGGTTTTTGCTTCGAGCCTTAAAGAACGGAAAGAACAGATATCTCGTCTTCGACTATTGAGTAAATCAACTGTAACAAAAACGAAGGTGTAGCGTATTAAAGGGGATGCATTCTTCCTAGAGCACCGGGACGCAAACCAACTTACTAACTATAAATTCCAATTTATGTACAGAATTGTCTTCGTATTCTTTTTTCTTATTCATAGTCTTTCAAGCAGTAATGCACAGCAAAGGATTATCAAAGCAGAAGCTTTAATGGATATAGATTACTTTTTTGATGTCGCTCGCCGCGTACACCCTAATCTCTACAGTAAAGTCTCTCGCATTCAAATGGAGCAGAAAATTGCTGCTTTTAAATCCCAATTAAGTCCCTCCATCGATGTGGATGATTTTTCGAAAGGGATGCGCAAGCTCGTTAACCAACTGGGAGACGGACACACCAATGTGCTGCTTTCAAACCGGTTGCGCGAGGAATATTTGAAAGGCAATAAGCGTTTGCCATTTCATATAAGAATTAAGGAGAACCACCTCTTTATATCAGAGTCCACTGATCAACACCTGAAAATTGGAGATCAAATCCTGTCCTTGAATGGAATAGATGCCGAAGCACTAATGGGCTTGGCCAGTTATCCCTACGCGGACGTGCGAGCCAATGCTATCAAACTATTGGAAAAGTATTTTTCATATTATTTCTTTATCGAGTATGGACTTAGTGACAGCATCGATGTGAAGTATTTGCATGGGGAGAAGATGGAACATGTGTGTATTCCATTAGTATCCGGCGCCCCGAATACCGGTGAGAGAAAATACCGTTATTCCAAGGTCGCCCCACATTCGGGGTTATTGGAAATGAATAGTTTTGCCGGGCTGAAGGAGAAGAAATTCAAATCTTTTTTGGATAGTATTTGGGGTACTTTCAGTCAGGAGGGAGTAGATACATTGTTTGTGGATTTACGCTCAAACGGCGGAGGGAACTCGTATTTTGCTGAGCTGTTGCTCGCTTATTTAGTGTCTGCCAGAAAACCTATAAAAAGTTATAAATCAGCAATATATAGCTACAAATTATTTTGAATCTAATAGAGATTTATTTGGTCAAAATAGATAAAGTGCTTACCTTTAAGGCGTTAAAGAG
>JALWRC010000099.1 GCA_027080725.1 Saprospiraceae bacterium
AAGGATGCTTAAAAGGATGTACTGCCTTCTGCCTTCTGCCTTCTGCCTTCTGCCTTCTGCCTTCTTAATAAGGACGTACAAAATACAACAACGTCACAAATCCTCCCAAAGAATGGAGCGTAAAAAAAGCGTTGATTGTATCTTAGATGATGATAGCGCATCCGGAACGTGTAATAGTAGTGTTTTACAAAGATACGACTTTTTTTAATATTCAGAAATTTATTACGGAAAAATTTTTATGCGTTAAAGATTAATTTCTGATTTACTCCTGTTATTTTGCCTTCCCCCCGCAGTCGAAATCTTGTGCTTTGATGCCAAAACTTTTATTCATCCATAAAGCATTGCGCTCATTCGAATTAATCCTTTTTATTTCCTTAACGTTAAGATCGGGGCATAAATGAGGAGAAATAGATGAAATAGCTACAGCCTTATATCTGGCTATGATTGTTTGAAATTCCAAGACTAATCCCGGCAATCCATTTAGATCTTTAGGACCAAATGCCGTAGGAATACCGGGAGCAAACCACACCTCTGATATCGTTTGTTTTCCTTTATATTTAGCTGAATAGCATCTATGTCCCAGTATCATCTTGGTACGACTAAAATCAATATCCCATTGCATGGGCCAATGGGGAACTTTATAAGTCTCTAAGTAATACTGTTCCTTGGGGTCGAAGTGGAATTTTATTAATTTTACATCCGAAGTGTCAAACTGGATATAATCTAAAGGGCGATTATTCTCATGAAGGCCTGTGGTGCAATCCCATCGAATGCTATCAAACTGCCAGTAACTGTACTTCGGGCAAATGGTCAAGCTGTAGTGTGATATAGCCTTCGACGAACTTTTGTCAATTTTCTTCATTTTTTCAATGCTCAGTACCTTTCTTAGTTTATCTGCAAAAGATACCTTCCGCATATAATCGACCTTAATGTATTGCCCTTTAGCAGATGACAGGATGAGAAGCATAAGTAATAAGAACAGTGTATTTTTCAATTTCATTGGTTCCTTGATAAAAAATTCAAAATGAACAAAAACTAGTGCTCCGCGCAGAAAATAACTACAGTATAAAGTGTACAGACGCAATGCATTGCGTCTTCTATCTTCCTCTGACTATTTGTTGCTCAAATCGTTATTATGCTACGGCATAACTCCCGTTTGAGCGCTTCGATTCAGAAAAAATAGCTGAGTTTAATACTGGATGAACTTTGTTCCTGAAGCACTAGCTGTACATATTATTTGGGATAGTATTTCAATTTGAAATAATTCTAATTTAAAGAGTTTTTTTTATCAAACCCTAATTCCTCTTAATGAAATGGGTTTGTAGCTTGTGGCCTTTACTATCCTGCACAATTATGTAATAGGTGGCAGGTAGAAGTTGCTCTACATTAATGATGATTTGGCCGGTGTGTTTATTGGTTATGTATTCCTTTTTTAGTGAAACTGCTCCTTTGGCGTCCACCAACCAAACGGTTATTTTGCCGGACAATTCTTTGCCAAATCGCAACCGCAAAAAGTTTTTTGCCGGATTCGGTGCGAGGGATATTTTCGAACTTAGGTCAGTATTTGGAAGGGTGAAAGTAGTTGTGACAGCGTCGTAAAGTCGATCCCAATAGTCACATTTCTTTTCCCGGTAAAGAGCGGCTTCTTTTATCGGACTTGTTATGGTTAAAAAGGGGTCTTTTGCAGGGCTATACTCCGGCCAGGCAGGATGGTTTTCTCTGTTCGGATTGCCGGTTTCAGCAAAAGAAGTCCAGTAACTGAGCATGTGTTGCATGACGTACCGGTCTTTGTCATCCATGCCGGTAGTGCCATAGTCCGATCGCTCGAGGGTATTGAACACATAAAAGAGTTCGAGTGCGTGAAAAGCACCGAGGACTCCTCCGAGTCCATTGAGCTTTTTGTCAAAAACATAGCGCCATACCGGTTCGTCTTGAGCGTTGGCGACAGCGCGAGCCGTCCTTCTTGCGGGAGCGGTAAAAAAAGCATCCGTCGTCGCATCTACCAATGCCTTGCGGGCAGAGAATCCGTTATTGCCGGGTGGGTAGAGACCGAGCCCTTCCTCGACCATGTCCGAAGGAGCAATGGCATGAAAAAAATCAATCACCTCTTGAGGGGTTACCGTCTGTGGGATGGCGATGCCCATTTCATTGGAGTTGGAGCCTATGATAAGTGGAACTTTATTGGTAACTCCTTGCGAGAATGGGTGATCTGCAGATACCGGCAATATCTCCTTATCCGCTACCGGCCCTATGAAGCCTCCCTTGCCATTATTGGCAAGGGGACTTTGTTCAAGGGTGAGTAGCTTCTCCGGCGGAAGATCCCGTAGGCATTGTAGTGTTTTATCGCTGTTCATTCCCCTGCAGCCCAGCGAATCTACAAAAGCCATCCCCGCTTTCTTGGCCAGCTCGTAGGGTTTAATAAACGGGGTACCACTCTCCATGATGGCTTTGTCGAAAAGCCCGGAGGAAAGTAGGGACAGAAGTTGGCATCCGATATCTATCGAACCTGCGGATTCACCAAATATCGTCACATTGTCCTTGTCTCCACCAAACGCACCTATGTTTTCTCTGACCCATTTCATGGCGAGCATTTGGTCCAGCAACCCGTAATTTCCCGATGTTCCACGAGGATTGATTTGCTCCAGCGCCGGATGAACCAGAAACCCAAGTGCCCCAATCCTGTATTGGATGGTTACGAGGACAACACCTCCCCTTTCTGCCATTAATTGACCATCATATATGCGGGCACCGAAAGATTCTACCGAAGCACCACCTTGTTGATTGCCGCCTCCATGAATAAAAAGCATCACAGGGGCAGGTTTTTTGAGGTTAGTGGGAGCCCAAATATTGAGGTAAAGGCAGTCCTCCTCTCCTTCGATGGTAAAGTTACCGGGATTCCCGGGTGTCGTCACTTTTTGCGGGCAGATGGGGGACCAGTCCAGGGCGAAAATAGAATCCCGTACCTCAGCAGGCTCCGGAGGCATCCATCGCAGAGCGCCAACCGGCGGCTTGGCAAAGGGGATTCCTTTAAATACCAGGATGTCTCCTTCTTTCTGACCTATAATTACACCGGAAGGAGAGTCAATGTACACCTTCTGGCCAACCATTTCATACCCGAAAAAAAGGAATAGTAATGAGAGGAAAGTGGAAATGGTACGCATACTGCCTTTTTTAAGTTTATTGAATAAAGAGTCCATTTGTTTCTGAGTTGACTCCCTTATATGACGTGTTCAAATCTGCCGGAATCAATTAGGCCGGTGACATATAAATTCAACGCCGCACCAGACTATGCTTTTTGACTATACCGTTTGGCAAAAGATTAATACGACCGATCTATTTTGTTCTCCATCGACAATAACCGATGCGCTTCGAACTTTACCTTTTGGCAATTGTTCTATCAGCGTCATATGAGTTTTGTTATCAAAGCCAAATATATGAAAAATCCGTGGACTTGTCGTATGCTATATCTTCTGAGCTTCACCATTGTCACCGGTTGTGTCAGTTATAAGGTTATTCCTACAAAGAATCGTACCATGCAACAAAATCCTCCTTCCAATACCCCTGCCAATGCACACATGAATACGACCGATTTCGATAGACTGGTACAACGTTTTGACAACCCCGAAAGAGACCTTTGGCAGAAGCCGGGTCAAGTCATTGCCTTACTTGGTGATTTGCACGGTAAGGCCGTGGCAGATATCGGATCAGGTACGGGATACTTTAGCATTCGAATGGCGAAATCAGGGGCAAATGTCATCGCATGTGATGTCGATGAACGCTTTTTGAATTACCTTAAAGAGAGAATCAAGAGCACTGATTTAGGCGAAGGAACCATTCACCCTCAATTGGTCTCATTTGATGATCCAATGCTTGATAAAGGGAGCATCGATATTGCCATAATTGTCAACACCTACCACCACATTGACAACCGTCCGGATTATTTTGCCAAAGTAAAAGCGGGATTAAAAGATGGAGGGCGATTGGTCGTGATTGATTTTAAAGTGGAAGAAACCCCTATGGGGCCTCCTTTGGAGATCAGAGTGCCTCCCGTTCAGGTGAAAAAGGAGTTGCAAGAAGCGGGATTTAAGACCTTTGAGGTTAACGACTCACTACTGCCTTATCAGTATATTGTCGAGGCCCGGTAACCTTTTTTTGTTAAATTTATCTTAAAGGTGCAGCAAATACGCAAATTAGTGCATTATTAGAGTAACCATTGCGGCATTTGAAGCGTATTATGAGCAGAAATGAATCGAATGGAACGATTCATTTGGTTTTTTTGTTGTACTTTTGTAGTAATAAAATGTAGATATGAAGCAAATTTTACTCTCCATACTGTTTTTCTTGACCTTTGCACTGAGTGCCAATGCCCAATTGTCTTTTAGTGTGCTTACCTCAAACCCTGACACCGTGGTTTTCCATTTGGATGACGACGATTATTCGGGTAAGGTAGCTGAGTTGATGTTGGCCAATGTGAGTTCCGGTGCTGTCGAACTCTATTGGAAGGCGGTCAAAGTCTCTACCCCCAATGCTTGGGAGAACTTTGTTTGTGACTGGAATACCTGCTATGGAGCAGACACTCAAGAGTGTCCAAGTGATGCACCCAATAAAATGAATCCCGGGGATACTATTGGTATCCAGCTTCATGTTACGGATGGTGGGGAGACGGGTATAGGGGTCTATGATATGATGTTTTGGACCAAGCAGGATCCGGCCAACGTGGATACCCTTAGGATTGTATTTATAGCAAAGGAACCTGTAGCAACCAATGCCCCCGATGTGCCTGTCGCCATGCGACTATTCCCCAATCCGACCCGGGACTACTTTTATCTCCAAGGTGGAGAGCACACCATTCACCATATTGATGTTTTGAGTATTTTGGGGTCCAAGTTGCGTGCCTTTGATTACTCCGGAGATTACCCCTTTTATGTCGGGGATCTCGCCAATGGAATTTATATGGTATACCTCTATGATGCAGGAGGTCAAGTGGTGAAGATTTTCCGTCTAAGAAAGAAATAAGGAGCCTCCCCCCACTGTTTCTTTTGGGGTTCATGCCGAGTATTTACATATTATTCGGTAGTGCAATGCGTCCGGCGCAATGATTGTGTCGTGCTCCTGTGACACTGGCGAGCACATTGTCTATCTCATGCCACCGCAGATACCCCAATAGTGCAAAAATTAGCGCTTCTTTGTATTCGATAAGGTCATTATCAGGCAATACGACCCGGACATTTGTATGTTGCCGGATGCGATCAATCAAGAAATCATTGTACGCACCACCTCCCGTTATCAGAACACTTTTTTTACCGCCATCCATCGCTAATCCTATTTGGAGGGAGATGTGTTCGACGCCGGTTCGAAGCAAGTCTTCGATGGGGTAGTCTTTGTACTCCCGGCCGTAGAAGTGTTGTTCGACCCATTCCCGCCCCAAAGACTTGGGAGGAGCTTGTCGATAGAAATCCAAGGCATTCCACTGTTCAAGTAGAGGGGGGATAATGTGGCCTCGTGAGGCGATTTCCCCCCCTTTATCGTAGGGAAGTCCCAGTTTTTGTGCGAAGTGATTGAGCAGCAAGTTGCATGGGGATATATCATAGGCGATACGTTGGTCATTGTCTTGGTATGAAATGTTTGAAATTCCCCCAAGATTCAGACAGTAGTCGTATGCAGAGAAAAGCAGTGCGTCACCGATAGGGACCAATGGCGCCCCTTGTCCTCCCAACAAAACATCTTGGGTGCGGAAGTCATAGACCACCGGAATACCCAATTCCCTCGATATATAAATACCATCACCTATTTGTAATGTTATCCCCTCGTCCGGTTGGTGGAATACGGTGTGGCCATGACTGGCGATGATGTCGGGATGTTCTCCTTTGTCGATTAAAAACTGACGGATGGCATGGACCATTAACTCAGAATATGCATTCTCCAAAGTATTCAATCGCGCCTTGTCATACGTCATCGCCTCGTCCAATTGCCGGGAGATAGAGGCGGGGTATTCAAAATGCCCTTTGTCCACCATTTCATACCTGACTCCTCCCGAATCGGCCGGAGAAAAACGTACCAGGGCCATGTCCAACCCATCCAGGGACGTCCCCGACATGAGCCCCAGGACAAGGAAGGAATCCGGTAAGCGATCAGTAGATATCCGCATATAGAAAACAGAATAGAATAAAAAAAACTGCCCGTCAGATATGTTGCAGCCGGGCAGTGCTATTATTTTGAAGTAGTCTGTTGATTAGATACCGCTAAACCATTTTTGGAATAATTTACCAAATAAGGGTACGTGTTTTTGTTTTCCTTGTAAGGCTCCAATAAGACTAATAATCCAAAGTACCAACATAAAGAGTGACCATATCCAACCAATGACTGGAATTATAATAAGTATCCAAAACAAATACAGGCCTAAAGTTTGTCTTAAGTAAAATGAGACAAGCTCACTTTTATTGTCTTTGTTTAAAAAATAAGCTACTAACCATAATATTCCAAGGTGTGCTAAAATCAATTTGAGGGTGGAGTCTTCACCTGCCGGGTTAACCTTCTTGATGATTTTGGCAGCGGTCATTTTTACCCGATTGAAGAAACTGGGTTTCTTGATGTCATTAAAGGTGCCGGCGGCATTAGGATTGGCTACCATAAGCTCAGCATTGTTCTTCTTTATGCTTTTGGCGTGGGGCTTTACGGCATAAGAGGTCGTGAGTACACCTAAGGTAATCATGACAAGTAGTAGTAATTTTTTCATAGTTGATGATTTAGTTAAGAGATTTAGATTTCTGCAAAGTTAGAATTTTTTGGGAATATCACAAAAATATTGCGGGACGAAGTAACTTCTAAATTATGCTACTAAGTGGAGATATGCTCTTGGATTAAATGTTTTTAAACCATTCCTGAAAGCGTTTTCCAAAAATGGGGATGGGCTTTTCTTTTCGTTGTAGTGCACCTATCAAACTGAAGATCCAAAGCACCAGGAAGAATAGTTGTATTATGTATATTCCGATAATTATATAGTTGGCAAATGCAAAGCTCGTGAAAAGAGATGCGAAAAAAACAATCTGTAAAATAATACCAAGGAGACCATTAATAATAGTCTGTACCAAATAAAGTCCTAAGAGTTGGCGAAGATAAAAGTTGGTCAGAGGATAATTGGTATTTCGATTGAGGATAAACGCAATCAGTAACCCAAGCCAACCCAAATGAGCTATAAAGGCGAAGAGCATGGCATTTTTGGCTTTGTCCTTAGAGATATGAGTCACCCATCGATGGATTTTATGGGTGATATTGTAAAAGAAACCGTGCTTTAAGGGTGCTTTTTTCGCTGTTGAAACGGGAATAACGCGGGTGGTTATGCTCCCACCACTCTTATAGGATTGAGGCTTAACGGCGTAGGTGGAAGAAACCATGACCAAGGAGATGAATAAAAAGAGAATTAAGTTTTTCATAGTTGATAGTTTTATAAGGGCAATGAATTATAGTGTTTCATGATAGAACTGCTGCTGTTGGAGCAAAAAATGTTTAATAATGTCCAAAAGTACATACAAAAATGGTATTATTCCTTAAAATTAGTGCTGTTTTATAAAATTTAACAGGTGTAGCGGTTACTTTTCATCCAACTAACGCTATCATGGCCATTTGAGAGCAGCTAAGAGTTATCTCCGATTGCCATTGTGAAATCGCATAATGGTCTCCCTCAGATAGTCCCTGTCGAGGTGGGTATAAATCTCCGTTGTCAAGATGGATTCGTGTCCGAGCATCTCCTGGACGACACGCAAATCCGCACCGCCTTCCACCAGGTGGGTCGCAAACGAATGGCGGAAGGTATGGGGGCTTACGTTCTTTGTGATTCCGGCCAGTTGGGTGTATTTTTTTATCATATTAAAAACAGATATCCGGCTGATTCCTTTGCCTTTGAGGTTGAGAAAGAGGATATCTGAAGCAGCAGTATCAATCCGGGGCATTTTGTTTCTCACCTCTTTCTGATAGATGCGGATATATTTGAGTGCATCCGGGGCGATGGGGACCAGACGTTCTTTGTTGTTCTTCCCAATGATGCGTACAAACCCTATGTCGAAATAAATGTGAGAAATCTTTAGCCCTGTCAACTCACTGACCCTCAATCCGCAGGCATAGAGGGTCTCCAGCATCGCCCGGTCGCGGTGCCCATACGGAGTGCTGAGGTCTATCGCTTCCAGTATACGGGTGATTTCTCCATAAGACAAAACCTCAGGAATCTTGCGTTTTAGCTTTGGACTGTCGACCATTTCACTTGGGTCCTCCTCTATGAGATCTTCGAGCAGCAAGTATTTATAAAAACTCCGGATCCCCGATAAAACACGGGCTTGCGTCCGTTCTGACAGACCGATTTGGTACAGGGTGTTGACAAAGGCTTGTATGTCTGCATGTCCTATCTTGACCGTGTTCCGGTCAGGAAAAGCATTTAGAATAAATTCGGCCAACTTGCGGATATCTCTCAAATACGCATCTATCGTATGGGAAGACATGGAGCGTTCCAGCTGAAGGTACATCTTATATCCTTTTATGGCGGTGTTCCAGTCCATATAGTATTTGTCAAGGGCTATTCTTTGGAGGGCAATTTGGTGAAAGTATTGAGCGCACCGATATACGTCACATGTTGATCAATAACGGGCAAGTCCACTTCATATTTTGAAAAGAGATAATAGTTCTTTCGGATGACTAAATCCTCAATCTCTCCCTTTTCTTTCGCAATAATTTCGTCGGCGTATTTCTTTAGTGCGTTGATGATACTTTTGCCCAAGATGTTGTCCGTCTTCTCAATCTGTTCATGGGCCAAATAACTGATAAACTCGTCTTTGCCGGGATTGGTGATCGCAGCGTAGACCAAACAAAGAAGGAAAGCAATAAACAAAAACCTTTTCATAGAATAATAGGATTGTGATGAAGCTTGAAATGGTAGAAAACCGGCCTTGTCCAGACAAATGTACGCAGAATATGAAAGTTGGACAAGTCTCCCCTGTTTTCCACAGTTCTGTGTAATGATTAATACCCTTAAACGGGCGCCCCTGCACTTTTTTGACAGGAATAATAATTGAAATATCAACTACATGTGAATAAACGCAAAACTTGTCACGGTTTTTGCAGATGAGGAGGTAGAATAACCTTTTGAAAGAAAATTATGAGGTAAATGAAATATTTTTATTATCTCCTGCTCATCTCATTTTTCGGGCGGGGGCTACAGCATTTAGAAGCCCAGCAACCTGCACATAACGAATGGTTGGAGATGACAGAATTGAAAGCAACATCCGGGACATTACTATTACCGGTCAATTGTGATAAACCTCCCCTATTAGTTGTTCCCGAGGATTATCAAGGATGTCCCGGTGAGAACATCGCACCCGTCTATATCGGTGGCGCTATCGCCCATCCGGGACTACCTGCCTGTCCTCAACCGGATTTGGCTTACAGGGATAGTGTTCTTTTCCGGGGAAGCTGTGGAGATATTGAGGTTAAGCGAACCTGGACGGCCACTGACCCCAACAATCCGGGTTTGGTGACTACAGGTATCCAGTACGTCCGGCTCATTGACACGATCGCTCCCGAATTTGTATCCTGCCCGCCCGATATTACTGTACGGGCTCCCAAGCATGAATGTGAAGTGTCTGCGGTTTGGACACCCCCATTTGCCTCTGATAATTGTTACCAACTATTGGTGGAGACCAATCACTATCCGGGAGACATTTTCCGGGTGGGTGACACAGAAGTCAAATATGTCGCAACGGATCAATGCGGCAATTCGGATACCTGCTCTTTTATCGTTACGGTACTTGCCGAATGCTGTAGCGCGCGTCCATTCGTCTATTGTCCGGATGATTATCTGGGATGTCCCGGAGACAGCACCTCTCCTAAGAAAACAAAATTTGCTACCGGAGCACCCGGCGATGTTGATTGCAATGCTCCTGTCATTAGCTTTAGGGACCACATTGTATCCAATACCCAATGCAATTATATCATTCATCGTACCTGGTACGCGACAGACCCGCTCAATGATAAATTGAAGGATTCTTGTGTACAAAAAGTGATTCTCAAAGACGACACATCACCATGGTTTAGTAAATGCCCTAACGATATCACAGTTGCTTCAGGAGCAGACTGTACCGCAGAAGTTACCTGGCAGGAACCCGTGGCAAAGGACAATTGCGGCATCAGGTCGGTGGACAAAACCCATGCTCCCGGGTCCGTCTTCCCGATAGGTAAGACCGAGGTGATCTACACCGCCACGGACAACTGTGGCCACACGGCCCAATGCTCGTTTACCATCATGGTGACCAAGCATTGTTGTACCGAACCCCCGGTTTTAACCCTGCCTGCGGATTATACGGGTTGCCCGGGCACGGCGATAACTCCGTTTGTTAGCGGTAGTGCCACGGCAAAAGCCGGGAGTCGATTTTGCTCCACGCCGGAGGTGACGTTTAAGGATTCGGTTCTTTCGATAGGTCCATGCACGGGACAGATCAAAGTGCTTCGCACATGGTACGCCAAAGACCCGGATCAGCCACAACTCCACACTTCAGGAACACAAGTTATCGAACTCAAAGACGACACAGTACCATGGTTTAGTAAATGCCCTAACGATATCACGGTTGCTTCAGGAGCAGACTGTACTGCAGAAGTTACCTGGCAGGAACCCGTGGCAAAGGACAATTGCGGCATCCGGTCGGTGGACAAAACCCATGCTCCCGGGTCCGTCTTTCCGGTAGGACAGACCGAGGTCACCTACAGCGCCACGGACAACTGTGGCCACACGGCCCAATGCTCGTTTACCATCACGGTGACCAAGCATTGTTGTACCGAACCCCCGGTTTTAACCCTGCCGGCGGATTATACGGGTTGCCCTGGCACGGCGATAACTCCGTCTGTTAGCGGTAGTGCCACGGCAAAAGCCGGGAGTCGATTTTGCTCCACGCCGGAGGTGACGTTTAAGGATTCGGTTCTTTCGATAGGTCCATGCACGGGACAGATCAAAGTGCTTCGCACATGGTAC
>JALWRC010000100.1 GCA_027080725.1 Saprospiraceae bacterium
GGTCGCCGCATTGTCCGGACATAAAGTCCAAACTATGTTCTCACCATTGGCATAGTTGCTCGCTGTTCCTCCCGTATCCGTAAACAAACCGTCACATCCCGTGTACGTTCCGCCCGGGTCGCCTGGAGCGATTTGAGCCACAGCAAGCTGTGCGCCCATAAATAAAAGGAGAGCAACAACCAAACGCGCCGCTATCCCATTGTTCTGTAATACTTTTCTTTTCATGAGATTATAAATTTATTAATAATGAATTTAGGATTCAAAACTGTGGCTGCTTAGTTAGCTGCCAAAAAAGGAATGATATCTTGTGACATAATTTCATCACGCATACCTTCCTGCTTTGGGTCAATGTTGTAACTAACCGGCGCTCCTTTAGGATAGATATTCTTCGCAGACATCACGTGTCGAACAGCGTCTTCAGTAGACAAATTGGGGTCATGACCAAGAGCCTTCAGAATAGCTAGATGCAACTGATAGCTCATCTCAACTTGCTGAGTACCCGCGTCTTTTGCTTTATTCGTAAAGCCATATAGCTTTGTGAACTTCGCTTCATAGCGGTCAGCTAATTTTCTGAGTTGAGCATCTTTAATCTCGTCCTTGGAAGAAATCATATCATGCAGGTACTGCTCATAATGGTCAACAAGCGTCTGCAGCTTAGTAATCGCAACATCGCGATCTACCAACTTAGGAACACTCTGACCAAAAGAAGGAACGCTAATAGTAAAAATTAAAAGCAAAAGTGTGTATTTTAGCGCAGTATACACACTCGCTCTCATCCCGGTGGCCCGAGATAAAACAAAATTCGTCTTTTTCATGAGATTAAGTTTTGGTTATTAATGTAAAAGTTCGTTCGTCATTTTAGAAATCACTCCATACTTTTATGAAGCGTATAAAATCGATGCCAACACATACCCTACGCACATGTAAGACACCATTGATTAATGGCATTTAGATTACCCCGTATGATGTGTTAATGTAGAAATACGGGATACCAACCTTGAATAATACACTGAATTGTTCGTCTTCCTGTGTATTAATGTAATTGTTCTACGTGACATCTTCCACACTCGAGTTAGCAAAACATCACGTATATCAGCGCAAATATAAGGTATGTTTAACTATATCCTATACCACAATATTGGTATTTTTTAAATATATGTAAACTTAATATGTAACACGTACATTCCCCTTTACTTATAAAAGGTTATTGTATCCAACATAAATACCTTATCCTCGCAACGGATATCAATATTGGGCACAAAGTTATTCTAAAAATTAATATATGCATAAAATCTGTATATATTTTTTTTATTTACGTTAGATTTCTACCGCTTTCTCCCCCTTTATGGTTCCCTCCAATGAATAACGGTTTGCTCCGTTTTGACATTCCGCTGAATACAATGATACAAGAAAACCTCTTAACTTTGCCACCCACTAAAATGTCAGTTCTATTATGTCAAAAGCCAAAAAAGTCGTCCAATCCTTTTTAGTCAATACTGATATTCGCATAAATGGCGATCGACCGTGGGATGTTCAGGTACTGAATGAACGATTTTATAAGCAAGTTGTCAATAATGGAGATCTGGGATTGGGGGAGTCCTACATGGCAAAAATGTGGGATGCAAAATCACTTGATCAATTTTTCACTAAACTCCTCCGGGCGGGGTTACAACACAAGTATAAATACAATTGGAGCTTAATTCTCTATATCGCATTGTCCAAACTCTTTAATATTCAGTCCAAAAACCGGGCTTTCGAAGTAGGCGAAAAACACTATGATTCCGGCAACAAACTATTCTCTGCCATGTTGGATAGACGGATGAACTACAGCTGCGCTTATTGGAGAGAAGGAGATAGCTTGGACCAAGCGCAGGAGCGTAAATTGGATCTGATTTGCCGCAAACTCCAATTAAAACCGGGGATGAAGGTCTTGGATATCGGCTGCGGTTGGGGCGCTTTTGGAAAATTTGCTGCGGAGAAATATGGCGTTGAAACCCTTGGGATTACTATTTCAAAAAAACAACTGGAACTCGGAGAAGAGCTTTGCAAGGGACTTCCCGTACAATTTAGATTAATGGATTACCGCGATTTAGATGAAAAATTTGATCGAATCGTAAGCATCGGAATGATTGAGCACGTCGGCTATAAAAACTATAAAACGTATTTCGAAATCGCCCGAAAGAATCTGGAGGATGACGGCCTTTTTCTGCTCCACACCATCGGGAGCCTCAAATCTTATACGACGACATCTCCCTGGCTTAACAAATATATCTTCCCAAATGGCATGATTCCCTCCCTGGCACAATTGAGCAAAGCGCACGAATTGACACTCGTACTGGAGGATCTTCACAATATCGGTATCCATTATGACAAAACGCTCATGGCGTGGTTTGAGCGATTTGATGCTGCGTGGCCACAGCTTAAAGACAAGTACAATGAAGATTTTTACTTGATGTGGAAGTACTACCTTCTCTCTTGTGCAGGTATCTTCAGGTCCAGATATATGCAGGTTTGGCAAATGGTGTTTTCTAAAAATGGAATCCCGGGAGGATATCAATCCATAAGATAGGGTTTGTGCTTGGAGATTAAAATAACATCCAAATAAACGTGCTTTTGTATCTGTCGTTTCAGTCCAGAACGAAAAGTGATGTACGATTGAACGGTTAAAGCCATAATAAAAATGGACTTGTCCCCTAACACCAAATAAACACTGACCAATATCCTGAGTGGATTGGTGCTGATAGGCACCCTTAATTCCTTTTAATATTCTGTATCGGACGACAATATTTACTTTGGTGCATTTCTATTGACGCCCACTTTCAATTACATGAAATTAGAGTGCAAGGTATCAAATGCCAATTTCATATCTTCCCGTTCGAGAAAACAGGTGAGCTCCGTACAAGTAGAAGCTATCTCAATCAGATTAATGTTCTGAAAGCTCAAACGCTGTAATATAGCCGCCACCGCTCCGGATTGCTCCAGCATCGAGCGCTCAAATTGGATGGTAATGGCAGACAAGTCGTAATGCTCATATTTGGGTTCCGGCATTTTGGCTCTTTTCAGAAAGTCCTGTTTCGAAATGATGGTTATCTCACTATTACTCTCTGAAATGGTAAAGTACTCCTGCTCCTCCATAGCTTTATTGAATAAGGCTTGAATCTTTTCATGAACTTCATGATCCTTATTAAAACTCATGGTGGCCAACTCCGTGTGAATCTCCAGTTCGGATATTTTCAACTTCGGGCGATATGTGACATCGACCTTTCTTTGATAAC
The DNA here is from genome assembly GCA_027080725.1 of Saprospiraceae bacterium. Classification (GTDB taxonomy): domain Bacteria; phylum Bacteroidota; class Bacteroidia; order Chitinophagales; family Saprospiraceae; genus JALSTN01. The sequence goes on from JALWRC010000100.1 coordinate 3,276, forward strand.
GGGATAGAGCCATGATGATAGCACTATCGCGATAAAACTTGCCCGTCAAGGACTCCAATGTGGGTTTGATGTAACTGGCAAACCTGGAGAGATTAATCAGACGGTTGGATATGAAATACCCCAACTGCTGATCATCTCCTACAACTTTGTGAATGGCTTCTGATAATCTCATTGTAATACTATTTTAGTGTAAGAATTATAAATCTTCATAGGTCGCCTTCTAAATCTCCATAGACTATTGGTATCTATTATATTATGCTGAAAAGGCTGTAAAAGGTCGCTTTAATAAATAGTATATGCAAGAAAACTCTACAAAATCCCTCATTCCATAAGATTTGATAGTTTTCTGGCAGACATTAAATAGATATTTCTTTCCTGTCCCCTTTTTTTATGCATACTTGGCACTCGTTAACGTTTGAATTCAAACACAAATATACAATTTATAACGAAACCTCAAGTATTTTTTATACCTTTGCCACATAAAAACAATAAAATTAGTGTAGATGTTTACCGGGTTATTGACCGCTTTAGTCACTCCTTTTAGCTCTGATGCTTCGTTATTAGACGAAAAAGCACTGGAAGTGTTAATTGATTTTCAATTAACCGGAGGGGTATCCGGCCTAGTGATATTAGGGACGACAGGTGAAGCGCCCACCATTTCATACCATGAAAAGAAGCTCTTAATCCAATCTGTTGTCTCTAATGTCGCCGGCCGGACAAAAATAGTAGTTGGTACCGGTACGAATTGTACAAAGACCTCCATCCGGCTTTCTCAGGAAGCACAATCCCTCGGTGCCGATGGCTTGCTGGTCGTCTGCCCCTATTACAACAAACCTACACAACAGGGGCTTTACGAACACTTCACAACCATCGCCCAATCCGTAGATATCCCCATCATCCTCTACAATGTACCCGGCAGGACGGGCGTCAACTTAGAAACAGAGACGGTCATCCGGCTGAGCCGGCATCCCAATATACGAAGTGTCAAAGAAGCCTCCGGAAATATCAATCAAATCAGGTATCTCTGTGAATATTTTAAGGACAATCCGGAATTTACCGTTCTCTCCGGTGACGATGGCATTACCGACCAGGTAATCCGCATGGGAGGCGATGGGGTCATCTCAGTAGTGTCAAATATTTTGCCTGCTGAAATGAGCCAATGGGTCGAAGCGCTTCGATCGTCCCATCAAACAGAAGCATCCCGGCTACGCAAAATCTTAGAACCCTATTTCACCGCATGCTTTGTTCAAACCAACCCCATTCCCATCAAAACAATGCTCTCGGCCAAAGGACTTTGCAAAGACACATTTCGCTTGCCTCTGACTCCTATGACACCCCTTGACAAACAACAGCTGTTGCAATCTGTATCTTAATCTTCCATTCCTTTCCAAAAGAATCTTAATATGTCTGTCCTTCCAAAAAAATTCGACCAATTCAAATCCGCCATAGAAACGGGAAATGCCGATACTGCGATAATAACCAATATCATTGAGGCATTGGACGAAGGAAAGTTAAGGGTCGCCGAAAAGAAACAGGGCAAATGGGTAGTTAACGAGTGGATTAAAGAAGCCATTGTGCGATATTTCGGTGTCACCCATATGGAGTCCATCGACTGTCTTCCCTTTCATTTCAGAGACAAGATCCCCCTCAAAGAAGACATCGGCCAACTTCGTATTGTCCCGGGAGGTAACAGCATACGTTTTGGTGCTCACCTCGAGCCACAAGTGGTTATGATGCCTCCCAGCTTTGTCAATATAGGGGCCAGGGTGGGACGTGGATCCATGATAGACTCCAATGTCCTGGTAGGCTCCTGTGCTCAAATTGGCTCCGATGTCCACCTCTCTGCAGGCGTCCAAATCGGAGGCGTCCTCGAACCCGCTAATGCCCGTCCGGTCATCCTCGAAGACCGGGTTTTTGCCGGAGCCGGGGCTATCATCGTAGAGGGAATTCTCATTCGTGCATCGGCCATTATTGCTCCGGGAGTGGTACTCTCCGCGGGAACCCGCATCCTCGAAGTGGACGCACAGGGAAAAATCACCCGCACCCATCAAGGGGAAATCCCCTCAGGGGCCATCGTAGTGCCCGGCGCACGCATGCGTGGAGAGGTGATGCTTCAAACCCCGGTTATCATCGGCTACCGGGAAGAAAAAACAGATGCAAAAGTCGCTTTGAGCCAATTTCTCAGACAATTCTGATTCCCATGCCTCAAGCAGTAGAAAATATACGAGCGCTCAACTTTGATTTGCGCGAGATTGCAGAAATGGCCGCGGCTACCCCAAATTGCATCCGGGCAGATCTCGGACGAATCAACTATCCGGTAGACCACCGGTTTCAACAGATGATGCAACGCCAAATCAAAAGGGAGACCTTTGATTATGCTCCGACCTACGGAATTCCCGAACTCATCGAAACGCTCCATGCGTTTGACCGGCCTCAACTCAGACGCTACCACACTCCCGCAACCTTGATTACTTCGGGAGGACAAGCGGCATTGTACGCTACCTTCAAAACCTGGTTGAACCCCGGAGATGCCATCTTGACCGATGTTGCTGCGTATCCGCCCTATGGGCGCATCGCCCGGTTATTGGATGCCACCCTCGAGCAACGCCATCTCCGGAAGATCCAATCCTCAGATTTACCTCCCAAAATCAAAATACTCCTCATCAATCACCCCAACAACCCCACCGGTCAAATATATCCCCCTTCCACTCTACAGCATTGGGCGACCATGGCCCGCCAAAACGATTGGTTGGTGGTTGAAGATGCTGTTTACGACCGGATGTACTACGACGATACCCCGCCGGAATCCATGGCGAGTTTTTGCCCCGAGCGCACCCTCATCATCCAATCCGCCTCCAAAAATCTCGCCCTCCCGGGCATACGCATCGGATGGATACACGGAGAGGAGTCCCATATCCGGCAAGTGGCCAAAGTGCATCGAAATATGAACTCTTGTCCCAACACCTTCTTTCAAAATACCCTGGCAATATATCTTCCACAGGCAGAAGAATACATCCGCACTCTGCGCAGGGAAATGAAGCGCAGAAGAGATGCGCTTCACGATGTTTTGGTGCGACAGGGTTGGCCGGTCACTCCTCCTGAAGGGGCCATTTACCTGTGGGCAGACATCCCCGGCAAAGTCCCAAGTGCGTCATTTGTACAATCGATGATTCGGGAAGCGGGCATCTCGGCTATGCCGGGGTCTTTATTTGGCGACTTTGAGCACAAAGTGCGGTTTTGCTTCGGTGCACTCACCTTGAAGGATATACACCTTTTTGAAGAACGGCTCAAATCTTTTGTCTATGTATGAAATGGTACACCATATGGCACAAGAAGTGGGCACGCCCTTCTACCTCTACGACAAAGCCGTCATCCGAAGGCAGTGGGAAGCACTACATGAAAATAAACCCGCACAGCTCCGCGTATTTTACGCCGTCAAAGGCAACCCAACCCTGGCCATTCTCCGGATATTTCGCGCCTTGGGGGCAGGGGTGGAAATCGCTTCGGGTGGAGAGCTCTTCCTGGCGCTCAAGGCCGGTTTTTCTCCGGAAGACATCATTTTTACCGGCCCCGCAAAGACGGATGCCGAACTCGAATTTGCAGTCCAAACCGGTATCCGGACCATACACTTAGAATCCCTCCGGGAAGCAGAGAGATTACACTTGATTTGCACGCGGCTGGAAAAGCGCCAGGCCGTCTTAGTCCGAATCAACTCCAGTATGGAGGTAAAGACCCAAGTGCAGCTGTCCGGGTGCCCAAGTCCGTTTGGCATCAGTGAAGAGGACGTTGAGGATATTCTTCCTGCCATCCTGCAACTCTCCAAGCTGGACTTCAAGGGAATCCACGTTTACAACGCCTCCGGAATATTGGACTACCGGCTGTTGCTAAAAAATGTCGAGCATGTATTCGAGTTGGTCACATCTCTCGAAAAGACACTCGAAATTGATATTCCGGTCATCGATTTCGGAGGAGGATTAGGAGTGGACTATTCCGACAGGGACCAACACGTAGATGTCCCTTCCTTTTACCGGGGCTTCGACGCTCTCATGCATGAGTACGGATTTCAAAACCGGCATTTTATTCTGGAAATTGCCCGGTATTTGATGGCCTCATCGGGCAGCTATATCACCAAGGTCTTAGACAAAAAGATGTCCAGAGGTACCCTCTTTTTGATCACCGATGGAGGCATCCATCACTTTATGCGAAAGGCTCTATTTGATAGTAATCATTCTGCAGAAGTCCTGCAGTCCACCATTTCATACCAAAAAGAAACCGTCCATGTGACCGGATGCCTCTGTACCAGTATCGATAGATTGCTTACAGAAGTGGCCCTTCCCAAAGCTTCCATAGGGGATTATATCCGCATAAAAAAGGCCGGGTGTTACAGCCTCAGTGCGGCCATCAATCACTTCCTCTCCCACGAAATGCCGGCTGAAATACTCCTGGAGGGCAAGGACTGGAAAATCATCCGCTCCCGGGGAAAACACGGAGATCTACTAATAAATCAACCCTAATATGATAGCACTCATCCAACAGCTCATACGCATCTCAAGCACCAGTGGTAACGAAAGGGCTATTGCTGATTTTGTGTTTCAAAAAACCCGGCAGATCGGCGCCAAACGCCTGGGAAACAATATCATATGGCAAGGGGATTCTCGCCCCCAACGACCGACCATCGCTCTGGGGGGACATCTCGACACCGTACCTTTTACAGCGGACAAATGGAGTATCACCCATCCCTTACAGCCCCTGATCAAGGGTGACAGGCTCTACGGAAGAGGAGCCTGCGATATGAAATCCGGATCCGGAATTCTACTCGACATGCTACTCCAACAAGACTTTGGTGAGCGTTATAACCTGCGTTTTTTTTGGTATGAAAAGGAAGAATTAGGAGTGCCCAACGGGGTGACCACCCTTATCAAAGAGGGATTTTTTGAAGGGGTCGATCTTTGTATTATTCCGGAGCCTACGGAGGGGTTGGTGGTCAACGGGGTATTTGGCAACTTGGATGCCCGAGTCACTGCCTATGGCAAATCCGTCCATAGTGCTTACCCGCTACTCGGGGACAATGCCATCTACCGCTTGATTCCGGTGATCGAAAAAATCAGGGATTATCACTGTACAGAAGTCGAAGGGGTGCGGGAAGCCCTTTCTGCCAATACCATTCGCGGAGGAAAGGCCATCAATGTGGTCCCCGATCATGTCGAATTGGAGTTGGACTACCGGTTTCATCCCGAAAAAAGCGAAGGAGAAGTGCTGGATTTGCTCCAGAGTCTAGAAGACGACCATATCACGACAGAGGTCATCGGGTTATTTCCGGGGGTATTTCATCCGGTAGAGAAGCATCCCCTGATCCAACGGCTTGCCAAGCTTGCAGGAGGGAATAAAGTAGTCCCCTTCTGGAGCGATATCGGCCAACTCGGAGCCCATGGCATCACAGCCATCAACTTTGGCCCCGGTTCTATCCGGCAAGCCCACACCATAGATGAATTTGTGAAGCTCGAACAGATACAAACCGTAAGGGAAGTTTTACATCAATTTTTAAATGAAGTAATCTGACGTATGAAGGTATTAAAATTTGGAGGAACTTCGATGGGAAACGCCGGGGCACTTCGGCAGATTGAAGCTATTTTCAGGACAAATATCGGGCTTGGTGGGCAGCCGGTCCTCGTCTGCTCTGCTATGGGCGGGGTGACGGATCAACTCATCGAGATCGGAACCCTTGCAGAGCGGAGGAGGCTTGCCCGGGCCATGGAACTCTATGAGCAACTCAAAGACCGGCATCTTCAGACGGCCGAAGAACTACATGTCCGCCCGGCGTTTGAAGCGCTGACAGAAAGCTTGTTTTCCGACCTCAAAAACTTAATCCGGGGAATCGGGTTGATACTCGAATTTTCGGAACGCAGCCGGGCATATCTCACCAGTTTCGGAGAGCGCCTTTCGACGAGACTTTTGACTGCATTTCTCAAAAAGCAGGGGCATCCTGTCCAACAGTTTGATGCTACTTTTATCAAAACCTCCGGTAAAAACTTCCTCCGGGATGAGGTCAATTATCACGAGACAAAAAAGCAGGTGCAAGCCGTTCTCAGCACTCCTTTACAACAGGGCATATCTCCCGTTATTACCGGATTTTTCGGGACCAATGCCGATAGTGTCATCAGTTTGCTCGGAAGAGGAGGCTCGGATTATAGTGGAGCCGTCCTCGCGGTAAGTCTCGGGGTCAAACAGCTGGAGATCTGGACCGACGTCGATGGCTTTTTGACTGCTGATCCCCGCATCGTATCCGAAGCGAGCATCATCGGACAAATCGGCTTTCAAGAAGCGGCTGAACTCTGTTTTTACGGTGCTAAGGTCTTACATCCCAAAACCATCCGGCCCGTCATCGAACGAGGTGGAGAAGTGCGGATTCGCAATACCTTCAAGCCTAAAAATAAGGGCACGCTCATCACCCAGCACCCCTCCCCCAGCCGGGTTCCTGTCATCTCCATCTCTTCAAAAGGAGTCCACATGATCACCCTGGATTTATTTGCCATCCGGCAAAACAAACGAGAAGTGATGTCTGCGCTTTTCGGTTTGTCTTCAAACCTGGAAATCAATATCGACATGATTGCGGCAAGCGAAGCCCAAGTGTCCTTCTGCGTAGAGAGCAATCAAGACCATTTAGATACATTTTTGCAGCAACTGCACGAGATATGCCCTATTGACATCAAGAAGGACCGGTCAGTGGTTTGTATTGTTTCTCCCGGAGATGTCCAGGGACAAATCGGGGTGGCGGGACGCATCTTCACTACCATCGCTGAGAGTGGTGTAAGTGTCGAAATGTATTCTCAAAATGCCTCGGAAATTGCCCAATTAATCGTCGTGCCATCTGCAGTAGCGCATAAAGTAATCGCCAATATCCATAAAAACCTTGTCCAATGAAAAAGATTGCCGTGTGTGGAGTGACCGGTGCGGTCGGCAAAGAAGTCTTGAGATGCCTTGGCCATCTCCCCTTCGGAGAGTTGAGCCTGACGTGCTACGCCTCGGAGCGCTCTGCCGGAAAAGAGGTACAAACACCTTTCGGAACACAAACCATCGAGAGATTTTCGATGGAAGAATGCCGGGGATTTGACGTGGTATTCCTCTGTGTATCAGGTAGCTTTTCTTCCAAATACGGCAAGCAATTGTCCATACAAAATGAAGTAGTCATCGACAATTCTTCTTATTTTAGATTGGACGATGACGTCCCCTTGATCATTCCTGAGATCAATCTGAGCAGATGTAAGGGACACCGGCTCATCTCCAACCCCAATTGCACCACGGCCATACTGGCTGTAGCATTGTACCCCATATACCGGCAATTTAGTCTGAAACGCGTAATCGTATCCACCTATCAAGCGACTTCGGGAAGTGGACAAGCGGCTATGGACGAACTGGCATCCCAAACAGCTAATTACCTCAAATCCGGCAAAGCCGGCCATCGACAATTTGCGCATCCGATACCATTCAATCTCCTGCCGGCCATCGACCGGTTTGAAGCCAATGGATACACCAGAGAAGAGATGAAAGTAGTACACGAAACCCGCAAAATCTTTGATGATGATAGCATTCTCTTGTCCACTACCGCAGTAAGGGTACCTACCTTTCGCGCACATGCCGAAAGCGTAACCATACAAACCCAACATCCTGTAACCCCTGATGCCGTAAGGGAGATACTCCAAAACGCTCCGGGCGTGGTGGTCAAAGACGACCCACAAGAACAAGTGTATCCGATGCCCTTGACATCCACGGGGCAATACGACGTCGAAGTGGGTAGAATACGGGCCAACCCCATCTTCGGTGAGTGTGGCCTTGATTTTTTTGTCTGTGGAGATCAACTGCTCAAAGGAGCGGCCCTCAATGCCACACAAATCGCCTTGCAGCTATTTGATGCCAACCATTTCAAGCAATAAAATTACTTCCCTTATGAGTTATGAAAAAATACTTCAACTTGGATTCGTAGGAGACGGCCAAATGAGTCGTGCTATCCAAACTGCCGCCCAATCTGCAGGTCATACGGTATCTTCCATCATCCGTAGAAATGATTCCACAGAAAACATCGACGGGTCGCTCATATACGAGTGTGCCCTGCCCGAAGGTGTCCTCGAAAGGATAAAAACCCTGTGCGACCTATCCAAAGACGTGGTCATCGTAACGACCGGATGGTACGACAGGTTGGAAGAAGTGAGACAATGGGTCGAGGTGGCCGGAAACCGGGTGGTTTGGTCATCCAATTATTCGATAGGGGTGCAGCTATTCTTCAAAATCGTGAATTATTCCTCCCAGTTGTTCAATCATATGATAGAGTACGACATCTGGGGTACTGAGCTGCATCACCGTAACAAAACGGACTCCCCATCGGGGACTGCCAAGACTTTGGGGGAGATTATCATCAACAATATCGACCGAAAAGAATCTTTGGTCACCGAAACCCTCCACCGAAAAATCAAACCGGAGGAAATCCATTTTAGCTCTACTCGCGGGGGTGAAAACAATTTCTCGCATACGATTTCTTTCGGTGGCGCTTCGGATTGTATCACACTCCAACACAGCGCCACCAACCGCAATGAATACGCCATCGGTGCGATAAAAGCCGGGGAATGGCTTAAAAGGCAGCCCCCCGGATTCTATTCAATGGAGGACTTCCTCAGTGATTTACTCCCCCGGATTTGAGACGCCGGTCAACGTCCGTGACAGTGCTTGAACTTCTTACCACTGCCACATGGACAGGGATCATTCCGGCCGATTTTCTTCTCGACTCGCTTAAACGTCTCCGGCTTTTCTTGGGCTTGTGCACGGCCGGCAGCAGCTGCCGCCCGTTTTTGTGCTGCTTCGGCCTTGCTCATTCTTCCCTCTCTCAATTTTCTAAAATCGGTACGCTGGATGTTAACCTGCTTTAGCTGGGGTTCTTGTCCTTCGATGAGCAATTTACTTTTGACGAGATAGGAAGTAACTTCCGAGTTGATCTTATGAATCAAGGATTCAAACATATTGTACGCTTCCATCTTGTAGATGACCAGCGGGTCTTTTTGCTCAAATGAAGCCGCCTGGACACTATCTTTCAACTCATCCATCGCACGGAGATGCTCCTTCCAGTTCTCATCGATGAGTATCAATGACACCGCTTGTTCGATATCCTCAAAAATGGACTCCCCGTTGGTATCGACCCCCTTCTGAATATCCGCCGCGATATTGAGCTGACGAATACCATCCGTATAGGGCACAGATATTCGTTTGTAATGACTCTCATTTTGATGGACGTTTTGGACATAGGGCAACAAAAACCGGTTGACCTGTTGCTTTTTCTCCTCGTAGTGCTCAAAAAAGCGCGCTTGAAATTGTTGGACCAGATCATCCTCCTTCGTCTCATCAAACTCCTCTTGTGTCATCCCGGGCTCCATACCCAAACTCTGATAGCAGGCCATCTGAAAAGACTCAAAGTCCCCTCTCTGCTTGTGATCCCTTACCAAAAGCTCAGTAAAAGTGCTAAACATCGTGTGCAGATCCAAACTCAGCCGCTCTCCACTCAGTGCATTATAGCGCTTCTTGTATATTGCTTCGCGCTGAATATTCATCACATCATCGTATTCGAGCAATCGCTTCCGGATGCCAAAGTTATTCTCCTCCACTTTCTTTTGGGCGCGCTCGATAGATTTGGTGACCATCGAGTGCTGGATGACATCGCCCTCCTTGTGTCCCATCCGGTCCATCACCTTGGCAATGCGCTCGGAGTGAAACATTCGCATCAAATTGTCTTCCAAAGAGACAAAGAACTGCGAAGAACCCGGATCTCCTTGCCTTCCTGCCCGTCCTCTAAGCTGCCGGTCTACCCGCCTGGAATCGTGCCGCTCCGTACCGACGATGGCCAAACCTCCGGCTTGCTTTACCTCCTCTGAAATCTTGATATCCGTTCCCCTTCCCGCCATGTTGGTCGCAATGGTGACTGCACTCTTCTGCCCTGCTTGAGCGACAATCTCCGCTTCCCTTTTGTGTTGTTTGGCATTGAGGACATTGTGTTTGATGCCTCTTAGGTTGAGCATTCTGCTGAGCTTCTCAGAGACCTCTACCGAAGTCGTACCTACCAGAACCGGACGGCCGGCTTTGGTGAGTCGATCGACCTCTTCGATGACGGCATTAAACTTCTCCTTGACGGTCTTGTACACCAGGTCTTCCCTGTCATCCCGGATAATCGGGCGATTGGTAGGGATAACCATCACATCCAGCTTGTATATTTCCCATAGCTCTTGTGCCTCTGTCTCGGCAGTACCGGTCATTCCGGCGAGCTTATGATACATCCTAAAATAATTCTGTAAGGTCACGGTGGCATAGGTCTGGGTCAGCTCACCTATCTTCACATTCTCTTTAGCCTCCAAAGCCTGGTGCAATCCATCCGAGTACCGTCGTCCTTCCATCATTCGGCCGGTTTGTTCGTCGACGATTTTGACCTGTCCTTCGATGACGACATAGTCCACGTCCCGTTCGAATAGCGCATAAGCCTTAAGCAATTGATTGACGGCATGCAATCTACGGGATTTTACCGCAAAGTCTTGTATCACTTCCTCTTTTGCCTGCAGGCGTTCTTTGTCCGAAAGCGATTCATTGAGATCTATCTCATGCAGTTCCGAACCGATGTCCGGCATAATAAAAAACTTCGAATCATTCTCCCATTTGGACAGGTATTCCGCCCCCTTGTCCAAAAGCTCTACTTGTCTGTTTTTTTCATCAATGGTAAAAAACAACGGAGCATCCACGAGGTGCATATTTTTGGATTGCTCCTGCATATAAAAATTCTCCGTCTGCTGTAAAGTCACCTTTATCCCTTCCTCACTTAGGTACTTGATGAGTGGTCTAAACTTGGGCAATGCCCGGTGGGCTCTCAACAGGGATAGTCCGCCCTCCCCTTCTTTTACACCGGCATTTCCCGCTGCAATTTTCTTTTTTGCATCGTTGAGGTATTGGATCGCCAACTTCTTCTGTTCGGCGATGAGCCGCTCGACTTTGCCTTTCAACTCTTGGTACTCTTGCTCTTCCGAGCCTTCAGGTATGGGGCCGGATATAATCAGAGGAGTACGTGCATCATCAATCAGTACACTATCGACCTCATCGATGATGGCGTAGTGATGCTTGCGTTGGACGACCTCATCCAATGCCCGGACCATGTTGTCCCGGAGGTAATCAAATCCAAACTCGTTATTGGTACCGTAAGTGATGTCACAGTTGTATGCATTGACCCGTTCGGGTGAATGGGGCTGGTAGTTGTCGATACAATCGATATTGAGGAGAAGGAACTGAAAAATGGGCCCGACCCATTGCGCATCCCGTTTGGCCAAATAGTCGTTGACGGTCACCACATGCACTCCTTGTCCGGCAAGGCCATTGAGATAGACCGGCAGGGTAGCGACCAATGTCTTTCCCTCTCCGGTAGCCATCTCTGCAATCTTTCCCTCATGCAGCACCATTCCCCCAATCAATTGGACATCGTAAGGGATCATATCCCATGTGATGACATTCCCCCCGGCTTTCCAGCTGTTCTTCCAAATGGCTTTCTCTCCTTCTATGGTGACAAAATCATTTTTAGCGGCCAGGTTCCGGTCGTGCTCGGTGGCGGTCACTTCCAGGGTTTCATTCTCTTTAAACCTGCGCTCTGTTTCCTTCACTACGGCAAATGCCTCCGGTAGCAACTGCTTGAGAACTCCTTCGAGTTCTTTGTTGCGGGTCTTCTCCATTTCGTCGATGCGGTGAAACAGTGCATCCTTATCGTCAAAATCCTTGGTCTTCTCTGCCTCCTTTTTCAATTGCTGTATTTCGGCATCTATTTCCCGGAGTTCCTCGCTGATAATTTGCCGGAACTCGAGGGTTTTATTTCGCAATTCATCATTTGACAAACCGTGTAGGGATTCGTAAATCTCATTGATTTTATCCACGATAGGGAGCATGTTCTTGACTTCCCTTTCGTATTTGGTCCCAAACAACTTTTTTATTATTCCTAACATGTTTCTTTGATTCTATACATTCAAATAGTAGTAACGGGAATACCCCCAATAGTGTTTAAATTGAGGCTGCAAAGATAACCATATAATCCGCGTTCGATCATTTCATACAAAGATAGCCCAAAAAATATAGGCATACCCTCCTTGTGCTCCAACCCAAACAGGACATGGACAGTAATGAAAATGCTCAGAGTTGTATCGGTCTCACCAGTATTACCTATTTCCGTCTGTCCTTTTTTTGTATGAAATCGTACCATATAGGCAGCGAAATGAGTTTTGGATGCGTCTTAATACCGAAATGCTTAAAAGTCACAAATTCCTTCTAATTCCGAATAGTAAAATTGTCCGTTTTTCGTATTACTTTTGTCGCATCAATTAACGCAATAACCAAATCATTATGAAAAAATATTTACTCTTTCTCGCATTATTTATAGGACTTCAGGTATCCAATGCTCAAGACCAAATGTGGTTTTACGGGATGACTTCGGAAGGTACTCCTGGTGGGCAGGGCTCCATCTTCAAATTTACTCCTTCCGACGCTACCAAGCCCGTACTTGTCAAGGCGTTTGAGGTGGTCGCTCCCGGCAACAGTTCGGACAAGGTGGCCCTTAAAGAATTGCCGGACGGACAGATTTGGGGTACTACAGGTTATGGAGGTAAGTACAACAGAGGTGTGCTGTTTAGCTATGACCCCAAGACCAACCGCTACTCCGTACGACATGCTTTCAACGGAGAGGACGGAAGCACCGTGCTGTCAGGCATTCTATTGGGACAAGATAAAATGATCTACGGAGGCACTTTTAGAGGGGGAAAAGGGGACAGCGGTGTCGTCTATCGCTTTGACCCGGCGACCGATACCTACACCAAGCTTTTTGACTTGGCAGATTACCAAATCGCGGGGATTACGGACCGCCTGACATGGCACAGCAACGGTAGAATCTACGGTTGTACCTATGTCGGCAAAAGCTTCGGGTCCATCTTCAGTTTTGATCCAAGCGACCCTAAAGCCATCACCATAGAGCACCTGTTTGTACCGGGCGACGGCCAAAGGCCGGTAGGAGGCCTCACAGAGTATAAGGGGACATTGTACGGAGTCACCCGCTTGGGTGGAAGCAATCGCCTGGGGGTCATGTACAGCTACGATCCGGCCTCCAAAAAACTAACCGTGCTCCGCCACCTCGACAAAGCAACCGGCTCTATTGGCGTGGGCGCCATGACCTTGTATAAAGACAAGCTATATGGTATGCTGAGCAATGGAGGAGAGTCCAATTTCGGAGTCCTTTACTCCTTTGATCCAAATTCGAATACCTACAAAAAAATCACGTATTTCCCCGGGCCGGACACCAGTTTAGGGGTAACTCCATTGGGAGAACTCCATCTCACTCAAGACAACAAATTTATCGGTGTCACTAACAATGGTAGCAAATATCGTGGCGGCGCCCTGTTTGAATTCGATCCTGAGACAGAGCAAATAAAGCAAATTGGAGCTTTCGACCCGGCGAATGGATACCACCCCAAAGGGGCGCCTGTCAGAGCTTCGGACGGAAAGATATATACGATTACATTGGATGGCGGCATCAACAGCTTGGGGGCCATCGTCGTTCAAGAGGACGAGACAAGAGACCATCCTCCCACTAATCTCCTCTCCCTCAATAATTCTCCCGGAGGCGGCTCCCCTTGCGGTACATTCATACAAGCTTCCGACGGCATGATGTATGGACTCGCGCGTTTTGGCGGCTCTCTTGGCCTTGGAGTGGCACTACAACTCGACCCCAAAACAGATAAGGTCAAGGTAATGGATGAATTCGATTGGATAAATGGTGCTCGCCCCCTCAACGATTTTACGGAATACAACGGAAGGCTCTATTGTACCACCTCACTGGGGGGACCGGACGACAGATTGGGCAATGATCCGGCCGTCGGAGCGGTCAGCTCCCTGGATATGAAAACCTTCAAACTGCGCAAAGAAGCCCGGTTTGAAGTCGTATCCGGCAAGGCACCCGATGGGGGATTTCCCTATTCTAAACTCGTGCTGGCACCCAACAACAAGCTGTACGGGACCACCCAGCGTGGTGGTAAAAACGACTTGGGAGTCATCTTCGAATTTGATCCGGCTTCCCGAAAGATCAAAGCGGTTTACCACTTCGACCCCAATAGCGGATACCGCCCCATCGGAAGTATGGCACTGGGTGAAGACGGGTGGATGTACGGCATGGCCCAAAAAGGGGGTAAAAACCGAAAAGGGACCATATATAAGTTTAATTACAATACCAAGGAATTTGGAGTTATTGCTTCATTTGGAGGGCGTATTTCGGGCAAAAACGTACAGTCAGCTCTCCTCTACAACAACGGCATCCTGTATGGCACCTCTTTCGAAGGGGGCCGGTACCGAATGGGAACCATCTTCTATTACGACCTGAAGGAAGATAAGTTTAATCTCATCGCCAATATGGATGGCAAAATCGGTGCCTTCCCTTACGGTGGGATGAGTATGGGACCGGACGGCAAAATTTACACTTTCATTTCATATGGCGGAAACTACAATTCCGGAACCGCTTTACGCATTGACCCGAAGACCAAGGACGTCGAAAAACTTTTTGAATTCGACCGGGAACTCGGTGCTGTGCCTTACTTTACTGCTCCCGGATTGTACAACCCATCCTTAGGTTCCAGTAATCCGTTGGAGGACGAGTTCACTGCAAGAGTTTATCCCAATCCGGCTTCAAAGAAGATTCACATCGCCATGCCGGATGAGAATATCTCCGGTATAACCGTCATCAATGACGCGGGAACCCAAGTACTATCCCAAAATCGACCGGATAATACGGTAGATGTATCCGGACTAAAACCCGGTCACTACACGATGCACATTCGATTAAAGAACAGTTCTAAACAAGTGTACGCCGCCTTTATCAAAATAAATTAATCTTGAGATTACTCCGAAAAGGCCCTTTATTGCCAAACTCTTCGTTGTCAATAGTTTTTAACTCCTCATTAACATCGAGTTAACTGCGGGTTAAAAACTACCGCCGCCTCTATTTTGACAAAAATTGCACTTTTCGGAGTGAGCTCAATCCTGAAAATATTATAATGTAAAAGGCACATACCGGAGTATGGGCCTTTTGCATTATAGCATAGTCTTGACCGGTATTGAAATGGGGGGTACTAAAAGAAAAATCCATCTGCAGGGAATAACGTCACGATTTGAATTAGACGTGAATTCGTTCTTTTGAATATCCAACAAGGATTAACAAACGCGGATTTCAGAAGTAATCTATCGAGCGTGCGCCTATACTACATATAGCGCGGAGCAAATTCGCAAATCTCCAATCGATTCTGCGTGATAAATCTTCTTGTAAATCTCCGATCCCAAGTCTTCCTTCGTCAGCTTTGGGATAGGAGTTTTTCCCAGCCGTTTGTCTTAGGTTATTGCTCTTTGTAATACACACCATAGACAAGCCCCGCCCCTATAACACAAACAACTCCTATCTTCGCGCCATGAATAAAGCATCCATGGATAAAGCTATTTTCCGGTTGACGTTGCCCAATATCATGAGCAATATATCGGTACCACTTCTCAGTTCAGTGGATACGGCATTAATGGGGACACTCACGCCATTGCACATTGGAGCGATTGGCATCGGGAGCATGTTGTTTAATTTTCTCTACTGGAACCTCGGTTTTTTGCGCATGGGAACTACGGGTTTTACCGCTCAAGCATATGGCAAAGGGGACAATACCGAGATGAGCTCCATACTGATTCGCGCGCTCTTGTTGTCTGTAGGTTTAGCTGTACTCCTTTTGGTATTCCGGTTTTATCTCGGGGGGTTAGCTTTCCGGTTTATGCAAATCGAAGCGGACATTCTACCGATTGCAAGCACTTATTTTTATATCCGGATGTGGGCTGCCCCTGCCACGTTGGGATTGTATGTGCTCATGGGTTGGTATTTTGGACTCCAAAATGCGTTTATCCCCCTTGCTTTGACAATCGTAAGCAATGTGGTCAACATCGTGCTCAGCTATTATTTTGTCATCCATCTGCACATGGCCGCTGCGGGAGTGGCATGGGGGACCGTCATCGCCCAATACATCACCTTTTTCGCGGGATTGTTATTTCTCTTCAAATACAAAGACCTGTTGAACCATTTCCAAGCGAAAGCACTATTGCACCTGCGGCCTTTTGTCCACTTCCTACGGGTCAATAGGGATATATTCATCAGAACACTGGTATTAACCGGTGTTTTTGCCTGGCTTTACCGGTATTCTGCCTCCAGGGGCGCCCTCTTCCTTGCCGTTACGGTCATCATCCTTCAATTTCTCAATTGGATGTCCTATGCTTTGGATGGATTTGCTTATGCCGCCGAAAGCCTTACCGGAAGGTTTTATGGCGCCGGAGAAACTCGGTTGACCCATCGAGTCATCCGGAGAATATTCTTTTGGTCCGGGTGGATGGCTTTAGGTATTAGCGTCATTTATGGAATCGGTTTCCATTGGATCGCCGGGATATTTACCCAAGATGCTCCATTGCTGGAAGCCTTAAAGCCCTATCGACTTTGGATGGCTGTTTTCCCACTTATTGGCGTCGCCAGTTACATATGGGATGGGGTTTTTATCGGCCTGACCGCCTCCAAATCCATGCGCAACAGCATGGTGCTGTCGGGGATTTTTTTCTTCGTTACCCTGTATTTGAGTGAGGGGATTTGGCCTGCGTATGCACTTTGGGTAGCATTAATGGTATTTCTTATTGCGCGCGGAGTATTCCAGACGTATATTTATCTAAACAAAGGCGTACAAATGGATTAGCTCACTTCTTCCTATCGGTCACATAATAACACAATTGGGCCAGGGCCGCTTTGCTTTCCGAATCTTCCAATGGCTCCATCTCCGACAGTGCCAATGTCCGGTAATGCAGCATCTTTTCACGCGCGTACTCCACTCCCCCTTTCTCCGCGATCCAATCAAAAAGACGGTGTAATTCCGTCCGTGTTTTTTTCTTTTTAGCGATGAGACGCTGCATTTGCTTTCGGTCGCTCATCTCCGAATGGGACAATGCATAAATGACAGGTAGTGTTATCTTGCGATCGAGCAGGTCTTGCCCACGGGTTTTACCCGTACTTCCCTCCATATCCAACAAGTCGTCTTTAATCTGAAATGCCATCCCCAAGTACATCCCGAAAGATTCCATCCTCTTAATGGCATCTTGGGAGTCTGTCACTGATGCAGCACCTGCAGCACATGCCGCCGCAAGCAAAGAAGCGGTCTTGCCCTTGATAATGTCCATATACACCTCTTCCGTCAAATCGGGTTTTCGCGATTTCTCCATCTGCAACAACTCCCCCTCACTCATGGATTTGACGGCACGGGAAAGTATTTCCAAAATGGTGTAATACTTATTCTCCAACGCCAGAAGCATCCCACGGGAGAGGAGAAAATCACCCACCAAAACCGAAGCTTTATTCTTCCACAGGGCGTTAATGGTAAACCATCCCCGCCTTTTGTCGGCCTCATCGACCACATCATCGTGTACCAGTGTCGCCGTGTGCAATAACTCGAGTAATGCCGCAGCGGTATGGGACTTTTGGACTATCGGACCGTTGGCTTTTGCAGACAGCAATACCAGCAGAGGGCGGATTTGCTTCCCTTTGGTCTTGACCAGGTATTTCAATACCCAATTCAAAAGCCCAATCCTGCTTTGCATCACCTCCTTAAAATACCGGTCAAAAACTTTCAGCTCCGTCCGGACGGGTTCTCTAATGCTCTTAAGCGATACTGCAGTCATATTTGGTTATTCGATAGAATAGAGCAGCAAAGATAACCCTATTGGGTAAACTCCGCAGGGGTTCCTGCGTTCAAATAGTATAAATAGATAAACATAATCAACCATTTCATACCATGAATATAAGACCCAATATCCACCTCACCGGAGCCGGCAACAGACCATTTCTGCTCGATCTGTACGTCGCCGACACCCCCAATGGTCACCTACTGATCTTTTGTCATGGATTTAAGGGCTTCAAGGACTGGGGGGGCTGGCATGAAATGGCAAAGTATTTTGCTTCGAATGGATTTCATTTCGTCAAGTTTAATTTCTCCCACAATGGGACTACACCGGATGCACCCCTGGATTTTGACGATTTGACGGCCTTCGGCAACAACACCTTCTCCAAGGAGCTATTTGACCTGGAATGCGTACTCGATTGGGTACAACAAGAAAAAGAATCCGGACGGCTGGACTACCAACACATCCACCTCCTCGGCCATAGTCGAAGTGGCCCGATCGTACTCGTCAAAGGACAGGAGTCCCCCCGGATTGCCTCTGTTACGACCTGGGCCGGAGTCGCTGACCTCAAGGGGATGCTTACGCGGCACACGATAGAAACCTGGAAAAAAGAAGGAGTCATTTATATCGCCAACGCTCGCACCAACCAACAAATGCCCCTTTTCTTTTCCTTGTATGAAGACTACATGTCCAATGCATCCAGATTGGACCTCCGCCAACTTCCAAAGTCGCGCCCCATCCCCACTCACATCATTCACGGAGATATCGATCAGGTCGTCCCGATAGAAGCGGCCTACCAACTCCAATCCTTCTTTTCCCGGGCCAAAGTAGACATTATCAAGGGTGCCGGCCACACCTTTGGATGTAAGCACCCTCAAGATACGCCTTTGGCTGAAGCTGCAAGAGAGCTAATAACATTGACTTCCTCATTTATCTTGGACATGACCTAAGTGGTGCCTGTAAGAAAACTCTTATAATTAGAAATGCATCTTCTGATGTATAGTTCGTTCCGAATACGGGGGACAGTCCCGGAGCGTTATTAGATGAGGAGCTCTTTCTCGAAGCGAAGGTCCCGGTCATCTTCCTTCCTTCTTGAGATCGGGCAAAGCGGAAAAAACACCTCATCTGACAGACAGAAAAATGCTATTTTTCTCTGAATATACGCTCTCAATTGGGAGATATACCGTGGTACAATCACAGTTCGAACAAAGAATATGAGGTTTATTCTGAATAGGCGCTTCATTGCGCATCAAATCACAAAGGTCATCCGAACACCGCGCGGATGATTTGCACGACATTACCCGGTTTTCCCATGGTATAATAATGGAGCATCGGCACCCCTGCCTCCATGAGTTCCTTAGATTGCTCGATGGCCCAATCTATCCCGATTTGGTAGGCTTGTTTGTCGTCCTCACATGCGATCAACCGCTCAACGAGAGGATCGGGTAAGCTCACATGAAAGGTCTTAGGAATGGCTTTAATTTGCTTTCGTCTGGAGATGGGCTTTATTCCCGGGATGATGGGGACCTCTATCCCAATCTCCCGGCATTGGTCCACAAAATCAAAGTATTTTTGGTTATCAAAGAACATTTGGGTAACGATATAATCGGCCCCGGCATCTATTTTGGCTTTCAGGTTGCGCAAATCAATGTTAAAATTAGGGGCTTCGTAATGCTTTTCGGGATAGCCGGCGACCCCAATACAAAAATCTGTCGGGTTGGGCTCGATGAGTTCATCATCGAGATAGATACCCCGATTCATATCCGTCACCTGTTTGACCAAGTCCACGGCGTATTTATGCCCTCCCTTCTCCGGGGTAAAATGCTTCATATTGGGGGGAGGGTCTCCCCTGAGTAGAAGTAGGTTTTGGATGCCGAGATAATGCAAATCTACCAAGGCGTATTCGGTCTCTTCCCGGGTAAAACCCCCACAAATGAGATGAGGGACCACCTCTATACCCATCTTATAACGGATAGCTGCAGAGATGCCTACCGTACCCGGACGCTTGCGCAATGTGATTTTCTCGATGGTGCCGTCCGGACGTTCGCGATAGACCTTTTCTTGTTGATGGTAAGTGACATTTATCATGGCCGGTTGACACTCGACCAAAGGGGTCAGCCGGTCAAACAGTTGCTCAAAAGACTGCCCCACCAACGGGGGCATGATCTCGATAGAGAGCAAGGTTTTATTTGATTGAGCGAGAAGGTCTGTCAGTTTCATATACACTATCGGTTTAAAAATGAATATTGTCAGGAAGTAGGTCTTTTATCTCTTCCACGGTCAGCGATTTCATACCTGCATAGGCTTCTGCCTGGTCCCGCCCGATGGCTCCCACCTTAAAGTAGCGCGCCTTGGGATGGGCAAAATAGTATCCGGAAACGGAAGCGGCCGGATGCATGGCATAACTGTCCGTCAGACTTATACCCAAGCGGGATGTCACCTCCATCCATTCGAATATCTTTACTTTCTCCGAATGGTCAGGACAGGCGGGATATCCGGCAGCAGGGCGTATCCCCCGGTATTTTTCTTTTAGCAAATGCGTCAAGTCGGCGCCTTCCTCCGGGCTATAGCCCCAGAATTGGGTGCGCACTTCGTAATGCAACTTCTCCGCCAAGGCTTCGGCCAGACGGTCTGCCAACAGCTTGAGCATAATCCGCCTGTATTCGTCATTTGCAAAATACGGATCCTCAAGCGCTTCTTCCATCCCCAACCCTGCGGTAACCGCAAACAACCCGAGATAATCCGTCACTCCACTATCCGCCGGAGCGATGTAATCACTCAGGCAAGGATTGACAGAGAGGCGTTCGGATTGATTGCGCAAAAACACCAATGGGAGGGTCTTATCCCGGTATGAAATGGTAATCCTTTCGTCTTGGCTCGATGCTTCGTACAACCCATAAACAGCAGATGCCCGCAACCATTTACGGGTTTCGATTTTCTTCAACATGTCCAGGGCATCCCGGTAGAGCTTTTGTGCTTCTTCTCCTTTCTCCGGATGCTCCAAAATGGCAGGAAACTTCCCTTTCAACTGCCAGCCATAAAAGAAAAAAGTCCAGTCGATAAACGGAATGATAGAAGAGATAGGGATATCCACCATTTCATACCTGCCCAGCCGCGCAGGCCGCTTTATTTGCGCCTCCTGCCGGTTCCACCCAAAACGCCTGCGCCGGGCCTCGTCCAGGGGACGCAGCTTTTTGGAAGCATTTTTCAATCGATGCTTTTCGACGAGGGAGCGGTGTTGCTTCTCTGCCTCTTTCACAAAAGCGGCACTGTCCTCCCCCAATAGAGCACTCGCCATCCGGACGGCGGTAGGAGCATCCCGTACATAGAGAACAGGCGCGGAGTACTCCGGCGCAATTTTGACAGCGGTATGGATATCCGAAGTGGTCGCTCCTCCGATTAAAATCGGGATACTGAGCCCTTGTTGCTCCATTTGTCCGGCAAACAGGGCCATCTCTTTAAGGCTCGGGGTGATGAGGCCACTCAACCCGATGAGGTCCACTTTTTCTTCCAGGGCAACCCGGATAATCTCCTCTGTCGGAACCATTACCCCGAGATCGATTACCTCAAAGTTATTGCAGGACAAGACAACGCCCACGATATTCTTGCCGATGTCATGCACATCCCCTTTGACGGTAGCCAACAGGATTTTGCCCGCTTTTGTCCCCGTTCCGGATTGCTCTGCTTGAAGGATGGGAAGAAGGATCGCAACGGCTTTTTTCATAACCCGTGCGCTTTTAACCACTTGGGGTAGAAACATTTTGCCGGAGCCGAAGAGTTGGCCGACAATGTTCATGCCATCCATCAGCGGCCCTTCGATGATGGCGAGGGCAGAGGGATAAGCAGCAATGGCTTCGGCTACATCGGATTCCAAGTACGTGGTGATTCCCTTCACCAAGGCATGCCCCAACCTCTTATCCAAAGGCAGCTGCCTCCAATCTTCGGATACGGATTGAGTTGCGCTTTGTCCCTTGTGCTGGGCGGCATACCGGAGGAGGGCATCCGTAGCGCCGGGATTGCGATTAAAAATCAGGTCTTCGACCAAAGTGAGCAATTCCTTGGGGATATCATCATATACTTGGAGCTGGGCAGGATTGACGATGGCCATATCCAATCCCGCTTGGATGGCATGGTACAAGAAGGCGGAGTGAATGGCCTCCCGTATTTCATTTTGCCCTCGAAAAGCGAAGGAGAGATTGCTGACTCCTCCACTCACTTTGGCGTGTGGCAAATGGGCTTTAATCCACCGGCATGCCTCTATAAAATCTATCGCATAACGGGCATGCTCCTCGATTCCGGTCCCAATCGCGAGGATGTTGGGGTCGAAGATGATGTCTTCCGGCGGAAATCCGTGTCCGGTGAGCAAGTGGTAACTCTTCGAGCAAATCTCTATTTTTCGTTCCAGCGTATCCGCCTGTCCGTCTTCGTCAAAAGCCATGACGACGACAGCGGCACCAAACTTTCTTATTTGATTGGCTTTCTCGAGCAGGACTTCTTCGCCTTCTTTTAGACTGATGGAGTTGATGATAGGCTTGCCCTGGATGCATTTTATCCCGGCGAGGATGACCTCCCAATCCGAGCTATCCACCATGAAAGGAACGCGACAGATATCGGGCTCCGAAGCGAGAAGATGGAGGAAAGTGCGCATTTCGTGTGGCGCATCGAGCATGGCATCATCCATGCAAATATCTACGATTTGAGCTCCGTTTTCAACTTGTTGAGCGGCAATTTGGACCGCCTCTGCGTACTGTTGGTTGCGGATAAGCCGGGCAAATTTTCGAGAGCCGGCGACATTGGTGCGTTCACCGATATTGACAAAGTTGATTTCCGGAGTGATGGTCAGGGACTCCAGTCCACTGAGCCGGGTAGTGCGTGGGATGGATGGAGCCTTTCGCGGGGAGTGTTCGGCGGCGCTTTGGGCAAATAGGGCTATGTGCTCCGGAGTGGTCCCACAACATCCACCGATGATATTCACCCAGCCATTGGAGAGGAAGTCGTCGATGTGTTGACGCATTTTTTCCGGGGTTTCATCGTATTCTCCAAATGCATTGGGGAGTCCGGCATTGGGGTATGAAATGGTAAAGAATCCGGTCAATGCAGACAACCGTTGGACATGTTGGCGCATTTCTGTTGCTCCCAGTGCACAGTTGAGCCCCACGGCGAGGAGATCGACGTGGCTAATGGAATGGAGGAATGCTTCCAAGAGTTGTCCGGACAGGGTGCGGCCGCTTTTGTCCGTAATGGTGCCGGAGACGATTACGGGGATGTGGACTCCGGTTTGTTCGCGAAGCTGTAAGATAGCGTGCAATGCCGCCTTAGCGTTGAGGGTGTCAAATACCGTTTCAACAAGGAAAATATCGACTCCACCATCTTGTAAACCGTGAATTTGGTCCGAGTAGGCCGAGAGGAGTTGGTCGTAATCCACGGCTCGAAATCCGGGATCTTCGACATCGGGAGACATGGACGCTGTCCGGTTGGTCGGGCCGATAGAACCCGCCACAAAGCGGGGTTTAGACGGGGTTTTGGCAGTAAACTCGTCTGCGGCCCGGCGCGCAATTTGTGCAGAGGCGAGGTTGATCTCATATGCGAGAGCTTGCATCCCATAATCCGCCAACGAAATGGCTTGTGCATTGAAAGTGTTGGTCTCGATGATATCTGCCCCCACCTGCAAATATTGCTTGTGGATGGTCCGGATGATGCCAGGTTGGGTAAGGCTGAGCAAATCGTTATTGCCCATCACATCTTGTCCCCAATCCGCAAATCGATCTCCGCGATAACCGGATTCATCGAGTCCGTAGCGCTGAATCATGGTGCCCATCGCTCCGTCCAATACCAGAATGCGCTCCTGTAAAATAGTTTCCAATCTTTCCTTCATACGTCACCTATACTCTTTTGCAGGGATAGGAAGGGTACTCCTACTCCATACAAAGCCATTAAATAAAGTATTGAATATTTCAATTCAATTTATCATCGTCCGCTGTAGCGAACCCGGGTATTGGCACCTTACCTTTTGAAGCAGGTTGCCAGGGATTCATGGAGCCCGGTCTCTCCTCCCTTCTAAATAAATCAAATTGACCCCGGAAGGAAAATTTGAATTACAAAGAGATTTTCAATACCACAAAGATAATAGGAATATTTGAAATGGTACAATTGGGGGGGTGTATCATTTCAAGGGTGTATGACAAAATGCAGAATCATGCTGCAAGCCTTATCAAATTCTCGATAATACCCCAAGCTCCACTTTTCTCATAACATCTTAGATTAGCTATTGCTTGCGCACCAGAGATAGACCATCGTTGGCCTGAAAGTTTTAATCTTTGTTGAATAACATTTCTATGTGCAGCTTCTATGGGGCCTGAACCAATCAACAGTCCTTGTTCTTTGTATGTTTTATACAACATCCTATCTTCATGTTCTTCGTAATAACTAATGGCTTTTTGCTTGGCTTGAGCAACAACCGAGTTCTTTGATCTAAGCTTTTTCATATTCGATATTACTTGCAAAACACCATTATTAATCAGTAATTCTTTTTGCTGGTCAAGCCATTGATTTCTTTTACTCTCATCCTCGAATTGATGTTTTGCTAAGTGTTCTATCTTTTCTATTGCATGATAGTAATCTAGTATCTGAATTGATCCTGGATAATTGTCTTCTACCCAATTCCATATCCATTTGGCCCCGTCTGCGATAAATATCTTCTTACCACTTACCAAAGATATATGTCTTTCTACTTTGGGTAAAAACTTGTCGATTCCGCCTAAGTGACTAACATAGACTGTATCCATAATTTCATTTCTATTACGCTGAATCTCTGCGTTTTGACTCTCGTAAAAAATTCGGGCCAACTTGTTCTCCTTCCACTTATCTTCTCTTGTGAAAACCATCCCCCCATCTACCATTATGTACGTATTTTCATCCCTTTTCTTTGGTTTGCTAAGTTGAGGCATGTACTCTGTCTTATTGGCTTGTACCATCGGGTCTATCTGACTTCCATACCATTCACTTACTCTCTGACATTGCTTGGCACTCAAGTCAATATTTAATAATCGTTTAAGATGTCGCGAAGCTTCATCAAAAACGCTGCTTTGTGATAACAGGCAGATCAATGACTGCATGTACATCGTAATTTGGAAGGCTTGATGTAATAGCAAATGTCCTTTATTCAGTTCAACACGCCCAAAAGTCGTTAGGACTTTTTTTTTGTGTTACGGTCTTTGGACACTTTTCCTTGGCTATTAACCATCATGGATTTTCCTATTCGCAAGGTTCGTGCAAATAGATCTTTCTCATATTCAAATGCGTCTGTAAATGTAGGTTCTATATCCAGCCAAGCGTCTATTTCCGCTTCAACTGCTCTCAGGATGGACTGTTTGATTTTTGACTTATCCATCACATAATAAATTTAGGTTCAATTGCAAAGTTACAGAAAAATCTGCAATTTGTCATACACCCCATTTCAACCATTTCATACCATGTTAATAAATTAATGTACCTTTGTGGTATTATTCACTGAGAATACCAAAGCGTAGCAATATCCTACCTGATCGATTCAAAGATCTCCTGGAGTATTGCCGGTAAGTTACCACCGTCAGCTGCAGGTCACACCATTTAAAGTTTTAAGTACTTACATCTACTGATAACCTCTTAAGTTTGTGCCAAACGGTTAATGATGGAGCAATTTATCTAAGGCGCTATTGTATCTAGTGATATCATTATTAAAAATTATATAAATGAAATTTAGAGAATTGGGGATTATTGACCCCATTTTAAGAGCATTGGAGGATAAAGGATATGAGACCCCTACTCCGATTCAAGAAGAAGCCATTCCGGCAGTATTGGCTGGAAGAGATATTCTGGGAGTGGCCCAAACCGGTACCGGAAAGACGGCAGCCTTTGCGATACCTGTCATACAACACATTCACGAGTTAAAGCAATCCGGAGGGCGATTAAGGGATGTTTCAGGGTTGATTATCACCCCGACGAGAGAACTGGCCATTCAAATCGATGAGAATATCAAGACGTATGCCAAATACACTACAGTAAGGCATACTGTTATATTCGGGGGCGTCAAACAACACCATCAGGTACGGAAGTTGCAGCAAGGAGTGGACATTTTGGTCGCCACACCGGGCCGGCTATTGGATTTGGTAAACCAGGGCATTATCGACTTGAGCCAAATAAAGTATTTTGTTTTGGATGAGGCGGACCGCATGTTGGATATGGGATTTATCAATGATATCAAAAAGATCATCAAGATACTTCCAAGTAAGCGTCAGTCTCTATTCTTTTCGGCCACCATGCCGGATAACATCGTGCGATTGTCGAGGGATATCCTGGACCGTCCTAAAAGGGTCGAGGTGACTCCTGCCTCTTCTACGGCCGAAACATTGGAACAAG
This sequence comes from Saprospiraceae bacterium, assembly GCA_027080725.1. Lineage (GTDB taxonomy): Bacteria > Bacteroidota > Bacteroidia > Chitinophagales > Saprospiraceae > JALSTN01. Next base: position 29,460 of record JALWRC010000100.1, read on the forward strand.
TGATATACTACACCAATAAGGCAACCAAACGCAACCTTCTGGTGCACGTCTTAAAGAATCCGGAAATACAACAAGTTTTGGTCTTTTCCCGGACAAAACACGGAGCGGACAAGTTGGTACGCTACCTCAAACAGAAGCATTTTGCCGCTGCGGCCATTCATGGCGACAAAGCACAAAATCAAAGACAAAAGGTACTCAAACAGTTTAAAGCCGGACAATTACGCGTTTTGGTCGCTACGGACATCGCATCGAGAGGAATCGATATCAATCAATTGGAGCATGTCATTAATTATGATATCCCCAATGAACCGGAGACCTATGTACACCGTATCGGTCGATCGGGAAGAGCCGGCAATAGCGGATTGGCTATTTCGATTAGCGAGCCTGAAGAAAACACCTATGTCAAAGATATTGAGCGATTGATTGGTAAAAGAATACCGGTTATCCAAGATCACCCCTATCCTCAGACGGATAAACCAATGACAGCTAAGGAGAAAAAAGAGTGGAATAAGGAAAAGCAACGTAGAAAGCAAGAGTTTTTTGCCAATAGAAAAAAGAGTAGAAATGCCGGAACATCCCGGAGATCCAGGTAGACTCTTCATCGAGTAGTTGCGGATAATCAAGCTCTGAGATGAAAGAGTTTGAACACTCTTTACTATTTTTGCATCGTCCTATGTAAGATGAACGTCTTGGCATCTCGAATGTATTTCCTTTGGACAAGTTATGTAAAGTGATAAGATATGAATTATTTGACCATTGAGCATGCTTCCAAAACTTTTGGAGATAAGACGCTCTTTTCGGATATTACTGTACATATTAACAAGGGAGATAAGGTCGCTTTAATTGCTAAAAACGGTACCGGAAAGACGACTTTGCTACATGTGATCAGTGGCGTCGAGGAGGTCGAAGGAGAGCGATCTAAGGTGTTCATCCATCCCTCGGTGCGGATAGGTTATCTACCCCAAATGCCCAACCTCGACCCCGATCATACTGTCATGGAAGCTGTTTTTGAAGTAGATGATCCCAAAGTACAGTTGATAAGGGAGTATGAAATCGCCGTATTGAAGGGGGACGAAGAGACACAGCAGCATCTAATGATGAAGATGGATGAAATGGATGCATGGGACACAGAGGCACGCATACACGAAATATTGGCCGCCCTCAAAATATCGGAAACGGACAAACACATCAGTATGTTATCCGGAGGAGAAAAAAAGCGGGTAGCCTTAGCCAGAATCCTAATCCGTGACCCGGAATTCTTCATCTTGGATGAGCCCACCAACCATCTGGATCTCGTGATGATAGAGTGGCTCGAGCGATACTTGTCGGCGAGCAACATCACCGTATTTATGGTCACCCACGACCGGTATTTCCTTGAGAATGTATGCAATACCATCCTGGAGTTGGATAAGGGAAAGATATACAAATACAAAGGCAGCTACGGGTATTACCTCGAGAAGAAATCCGAGCGAACAGCATTGGAAGACACGGTACACGACAAGGCCAGGAAGCTCATGAAAAAAGAATTGGAATGGGTGCGCCGAATGCCCAAAGCAAGGGGTACAAAGGCCAAGTCCCGGATAAAAAAATTTGAAGATATTCGGGAAGAAGTCTATGGCTACACCCCTGAAGAGCGAATGAGTATCCCACTCAAAACCACCAGACTGGGCAGTAAGATTATCGAAATTCACAATTTGGGGAAATCCTTTGGCGATAAGGTTCTTTTCAAGAACTTTTACTACAAATTTAAAAGGGGGGACCGGATAGGAATCGCAGGCATCAATGGCTCGGGCAAGACCACATTGATCAAACTTCTGGCAGGAGATCTCAAACCCGATGAAGGCAAAGTGGTCATAGGGGATACCGTAGTCTTTGGACACTACAGACAAGAAGAACTGGTCTTATCACAAGATAGAAGAGTCATCGATGTAGTGCGGGAAATAGCCGAGTACCTCCCGCTGGAGAAGGGCAAAAAACTTTCGGCAGAGCAGTTGCTGGAGAAGTTTTTATTCCCTCGCCCGCATCAACAAGTTTATGTCTCCAAGTTAAGCGGCGGAGAGAAGCGAAGATTGCACCTGTTGACCGTATTGATGAAAAACCCCAACGTGTTGATACTCGATGAGCCCACCAACGACCTCGATATCCTCACTCTGAATATATTAGAGGAGTATCTTATGAGTTTTGACGGTTGTTTGATTATCGTATCCCACGACCGTTATTTTATGGATAAATTAATCGATCATCTGTTTGTTTTGGAGCCCGGAGGAACGATTCGCGATTTTCCCGGAACCTATACGGAGTATAGGGCGAGCCAATATCATAGCTCCTCTAATAAACAACCGGAAGGGGAGGAGCATACGCCCCGGGAGAAGAAGAAAAAAACACGCCCCGGCAAAGAACTCAACAAGTTGGATAAAGCCATCGCCAAACTCCAAAAGCGCAAAGAGATGATCCTCCAAAAGTTTGAGTCGGACAGTCTCTCCCTGGATGAGATACACAAATGGTCCAAAGAACTCGAAATAGTCAACAAGGAAATCGCAGAAAAGGAAGACCAATGGCTGGAATTGTCCATCTCGATGGAGTAAAACCCATCGGGTTTTTTCTGCCGATCATAGTTTGCAAAGCTTATCATATATCTACCTTCCTTGTCGGCTTGTCATACACCAACACCTCTTTTCATTCTAAAGCCTTCTGTAATACACACCGCTATCCTATCGCTGCTCCATCATTGATTGGATTGTGTATCTTTGTTTTTCGACTATATGACTTATAAAATAGTAACACCGGTAAAGATATAACCGCAACAAAAAAAGCATTTGACGATTTAACCGATTTTATCAACGATTTATCAGTAGAAGAAACCCGGGCAATGCGGGAAGGACTCAACGAAGAGACGCTCGCCATATTTGATTTGCTAAAAAAAGAAAACATGACAGACAAAGAAAGAGAGGAAGTCAAAAAAGTAGCAAAAGAAACATTGGAAAAATTAAAAGCCGAAAAGTTAAAAGCGGAACGTTGGCGGGAAAGCACACAGTTGAGAGCACAAGTCAAAACAACCATCTACAATGCACTGTTATGGTTACCGCAGAAGCGATATTCAGATAAAGATGTTGACAATAAAACGGATGTGGTTTATCAGCATATTTTTACCAATTACTATGGCGGTGGCAGGAGTATTTATGATTCTAACCCTGCATAAAGAAGAAGCCAACAGCATTCTCTCAACCCTTCTCTTTGGGATATAACAGATTATAAGACCATCTCTTTTTCCCGGTATAAGTTGAATTTTATCCTTAATATTTGCAGGGGTTGAGACTATTGTTAATCCGGCACTTAAAGGGGAGATAAAACATGTTCCCACCATTTCATACCCTAAAAGGCCCTTCCCCCACTTCATCCCTTAATATTCTACCTTTATCGAGATATACTTGCAGATGCTCTTGCATCCAGTTATCAACCTGCTCCCGGTGGGTTTGTGGATAGAGCAAATGCACGTTGGGGCCGGCATCAAGGGTAAAATACACGGGACATCCGCTTGCCGCTCTCCACCTTCTCAACTCGTGAATGACGCGCACCGTCTCCGGCAGTAGCAGCATATAGGACGGGCGGGAATTCATCATCAACCCATGCAAGGTCATCGCCTCTTCTTCGACGATCTGCCCGAATCTCTCCACATCTCCCTCTTGAAGTGCCCGGCTCAAATCCCGGATGTTGGCTCTCGCTTGGTCATATCGCACTGGTGCGTAGAGGTGATGGTTCATCAGCTCGTGCCCTGCCGAACTCGACACGGCCTTCACCTCTTCACTGACGAGGAGGATATCATCCTTCCACCGGTCAAAAACCGGATGCACCTCGTACGGGAAGGCGATGGCATACCTGTCCGTACTGCCCTCGATATCGGAATGCGTTCCCCAAACAGCGAGATGAGGGAAGACCGACCGGGAAGCGCTACCACTGCATAGGCGTGCAATTTCAGAAATCCGGTTTCGCTCCCTTTCCGGGTCGAAAGCCTCTCCCTCTAATAAATATTCACCCTCTACCAGACACAGAGCCAATGCGCTCATGGCAGATGCTGAAGAGGCAATACCGGCCGAGTGAGGGAAGGAATTGTCCGAGGATATGGACAGTTGATACTTCTCCAAAAAAGGCACCATATCTGTAATGCTCTCGAGCAATCGCTCCATTTTCCGTGCGAATGCCTCATACGCGGCACCGGCAAATGTAAAAGACTTTAATATGGGAGCATCGCGATGGTCCTTCGGGCTAAACTCGACCAAAGTCTCGGTAAAAGCCCGGGATAGGGTAAAGCTAATGGAGGGATTGGCCGGGAGTTGCCGGCCGTGTTTTCCCCAGTACTTGACAAGAGCGATATTGGCGGGGCTGCGCCAACCCACTCGAACGGTAGTGTTGCTATGTTGCGACATACGAAAACGGAATACGGTATTAATCAATCGTCACAATGCTCCTCTTCGTCGAGTGGCTTTGTGATATCAAAATCATCCAAAACGCTGTCGAGAATTGGATCCTGGCCGCGAATATAACCCTTTTTGAGGTGATACCCATAGAAGCGCCCCAAACCACTGTAATAGGTTGCCGTCCATGCCCCTTTGGTTTGCCGGATGAGCTTGTAAAAAGGGATTTCGAGCTCTCGTTCGATCATCTTTACAAGGATGTAGCCCTGCGTTTTACTGAGATTCTTTAGCGGCTCTTTGTATTGTTTTTTGAGGGTTTTATTGAGCTTGTTGATATAGCGCCGTCTGCGCCACCAACCCATGTCCTTTGTGTCCGCTTCGATTTTTCGATATACCCGCATGGACTCTACCGCGTATGGGTATACGATCTTGGCATATCTCATATAACGCTTGTATTTGATATACTCATCCACATTTTTAAATATCCTTTTTCGGACCACTCTGACAGCGGGAAGGTCATACATTATCAAGGTGTCGTCTCCATTAACCATTGCCGTGACGACCTCGCCGTTGAGGTGAATCCGCTTCTCTTGAAATGTGTCCTGCGCCCGGAGTAAAACCGGGGAAGTCAGCAGGAGGATGACCGGGATGCCCAGGTATGAAATGGTCGAAACCATAACATTTAGCCGGCACCGGACTGCGTTATGTAGAGTCATTAAATTCATAAAATTTGGCTTTCTCCAGCTTATTCGTGCTCTGCAATTGAAATACCTGACAAGGAAAATGAAAATATTTCTCGGAGCACTAACTCTTTATGGCTATAACTCTCTTAAGTCCCATTTTGTTGTAAAAGCAGTGTTAACAGATGCTTAATAGCAGGGCGTGTCGCTATTCTTCCACCCCATTCATAATGGCCAGGGCACAGGCGGCCTTTACTCTTTCCTCTTTTGACAAATAGGCCTTTGCGAGGTGCTGAAGCGGGAGGTCTACCGGGTTTCCTGCTTCCAAGATAGCCTTGATTTCCGGATCGTTTCGAAATGCTAGTACCTCCTCCTTACCGGGCCAGGACGGAAGACCTGCGAGCATGGCGATGTCGTTGGCGGAGAGGATATGGCTCTCACGTACGTAAGGGGGGAGGGCTTGGTAACCGATGACCATTTGGGTGACGGGCTGGACGATGGTGTGTATAGCCTCCCCGCTACAACGGACGTAATACGCCCGGCCCAACCGTCCCATCAGGTCAATCTTGTGGGGGTCGATGCGCTCGTTCTCGTCCAATATATCGTCGTCTATATGCATCCGTACCACTTCACACACAATCAAATGTCCCGCACCACCATGAGTGCCTAAGGTATGAACCTCCTTTACCTTGCACTCCATCTGTACAGGAGACTCCTTAACCCGGAATGGAGCCACCCTATCCGAAGGGACCGGAGTCAATCCCGCCATCTCAAATTCGCTAACCCCTGCATCAAACTGCACCGAACTGATCGTCATCTGCCGGACAATCGAGTACGTGACCACATTGATCACACATTCTTTGGTCGCCAAGATATTGTGCAGTGTGTCCTTGGTCGTATTATCCACCACTCTTCTATTGGAAGAAAAGACCAGTACCGGAGGATTAGAGCTGAAGGCATTGTAAAAACTATATGGTGCCAGATTGGGGCGGCCTGCTTCGTCCATCGTGCTGACAATAGCGATGGGACGAGGAGCAACGGCCCCTAATAAAAACTGATGAAAATCACGGGTTGCTGTTTTCTTCGGATCGATGATGCGCATCATTTCGGTAATATTTTGAGTAACTCTTCAGGCAAGGGACATCTTGATGTATCAAAATGCGCTTTCCAATTCGTTGCTTTTTAGATGGCAAAGGTACTCAATCCTGAGATTTGTAGTGTGTATTGCAAAATGCACATTTCAAGCCATCCTAATACACAAAAAAGAGGAGAACTACTCTTTTTGGAAGATAACATCTTTTAGAACCAGCCATACTCAAGTGCGTCAGGAACAAAATAAATACGCTTTGCAACCGATACCAATTTTATCTGTATCTAAACGCTCCATTAGGAGCTCTGACCTTAACACAGTCTATAGTTTTAACCATTACAAAACAAACCATAGAGCCGGATAAATTTTCCTTTTCCTGAATACATGTTCTTTTCTGTTGATAATGCTTTTCTGTACCCCTAATGACGGGTATCCATTTTTATGCTATATGGATTTGACATAGTATGTAGATTTTAAACCGTTAAAACGGTTGGGATTAATCGATTCATTAGCCCCACGGATAAAACCGTGGGCTATTTATTAATGCTTTTTCTTTTGCCCCTGCTTGCATGCTATACTTCTCCGGTATCTAACCTGTTGGAAGTGCTACAAAGATGACATCCCTACGGGATTAATATTGCTGTTCAAGGTAGAAATGTGCACTTTGTAATACACACAAGTTCAATTAATAATCCATCCTTACAAATCTTTTTTGTATTTTTACACCATGAACATCAATAATATACACGACAAATACATGAAGACCATCCTTGGCAACCTTTCCCTTGCCAAAGAGTTCTTAGCTTCTTTTCTGCCGGCACACGTGAAAAAGCACATTGACCTGGCTACATTAAAGTATTCTGAAACTGATTTTGTGCTTCCGGACTTGAAAGAGGTCTTCTCGGATATTGTTTTTTCCGTATCGCGTAAAAACAATAAGGAGGCTTACATTTCCATTATCCTGGAACACAAAAGCCAACCCGATGACTTCACCGCAGTACAAGTGTTGCTCTACGTGGCTTATGGTTACTACAAACAATACAGGAGCAAAAGGTCGCTCAATCC
>JALWRC010000101.1 GCA_027080725.1 Saprospiraceae bacterium
TATATCATAAACCGTATGTGATGTCTTCCTGTATTTTTGCATGTCACAAAAATAGAAAAAGATACTTAAACTAAAGTCTTCGCCTTAAGGCGAGGGATTTTCTCCCATTCCCCGATTTAGAAATTAATGACACCATAATCGAGTAGGCTGAGGTAACCTCACACGGAGTTTACCTCAGCCCTCTCACGACCTGTGACGCCAAAGGCGTTACCACCTTACGTATGGGCCTTCCCGCTTTGAAAGCGGGACAGGCTGTAACGGCGGTTCGCAGAACGACTAATTCATTTCCGATTATGGCTTACGGTAGTAACTACTAAAACATGAGCACCATTCGAAAAGCTTCTTTGTCGCTAAACTCGGCGTTGTCAAGAATTCTTAACGCATCATTAGCAGGAAGCCAACTCAGAGGTATCCCCCCACTCAACCCTACCTCGTAGCGGCGTAGTGCTTAAAAGTAAAAAAGCTTATCGTGGCGTAGCCTATAGCCAGCATAAGGTGAAAGAAAATGAAGGACAGGTCTCGAATGTATATTCCCGCTGCAAAGCCAAATAAAAAGTACAGTGCGAGAAGGGCCTCAATAATGGCCGTCTTATTTATCTTGGTAGGGAGATATTTTTTAGCCCGTACCGTATCCTTGATGCTTTTGATATCAAACTTCGGCGTGCGTACAAAGGGCGTCCGTTTACCAAAGTATCCTTGCAACACAGCGATGGTATTATGAAAACTCATCCCCATGGAAAGCGCTAAAAACACGGGAAACAGCACTAAAAATTTTAGTACAGAGCGCAATTTACTCTCGTGCTTCCAGGAGGTCTCAACATTGCCAACGTAATATACGAATACCACTATGATAAGGCTAACCAGGAAGTAAAACAGAAAATGTTTAGGGGTGGGGAAATAGTTGAGTACAAAGAGCATCGGGACGCTAAACACCCCCACCAAAAACACCACCACAAATATAGCGCTGGATAAGAGATGAGTGGTGGCATGCAGTTTTTTACGCAACGACAAGGTCGAACGCCATACGGTCGGCAGGATTTTCTTTGCTGTCTCTGCCCCCCCTTTCATCCAGCGGTACTGTTGTGCTTTAAAACCATTCATCTCAATGGGCAATTCGGCGGGGGAACCCACATGTTCGAGATACTTGATCTTCCAGTTTTTGAGTTGGGCCCGGTAACTCAAATCCAAATCTTCCGTCAATGTGTCGGCCTTCCATCCCCCGGCATCTTCTATCGTCTTTCGCCTCCACACACCGGCCGTCCCGTTAAACTGCAATGGCAAATCCCCAAAATACCGGCCGTTTTGTTCGACGGTAAAATGCACATTGAGCTGAAATGCCTGCAACCGCGTAATGACAGAGTAATCTTCGTTGATATGCTCCCAGCGGGTTTGCACGATACCCACCTCCGAATCTGCAAAATGTGGGATGGTCTTCTGCAAAAAGTCCTTCTCAGGCAAAAAATCCGCATCAAAAATGGCAATAAACTCCCCCTTGGCCGTTTTCATACCATACTGCAATGCCCCTGCCTTATACCCCTTGCGATCCGGTCTGCGCACGACTTCAATCCGGAATCCGGCCTTGCGATAATGTTCTGCTTTTCTCTCTGCCAATGCCGTGGTATCATCTGTCGAATCGTCGAGAATCTGTATTTCAAACCGGTCTTGAGGATAATCCAACCCGGCCATACAATCGATGAGGCGCTCTATGACATAACGCTCATTAAAAACAGGTAGCTGGATGGTGACAAAGGGCACATCAGAAGTAACCCTCAAGGTCTTTTGCAATTCCGGAAGCCTGCTTATGTTCTTCTTATAATAGTAGAGGAGATGAAACTGCATAAAGCTAAAACCCAGAATATAGATCAATGCCAGGATATAAATGATGAGAATCACCCACCCAATATTTACAAAGACTTGCTCCATTTATATGTATTTGAATATCGTCCACAATATTTTATACCCCGCCAAAAAAGTCCCCTTGACCGTTCCGGATACTTTGGACACCCCGATACGCGGGCGGTATCTGACGGGAACTTCCGCGGTAGCCATCCCCTTCTTCGCCGCTTTAACCTGCATCTCTACCGTCCATCCGTAGGTCTTGTCCTCCATCTCCAGCTCGACCAACTTGTCATATCTTATCGCGCGAAAAGGCCCCAAATCAGTAAATCGCACCCGGTAAAAAACCCTGATCAATGTCGTCGCCAACCAATTGCCAAAGACCTGTGGAGGCGTCAATGAGCCGGGCTGCGGATGCCCCAACGGCCTCGACCCGATGACCATATCTACTCCCTCTTCAAGTATGGGGCGTACCACTTTCGGCACCTCTTCCGGATAATCCGCATAGTCTCCATCCAAAAAAACAACGATATCAGGCATGTGCTCTTTCTTAGTGAGGTATTCCATCCCCTTAAGGCAGGCATATCCATAACCCGGGCGCCCTTCGAATACGACGGTGGCTCCACTTTCCCGCGCCACCTGAGCGGTATTGTCCTCACTCCCATTATCACATACGATGACCTCCCGCACATACCCGGCTGGTATATCCCCTATCACCCGGCCAATGGATTGTTCCTCATTGTAAGCGGGAATAATGACGTCTATGACTGGTTTATCCATACTAAAATTTGCGACGGCAAAGGTAGAACCATTTTAGGAATAAATTCTTGCCATAAATGGTAATGAGACGACAATCTGTCCTTAATCATGGGTCTTCTTGGTATGAAATGGTTGGGCACAATCATTCTAATGATACTATTCCGACCGCTTTGGCAAAAGGCTACAAAGCTTCCAAGCTCTCCGTCAAAATCGCAACCCTTTCGCGACCATCAGCGAGCTTCTTCCGCTCTTTATCCACGACGGCAGAGGGTGCATTTTGTACGAAGCGCTCATTGCTCAATTTTTTCTCAATGGAAGCTACAAATCCCTTGGCGTATTCGAGCTCGGCTTTGAGACGTTTGCGTTCCGATTCGGTGTCGAGTTTTTGCTCTGCGAGGAGAAAAAACTTCTCCGTGCCGCTTACGAAAGCGATCGCCCCTTCTTGGGTTTCTTCACTCATGGTTACCTCTTTCAATGCGGACATTTTGAGCAAGGTTTCACGGATGCCCAGGTAGCCGAGAAAGGAGGTCGCCTCGGCTGATTGTGCGACGACGAGCTCTAAGGGTTCGCGTTGTTTGATTCCGTTTTTATTGCGCAGGTCCCTGATCTTACCCACGACATCTTTGAGTTGCTCGAAACGATCGATGGCTTCCTTGTCAATCGCTCCGGGGACCGGATAGTTACTTTTCATACAATCATCCCCTTGTGCTCTTTCCCGGAGTTGATGCCAGATCTCCTCGGTGACGAAAGGCATAAAAGGATGAAGTCCGGTCATGAGTTCCTCAAAAAAACGGATGGTGGTTTCATAAGTATCCCTGTCTATGGTATTGGTCCCATATGTGGGTTTTATCATTTCCAGATACCAGGAACAGAAGTCATTCCAGATAAAGGAATAGAGCTCCATCAACGCTTCAGAAAGCCGGTAAGAAGCAAATTGGCTTTCGATTTTGCCAAAAACCTCCTGTTTCCTGTTTTCAAACCATTTCATGGCCAAGGCATTCACCGCCTGTTGTGCTTTGTCTCCCGCTTGATCCACGGGGGACCACATTTTCAACAATTTCAAGGCGTTCCACATTTTGTTGCAGAAATTGCGCCCTTGACCGGGAAGCTTCTCATCGAAGAGCAAATCCCCTCCTGCCGGCGAACAGGACAACATCCCAAACCGGATACCGTCTGCTCCATAGGTCTCGATCAACTTCAATGCATCCGGAGAATTTCCCAGTGACTTGCTCATCTTACGACGCTTCTTATCGCGGACCATTCCGGTAAAATACACATCGTCAAACGGCCTCTCCCCCATCCATTCGTAACCGCTCATAATCATCCGCGCCACCCAAAGGAAGATGATATCCCAGCCCGTCACCAGCACCGCCGTCGGGTAATAGTAGTTGATATCCGTCTTGTCTTCTCCAAAGCCATCGAATACGCTTATCGGCCACAACCAGGAGGAAAACCAGGTGTCCAGCACGTCTTCATCTTGACGAAGATCCTCCATTTGGAGGGTATTATCCCCCGTCTTTGCCCTCGCCTGCTCCAACGCTTGCACGGCGGTCTCTGCCACAAATACCTCCTCTCCGTAAAACCATGCGGGGATGCGATGCCCCCACCATAGTTGACGGGAGATACACCAGTCCTGTATATTCTCCACCCAATGCCGGTAAGTATTAATATAATTCTTGGGAACAAATCGAATATCTTCCTCGAGCACGCCTTTGAGTGCAGGCTCTGCCAATGCCTTCATATCGACATACCACTGAAGGCTCAAGCGGGGTTCGACGACAGCATTAGTGCGTTCCGACCGCCCAACGCTGTGCTTGTAATCTTCGACCTCCACGAGATTGCCGGCGTCTTCGAGGGCCTGAACAACCGCCTTGCGTGCTTCAAATCGATCCATCCCGACAAAGTGCTGTGCGGACTCGTTAAGGGTCGCATCTTCATTAAAGATATCCACTGTCTCCAAGTGGTGTTTTTGCCCTATCATGAAATCGTTGGGATCGTGAGCAGGAGTAATCTTCAGCGCACCTGTACCAAACTCCCGGTCCACATATTCATCTGCGATGATGGGAATCTCCCTACCGATAATCGGGACCAACACTTTCTTTCCTACCAGCTCTGTGTAGCGTTCATCCTTGGGGTGTACAGCGATGGCCGTATCCCCTAAGATAGTCTCCGGCCTGGTAGTAGCGATAACAATGTACACATCGGGTTGATCGCAGAGAAAGTATTTGACATGATAGAGGTGACCTTGCTCTTCTTTGTAGATGACCTCTTCGTTGGAGAGGACGGTCTTGGCCTCCGGGTCCCAATTGACCATACGCTTTTTGCGGTAGAGTTTCCCCTTTCTGTAAAGGTCGACAAACACTTTAATGACCGCCTTGGAGCGCACTTCATCCATGGTAAAAGCGGTGCGGTTCCAGTCACAGGAGGCGCCGAGCTTGCGTAGCTGCCGGAGGATGATGCCTCCGTACTCTTCCGTCCAGTCCCATGCGTGAGACAGGAACTCATCTCTGGTGAGGTCCGACTTCTTAATCCCCTTCTCGCGCAACATGCGGACGACCTTCGCCTCGGTAGCGATGGAGGCGTGATCGGTCCCCGGCACCCAACAGGCGTTCTTGCCATCTAGTCGAGCCTTGCGGACGAGGATATCCTGTATCGTGTTGTTGAGCATATGTCCCATGTGCAATACACCCGTCACATTGGGTGGTGGGATGACGATGGCGTAAGGCTCTCGCTCATCGGGTACACTGTAAAAATACCCCTTTTCTTCCCAGTGCCGGTACCACTTGTCCTCTACTTGACCCGGTTCATAATGCTTTGGAATGCTCATATCTCAACGCTTTGTTATTATTGAAGCTGCAAAGCTACTGAATTATGAGTTATCCGCCTTGAAAACACAGAGGATGTGTATTACAAAGTGCACTAATTCAATACTCCTCTTACAAAGTTAACAGCCACCATTGCCCGAATGCTTTTATTTGATGGCCACGAATGGACGAATACACTCGCGTATATGTTTGATGAGGCTAAAGCCGATTTCTCTTCATTCCTTTTTCCGTCAGTTGAAACTGACGGCAATGGTGTGTATTACAAAATGCTCTATTTATCCGTGTTTTTTTGAGAGTGTAGCATGGGCAATGTTCCTATTTCATTTGCTTCAGCTTTTGCCGTTCGCTTCAGCGAACGGTCTGAGAATTAGGAGAAAATTCGGCTTTAGCCACATAAAAACGTGTATCTGGATTCTTCTCCTTTTGAAGCGATTGAATTTTGAATATACTCTAAAAAGTGCACTTTGTAATACAAACCTTTATAGCGCAAAATGCCGTGTATTATCCGAATTATCGTACCTTTGCCCTGAACCACCTTAATAATAAAACAGAACATGCTATGACTAAGAATACACCCATTCCGCACGATAAGTTTTTTAAGAAGATGATGTCCAACCGGCAGTTTGCTTTGGATTTCTGCAAGGACTTGCTGCCCAAGAAAATCCTTCGTCATATTCGTCTCGAATCTCTCAGTTATATCAATGAGTCACACATTACCCCGGACCTCAAGGGGCATTTGGCAGATGTCATACTTCGATTTAAGCGAACAGATGGCAAGCAAGGGCATTATTATATATCACTAATAATAGAACACAAGAGTCATCCGGATAACAAGGTCGCAGGACAGTTGTTGGTTTATTTGTCTAATGGCTACGGCAAACAGTTGAAGCATCAACCCCAAGCCGAACTGATTATCCCTGTGGTCTACTATCACGGCACTCAAAAATGGGAGATTCGCCCGTTTAAAGACTTGATACGGGACTTGCCACAAGAACTCGAATGCTACGTTCCTTCATTTGATATATTTATGATAGATGTCCATCAAATGAAAGAAGAAGACATACTTGGCCTGACCAATATGTTTGTTTCTTCCGCCCTCCTTCTACAAAAATACATTCTTGATGCTGAGGCGCTGACACTAGTGTTGGATAATATTTTTGGAGGGATAAACCCGGACGATGACGGGAACTTATTTGAAGCTATCATTGTTTACTTCATGCATCAACTCCCAAAACATAAAATAAAAATAACGGAAATCATGGAAACACTTCAAACCACATCTGCCAAAAGGGAATTTATCAGCATGTATGAGGACCTTATCCAACAGGGTGTCGAGCAGGGCATGGAGAAAGGCATGGAGAAAGGAATGGAGAAAGGAATGGAACAGGCCATTAATAGGTCCGTTAAGAAGGGATACGAAATGGGACTAAGTGTCCAACAACTATCCATGCTTAATGATATTTCGATTGATAAGGTGAAAGAAATATTAAATTTACGTGGTTAACAGAACCCTCGGTTTTAACCTTGGGAATGAGGATTCCGCCGGAATCTTGTAATGGTTTTAACCATTTATATCCTGTACACATAAAGAGCGAGGTTATATCTGTAGTTATTTTCTGCGCGAGCACTTTAGACTGCCCTACTTTCGAAACGGAGAGGATGGTTTGTCACCGGCATTAAATGCTTTGGATTTTCCCTTAGGAATAGAAAGCGATTGCCACTGATCTCCGGCGTAGAGCTTGCCGAGAAATACTACCTGTCCTACATGATACGCATAGTGAGCCAACTGACGGTCAATGGCCTGCAAAACACCGTGAGGCTCTCCGCGGATCACAATGGTCTTGTCCAAATCATCCGGCTCCAAAGCACCTAAGGCATCCAACAAACACTGCCATCCCTCTTCCCAGTAACGCAGCAAGGTTTCCCGGTCGGTGATATCACCGGATTCAAACTCGCCATCGCGGTCCCGCCACTCTTTCTCCCCGTCCGAATGAAGAAAATCCGTCCAACGGGAGAGCATATTTCCCCAAAGGTGCTTTACCAAAGTCGCGATGCTATTGGCTTCCGGATGGGGGGACCAAAACAGTCCTTCATCCGGTACTTGGGCAAAGGTCTTCTCCCCCAAACCCTTATAATACTCAAATAGAACAATAATCGATTCTAGTCCCATAACCTATCATTTTATCAATAACTCCACCGGTGGGAGAAGCTGTTATAGAAGTCAATACCCATTTTGATTCTCAATCCCTTGATTCCATCATTATCGGTGGCGGAAACCCCCCAAAGGCTTATGCGAAACTGTTGCCCTTTGATTGTAAATGGACGCTCCAGTCCGGCAAACACCTCGGTGTTCTTATAATTGTCGTCCTCCAAGAACAAAACGGAAGCTCCACCTGCCAGTCCGAGTTTGAGATAGCGAATCAACGGCACTTTGTTGAGCAGCGCCCCTTCGAAATGATGGATAAAATGGCCTCGAAGAAAGGCATTGCGCGTATTGAATGTCGGACCAAGGGTCTGAAAACTCTCGATCGGATTGGAAAAGAAATAAGCGTCTGCTCCCCTGAAAAAACGGTGCTCCAGGAGCCGTAAACTCTCCTGATTGACGAAACGTCCCGCTTCGACCCGCCAATTCATATATCCGAAACGCAATAACTTCTTGTACTGCCGCGCACCAATCTCCAGGTAATCAAAATTGACTTCACTTCCGAAAATGTCCGGTACGCCCTTGCGCCAGGTAAACGAAAACTCGGGCCAGGGTGTGCGTAAAATAATCTTCCGCCGCCCCTTGATGATATAGCGCTGAAAAGGCAAGTAGGTGAAGCGAAGGGTTGCTTCAGCTTTGGTGTAGGACTTAAAGTCTCTCGGCAGGCTCAAATCCCCAAAGACATCCTTCACCCATAGGGGTTGCATTATGTCGGTTATCGGGTCTTGCTTAGAATACCGCACCGTCAACGCCCCATACAGTCCGTTGATGAGTTCCATGCGCTGCTCGACGCTAATCATCCTCGAACGCACATAGTTGGTGGGGCTCAGGATGGCTTCAAATGATTCGTAGGTGTTGACCATTTCATACATATCCCCCGCCCTTACAAAGGTTCGCATAAATCGACTCGGCACATACGTCCAACCGATACCGACCTTCCCTTTGACGTCTCTGTTGAGCACGCCGTAGTCGATTTGCGCTTCGGTTTCGAGCTGATCTTCATTGGGCAATCGCCTGGAGAGACGTCCGCCGAAGGCATGCCGGTATCCCCCCACGCCCAACGGTCGTATCTGTGCGATGAGGGGCATAAAGGACAGCTTAACCCCACGGACACTATTCTGGTAGCCGAACCCATTGAGGAGAAAATCCCAAATCTCCCAGTGATTGTAGATAGAATCCTGGATGGCGAGGTACTCCTCGGACTTAAAATAGGCATTGAGGCTGTCTGTCTTGTGAATAAATTGGAGTTCGGGCGTCTTCAAAGTAATGGGGCGAATGCTGTCCCAAAAACGCTCCGGACGGTCAAATGCCCGCTTGTCGTATTGGATCACTTCATTGCCGAAACGAATGCCCGGCAATCCGGTATTGACCTTATAATCCGAGTGCACAATCCGGCTGGTACCCAGGATATCATAGCGTCCTTGGCGAATGGTGTAATACAGCTCGCGCCTAACCGGCACATAGGCTCCGGGCTCCACCGCTCTATAGTTTTGGAGGATTTTAAAATCCCTGCATACGCTCAACGCCTGCGGATTGACATTGAGATCTACGGAGCGCACCGCCCAGGTCTTGTCCTCGACAAAAACCCATCCGGAGAAGAGCGCATCCCCTTTGAACCGCGGCAAGACCCGGATTTTGTACACCTTCACCCCATCCTCGTAAAAGGTCTCATCCAAGTCAAAGTCATAACTCAGGGGAGCCGTAGTTGCCACCGGGGAAAGCAATGGCAGTGGAGTGATATTCGGCAGACGAATATAGTCGGAGTAAAAGTCGATTTGAGCATCTTGTTCTCCGGTATAGAGGAGGTAGGGATTGCGCGTCGAGTACTGAACCGGGACTATCGAGTACTCCGAAAAATACACCTGAATTCCCTGCTTTCGCTTGACATCTTCCGAGTAATCATGCTCTGCCAGAATCACCGATTTATACCGGTTGGGCCGCTTAAAATAGCTCAAAGATTTGGATTCTATGAGATTGATGCTCTTCTTTTGGAGGTAGGTGCGCAGGTCCTTGTACTTCTCCCCGCTCGTATCTTGCGCCATCTTGACGGAGTCCTTTTCCGTCACTTTACGCAGCTTTTTTTCGAGGGAAGTTTTAAAATAAGTTTCGCATGAATAGTCCCGGATATTGTTCCGGTATCCATCCTTTGCCTTGCGCGCCTTTTTCATTACCGCACGCGCAAAACTACGGGTGTTGGCGACTACTTCTACCTGTGCTAAGGTAACGGATCCCGCGGATAAGGTGATGTCGGTATGAAATGGTTGACCACTGTGATTCGGGAGAATCCATTCCTGTGACTCATACCCGACGTAGCTAAATACCAACGTGTCCATGCCCGGAGACAACTCGATAAAATACCGCCCCTTGCCATCGGTCGAAACCCCATAGGTCGAATGCTTCACGTAGACGCTTGCAAAGGTGAGGGGCGTCCCCCTTTCGTCCGTGACCTTCCCGGAAACGACCTGTCCATACCCCAAAAAGCAGGTGCACCAAACAAAAATTAATATCGCGCTCCCTTTCAACATGCAGTGTTTGTTTTTATTCTACTGCGAAGATAAATGCTTTGCGTAACCTCCCTCCTATTATTTCTACAAACAATCGTTTTTGGCAGATTAAAGATTATCGGTCGTTCTTAAAACGGCTAACCACATTTTTCCATCAGTTGAACCTGACAGCAATGTCTTTTGTTGATTTTCCCTTTAGTGAGAAATAAGTTCACCCTCTCCATTCTCACCGCCCATTACCCTTTTCCTCATTATTGACTTCTTTGCGTCTTGGCGACTTTGCGAGGAAAAACCATTTCTTGCTTATTTTATACAAAGTGTAATCAAGCAACTGCCTCCGATAGCGATAAAACAACAGTTATGCGAAATTTTACCTCCAAAAAGGCCCGAAATGAAAAACAATAAAGTTTCACATAAATTTTTTTTATCAATTCAAATTTGTATTTTATTGTATTGATAACACTTATGCATTAGATAAAATTTAATATGAATTTTATTATAAATTTTAACACTTTTTTCTTGGGTTATTCAAATATTTTATCGTAACTTGCACATTGTAAACCGATATAAAACCCTATGTTTACACACAGACACCATATCACCCCATCCATTCCGGAATCGATTTCTGCCCGGATCCACAGGATATTGTCGTATCTTGTACCTCTATTTTATTATAGAAGTCCGAAGTCCGAAGTCCGAAGT
>JALWRC010000102.1 GCA_027080725.1 Saprospiraceae bacterium
AGAAACCGGTGTTTTTACGGGGTGGATACCTACAGCATTACGTAAATTTTTCGTATCTTTAAGCAACCTATTATACAGGATACAGGATACAGGATACAGGATACAGGATACAGGATACAGGATACAGGATACAGGATACAGGATACAGGATACAGGATACAGGATACAGGATACAGGATACAGGATACCCTTCTCAGGTTAAGTTATACAGTCCTTAGCGCGGGAGTTCTACTGATAGTAAAAGAAGCATATGTCTTACGGGATGTGCATTTCATCAAATATAAAAACCATTCAGGAGGCCTCCGCCCTGCGGATCCTCCGTTTTGGTGAGCACGGTGAACACACCGGAGAATCCCTAATGTGGTCTGTCCATTTAAGCTTGACAGAGCACATAAACGTATAAAAAACCCCGCCGGCAGGCATTTGAACGTGCATTCCGCCGGACGGGATTATCAAAACATATAAAATGATTTAAAATGAAAAAATTATTAGTTGCTTTGTTGTTTATTACTTCAATTGCCTATGCCAGTAACTCCAGCCCTATCCCCAAATGGGTAGTGTTAGTTGACTCACAAGGAACCCATATTATTGACGATGGAGATTATGATTGTACAGAGTATATTAATTTGTTAAGTGGGGACCACAAATGGTATGGACCAGGGTGTTAACTTATCCCTCCCGGGAGGACAGCTTCCCTCCCGGGTTTTAAATAGCTTTTTCAATAAGATGTGTCTTAAAGTATAAATAAATGATATGAAAAAAAGGATCACCATATGGCATGTAATATTAAATCTGGGTTTACTCAGTAGTTTATGGTCTCAACACTCCATAAAAGTGGTATATTTGTCAAGTAGAAGCGAATTAGAAACATTTAATGCAGACTTATCTGAAATACCAGCTTCTGACACCAAGGCATTGGCCTTAATGAAGTCATTTAAGAAGTATGTTAAAGCGACAGATTCACTTAAACACTATTTTACATTAACATATGTCGGTGGAAAGTCCGAGTACAGATATGACAGTTCGGTTGGTAGAGGATATGTGGATGAACAATTTTATTATAAGGATCACATCAATAATAAGCTGGTACATACGGTATGGTATTTGAAAGGAAAACAAGCAGAGAGGCCACTACAGTCTCCTTTAGAATGGGATATTTGCTACTCAGATACGCTATATATCGGGGGATATATGTGTTTTAAAGCGAGCTGCATGCGCCGTGGCAAGGTCGTTTCTGCATGGTTTACCCCGGATATTCCGGTGAGTGAAGGTCCGGCAGACTACTCCGGCCTGCCCGGGTTAATATTGCAAATAAGTGATCGTAGCTTTCCGCTTAGAGCGATAAGTATCGATGTATCAAAGGGGGACCTACCACCGATTCAAATCCCGGATAATCCGGTCAAGATGACCTTTGAAGCATATCAAAAAGAAAAAAGCAAGTATTACGGCGGGTGAAGCGAAAAGAACTCTGTCTATATCCTTTGGTGTTGACCTTCCTTGTATTGTTCGCGGGTGAGGGATTGGCTCAGTATGTACTATCGGGGAGGGTGCTGTTGGCGGACAAAACTCCGGCCACCGGAGCCTTTGTACAAGCGTACCAAGGCAACAAGACCCTTGCTTTGACAGCTACAGATGCTGCCGGGCATTGGCAAATAGCGCTCACTGATACTACCGGAGTTCGCATCAAAATCCGGTATCTGGGTTACAAAGATAGCATCGTTGTTCCAGCCGCCGTCTATCGGCAAGAAGCCCTTATAGTGCTCCGGTCAGATGCGTACCAATTGGAGCAGATTCAGGTCAAGGCCCGGAAGCCGATGATTCTCCGCAGAGGAGATACGGCGATTTATGATATGAAATGGTACACTAACCGGACAGACCAAAACCTGGCAAGTGTCATCAATAAAATGCCGGGTCTCGAAGTGAGCAATAAGCAGATAAAATACCTCGGCAAAAAGGTGGATAAGTTGCTCTTGGAAGGTAAGGATCTGCTGCGGGATCAACATCAGCTGTTATTGGATAATTACCTGCCGGAAGATATTTCCCAGATGGAAATATATGAGAATTATAAGCCTTTTATGCAGCGCGGGTCCGGTCAGATCACGGATAAAACAGCTCTCAATATTGTCTTGACGGAAGAGGCCCGCAATAAAGTCAAAGGGCAGGCCCGGGCCTCCTGCGGATGGCTTGGTTTTTACCGCGCAAAGGCCAATTTGTTTGCGATATCCGGCCAGCGGGGAAGGACGGCGTATTTGATAGGCAATAACACCGGCGAAAGCACGCTTACCCCGGAGGAGTATTTTGGCTACCGGTTTGATGACCTGGAGAGTAGGATGGCCTTCGGAAGTGTCAATCTCATAAAGGAATTGAATACGGGATTTATTGTTCCCGGCCCGGTATATCGCAATAGAGATTTCTTAGCCGCCTATATCGATGAAAAGACGACGGACGAAAGGACAACAACTAAAGTAGATGTATTGGCCAGTTCGTTTTTCCGCCAGAGCCAATTTACCAGCTTCAAATCCTATTGGAATGGCAATCCCTCCGTGATTGGAGCCGGCAATCGCTTTGATGAAAAGAAATACCTCAATCTTCGTTTTGCCCGTCAGGGATTTGCAGGCGATCACGGCAGATACAAATGGCATCTACCGCTTACCATCGATGATAGTCCGGCAAGCAGCCGCTTGGAAGAAGCGATCGATAGTAGCCGGAGGAACTTGCGATACAACCATCCCGGCACGACGCTATCCATGGCGCCTGCCCTGTATTACAACCATGATTTTGGCAATACATACACCTTCTCCACCGCGGCAAGACTCCTGCTACAGTGGCGGGAGTATTCCAATGAATGGCGTGAATACCCCGCTTCAAACGCTCCCTATTTTATCAATCGGATTGAGGAATTTGCCGATGCACAGCTCGCACTCAACCTAAGGGTTCGGCATACGGAAAGATGGTCCTCCTTCGTCTATAGTCGACTATTTCATACCAGGCAAAAAGACCAAAAACTACAGGATGTCGCCGCCCCGGATATTTTGCAGCAAAACACCCGGTACACGAAACTGGAATCCTACCAGAGCTACCAGCTCAGATATCGAAAAAGAAGATGGCTTGCCTTCGCAAAACTCTCCCTTCGGGAAACAAAAATGAATACTCCGCTCATCGACACACTGTTACTCCTGCCGTCTTTGCAACTCTATGCCAAGTACCGCTTTTCGTTGCTCAGATTTTTGGTGGTTAGTCTGCAGCAAAAGAGTAGTGTGGCAGATATTTCATACTTTTCGGGACAACATCATCAGCAGGATTACAACACGATTGTCCGCTATAATCTGCAAAAGGTCATACGTTCTGATCATCTCAGCTTGAACATCATTTATTCGAAGTACAATATACAAAACCACAGCTCGAATATGTATCGCGGTATCTTTACAAAATCTAAAAATGCAGTCGTGTTCATCGATACATTTGTGAACCATGTATATTTCAGACGGCCGGTCATTTCCGGGCCTTCGACCGAAGGCAATGCTTCCATAAAACTCGCCCAATCCTTTTCTGACAATCGATCTATCATTCGCTTTGACGGTAGCGTTAGGGACCATCGCTACCATTTGAATGAGGGGAAGGAGATAAGAGTACGTTCCGGGGGGCTTTCACTGGGCTATCAATCCAATTTTGACGCTGCCGTTAATGCCGGAGTGAACGTTCGGGCTGACTACCAAGCCCGTTTTGTAGAGCAAATTCGAACAGATTTTTTGAAATATGGAGTGGGGCTAACCATCCGTTATCAAAGCAAAGACCGGCTCAAGGGAAGCGTGGAAGCCCGTCTTCTGAATATTCGCTCGGGCAAGTTATCAGACCGGCAATTTTTGGTCAATAGTTCGATGGAGTATCGCCTATCAAAGCACTGGGGTATTACATTTACCGGGCTGGACATGTTTCACCTTCGTCCCCGCCGGACATACAGCTTTTCAGCCAATGAGAATTTTGTAGAATTCCGGTCGTACCGTACCTTTACCGGGCGTCTTCTGCTGGGGGTGAGGTGGCGTTTTTGAGTAGGATTTGAGCAAAAACAAGCTCCGCATTTTACTGATAATTATTTCAGGCTATTTTCTACAATGCCAAAACTTCTGACATGGATGGTATTGATGTAGAGTGGCCTCGATCTATTATGCAGAATAAAACTTGTTTTCTTCTTTTACTTCTTCTATAATCTCTTCGACCAATGGCTGGACTTCTTCAGGGATTCTTTGTTCTTTATCAATAAGTTTTCCTGCTAAAATCAATGCAACATAGTAATACACAATGTATTTTTCACGGATGTCATCACCGTATTTTTCATCTTCAAAGATGGAAAGAACAAGATGTTTTTGATCCAAATACAGCAGATATTTGAATAAATCTGATAAATCCTCATTTTTGCTATTTTCCAATATCTTTTCCAATTTTTCATCTATATCATCAAAAATATTATTCCAGATTTCAATTATCAATTCCAACTGAATTGAAATAAGGTCTGAATCCATCCGGTTTATCCTTTTTATTAATTTAAGTGATTTTTGGGAATTTAGATGATTGATAAAATACAGAAGAGCCAGATTGTACATTGCACTCGAAACCTCTTTATCAACAGCCATCAGGTAGTATTTTTCCGCCTTTTCTATTTCTCCCTGTTCCTCATACAGAAGAGCCAGATTGTACATTGCACTCGAAACCTCTTTATCAACAGCCATCAGGTAGTATTTTTCCGCCTTTTCTATTTCTCCCTGTTCCTTATACAAAAGAGCCAGATTATACATTGCATCTGAATGCCCATTATCAATTGCCATCAGGTAGTATTTTTTCGCCTTTTCTATTTCTCCCTGTTCATAATACAAATTAGCCAGATTGTACATTGCACTCGAAACCTCTTTATCAACAGCCATCAGGTAGTATTTTTCCGCCTTTTCCATTTCTCCCTGTTCCTTATACAAAAGAGCCAGATTATACATTGCACTCGAAACCTCTTTATCAACAGCCATCAGGTAGTATTTTTTCGCCTTTTGCAACCGCTTCATAACAAAATATGCATTTGCCATGTAAAAATATTTCACCCCGTCATCTTCATTTTCCAATTCGTCAATTTTTTTAATGGCTTTTTCAAATTTATTATTTTCAAATAATTTATTAAAATCTTCTATGATTTTTGTGCTTTCTACCGGTAAATTGATGATTGCTTGCTTATCTTCAGCAAGCATAATCGTATTTTCCAGAAGCTTATCACGCATATTGGTACCTAAGTGTTTTGATTGCGCCAAAGCCTTGGTTATAACTCTTGCTTTGTCATAACTATAGATATGGTTTTTGATTTCTTCCAGGTGTTTTGCGGCAAGAGATTGTATTTCATTTGCACCATACCAGTTTTCTATAAATATTGTCAAATATTTTGCTTTTCTTTTTTGTTGCGGATTGCCTTGGGTGACGATAAGCCACATGTTAAAAAAACGTTCGGATATTCTGTAAAGGTTATTTTTTGTTCTTGTCGAGATTTTTTTTACTATGCCATAAGAGAGCAATTGCTTTAAGTAAGCAGAAATCAGTTTACTTTGCATTCTTGTTTTATCAACCAATTGTTTTACAGATACCGCTTCCCAAATAAAAGCCATTTCCAATACTATTTTTCGTTGAGGAGCTGTCAGATTATTAAGCCTTTCCTGATAAAGGGGGGTAGCCTCATCCATTATTTTTTTTATATATTCAAATCCGTATATATTTTTATCGCTTAATAAAATTTTAATAAAAAACTGCAATGTTCTGGGCAATGCGTCAGTCAATATCCTCACAGCTTCGATTTTACCTCTTTTTTTCATTGCAAAATCACTGAGTTCGGGTAGATTCATTATTTTACTCCAATGATTAAGAAGCGTATTTATTTCATCAAATGTAAGGGCTTCAAGATGATGAATCCTGAAGAAATCATAAAACGGTTGATCATATCTCCAAAAATGTTCATCCATACGGGTACTTGCTGCGATAATTTGAATATTGTTGTGATTGAGCAATAATTCTCTCAACAAATGACTTTCGTTCTTAATGTTTTCAAATATTCTATCCACATTATCTAGAAGTAATACGGCTTTTTTCTCATTCTTTGTTAATAGATCATTGATCTTTGAAAAAAGATATCTGGAATACTCATTTTCTGTTTCAAATTCTGAAAACGTTTTCAATTCCATATCAAAATCAGTCCTTTGAATTAATTCATTCAGGGATTCAAACAACAGGTCGGACAGCCGGTATATTCCCGCTTGTTCTTCAGCAAAATTTATGGGAATATACTTTTTAGACAAGTCTTGATTTTCGTTTATTTCAATTTCTATTCTTTTCAGTAAAGTGGATTTCCCACTACCTCTTCTGCCGAGAATCAGTTCATGTTGCAAAGAAGCTTTAATACTTTTTGATTTTAGAGCATTTATTATCAATTCAAATTCATTAAGCCGGACAACAAAATTGCTCTTGAGTGCTTTAGGGGAACTATTTGCTGACTGATATACATTCAGTTGATCTACGAAAATATTTCCTATTAAATTATTCTTCATTATAAATCGGTTGATTTTTTTTCCAAAATTCTTTTAGAAACGGTGAAACGAAATCATATTTTCCTCCTTCTATTTCCACGATATATCCATCTTGTAATAAATCATTGATAAAATCCATGTAATCAATTGTTTTATCATGTTTTACAGCCAAATCATATATCTTTCTTGTTATTATATTACCCTTGTGTGCTATATACAATAAAATTTCATTCATAAACAAAGCATCATTTTTATCATAATACTCAAATATCCTGTTTTTCCAATCTTTAAAATAATCACTCGGCTTTATCACATCATCAAACGCTTTATCAATATTTGATTTACCAATTTGACTATTATTTATTTTTCTTGCATTAAGGTTGATTCTATCAAGTATCAAATTAATAAAATAAGGAATGGGATATGAAATTTTGGTCAATAAATATGTGCATAAGTCTTCATCATACCTAACACTTGCATCTTTTGTTACATGAAGAATGTAGTCAATTGCCTGTTCTCGAGAAAATGGCTCGAAGTCAACTTTTGACATATCATTAATATCAATGACTCTGCCCTCAATCACTTTGATAACATGATGAATGCCTACCGAACCGGTAAACACTAAACACAGTGAACCATCTTTGTCCATTTGTCTCCATCTGCGTATATTCTTTAATATTCCTTTTGCTTCTTCTATCTTTTCCGTTTTATATAAATTGTGTAAAACTTCGGGTAATTCATCGATAAAAAGTACCAATTTTAGTTTGTTTTTAGTTAATACAGGTAGAACTTTATCAATTTCCGATAGATAATTGAATTGTTTTTCTTTAAACTTGATTTTACCGGTAGGATCGATTTCTTCAATACCAATTCCTTTAAAGAATATGTTTAGCTTTCGCAATAGCTTTTTATCCTTACTCAAAGATAGTATCATTAGCTCATACAGTCTTTTGTAAAATTCATTTTCAGATTTTATGCCCTGAATATTTTTAAAGATGCAATTCATTCCTTCTGGACAATTTTCTGAAAGGTGCAATACAATTGAAGATTTACCATATCTACGCGGTGCAGCTACAAGAACATGATTTCCTTTTTGTATTTGTTTCAATATTGCTTCTTGCAGTTCAGGTCTAGGGTAATAAAATTCCCCTTTGGCGATGTTACCAATAATGATTTTAGGGTCTTTCCAATCAATTTCCATTTTGACAATATATTTATTGTTAAACTAATTTGACAACAAAGATATTGTTAAATATTGAAAAACAAACTTTTTCGATAATTTTTTTGGTTGAAGGTCTATTTTGACGTAGACATACAGTTTTCTGGTTCTTAATCTTCTATTCGTGATAAATTTCCACGGTAAATCTCCGCTTCCAAGTCTTCCTTCGTCAGCTTTGGAGTCGGGCTTCTTCCGAGCCGTTTGTTTTAGATGAGTTTAGTGTAGTTTGTCATACACCCATACACACCTTTCTACCGGAGGTTGTAAAATAAGCTGTACCTTTGTGGGCTTGAATAGAACAAGGGGCGCACTGCAGTCGTTCTTTATCCCAATAGTTCACAATTTCATACATGGATATAGTTATAATCGTTTTACAGTTTTTCTTAAGCTTGAGCATCTTAGTCGTGCTCCATGAAGCGGGTCACTTTGCCGCGGCCCGGTGGTTTAAGACGAAAGTGGAGAAGTTTTATCTCTTCTTTGACCCTTGGTTTTCCCTTTTCAAAAAGAAGATTGGTGACACGGAGTACGGCATTGGCTGGTTGCCATTGGGCGGTTATGTCAAAATCTCAGGCATGGTCGATGAGAGCATGGATTTGGAGCAGATGAAGGAGCCGGCTCAACCGTGGGAGTTCCGCTCAAAACCAACTTGGCAGCGACTCATTATCATGCTCGGTGGTGTGACGGTCAACTTTATTCTCGGCTTTTTTATCTTCGCCATGATGCTGGTGATTTGGGGCGACTCGTACGTCCCCAATGATGCCGTCAAAGAGGGTATTTATGTGGATTCGATTGGAGCTGCGATGGGGTTGATGGATGGCGATAAAGTGTTGGCTCTCGGGGATAAACCCTTTGACCGGTTTGACAGTAGAAAGCTCATCCGCGCCATCGTTATCGACGGCATTCCCTCGATAAAAGTCGAGCGCAACGGCCAAATCATAAATGTCCCTATCGACAAAAAATGGGTGACGGAACTCTCCAGCCACAAGAACAAAGGGGTGATGATTTTCGGACCCCGCATCCCCCTTGAGGTGGATAAAACCGTC
This sequence comes from Saprospiraceae bacterium, assembly GCA_027080725.1. Classification (GTDB taxonomy): domain Bacteria; phylum Bacteroidota; class Bacteroidia; order Chitinophagales; family Saprospiraceae; genus JALSTN01. Next base: position 8,814 of record JALWRC010000102.1, read on the forward strand.
AAAAACAGTCCCGCCCAAAAGGCCGGCATCCAACCCGGTGACAGAATCGTAAACGTAGGGAACAAACCGGTCCATTATCTCCACGAATTTGCTAAAGAAGTCCACCCGGAACCCAATACCTCGTATCCGGTAGTCATAGAAAGAAAAGGCCGGCCCCTTCAGATGAACATACAGACGGATGGGAAGGGAAAATTTGGTATCTATTGGAAGATGCTGGACGTCAGCAAACAAAAATACGGCTTTTTTGAAGCACTCCCGATGGGGGTATCCCGCGGAATCAAGTTTCTCAAAGACCAGTTGGTAGGCTTCAAAAAGATGTTTAGCGGAGAGATAAAGGCCTCCGAGAGCCTCGGAGGATTTGCGACCATCGCGCAACTCTTTCCCACGACCTGGGACTGGGAGCAATTCTGGAGAATTACCGCGGTATTATCCTTGATTCTCGGGTTTATGAATCTGCTCCCCATCCCCGCATTGGACGGGGGACATGTGATGTTTCTTTTGTATGAAATGGTAACAGGTCGTAAGCCCAGTGACAAGGTCATGGAAGTGACCACCATGATAGGGATGATATTACTGTTTGGCCTGTTGTTGTACGCCAACGGAATGGATGTCATCCGGTTTTTCAAGTAGTGGCGGTACTAAAATAAGATGACGGGATATTTTGTAATAAAAAGTTTTCTGTAGTGTACAAAATTAGATACCTTTGCGCTCCCTGATAGAGGAAATGTGCCGCCGACGTGGCGGAATTGGTAGACGCGCTGGATTCAAAATCCAGTTCTGGCAACAGAGTGGGGGTTCGATTCCCCCCGTCGGTACATCTAAAAAGCCCAAAACGCTCTGCGTTTTGGGCTTTTTTCGTATAGAAACAAGTTGTACTTATGGATTGTTATACTCTGCGATGGATTAGTTTTTCCCGTAAATATGAGTGCTGAAAAAGAAATATTGCAACAGATAACCTTGCTTAAATCAAGGCTGGACAGTTATGAAGAATATAATTTTCATAATGACAAAATGCTTTGGCAAAAGTTGAGGCTGGAGTGGAACTATAATTCCAACCACATTGAAGGCAATACCCTCACTTACGGAGAAACCATGCTTTTGCTCATCAAGGGCCAGACGATTCAGGAGCATAACATCAGAGAGTTTGATGAAATGCGGGCCCATGATCTGGTTATTGAAAAAGTAAGACAAGCTGCTTTAGAACACAAACATCCACTCACCGAGAGTGACATTAGAACCTGGAATGAAATCATCCTGGTCAAACCTTTTTGGAAAGATTCGATAACAGCAGATGGAATCCCAACAAAGAAACGCATAGTTCCCGGAAAATACAAAGAGTTGCCCAATCATGTTTTACTACATACGGGAGAAGTTTTCTACTTTGCAGAACCTCAGGAAGTGGCACCTAAAATGGCGGCATTACTCGAATGGTATAAGAATCATTCTAAGGAATTACATCCTTTAGAAATTGCTTCCCTTTTGCATTACAGATTTGTCCGGATTCATCCATTTGATGACGGAAATGGCCGGATTGCACGACTTCTGATGAATTTTGTGTTGATGCGCAAAGGATACCCTCCTGTCATTATTCGCTCTGCTGAAAAAAACGATTATTTGAATGCGCTAAGTAAAGCAGATGCTGGAGACATGGACACGTTTATTGATTTTGTTGGAAAACAGCTCGTCTGGTCTTTAGAGTTGACATTAAAACGCGCCGAAGGCCAACCGATAGTGGAGGAAGAGGATTGGCTTAAAGAATTGGACTTGATAAAAAAAAGATTAGAAGTCGAGCATCTAAGCAGACGACCGGAAAAAACCATCGAATTAGTCGGAGAGCGATTGGAAGACAGCATCCTGCCCCTTTTTGAAAAAGTGCGCCATGTGATCCAACAGTTTGGAGTTTTATTTGAAAAACAAGAAGAAAGAATTTTACTCCAAAGGGAAAGTATGACTTTAGTTTATACGGGTAATTATCCGGTTTCTCCCTTGGAATTAAGCCGGATTATAATGAATAAACAAATATCCGGGTTAGCACTGGAATCCAATCTTGTTTACTACCGGATGCTCGAGAATGAGACCACATTTTCTGTGGATAAGACCATTGTCATGGCATTAGAAAAATTTGGTTATACAATATCCATAAAAAAGTCTAGCATTGGGCTTCCCTTAAAAAGTTGGGATGTAAGCCTCACCGAAAAAGAGATAAAAGGAATTGCTAATAAGACAGGACAGCAAATTCTGAAGCAGATCCGGGAACTTTCAGGTGAACAACTACAGGAATAATTAAGGAGTTTTGCCACCCATTATTTCTAATCATACATTGCTCTATCTGCAATACTTCTTCAGCTGACGGTGAAGTACGGACAGGTCGATTTTGTCTATGTACTCTTCGATGAGGTTCTTACAAAAATGCATGAGGTATTCGTCCTGGCAATGCCCTTTTTGCATGGCTACATGATAGGGCACGTCGTCTTTGAAGGTGACGAGTGCATATTTAGAATGGTAGTCTTCGAAAGCTTGCTCGAGGGAGAGCTCGAGTTGGCGTTTAATCACGAAGGTATCGTCTTTTACCTTGTCGCGCATTTCGTAGTAGTTCTCCTCGGCCATATCCCCGATGGCATCGGCATCCGGTTTTCGGAGCTCCTGATAACGCTTAAAGAGCTGCTCCCAATTGCCGTCAAAAGCATCACCCATTAACTGATCCAGAATGGTGACATCCTCGAAGGAGGCGTTCATCCCTTGTCCATAGAAAGGCACTACAGCATGTGCCGCATCCCCCATCAACAGCGTCTTGCCGCCCACCTGCCAGGGATAACATTTGACGGTGGCGAGCGCACCGGTAGGGTGTTCGAAAAATTCTTCCTCCAGCCGGGGCATATGGGGGACGGCATCGGGAAATTGTTCTTCAAAAAAGCGTCTCACTTGTGCGCCTGTTTGGAGTTGGTCAAAGCTGTTTTCTCCTTCAAACGGCAAGAACAAGGTGACGGTAAAGGAACCGTCCAGATTGGGAAGCGCGATAAGCATGTATCCTCCTTTGGGCCATATATGCAGTGCATTTTTGTCGATACAGTGCTGACCTCCTTCCAATGCAGGGAAGGTCAATTCTTTGTAACCGTGTTGGAGAAATTTTTGAGAAAAACTGAAGCGGAGTGTCGCGCTATGCCGGGACATGCTATTGCGCAGAGCCGACCCGGCCCCGTCAGCACCAAAGATAACTTGCCCTGTCATCTCCTGCTCCCGGCCTTGGGCGTCCCGGTAATGCACCACTCCTGCCCGGAGGTCCACATGTGTACACGGGCTATTGAAGTATATCGATACATTGTCCAAGGATTCGGCCTTATTCAAAAGGCGGATATTGAGTTCTCCGCGGGAGATAGATCGTATGAAATGGTTGGATCTTCCGCTGTAAGATTGAAGGGAGGTGTTGCCCTCCGTGTCGTGGATCATCCTGCCATACATGGGGATGGTCAAATCGAGCATCTCCCTTTCGAGGCCAATCAGCCGCAATGCCTTCAATCCACGGTTGGACAGGGCGAGATTGATTGAGCGTCCGGCGCTGATGTCTACTTTGCGCATATCGGGGCGCTTTTCGAAAAGGACAACCTCATGGCCTCTTTGCGCCATACGTATGGCAAGTAATGTGCCACTCAGACCGGCACCGATAACAATAACGGGAAGTTTACTTTTCATTTCAGTCATATGCAAATCGTTCCTGATGCGTGGCTACCATAGAGCAGCCACCGGTTATGGAGCGGTAAAGGTACAAATTTATCAAAGGTCGATGAGAGAATGGAGTATTCGTAAGTGTATTGCTGCTATTCAACAAATGAAGGATTGAGATACGGGCCATGATAAAGATTTTTTCGTATTTTCGAGCTTCAGAAACGAAAGAGGGTGCTCATTTCAAAACATTTTTCGAAGTGTACTCAATATTTAATCACTTTGCCCGGTATGAATGACCGGAGCATAGTCAACCATTTCAAGCATGAAAAAAGAAGGAAAGGTAACAACAATTGTAGAAGACGGAGTCGCTACTATAGTATTTTATCATCCGGCGCACAACTCCCTGCCGGGGTATCTGCTGGCGGAATTGGCGGAGGCTATAGTCCATATAGGCAGAAGAGAAGATGTGCGGGTGATGTTACTGAAGAGTGGAGGAGAGCGAACCTTTTGTGCCGGAGCGAGTTTTGACGAGTTGGTGTCCATCGAGACGGAAGCGGAAGGGAAGCGCTTTTTTATGGGCTTTGCCAATGTCATCAATGCCTGTCGCAGCTGTGGCAAGATCGTCGTCGGCAGAGTACAAGGCAAGGCGGTAGGCGGTGGGGTGGGATTGGCTTCCGCCGTGGACTATTGCATGGCTACCAAATATGCTTCTGTCAAATTGAGCGAGCTCGCCATTGGTATAGGTCCCTTTGTAGTCGGTCCCGCGGTAGAAAGAAAAGTGGGTCTCGCCCCTTTTAGCCAGTTAACACTCAATCCGGAAGAATGGCAAACCGCTGCTTGGGCCAAAGACCACGGTCTCTTTCAAGAAGTGTTTGAGACGACGGAACAACTCGACCGATATATTGACCATTTCATTACAAAAATAAAAAGCTATAATCCCGAAGCCTTATCTGCGCTTAAAAAGATTCTTTGGCAAGGAACAGAGCATTGGGATAAATTGTTAGAAGAAAGGGCAGAGGTGAGTGGACAATTGGTATTATCCGACTTTACGCGATCTGCGATTCAAAAGTTTAAAATGAGAAAATAGATGCTTGTGACCAAGACCGGTATTGATGTTGCTATTGTGAAGGAAGCCTTTGAGAAAATGGCATTGGTGCGGTCTATGGCAGACATTTACGAGGAGCAGACAAGCATCACTCGCAAGTATGTTCATGCGACATCGAGCGGACATGAGGCCATCCAAATTGCACTGGGTCTCCAATTACAACCTCAGGATTATGTATTTCCCTATTACCGGGATGATGCCCTGTTGGTGGCCTTGGGGGTGAGACCGTATGATTTGATGCTTCAGTTACTCGCAAAGCGGGAGGACCCTTTTTCCGGAGGGAGGACGTATTATTGTCATCCGAGTCTGAAGGAAGAGGACAAACCCAAAATCCCGCACCAATCCTCCGCCACAGGGATGCAAGCCATCCCCGCGACCGGAGTCGCCTTGGGGATGTGGTACAAAGAACAAGCTGGATTGGAGCAAGGCGCGGTCCCTCCCATCACGGTATGTTCTCTAGGTGACGGGAGCATGACAGAAGGGGAAGTGGCAGAAGCCTTACATATGGCGGCACTCAAATCATTACCCATATTGTACCTGGTTCAAGACAATGAGTGGGACATTTCTGCATATAAGGATGAAGTGCGCAAAGGGGATGCAGCGGAGTATGCCCGGGGCTTTAAAGGTGTAGAGGTTGTTCGCTTAGACGGTTCGGACTTTGGAGAGAGTTATAGCCGGTTAGAAGCAGTTATTCACACCATACGTGCCGAAAGGCGCCCCTTTTTAGTCCACGCTTCTGTCCCATTGCTCAATCATCACACTTCGGGGGTTCGTATGGAGTGGTATCGCGATGATTTGGAAAAAGCGAAACGCAATGACCCCTACCCTAAGATAAAGGCCACCCTTTATGAAATGGGGGTCTCCAAAAAAGAAGTCGATGCCAAAGTATCCGGTGCGCGCAAACAGATCGAAAACGACTTCCAAATGGCTGTTGCAGCTAAAGACCCTCATCCGGAGGATCTTTTTGACCATGTTTTTGCTCCCTCTCCGGTAACGGAAGAGACCGGAACAAGGACGCCTGAAGGAAGCGAAGTTCAAGTTATGGTGGACAGCGCCCTTCACGCCATTAATCAAATATTGCGCGATCACCCCGAAGCTTTGTTGTACGGCCAAGATGTAGGCCGGAGGTTGGGAGGGGTGTTTCGCGAGGCGGCACTTCTGGCAAAGAAATATGGAGATCACAGAGTCTTTAATATGCCGATCCAAGAGGCGTTTATCGTTGGGAGTACCGTCGGGATGTCCGCCGTAGGGTTAAAACCCATCGTAGAGGTCCAGTTTGCCGATTATATCTGGCCCGGACTCAACCAATTGTTTACAGAAGTGAGTCGTTCGTATTATCTCTCCAATGGCAAATGGCCGGTGAGTATGGTCCTGCGGGTCCCGATCGGGGCATACGGAAGCGGTGGGCCGTACCATTCTACCAGTCTGGAATCCGTCCTCACCAATATCAGAGGAATAAAAATCGCTTACCCCAGTACGGGTGCAGATCTATTCGGGTTGTTGAAATCCGCTTGGGAAGATCCTAATCCGGTGGTAATCCTCGAACACAAAGGCCTGTATTGGTCCAAAATCTCGGGAACGGATGGGGCAAAAAGTGTGCTTCCTTCAGAGGATTATCGCATTCCCTTCGGCAAGGGAAGAGTGGTCCTCCATGCAGACGAAAACCAAGAAGAGACTACCCTGAGTATTATCACCTATGGGATGGGCGTGTACTGGGCGCTCCGTGCAGCCAAGTCGTTTGAGGGGCGAATTGAAATCGTTGACTTGAGGACTTTATATCCGTTGGATAGGTCCCTTCTTGAATCTTCCGTAAAAAAACATGGCAGATGTCTAATCCTTACGGAAGAACCCGTAGATAGCAGTTTTGCTCAAAGTCTCGCCGGGCGATTGCAACAATCCGTGTTTGAGTATCTGGATGCGCCTATACAGGTTATAGGCGCAGAGAATCTTCCCGCCATCCCGCTTAACCAGACTCTCGAGCACACCATGCTCCCCAACGCCGATAAAGTAGCATCTGTCTTAAAAGACATTCTATCTTATTAACAAAAAAAACAAACACTATGATGAAGAAAGCAATTACCCTGTTGTTAGTGACCTATCTGTTTAGTAGCTGTATCCCATTTGGCCATTTGGAGTCCGGACGGACGATAGGTAAAGGCATTACCCAAATGAAAGGAGAGCTGGATCTCTTCGCCGTTGCTGATATTAGCGAAGAGAACCATCCCAATTCGGATATTCTCTATGAAAATGTCCCCTTCGGTAGTTTAGGGATGGGATATGGGTTGACCGATAAAACCGAGGTCCGCGCCTCTCTAAGTTTATCCTCTTTCTTACAATTAGAGGTCAAGCATCAATTTGTAGGAGACGCCACTTCCAAGTTTGCTCTGTCCGTTGGCCCCGGAGTATCTTTTAATATCGTTAATCAATTTGGCAGTACCGGTGATTTAGAACACAACCTGCATGGTATCATCCATCTTCCGGTTTATATGTCCTATCACCCCAACACAAAAAGTTATTGGTTTTTTAATCCCGAAGTGGCTTTTTTGGGTGTGTACAAAAAGCCTGATTTGCTGAATACGATCTATTGGGGAAGTGCTTTTGGGTATGGGATAGAGTATAAGAATCTGGACTTTTCGTTTGGCGGTGTAATCTATGCCCCCAATGTAAATCCGGTATTGGCCCCGTTAGTTAGCCCGTTTCGAATGGGCGTGAGCATCAAATACTTATTACGCGAATAAGGTCATCTCCTATTTTTGTAAGAGTAAACTATTCTGCAAATTGCGTGTTTTATCTTTCAATTGAGTTTTTTAGGTATGAAATGGTGACATTTGCCACAAATAATAATATACGCATGAAACCGACATGATTAAGACAATTATTAGACCCAGGAGGTAATGATTGTTTTAATCATCCAAGGTTCCATCTGACCATAAAAGACGATAAAAAGCAAACAGATGAAATTTCTACAATCTTTACTAATCATTGCCGCGATGAGTGCTGTCTTGACCGGCTGCTTCCCCTTTGCTCAATTTGAATCAGCGAGAACGGTAGGACATCACAATGCAGCCATAGGGCTTACAGCTTTGGGATATGTCTTATATGACCCTTCGAGTGAACTGGCCAATAGTTCTGGATATATCGCTTTTCCGTCTGTAGAGTTAAGGGGAGATTACGGGCTATCAGATAAGACTGATGTGCGCTTTATGGCGAATATGATAGGTTTTGTCCAAGCCGATGTGAAGCATATGCTAGTCGGAGATCGCCAATCAAAATTTTCTATGAGCTCCGGGTTGGGTCTGAGTACATGGCTCCCGGCCTTCACCAACAAGGGCGACCCAAATGTAATGATTCATTTGCCCATATATATGTCATGGCATTACGGCAATGGTATGTACACCTTTATCAACCCAAAAGCATCTTATTTGCAAGTCTTTGATGGTGGTAGCATGAAGGGCAATCCCTTCTTCGGTGGAACCATCGGCCTCGGATACTATGCCAACAATTTTGAATTGTTTGGTGGGCTCGGGCCTACCTTCCCTTTTATCAAATCAGTAGAGGATGCCGAATTTGCTTCCTTATATCAACTGGGAGTAGGCCTCCGTTATCACATAGGTAAATAGTGTAAGTAAGAAAGCTCTTCAAATTAGAAATGTATCTTTTGGCGATCTTTTTATTTTTCTCAACTCACTGATGCCCAAGTGTGTCTCGTAAGAAATAAATATATATTATAGGCGAAGTTATTTTTTTTAGACAAGGCGAAGGTTCTCGCGAATAGCTAAGGCTATTTAAGAGGTTCTTCAACGAAGTATATATAAAAAAGAACGAGTATATAAGTATAAATAGAGGAAGAGGCCAACTATATATACGTTCTGAAAGTATGGTTTTCAGAATCGGTACCCGATCGAACACCGGGAGTAGAGGTCGATATTAGCGAGGGGAAATGCACTAAAATTGATGCCCGGTGTGAAGGGGATATTGTCTGAAAAACCGTGATAAATAGAGTATCCGATCCCCGTACCGGTATCGAAGACAAAGTGCCGCCCGGCAATCCATTTGAATCCCAATCCAATGCCGGGACTAACCCTTCGGTATCTGAATTTTATACCCAAATGGTTGTCTCTCAACCAGTAATTGCGATATTTGAGATATCCAAAGGCGTAAAACCGGTCTAATTTGAGAGCTCTAGGACGAAAAAAATACTTTCCGGACAATGAAAGGCCTATGTTGTTGGCGATTCCCGTGATGTTGAGTTGATCCCCCAGCAGGTCTTTCCCATCTATGTTAAACCTCGATCTAAATGATTCCGAAAAGAAAATATTAGCGCCAAAGGAACCCGTCAATAGAAAATCCTTTCGGACCACCATTTCAATGGAGTACTTCGAATCAACCGGTAGTTCAACCTGTAGATTGGTACGCAAGTACAACAGACTTGCCGGTGTAAACTTGATTTCCAGCTGACTAAATGCGTGCAGTGCTACAAACATTAGGATAGATAGAACCGACCATCGACGGGAGTTATATGAGAAATATCTGTTCATACTTGCTTATTGTGTGTGAATGTATTACTCCAATAAGGAATTATCTCCCCGGTTTGTTCGGTTTGCCCCTGATGGATACGGGTCAGATCAAAATGGTGCGATTTCATATCCCAATGCAAACCACTGAAAATACTATCTTTGTGGTCCACAATGGATGACGGATATGGTAACGGACCTGCATATATATAAACTGATTTTTGAAAATGCCCGGGAGGGTTTGTTGCTCACGGACAACAGGGGAATTATCGAATTGGTCAATCCGAGAATTTTGGAAATATTCAAATACGAAAATCAAGAAGAGTTGCTCGGAAAGCCAATTGAGATATTGATTCCTAGAGAGCTCAGACGAAAGCACGTCCAACATCGCATCGATTATTATCAAAAACCCGATGATTTTGCAAAGGATATTATTCGACCTTTGGTGGGAAGTTGTAAGGATGACTCCCGCGTATATGTCGATGTGAGCCTCAGCCACTTTCACAATGAAGATGGGGAGATAAAGGTATTGAGTTTTGTCAATGACATCACGGACATTGTCCATACCGAGCAAGCCTTACAACGCGAAAAGGAGCTCAACGAGCTCAAATCCAGGTTTGTGTCAATGGTATCCCATGAAATCCGCACACCATTATCTTCTATTTTTACTTCCGCCACATTGATTGAAAAGTACGAAAGGACGGAGCAGCATCCCAAACGACAGAAACACACGGAAAGAATTAAGCGATCGGTAAAGTATCTCACGGCATTGTTGGAAGACGTGCTCTCTCTTCAAAAAATGGACGAAGCTGCCCAGCAAACGGTTCTGGAGGAGGTCCATTTTCCAGAGGTCATCAAAGAGCTTTTGAGTGACTTTTTTGGGAGCCAGGAAGAGCAGAATCGCATCGTGTACAAGCACTTCGGACAGAGGGTATTTGAGACGGACAAAAAAATACTCGGAGTAACGATAAAGAATCTAGTGGACAATGCCTTGAAATATGCTCCGGAGCCCTCACCCGTTCATATCGTGACCCAATGCTCACAGAATACACTGTTGATTCAGGTCAAAGATGAGGGTAGAGGAATACCGGAAGAAGAACAAGCAGTGATTTTTGATCGCTTTTTCCGGGCTTCCAACGTCCTTAATATCCGGGGAACCGGTCTCGGATTGAGCATCGTTAAGGGTATGTTGGATAAGTTACACGGAGAGATAATTGTGGACAGTATTCCTGGGGAATTTACCGTATTTAAGGTTACGATTCCTTCTCCATGAATACAAATCACCTCTTCTCAAACAAGAAAAGGCAAGATAACTTGAGGCGGGTTGGTTATAGCGTTCTTTTTGGTAACTATTCGAGCAGAATGCTTTTACAACTAAGGCGACAATACCTGCCTGTTGCTGTTTTTGTATTAACTTTGAGGCTGCAGCAACAATAGGTATAATATGAAGAAAATTTTGGTCATTGAGGACAATCCTGACATGCGCGACAATATCGTTGAGATTCTCGAATTGGCGAATTATCATGTCATTACCGCACAAGATGGAAAGGATGGAATTAATCGAGCGAGAGAGGAGCATCCCGATTTGATAGTGTGCGATCTGATGATGCCCGGAATCGATGGTTTTGGGGTGCTGAAGATACTGTCAACAGACCCGTTAACCACCGATATTCCCTTTATCATTCTTTCTGCAAAATCAACCAAGGAGGACATTCGCGCCGGTATGGATATCGGAGCAGACGATTATCTCACCAAGCCATTCGAAGAAATGGACTTACTCAATGCCATCCAAGGACGCTTGCGTTTTAGGGAACGTCTATCCAGTCATAATTCGCAGGGGAAAGAGGCAAACACCTCTCCTTTACACTTTTTATATAGCGAAGAAAAAGCGCGTGGAATAGTGCTTGCCCCCGAAGTGACCGGAAGACCACATAAATACAAAAAAGGCGCGACCATATTTGTGGAAGATGCTTTTCCTCGTTACGTCTATTATGTCCAAAAGGGCTCTGTCAAAATATTTACTTCCAATGAAGATGGTAAAGAGTTTGTTACCGGAATCGCCCGAGAAGGGGATTTCTTCGGATACAAAGCCCTGTTGAATAACGTACCCTATCTCGATTCGGCCTATGCACTGGTACCTACGGAATTGCTTCAAATCAAAAGTGATGATTTTTTTAATATTATCAACAGCCACCGGGATGTGAGCTTTATGTTTATGAAGCAGCTGGCCCATGATGTTCAGAATTATAAGGCGAAGCTATTGAGTTTAGCCTACGACTCCACAAGAATGCGCGTAGCACAAGCATTAATCCAACTCATGGAGAAAACAGGAAGCAACTCCGTGAGAATATCAAGGGATAATTTGGCCCAAATTGTCGGGGCGGCAAGTGAATCCGTCATTCGAATTTTGGGTGAATTCAAATCGGAAATGTTAATATCTACCGCCGGAAGGACGATCGAAATCATGAATGAGAACGGACTCCGGGCAGTCCAATAATTTTTTTATCCCTCCTAATTGTACAATTGCCCGCTCGAATTGCGTTAACTTTGCATATCGCAAATTCCCATCGAACAAATCGATAAAACCCAATGAAGGAACTGAATAAATATATTGAACACACCATCTTGAAGCAAGACACTACGAGTGCAGATATCAAACGGGTGTGTCAAGAGGCACTTGAGTACCATTTTGCCGCAGTGTGTATTCCACCGTATTTCTGCCGGTTGGCAGGAAAATTACTCCAAGGCTCGGAGGTGGAGGTATGTACGGTTATTGGCTTTCCTATGGGGTATTCCCATACAGTCGCTAAGGTCGAGGAGATAAAACGTGCCATTATTGATTCGGCAGACCATGTAGATATTGTTGTCAACGTTTCGGCAGTCAAAGATGGTGATTGGCGTTATGTCGAAAATGATATCGAAGCCACCGTGCGGACAGCACAGCTCAAAGATACTGTTGCCAAGCTCATCTTCGAAACGAGTAGATTGACGGCAAAAGAGATTCAGCAACTGTGTAAGATAAGTGTGGATGCTGGAGCGGATTATATAAAGACTTCTACGGGATTTGATGGCCAAAGGGCGGATTTGAACTCTGTCAAATTGATGCGCCGTTTTGGTGAAGGTAAGGTGAAGATCAAGGCATCCGGGGGTATTCGCACCAAGGAGGATGCTCTGGTGATGATTGAGGCAGGGGCAGATCGACTGGGCACTTCCTCCGGGGTAAAAATCGTATCTTCATAGCTAACGAATTCTCCAAAAGTCCTTTATGTGTCAGCAGACAATCAAGTATAGGACCATTGCAAAATAACAAAAAGTAATTGTATGAAGACTTTTTTGATATTCTTATCCTTAAGTTTTGGTCTGGCTTCGTGGGGCATTGCTCAACAAATTCAGGCAGATTCCGACATCGAAAAGGCGATGGCGGTATACAAAGAAGCGCACTCCCAAAGAGAGAAGTGCGAAGGATATCGAATTCAGGTATTGGCGACAACCAACCGTAGGAGGATGGAATCTACCAAATGGTCTTTTCAAAAAAAGATGCCATATTACAAGGCTTTTTGGACCTATAAAGAGCCGTATTATTATGTCAAGGCCGGTGCGTTTGTGACACGTTTAGAAGCATTGCACGCTTTGGAAGAAATTAAACGCAAATTCTCAGGAGCATATATCGTAAAGGATAAGATGCCTTGTTCTTCTTTATTCTAACGTCCGGAAAACTCATATGAATACTATTACTATCCCCCTTGACAAAGGGCGCATACACACACTATAAGTTTTATCGTAATTTCGCCTTTGGAAACTGTTCCATCATGTATAATCAAAAGCGTTCTTTAGATTGGATTAGCCTGACCCTGTACCTGAGTTTGATTGTCATCGGGTGGCTGATGCTTTATTCCGCTTCTGCTAGAGAGTTGGAGTCCAGTGGATTTACATGGAGCAGTACGATAGGTCGTCAGACGATTTGGCTGGGCATAGCGCTATTGGTATTTATCGCCACTTTGATGATCAATTGGAAATACTGGTACCGGATGGCATACATCTTCTATGGTATTTCTATTTTTTTACTTTTAGCGGTGCTCCTCTTTGGGGTAGAAGTCAAAGGGGCAAGGTCGTGGATTCGGCTTTTTGGGATGACGATACAGCCGAGTGAATTTGCAAAACTGACGACAACACTGGCCCTCGCCGCATTCTTAAGTCATTTTAGAACCAACTTGAGGCGGAGCGGGTTTCAGCTAATTTCCGTGGGAATTCTCGCTTTGCCCGTTCTTCTCGTAGGGCTTCAGCCGGACATGGGTTCTGCATTGGTGTTCTTGTCCTTTGTTATCGTATTGTACAGGGCCGGACTCCCTGACATTTACTATGTAATTTTCTTAGTCCTTTCGACGGGATTTATCATGGGACTGCTATTGCCGCTTTCTGTTGTTTTTTTTATTTTCAGTCTGTTGGTGAGTTTGTGGTCATTGTTTGTATTGCGTATGAAATGGTGGAATTGGTTCATACCATTTACCATAACTCTGCTTGCATTTTTGTTATCGCCCAATGTTGGCATGGCCCCGGCCGGATGGTTAGGAGGAGGACTTTTGCTCGTATATTCCTTAGTATTGAACTTACTTCAAAGGTACTACCGCAATCTGATCATACTTCCAAGTATTGTATTTCTGGTTGTGGGTATAAGCTTTTTGGCTGACTTTGCCTTTGACAATCTCCTCAAGCCCCATCAACAGGATAGAATCAACGTCTGGCTTCACCCGGACAAAACGGACCCCCATGGCTCTCTGTACAATGTTCTTCAGTCGGAGACCGCGATAGGTTCCGGAGGCTTACAGGGGAAGGGCTTTAGAAAAGGGCATATGACCGGATTGAGCTTCGTTCCGGAACAAACGACGGACTTCATATTTAGTACCGTGGGAGAAGAGCAGGGTTTTATAGGGTCAGTAGCGATTGTTTTGATATTTTTAATGCTGGTGCTTCGCATTTTTCAGATGGGAGAGCGATCCGAACATCCGTTCATTTTATATTACGCATACGGTTTAGGGGGCTTATTGTTTTTTCACTTCTTCGTCAATATCGGGATGACGATGGGCTTGGTTCCCATTATCGGTATACCCTTGCCTTTTATCAGTAAGGGCGGGTCGGCCATCTTGGTTTTTTCTGTCATGATGGCCATTATGCTGAAGATGGATAACCCTTCGAGATAGCCCGCTCTTTTCTACCCCAAGTTTTAGAGCTTTTCCACTGTACCATATCGTCATTATTCCTTTTTGATTTTACCAAATATTTTATTTTTGTACCTTTACGACTGTGGGTATAAACCTGTACCTGGGATTAAAACAAGAAACTACAACCAATTATCATGAAGGGCTTCATCTCTATCTGCTTGCTTGGTATCCTGATGATACAATGCAGTGACTCTCCGAGTAAAGATTCTCAACCGACCAACCAAAGTAAATCATCTTCGTCTTCAGTAGGGAAGTTTGTGAAGATTCCGGAAAAGGAATCAAACATCAAATTTTCAAACCCCAACAAAGAGACCTGGGACCGGTACATCCGAAATTTTAACTACATGTACAATGGAAGCGGAGTGGCTGTGGGAGATATCAATAACGATGGGTTGCCGGATATATATCTGGTATCCAACACGACTTCCAACAAGCTTTTTCTGAACAAAGGAGATTTTCGATTTGAAGATATAACAACCAAAGCCAAAGTAGACGGAGGAGGAGGATGGCACAATGGGGCATTTATGGTCGATATCAATAATGATGGATTATTAGACATCTACGTGACTAGAGGAGGGTGGAAAGACACCCCAAGCGAACGGGCCAATTTGCTTTTTATCAATCAAGGGGATTTGACCTTTAAAGAGGAAGCCCGTTATTATGGAGTGGATGATAAGGGGTATTCGATTGATGCCGTGTTCTTTGATATGGACAATGACAACGACTTGGATTTGTATGTAACCAATCGCCCGGACCACTTTAGTATCACCACGGATGACGTATTGGCAGGTCGAGATAAAAAGCATCCTTATGAAAGCGATCAACTCTATAAGAACAACGGAAATTTGACCTTTAGTAATGTCTCAGAGGCTGCCGGAATTACCCACAATTACGGTTTTGGTCTTTCCGTCTCAGTATCGGATATCAATAATGACGGCTTTCAAGATTTGTACATCTGCAACGATTTCATAGAGCACGACTATTGTTATCTCAATCAAGGAGACGGCACTTTCAAGGAGTCCATACGGGATATTACCAATCATACCAGTTATTTTTCGATGGGATCGGACATCCAGGATTTGAATAACGACGGTTACGAAGATATTCTTACGACCGAAATGCTCCCCGAAGATTATTGGCGGGCGAAAGTCACGATGGCCCCAATGACCAATCCCGGTACATTTAACTATATGTACAAAAAAGGGCATTTTCAGTATCAATATATGCACAACACCCTCCAGCTAAATCGAAAAAATGGCTTTTTCTCCGAGATTTCCAATTATGCAGGGATTAAGCACACGGATTGGAGTTGGGCTGTATTGGCATCCGATTTTGACAATGATGGCCTTCGCGATATCTTTATTGCCAATGGCTATAAACGGGATGTTTTTGACAATGATGCTACTGCTCAAATAGTAGAACGGATGAGAGAGATTAACACTTCGGTCAAGAACGGAGGAAAACGCCCGGATATTAATGAGGTACTCAAGATATTTGGCTCCAATCCGCTTGAGAATTATCTGTACCACAACAAAGGGGAGCTCAGGTTTGAAAATAACGCAAAAGTATGGGGGCTTACCGATAAAACCTTCTCAAATGGCGCGGCTACCGCAGATTTTGATGGAGATGGAGACTTGGACCTGATTATCAACAACCTGGATGGTCGACCCTTGTTGTATGACAATCAAATTGCTAACGGCAACTATCTAAAAATTAGACTTAAGGGGCCGGAGAAGAACCGGTTTGGGTTAGGAGCGAAAGTGGAAGTCAAGACATCTACTCGAACGCTGTTTGAAGACTTTCAGACGTCGCGTGGATATCTATCTTCTGTAGAACCTATTCTTCATTTTGGGTTGGGAACTTCCGGTGCTATTGACCAAGTGGTGGTGCGCTGGCCGGATGGTAAAGTCTCCCGCCAATCCGGCGTAAAACCCAATCAAACATTAGTAATCGCCTACTCCAATGCTAAGATAGAGCCCCAGCCTAATGAACCTGTGGCTCCATTGTATTTTTCAGAAGTCACCGATGACCGTATAATTCCCCCCTACAGACACCAAGACAACAATTTCGAGGATTTTAAGTATCAAGTGCTACTGCCGCATGGTGAAACAGAACATGGACCGGCAATGGCAGTCGGAGATATCAATGGAGACGGATTGGAAGACTTTTATATTGGTGGTTCTTTTTTGACAGTCGGGGCTATTTACACTCAGGATGCCAAGGGAGTCTTTCATATCTCCAACCAACCACTGTTGCAAAAGGATAAAGACTACGAAGATACCGGTGCTGCTTTTTTTGACGTGGACAAGGATGGAGATATGGACCTGTATGTAGCTAGCGGTAGTAGCGAATACCCGGCCAACGACCCCCACTATCAGGATCGACTATACCTCAATGACGGCAAGGGGCATTTTACCGAGAAAGCTCCCTTACCCAAGATTGGCATTTCGGGTTCGGTCGTACGTCCATTTGATTATGATGGAGACGGGGACATGGATGTATTTGTCGGAGGAAGGATATTGCCCCGGTTTTATCCCGCGCCGACCAATAGTCTTCTTTTAAAAAATGAAGGGGGAAAACTGATGGATGCAGGGGAGACGGCTCTCGTTAAGTTGGGAATGGTTACCGATGCCCTTTGGCAAGATGTGAATAAGGATGGAAAAATAGACTTGATAACCTGTGGGGAATGGATGCCGATTACGATTTTACTCCAGAAAGAGGGCCATTTTGTTCGAACCCGTTATCCCGGACTGGAGAAAACGGCCGGATGGTGGTTTCGGCTCGCTACTGGAGATTTAGATGGAGATGGAGATGATGATTTGATCGGTGGAAATCTCGGGGAGAACTATAAATTTCATGCATCCGAAAAGGTGCCATTTCATATCTATGCCGATGATTTTGACGGCGATGGCACCTATGACCCCTACCTCGCCAAGAATTACAAGGGAAAATTGGTGCCGGTACGAGGACGCCAATGTTCTTCAGAAGAATTGAATTACATAAAGGACAAGTATCCCACTTACCGGGACTTTGCAGCAGCAGATGTAAGTGACATCTTAGGAAAAAAGATCAAGAAAGCGATGCATTACGAGGCTACCTTGTTTTCACATACCCTTTTTGAAAAACAAAGTGCCGCATACAACCACAAACGCTTACCGACCATGCCTCAATTCTCTGTCATCAATGGAATAATCATTAAAGATTTTAACCACGATGGCAAACCCGATATATTGATGGCCGGCAATATGTTTGAATCGGAGCCGGAGACGACCCGTGCCGATGCCAATGTCGGCTCGTTGTTAATCAACAAAGGGGATGGCAATTTTGATGATTTAGAAGGAAGCGAAAGCGGGTTTTTTGTCCCTTACAACGTGAGAGATGTCCGGGAGATACGATTGGGTAAGAGCGGGAAGACAGGTATTCTCGTGGCCATTAATGACGGCAAACTGCGGTTGTTTATGGCAAATGAAATGTAATCGAAACGCGTAAATTTCAGCTCAATCTTAGAACTACCTAACGCCTCCTTTGTTAAACTATCATCGGCGGGTTGAGAAGAATCTTTCCTTTCGAAAAGTCTAACTGCGACTCGGGCGATAGTTGGCCGGTATGCCCTTGCCAATATCCGGCCATTTGCCATTATTTCAATAACAAAATAAAAATATATGTTTGATTTAGAGATGATTCAGAATGTGTACAAAAGGACACCCGAGTTGGTGGACCACGCGCGCAAAGTCTTAGGCAGACCCATGACATTAAGCGAAAAAATCCTGTATTCTCATCTTTGGGAAGGCAAGGCCTCCAAAGTATACACCCGAGGTAAGGATTATGTGGAGTTTAAGGTGGATCGAGTGGCAATGCAAGATGCTACCGCCCAAATGGCTATGTTGCAGTTTATGAATGTGGGCCGAAAGAAGGTGGCTGTCCCATCATCGGTGCACCTGGACCATCTCATACAAGCACATTTGGGCGCAAGCAAAGATTTGCAAGAGGCCCTCAATAGAAATAACGAAGTGTTCTTGTTTTTGGAGTCTGCTGCCAAGAAATACGGTATTGATTTTTGGAAGCCGGGAGCCGGTATTATTCATCAGGTGGTCTTAGAAAATTACGCCTTCCCCGGAGGGATGATGATCGGAACGGATTCGCATACCGTCAATGCAGGTGGATTGGGAATGGTGGCCATCGGGGTTGGAGGAATGGACGCGGTAGATGCGATGGCGGATATGCCATGGGAACTCAAATTTCCCAAACTTATCGGTGTTAAATTGACAGGAAAACTGCAGGGCTGGGCTGCTCCAAAAGATATTATCTTGACCGTAGCCGGTATTCTAACGGTCAAAGGGGGGACCGGAGCTATCATCGAATATTTCGGAGAAGGAGCCGAGTCGCTTTCCGCTACTGGCAAGGGAACCATTTGTAATATGGGTGCCGAGGTTGGCGCTACTACCTCCAATTTTGCCTATGACAGTGCAATGGAGCGCTATCTCCGTGCCACAGGAAGAGAAGAGGTCGCCAATGTGGCCAATACTATCAAGGAGTATCTTCGTTCAGATCCGGAAGTCTATGCAAATCCTTCCGCTTATTACGACCAATTGATAGAAATCAATCTCGACACTTTGGAGCCACAGCTCAATGGGCCCTTTACCCCGGATCTCAATACCAAAGTATCTGAGATGAAAGAGGTGCTCCAATCCAAGGATTGGCCTAGAGAAGTAGAGTGGGGGTTGATTGGTTCATGTACCAACTCCTCCTATGAAGATTTGTCCCGTGCTGCCTCCATCGCGAGACAAGCTATCTCAAAAGATATCCCGCTTCACGGCAAACTCGGGATAAACCCGGGCTCCGAACAAGTACGTTATACCGCCGAAAGAGATGGCCTGTTGGAGACATTTGAGACACTGGGAGCAAGGATATTTACCAATGCTTGCGGACCTTGTATCGGCCAGTGGAAAAGGGATGATCTTAAGACCCAGCGGAAGAACACCATCGTTCATTCTTTCAATAGAAACTTTGTAAAGCGCGCAGATGGCAATCCTAACACCCATGCTTTTGTCGCCTCTCCGGAGCTCGTTATGGCAATGGCCATCTCCGGCAATCTCGACTTTAATCCGCTTACCGATACCGTAAAAGACAAAAACGGTAACGATATAAGACTTGATCCTCCCAAAGGGGAAGAATTGCCGGCTAAGGGGTTTGCCGTCGAGGATCCGGGATATGTAGCTCCTGCACAGGACGGAAGCGCGATTGAGATTATCGTCAATCCCTACTCCGAAAGACTCCAACTTCTGGATCCCTTTATCCCATGGGATGGGGGCAACATCTCCGATGCCTTGCTGCTCATAAAAGCTCAAGGCAAATGTACCACGGATCATATTTCTATGGCCGGCCCTTGGTTGAAATATCGAGGACACTTAGACAATATCTCTAACAACTTATTGATGGGTGCGGTCAACGCCTTCACCGGTCAATCCGGGAAAACCAAGAATTTGCTCACCGGAGAATACGACGAGGTATCCAAAGTCGCCCGAGCGTATAAAGAAGCCAAACGACTAAGTGTCGTTGTCGGTGATCATAACTATGGAGAGGGATCCTCCCGCGAACACGCTGCGATGGAACCGAGACATCTCAATGTTATCGCCGTCATCGTAAAATCCTTCGCTCGAATCCATGAGACCAATCTCAAAAAGCAAGGTATGCTTGGATTGACATTTAGCAACGAAAGTGACTATGACTTGATCCGGGAAGACGATACATTTAATTTTGTTGACCTGAAGGATTTTGCTCCGGGTAAGCCGCTGACGGTTGAGATAATCCACGCGGACAAGAGCGTAGATACCATATCCGTTAACCATACCTACAATGACCAACAGATCGAATGGTTTAGATCAGGCAGCGCTTTGAATTATCTGAGAAAGCTCAATGAGGAGCAATAGCGCTCCTCGTAAGAAATAAAGTGCGGTCAAATCATACCGCACTTTATTTTTATCATTTTTTCGAAAAAAATAATTTGAAATATAAAAAGATATTATCTTTGCCGTCCCTAAAGAGCTACAATGTAGTTTTCTTGTTTGATAGACCCATAGTGTAATGGTAGCACTCCGGATTTTGATTCCGTCAGTCTAGGTTCAAATCCTAGTGGGTCTACTTTTTCCTCCTCCCAAGATGGACTCCTACCCGGTGGAGTACCAATACTTTTTGTTTTCTGCTTGCCACAAATGTATTGGGGTCACCTCAAGGCTTGATTTTGATTGTTTGATGATATTCCAAAGAGAATATTCCAAATCCATTCTCTATATTACTGTACACCACTACGGGCTCGACAAACGGATTCTCACCAATATTATCATACTGCTCTACCGATAGGATAAAAGCGTATTGATCCTTGGTGATATTGTACAAATGCAGTTGATAATAGTTATTGGGATGGACCACATCGATTGGCCCTTGGCCCTTGGCCAGTCGTATTTCTTTATTGCTCAGCCCGAGGATATCTTCCCCTCTGAAGAGTAAACCTCCGTTAGTAGTCCTATGGTAGAGAGGACCCTCCGGCTGTAAATACTCGGAGCTGACAGCCGAGTCCAGCTTTGTCCCATTCTGGTAAAACTGGACATAATCCAACTCCGCGAGATAATACTTACCTTTCTCAAGATTGTCCATCCCTACCACGATTTCATCTAATTTTTCTCCTCCATCAGGATCTGTAAACCCTTGTGATATATATTGGACGCTATTAATAACGCTTTTATCCGGCATCACAATAGTGGCGGAGACCGGTTCGAACCCTTCCGCTTT
Organism: Saprospiraceae bacterium; assembly: GCA_027080725.1. Taxonomy (GTDB): domain Bacteria; phylum Bacteroidota; class Bacteroidia; order Chitinophagales; family Saprospiraceae; genus JALSTN01. Next base: position 30,104 of record JALWRC010000102.1, read on the forward strand.
GACCTTCAGCGTGTAGGTATGCCCAGGTTGATAACCTTCCCATTCCATACGGTATCCGGACACTTTCTTCTCAGTAAAATAAAGGGAGGGAATCGAATCTACATAAATGCCTTCGTCCACTTTTTGCTCTCCTTCCCTTATGCTCACTTCGGCATTGGGCACTTGCTTAATGTCGGCGAGGTCGTTTATGCCTTTACTCGCCGTCAAATAAATATACTGAGGGCCTTTATCAGAAGGAGAATCTTTAATAAATCGCGCTGTTACTGCCAATTTTGACCGGTGTCCGGCCGTATCGACATCCACCACTGTGATAAAGGCATTTTCGGTACAAGACATCATTATAAGACTGAGTATGAACGAATATAACAGGGTATTTAATAGAGAATATTTTTTCATGATTGTATTTGTTATTGATTTGAAAATAAGGTACCATTTCATACCTACTAAAACTTAAACTGGTATGAAATGGAGGGTATCACCGGCAGTATAGAGACTTCTTTGAAAACCTTCTTGCCCGTATCAGAATCGGTATCGACAAAGATAAAATAAGGATTTTTATGCCAATAGGTATTGTATGCGCCAAATACCCAGGTGTCCTCCCATTTTTTGTGTTTGGTATGAAATGAAAAACTCATATCCAAACGGTGATAGTTGGAGAGCCGAAAGGCATTCTTGTCTTCAGCTGCTCTTACATTGAAAAAAGGTTGGAAGTTGCTAGGACCATTTATTGCCCTATTATGAATGGCATACTCGAAAATGGGGATGGTCGTAGCATTGCCCGTACCGAATATCCACGCGGAAGAAAAAGACCAACGATGATTAATCTTATAGTTGGCCACCACCGAAAGGTCGTGGCGCCGGTCGTAGCGATAAGGAAAGGTTTTTCCTCCGTTGATGAGATCAAATTGTCTATTATTCCAAGATAAGGTATATCCGATTAAGCCATTGATATTGCCAAATTTTTTCTGAATTAAGAACTCAAGCCCGTAAGATTCGCCCTTTCCTTGGGTGACTTTATCTTGCCAGTCGTCACTAATGCCCAAGAGAAAAGAGGCTCCGGGTTTGTAAGAAATGACGTTCTTCATTTTCTTGTAGTACCCCTCCATGCTCACCTCGTACTCGTCCAATACGGTTCTCGCAGCCCCCAAAGCGACCTGCCAGGAATGCTGAGGTTTGATTTTATCTGTACTGGGAACCCAAAGGTCCGTGGGAAGTGAAAAGGCTTCACTGGTTAGCAAATTAATGTACTGCGTCATCGTGCTAAAGGAAGCTTTGAGCGCTGTTCGATCCGGAAGAAGATAGCGCAAACCAATTCTGGGCTGAAGGGATTGATATTGCTTCCCGTCGACATCAAATAGGGAGTAGTGGAGTCCTACATTGGCCTTCAAGGGCCCTAAGCTGATATCATCTTCTATATAGGCATCGTATTCTGTAGAGAATTGATCCCGGCTTCCGATCGCGGTATCTAAGTTAAAATTGGTATCCTCCAGTTTGATGGAAAGTGCCCCCGGGCTGTATATGTGTCGGGTAGCAGAGACCCCGTACTTGATATAGTGTGCCGGTGCAGGAATAAAGTCAAAGTCCCATTTGAGCCCATAATCTTCGATTCCGCTGATGTATAGGGCGGCAAACTTTGAGGTTCCCTGAGAGGATTGCTCTTCTATGGTACTTCCGGTATTGAGTTTGTATTTGCTATAAGTAGCCGTGACATTGCTAAACAGGCGATTGTTGATCTTATAGTTCCACCGGAGAGCAGATATGAGGTTGCCCCAGTCCAACCCCGATTGAAATAAATCTTCCGTTTTATCTACATTGGAGTGCCGGATACCGATATTCAATACATCCGAGCCATTGTAGGCACTGAGATACAACCGGTGCCTGTCATTGAGTTTGTAATTCACTTTGGCGTTAAGGTCATAAAAATAGATACGGGGCTTGATTTTATCGATGGCTTTGCGGTTGGCCAATGCTACAAATGGAGAGGCCACGACATCGAGATAGGTACGCCTGCCTGAAATGATAAAAGAGCTCTTGTCCTTGATGATGGGTCCTTCGAGGGTGAGCTTCGAAGAGATGAGCCCGAGAGAGCCCTCACCCCGTATTTTCTTCATATTTCCCTCCTTCATGTTTATCTCCAGGACAGAAGACAATCTTCCCCCATACCGCGCCGGAAATCCTCCCTTGGTCAGGGAAATATTGCGTATGGCATCGGCATTGAACACCGAAAAAATGCCGAAAACATGTGAGACATTGTACACCGGTACGCCATCGAGTAAGACGAGGTTTTGATCCGGACTTCCCCCTCGAACATAAAGCCCGGTTTGTCCTTCACTTCCCGATTGAACCCCGGGCAACATCTGAATGGCCTTAAGGACATCTACTTCTCCAAGCAAAGCGGGTAACCGCTTGATCTGATCCACCGGCAAAGAGACTTTGCTCATTTGGGTTTGCTCTTCTATTTTATTGATTTTTTCTGCATTTACCTCCACCGTTTCAAGGCTTATCGAACCCTTGAGCGAGACGTTTAATTGGATGTTTTTATCGAGGTACAGTTTCTTTATAACGGTACCATATCCGATGTAAGAAAACACAAGTGTGACGGAGTCCTCCGGAAGGGTTAGGCTATAAAACCCATATAGGTTGGAGGTTGTCCCCTTCTCAGAGTTGAGATCGATCACATTGGCAGAGATGAGTTTTTCGCCCGAATCGCCATCCGATAAATAGCCACTTATCGTGTACTTTTTTTGTCCGGATAGCGAAGTGACTAAAAGCAGAGAAAGAATAAGGTAATGGAGTTTTTGCATGGATTTTATTTCTTTTAAAGTCACGAAAGTAATAAGACGCTCAATTGGTGGTCAGAGTTTGTTGAAACGGAAATTTAACACAAATATTAACAGCTGTCCTTCCATTCTCTCGAGCATACGTGGGTATGTCGTTTGTGTAGGACATTGCCCTACATTCTGACCGTTAAAATCAGACAATATCTCAAGTTTCTGTAATACTATATCCCATTTGGCCGGTTTTCTTACCGGCACCGGGTCATGAAAACAAGACGAATTTCACTGGAAAAAGCCTTTCATCTGTTTGTTTCTTATTGTCTCTCAATGGTCAGATGAAACCTTTGATGATTAAAACAATCATTACTTTGTGTGTTTAATAATTGTTTTAATCATGTCGGTTTCATATGGGAGCACTATTGCTCCAGGAACAAAGTTCATTCAGTATTAGGCGCAGCTATTTTTCTGTGAATCAAGGCGCTTGAACAGACAGAGGAAAAGAGCGAGGTTATAGGGGGTGTCGTAATACTTTATTGACGTCAAAAGGGGGGAAATGTTAAATTTTATCTTAAAAGTGTTAAAATGTTTGATAGTATGTGTGGATTTTTGTATATTTGACGTGTTATTATATTTTCTAAACTATAAATATTTTATTATGAAACATCTAAATCATCTTACCAACGCACCAACGCACCAACGCACCAACGCACCAACGCACCAACGCACCAACGCACCAACGCACCAACGCACCAACGCACCAACGCACCAACGCACCAACGCACCAACGCACCAACGCACCAACGCACCATTTAATCTTTTATTAGTCTTATTTATTGTTTCTATTTTACTTAATTCGTCGTTTGCTCAAGGACCCCCAATTTTTGGACATTGCGGCATGACAAATGGCTCATCCTCCCCGCCACCTCCAAACCAAAACGTAAACCCTGATTGTTCAGATTATGAATTAAAAGCGTTTATGGGGAAGCATCTGTCAGATGCAATTCCTCAAGGAACGCAAAAATTGAAAATACGGACGAATGTAATTATAGTACAAGATGCCAATGGAGAGGGCAATTTTCAGCTAAGTAACCCATTGCATGTTAAATATTTTGATGATATATTTCGAGTTTTGAATGAAAGACTACAAAATATCGTAGAAGAATCATGTGGGTGCAATACACCCCCTATGACAATTTTAAAATTTCTACAAAAAGATGGAATGCAGGACTTTACAACATACTTGTCATAAAAAATAAGAATGTTGTTACCGCACAAAAAATTGTTATTGTAAAATAGATTATATTATGGTCATGCATGACCGATAAAGTCATGCATGACCTTTTTGCTCACCCTTAAAATGATAGTCAAATGAAACGGTCATATATCACACTAAGTCTCATTTTCTTACCATTGTATTTCTTGGCCCAGTTTTCTTATTTTAATAAATTAATTAATCTTGGATACGATGATCATTATCTGCCCATCAATATAGAAATAGAACAGGATACGCTTTATACCACCTATCTGAGTACCTGCAATAATAAAACGGCTTGTACTGTAATAATTAAAATAAATGTAAATACAGGGGAGCTTATAGATACTGTATTGATTAATAATATAATAAACTATTATAGTAACCCTCTTCTCGTTGAGAAGGACCGGATTATTCTGGGGATCAATGATATCCTCAATGGGTATAAAAGTATAGGGGTGCTTTTTGCGGATAAAAAGTTGGAAAATATCAATAAAAAATTCTTTCTGAGACAAAACAGAAGAAGTTTTAAAGGAATTGGACTATTTCGTTTTAAGTCAAATTATTATGTGTATGGAGGACTGAAGGAGACCGGTTATCGTGAAGTTTTCGGTTACATTGTTAAGATGGATAGCACTTTAAACGAAGTAGAGGATGTATGGATATACCGTCAATATGGCAATATCTATGATTTACAACCCACAGGAGACGGCAAGTCATTGGTTTTTGTTGTTACTCCGGAGGGGGTAGGAGCTCACGGCAACCGGATTGATGATCCCGTATTGGTGACCATATCTCCGGAAGATGGAAGGGTTAAAGATACGATTTATCCATCCTTATATACAGGTTCACCTCCTATTGTCGCCATGCTGGCGACAAAGGAGGGCAAGTATATTTTCCAATGGGCAAGATCAGGGTCCCGGGAGGAGAGTTATTTTGGGAATTTCAGATGTATCGACCCGGTGACGCATAACAAGGAATGGGAAATCGATATGTCCTTTATAGAAGATCCAAATGACGCGTATGGCTCAACTGTCCGTTCCTATACCCAGGCTCGCAATGGAGATATTATTGCCACCGGAGAGGTAATTAACGGAGTGTATGAAAGCCCGGCAAGAATCGGATTTATAATTCGGTTTAGTAATACCGGGAAGCTGAAGTTTTATAAGCAGTTCTTTTTTAAGCCCACCTACTATCAACAACATAATTTTAATATTCTACAGGCTCTGTTTAAGGATATTGAAGAACTGCCAAATGGTGATTTGGTGGTCAGCGGAAATTTAACTCAAAATTATAAACCCCCGATTTGGGTGGAGCATGGTCTTCTCTTTCGTGTGGATTCGAATGGATGCTATGAAGGCAATTGTTCAGACACTATCTTTATTACCCAGCAGCGCACGCGCAATAATCTCTTCTTGCCGGGTACCCGGTGGTATTATGATATTGTCGATATTGCTATAGGGCTTATGCGCGTGGATTCTTACGAAGTGAAAGATCTGGTTTTTGACAATTACTCCGAGGAGTATTATGATATGGGCGGATGGTATATGTAGGGTCTCCTCAAAGAGATTTAACTGTCAGAAAAAGAGTAAATTAAGTGCTGTTTTTTGGGATTTATATGCAAGGTTATTTGTATATTTGCAAATAAAACCTGCATTATGGACAAGTATACATCA
>JALWRC010000103.1 GCA_027080725.1 Saprospiraceae bacterium
CTTATGTGTTAGAGCAGGAATACACTAACTACAATAAGAAAGCGGTAGGTGGATATTACACCGATATAGAAAAGGTGTGGTTTACTTCGTTGGATGGATGGCATGATACCAATCAAAATGACCCCAATCCGGGAGATATGATTCTGGAGTATCGTACATGGGGAATAGATTGTTATCATGGGCCGGGGATGCCCCCGCATATTCCACACTGCCCTGATCTAAGCGCTGCTTATGTTGAGGAATACTGTTTACAAGAGGATGAGCTCAATTATTATTTGGATCAAATTTCGGAAATATATGATGACAATAAGCCTGACGGAAAGATATTTGCTCATTGTGAGTTGAATAAAGAAATATTGCTGACCGATCCTGATTATAAATCTGAGTTATGGGCATGCACCGTAAGATATGGAGCATATAATGTAATCATAGGACCAAGTAGATTACCAACAGACTATTGTGATTAATATGAGAAAGAAGATATTTTTTGTAGTTTTTTGTGTAATACAGATTGGGCAGCTCTCTGCCCAATCTGTATTACACACGTTTACAACTGATCAGTCCAAGTTTGAGCATCTTGAGTTTATTGAGGAAATTAACTCCAATCAATTAGTTTTGTTTTCTATCGCACAAAAATGGGATTCAATACATGATGATTATCCCATTAATTTCTTAGTTCAAAGAATCGTAGATCGGGATATGCATGTGATTAAAGAACACCATATATACAATGACTCATTAAATTTGGCTTTGACTACTGTAGAATTTAGCAAGGACAGTTCTGAATTTATCATGGTAGGTAATGCTTATTCAAAAGGAGCACGTTGGAATGACAGTATTCCATATCGTACTTATCTCTGTGCTATGAAACTAGATTTGGATTTTAATATGAAAGCGTTTAACCTATACAATCTTCAAGATACTTCTTTAGGAGGGAGATTTACATTGAGGCGGGTCAAAAACTCGATGTATATAGGGGTATGCTATTATTTAGACCAATTAAGCACCCGGAAATTTACCTATGATGTGATTTATCTGCTTAATGACGATGCGCAATTTGTCAAAGTCCGGGATTATCAGGAGAAATCTGAGAAGCATCGGCTTATAAGCGATATCATTGAGAATAAGAATGGAGAGGGATATGTTGGGTTTGGTGATTTTGTTTATTACTATGACAACGATCTCAATATTTTATACATGGACTCCACGCAGAAGATGATGGAATTGTATTTCTCCCAAGGTCATGTAAAATTGCTGAAGGATGGAAGCATCATAGGAGGAGGATCGGCAGGAGGAGATCATATTAGTTTCTGCAAGTTGAGCCCGGAGTATAAGCTGCAAAAACAAGTTGCAGTAAAGTTGGAACGCCGATTTATTCCTTATTTTATGTCAGATGGGCGTTGTGTAGATAGTTACGATGACAATCTGATTTACAGCGCGCAAATGTTATATTGGGGAAATTCTGGTATATCCGTAACTTTAATGGATAGCAGCTTAAGTGCAAAATGGATTAAATATTATGTACCACAAGGGACAGAACGAGGCAGTCATATTATTTGGGATGTCAAAGCGGTAAAAGATGGAAGTTGTTATATTGGAGGTAATGTTTATAGAGGAGATAACGGTCCCGCTTTTATCATGCATATCAATCGGGATGGCGACTTTTTGCCGGTGGCTACCGTCCATCCGGAAGAGGATGAAGCGGAGATCGATCTTACCCTCTTTCCCAATCCCTCCTACGGAGACATGCATGTGCGCTATTCGGGGCGTCCGTCCAAAGTGCGCTTGGTGCTTTCGGATATGCATGGCAAGCGGGTAGCGGTCCGGACCATTCTTAGAGGGGATAATCATTTTCGTTTTCCAGGATTAGTGGGAGGTAGTTATGTCTATACTCTTTACAGCAGGGGAGGTGAAGTGATCGCTGTAGGTCAGTGGTTGAAGGAGTGAGGGGGCAAAGGTTTATATTTCTGCGTTAAGAACCCACGGTCAATGCCGTGGGCTGTGTTTTCCGGTAGAGGGAGGTGCAAGAGCGCACTCCGGTTTTACCCTTCCTTCGAAGACTGACTTTAGAAAAGGGCCTATTGCTCTATCGCCTCCATTATGAACTGGTTAAAAGGCCCGGCAAGAGTGTGGTATTGCCAGACGATGTCTATTAAATTATTGGATAGCAGAAGAGTGGGAGAGAGCTCGGCTCTGATAAAAAAGGATTTGTGGTAGAGTAACGGCTGTTTTTGAGCGGCCTCCCGGAGGTCATTGGGCAGGCGTTTGTTCTTTTCGCCGAGGAGTGGGGAGAAGGCCGCCGTCAGACGGGTGTCATATATTACCCGGTTAAAGGCCTCGATATCTGCGGCGATGGCGTAACGGATGCGCTCCAGAAGGGCTTTTGGAGGGCGGAAAAAACCTTCATAGAGGTACAGCTTAGTATGGTTGGCTTCGAGGTAAAGCCCCATTGTCAACGGAGATTTTCTTCCTCCGGGAGCGAGGATGGCAGACATTTGGGTTTTGTATGGCGTCTTATCCTTGCTGAAGCGAATGTCGCGGTAGATGCGGTACACGGCTAGTTTGGAGGTGATACCCAATGGGGCTCCTTCCATTTCAAAACGCCGGATTAATTCCGTCACGAATCGATGGAAGGGGGCCTCTACCTCTTCTTTAAATCTTTGTTTGTTGCTGTTGAACCATTCCCGGTTATTGTTGGCTGTGAGTTCCTCGAAGAAGGTGAGAAACTCTTGGTTAAACCATTTCATATCCTATTTTTTATGTAAATGTAGTCTTTTTTGCCGGCAAGCTCGCCGTTATTCAACATTTTTAACTCATCTTTGGACCGGAGTTTGACAAAAGGGATTTGCCTCGAAGCAAGTCCACCATTTCATACCAGAAAAATGATAGTATGTTTTACGAATATAAGGGTTTTATTCCTGTGGTCGATCCCTCGGCCTTTGTGCATCCGGCTGCTGTCATTCGGGGCAATGTCATTATCGGTAAGAAGGTATATATCGGGCCGGGTGCGGTATTGAGAGGAGATTGGGGCGGGATCGTCGTCCGGGACGGAGCCAATGTGCAGGAGAATGTAGTCGTCCACATGTTTCCGGGCATAGAGGTGGTGCTCGAAGAGGGGGCACATATCGGCCATGGTGCGATTATCCACGGGGCGCAGATCGGGCGCAATGTCCTCGTCGGGATGAATGCGGTCGTGATGGACGATGCTAGAATCGGCGAAGGCTCCATCATCGGGGCTCTGACCTTGGTGAAGGCGGGAGAGGAGATACCTCCACGGAGTTTGGTAGTAGGCAATCCGGGTAAGATTATCCGGGAGGTCAGTGATAAAATGTTGGCATGGAAGACGGCCGGGACGCGCTTGTATCAAGGGCTTCCAGCGGACTTGCACGCGCATTGGAAGGCATGCGAACCCTTGGATGCTGTGCCTGCTGACCGGCCGGAGCAAGAGAAGCTCTATGAGACTTGGAAGCGGGTGAAAAACTCCAAAGAAGCGGATTAACCTTCGAAATGCACCGAAAAGCTAATCGAACGGGACAAGATGCTCTCGATAACCTTAGCGCGGGGGAGGTTCTTGTTGTAAATCAACATATTGTCGATGCCTTGCGAAAATTTGATTTCGGGAGAAAAAATGAAGTAAGGGAAGAAAAACTGTATGCCCGCACCGATCTCCAATGCAAAATCATGCGGAGAAGTGCGAAGGACATCAGGGAAGCGCGTCTGGTCGAGTTTGCTATTGCTCTGTACATCGTAGGCGTATTTTACCCCTCCGACGACAAATACTTTTTTGTCATGAAAAGGAAGTGATTTGTAACGCACCAATACCGGCATCTCCAAAAATATGGATTCGATGCGGTCAGTGTGGTCTTCTAAGCCCGGAGAAGTGAAGGTGAAGTCCCGGTTCTGGTATGAAACGGTGGGCAGTAGGCGCAAGTCAAAAAACTGTCCGATCTTTAGATTGAATACCACGCTGGCACCGGCACCCGAACCGGATATGGATTTGATGGTGCTGTATTCTCCTCCGATAAAGTTCTTGGAGCGGTTGATCTGGAAGTCCGAATAAATCGAAGCGATGCGAAGCCCAAAATAATAGGGCCGCTTGCTGAATGTAAAGTAATTGATATTGTCTGTGCTGCTATGCTGCGCTCGCACCGGAGTGCTCCATACCCAGGCAATCAAGAAGATTAAGCAGCTTATTTTTCTCCAATGTAAATGCAGCATATGCCAAATGTTAATGGTTTGTAATACGTCTTCGAAAATCCGGCGCCGGTCATGATATCCGTCAATGCTTCGTACTCGGGAAAAGCCTGTACGGAGTCAAACAAATACCGGTACGCAGCGGTGTCTCCCGAGATAGCTCCGCCGATACGAGGCAATAAGTGCTTGAAATACCATTGAAAGAGTTGCTTTACAACAGGCGTTCTGGGTTTGGTGAATTCCAAAATCGCCAGCTTTCCCCCGGGTTTTAAAACACGTTGCATTTCGCTTATTCCCTTCGACAAATGCTCGAAATTTCGCACTCCAAATCCAACGGTGACAAGGTCAAAAAAATTGTCTTCAAAGGGGAGATTCTCCGAATCGCCTTCAACGAGGTCTATACTATTCTCCAGACCGGCCTTGGCGACCTTTTTTCCGGCAACTTCCAACATCCCCGGAGACAAGTCTAATCCGGTGACCATAGCTTCCGGCCAATGATCGTGCAACATCAAAGCAAAATCACCCGTCCCCGTCGCCACATCGAGAATCGCATCCGGCTGTACATTACCCAGTTCAGCCAGGGTCTTTTTCCTCCACCGGATGTCTATTCCTGCAGATAGAAGGTGGTTGAGCTTGTCGTATTCTCCTGAAATGCGGTCAAACATTTGCTTGACTTGCTTCTTTTTGCTTCCGGAGGCGGTGTAAGGTTTTACGGTCATCATCGAGTTATTAATGCGCAAAAGTACGGGAAATTACCAATGGAGGACAATTAAACACGTCAATTCACGCGCGCCTATACCCCATATAGTCCGGCATTGTACGAAATTCCCAAATTGCTTCAATGCACTCTACACGATGTCGAGACAATTACTACCGCGCTTTCATGCCTATTCTATCGGAGGTGTAACATCAATGGGTGGTTGCCCGGCCTGCACCTGAAGGAATACGGATATTCTCCACCAGGGACCTGATTTTTGGCGGCGGTGGAGGAGTAAACCTTGACACTGCGAGAGAGACGATGAAGTTGGCTATCATGGCGATACTCCCAAACCCCTCCGGGGAGATGCCAAACCACCATTGACTACGCAATGCTGCCACTGCGCTCTTGCCGCCATCGAAAAGGCCAAATTTAAATTTGAGCATATACCACAGCATAAAACTCAATCCCACTATCATACCGGCTACTGCCCCTTCTTTGTTCATTCGCTTGTCGAAGATGCCAAGGACGATAGCAGGAAAGAAGGAGGCGGCCGCCAACCCAAATGCCAGGGCAACGACCGCAGCGACAAACCCCGGCGGATTAATTCCAAAGTACCCCGCAACCAATACGGCTGCTACGGAACTTATCCTGGCGATTACTAACTCATTCCTCTCTGTAATATCGGGTTTAATCATTTTTTTAATCAGGTCGTGGGAAATGGAAGAGGCAATTACGAGGAGCAGTCCTGCTGCCGTCGAAAGCGCTGCCGCCAGGCCACCCGCACCAACAAGGGCGATCACCCAATTGGGAAGACGGGCAATCTCAGGGTTGGCTAAGACCATGATATCCCTATCAATGCTCAATTCGTTTTTGGAGGCGTCAGCAAGGTATTGGACCCTGCCATCGTGATTTTTATCCTGGTATTTGAGTAATCCGGTGGTCTCCCAATTTTTAAACCACTGAGGAAGCTGTTCGTAAGGGCGGTCGCTCACGGTTTCGATGAGGTTGGTTCTGGCAAATACAGCCACTGCCGGCACGGTGGTATAAAGGATGGCTATAAAGAGGAGCGCCCAGCCTGCCGACTTACGGGCATCTCTTACCTTGGGAACCGTAAAGAAACGCACAATAACATGTGGCAAACCGGCGGTGCCCACCATCAATGCCAGGGTAATGGCTATGACGTCTGTCATGGGTTTCGCTCCGGAAGTGTATTCGTGAAAACCCAGTTCGCGTTGTAGCCCGTCGAGTTTGTCCAACAGATATACGCCATCAGAGTCCATCCCCCCAAAACCCAATTGCGGTATGGGGTTGCCGGTCATTTGTATCGAAATGAAGATGGCGGGAACCATAAAGGCGAAAATCAATACGCAGTATTGTGCTACCTGGGTATAGGTGATTCCTTTCATACCTCCTAAGACGGCATAAAACAATACGATAGCCATACCGATATACACTCCGGTGTTGATATTGACCTCAAGATACCTGGAGAAGACGATTCCCACTCCGCGCATTTGTCCGGCGATGTAGGTGAAGGAGACGATTAAGGCTGCGATGACCGCCACCGTCCTTGCAATGTTGGAATAATACCGGTCTCCGATGAAGTCCGGCACCGTGAATTTCCCGAATTTCCGAAGATAAGGCGCCAATAATAGCGCTAAGAGCACATATCCTCCGGTCCATCCCATCAAATAGACCGACCCGTCATATCCGGTAAATGATACGATGCCCGCCAAAGAGATAAAGGATGCGGCAGACATCCAATCCGCCGCGGTGGCCATTCCATTGAGAATGGGGGGGACGCCGCCTCCCGCGACATAGAACTCTTTGGAGGAAGCCGCGCGGGCCCATATGGCAATCCCGATATAAAGCGCAAATGTCAGTCCAACCAATAGCCATGTCCAAGTCAGTAAACCCATGATTATTCTAATTTTGATGGTTTGTTAAACAAAGTGAGGATTGTCTTATATATTCAAGATTAGTCTTCTGAGGAATATCCGTATTTCGCATCCAGCTTGTTCATTAGCCGGACATAGATGAAAATTAACACTACGAATACATACATCGATCCCTGTTGGGCAATCCAAAAGCCCAATTTAAACCCGCCAATCCGGATTTTATTAAGGGACTCCACCCATACGATTCCCAATAAAAAGGATACCACAAACCAGATACTTAATAAAAGGATTAAATACTTGATGTTTTCTCTCCAGTAGGCTTTGGAAATGTCTTTTTTTGAAGGCATAATGGTGATTTTTGACTGTTAGAATTGAGTTGACAGGATACAAAATGAAACAATGCAATCGTTTGCATAACGATTAAGCAAAAGTAGTAAAAAACAATTATTGCAAGGCCGTTTACCGGGATAAATTTGGTGAAATTCCATTTGGTCAAGGGGAAAAAGTATGTAATTCTCGTTCCAAAGACGGATAATTGGATTAAGTTCCTGGCCGGGGGGGAGAGCTTGTTTTCGGCGTTAAGATGGAGTATTGAAGTTAGGTGCTTTTATGTAGCTCTTGAACATAATATGGACAATCCGGCCTTCTATGAAGTATAAATAATCATTTGTAATTGTCGATAACTTCAATCCGGTTGGATGAGGGTGTTCTTTATCGATATTTTCGACCATTTCATAGAAAAAGTGGAAACTAAGGAAACAATTATCGCGAAAAACGTTTCCTATATCGGATTTACTTCTTTTCTTTGCGCTTGAATTATGGAAATGGATACCAAAAAAAGAGATTTGTTGCTAAGAGCAGGGACGTTTTTCATGCGCAATGGATTGAAGGGGCCCAATATGGGAGATGTCGCACGGGAGCTCCGTATCTCGAAGAAGACGCTTTACAAGTATGTTTCGGACAAACGGGATTTAGTGCGACAGGCTATTGAGGTCTTATTGGAAGAAGACCGTAAGGAAATACATGAGATTATCTCCAAGGACATCAATGCCATCGATAAGGTGTATCTCATCAACATGAAGGTCGGGATGAAACTGCGCACCTTGCAGCCTTCCGTAATGTACGATCTCAAACACTTTTTCCCGGAGGCGGACTGTGCGATTAATCAGCAGCATGAAAACTTTACCTATGATATCATCCGTCAAATTCATCGACAGGGGATAAAGGAGGGGCTATTTCGAGCGGATATCGACGTCGAAATTCTGGCTAAAATCAATGTCCTGTTGATCCGGGCCATGTTTGACGAACAGCGATTCCCACAGGAGCAATACTCCTTTGCAGAGGTGCACCGGGAGATTTCCAATTATCACCTTAGGGGGATCGTTAGCCCGGCGGGGGAAGATTATATCAACACCTTGCGGAAGAAGATTAAAGATAAGGAGTTTTGAAATGGTGCACACCCGGGAAGAGATGGATACAAGTACAAGAATGATAAAAATACTACATATGAGAATAATAATATTGGGGTTTGTTTTATTGTCCGGCATGGGGATGACTGCTGCTCAACAAACTTTTTCGGTAGAGGAGGCGACCCATTACGCCCTCGGGCACCATTTGAAAATGGTCAATGCAGAACTGGATGTCCGGAGTGCTGAGAAGAAGGTAAGGGAGACCCTTGGGATAGGGCTTCCCCATGTCTCTGCTGAGGGACAGTTCCAAAATTTTCTAAAAATACCGACTACCGTGGTGCCGGCCAAGGCTTTTGACCCACGCGCGCCGGATGATGCCCTAGCCGAACTCAAGTTTGGTACCAACTACAAAGTCAATGCCGGGGCTACGCTCTCTCAACTCGTATTCAACGGGAGTTACCTGGTCGGCCTTCAGGCTTCCAAAGCATTTGCCAATACGGCTCGTATCATGAAGGATAAGACGATGCAGGAGATTCGGCACGATGTTTCTGTAGCCTATTACACGGTATTGATGATTCAGAATAATATCGGAGTCATCCAAGAACAGCGCAAGTTGACGGAGAAACTCCTGTCGGATACTAAGATATTGATTGACGAAGGAATGATGGAAAAGACCGGCAACAAGCAGTTGGAATTGACTTTACTCAACTTTGATGATGCGCTTACCGCCCTTAAGGGACAAGAGGAGACGGCCAAGGTGTTGTTGAAGTTCAATATGGGTTATCCGATTGAAAAGGAGATCATCCTCAAGGATGACCTGGATGCCAAAGCCTTGGAGATCAGGGCACTCATACCTCCCGAAAATCCTTCCTTTGCTAACACTCCGGATATGCGGCTTCTGGCCAATCAGGCGATGCTTCAATCCCTGAATATCAAAAACGTCAAGGCCGCCTATTGGCCCGTGGTGACTGCTTTTTTGAGTTATTCGAGTTCTGCCCAGCGCAATAAGTTTGACTTTTTTGACAAGGAGGGCAAATGGTTTCCGACTTCGCTTTGGGGGGTGAACTTGAGTATCCCAATCTACAATGGAGGGATGAACAAGGCAAAGATGGCTCAGGCTAAGATCGCTCGTGCCAAAGTGGACAATAACCGTGCTCTTATGGGACAAGCTTATCAATTGAGGTGGTCAAAGGCGATGGCAGGATTTCGACAAGCGGTAGCCGCTTTTGACAATAAGGTGAAGGCCGTTGCTATCGCAGAGGAAGTGTATCACACCTCTGAGGTCAAGTACAAAGAGGGAATGATGAGCAGTATCGAACTCGACCGGGCGACGATGCAACTCGTCAAGGCTAAAAGTGACTTAATGATGGCGCGCTATAAGTTGGTGCAAGCACAAAACGAGTTGAATTATATTTTGGATAAATGATGTAAATGTTAAGGATAGATTGCCACGAGTTCCGGATCACAGTACCGCAGATGCGATATGGGTCGACACGGAGGACATAATGTGCCATTTCATACAAGAAAAGAAAATAAGTGCCCTTCGCAATACTTATGTAGAAAACAAGGTGCCAAAACCAAAGAATAATACCATAAAAATTTGAAAATGAATAACTATACAGCTGTTTTGTTGATAATGTTGGGCTTAGTGGCGAGTTGCAAGCCCAAGGAGAAACCGGCGAGCCCGGAGGCGAAAAAGGCTGAGCATAAACGCATGCCGGTGGTCTCAACGGAAGAGGTGAAACCGACCCTTTTCCAACATTTTTTCGAAGTGCAAGGGCGCGTCAAAGCGGAGAAGGATGTATTCGTCAATCCGGAAGTGGGGGGAAGGATCACCTCATTGCCGGTCCGGGAAGGGCAGATGATTAAGCGTGGGCAATTGATTGCTCGATTTGATAATTCGACAGTGGATGCGAGCATTGAGGAGCTGAAAACACGGCTCGAAAATGCGAAGTACATGTATGAAAAGCAGAAACAACTCTATGAGAAAGGGGTCGGTACGGAGGTAGCATTGAAAGCAGCTGAAACCCAGTACAAGGCATTACAGAAGAGTATTGCGAGAATTCATACGACGCGTAAGAAATTTGGTTTGTATGCTCCATTTACCGGTTATGTCGAGAAAGTATTTCCTGTCATGGGGCAGGTCGCAGGGCCACAGACGCCCATCATCCACCTCATCAATATGACGCATTTGACTGCAAAAACGAGTTTGTCTGAAGTCTACTTAAAAGATATTGATAAGAATACAAAGGTTAATTTGTTTTTTCCCGCGTTGGACCTGAGGATGGAGGGGCTACCGATCAAGCGTATCGGACGCATTGTTAATCCCAAGGACAGAACCATCGATATCGAAGTCGACATCCCCAATCCTCCTTCCAACCTCATCCCCAATCTGATGGTAGTCCTCGAGGTCAATGACTATACCAACTCATCTGCTTTGGTGGTGCCGACATGGGCCGTATTGAAGGACTACAGGGACAATTACTTCGTCTATATCGTGGGCGATGATGGCAGAGCTCATAAGCAGATTGTGAAGCGCGGAAGGCAGTATAAGAATTCGACAGAGATAGTTTCAGGGTTAAAATCCGGAGATAAGATCGTATTGCGTGGAGCGCGGGCAATCGCAGATGGCGATGCTGTTCAAGTTAGAAATACCAATAATTAAGAGCGGGTAGCAATGGGAAAAATAAAATCAAAATTTACTGAGTTTCTGCTGACTTCGGCGGCTGTTCGCAACCACAAGACAGTCTATCTCATCCTGGCGATGATTATTATCGGGGGGATTAGCTCCTATTTGAGCATGCCCAGGGAAGCATTTCCCGAGATAGAGATTCCTACGGTGTTTGTCTCTGTGCCCTATCCGGGCAATTCTCCGGAAATTATCCGGGATAAGATCATTCGTCCGTTGGAACAAAAACTCAACAAGGTCAACGACATCAAGAAGGTGAAAGCAACGGCCAAACAGGACTTTGGTCTAGTCATAGTGGAATTTGATGTCGGGGTGTCGTCGGATGAAGCGAGAAGGCGGGTCGAAGATGCCGTTGCGGAAGCGCAGGCAGACAAGGAATTTGCAAGGGACCTGCCTACAGAGCCCACAGTCGCCAAGATGGATGTCAAGGAGATTCCGATAATCAATATCAATATGTCCGGAGACTTTCCGGTGTCTTTTTTAAAGGATAAAGCGGAATTTCTCAAAGATAAGTTGGAGAATGTCCCCGAGATTAATGAGGTGAATATCCGTGGGGTGCAGGACCAAAAGATGAAGATCGAAATCCGCAAACACGATGCAGAGGATAAGGGAGTGAGTTTCCGGGACATCGAAGGAGCCTTGCGCAATGATAATCTCGCTATTGGCGCGGGTTCTTTGCTTTTGGACGGAGTCAATCACTTTGTGATGATTGATGGAAAGTTCAAGTCACCCGAAGACATTAGCAACCTGATTGTAAAGCATGATCCGGGCAAGGATATCAAATTATCCGAGGTGGCCGATGTGCGCTTTGGAGATGTGGATGTCACAAGTTATGCGCGGCAAAATGGGGATCCGGTGGTCATGTTGGACATAAAAAAGCGCTCCGGGGCCAATATCATTAATGCGGTCGACAAGGCGAAAGCCATCGTCTCTGCCGCGATAGGCAAAGAGATACCATCAGAAGTGGATATCATATATACCAATGATTTTTCTACAAAAATACGCTCGCAGGTGAGCAATCTTGAGAATTCGATTATCTCCGGAGTGCTTCTCGTGGTGGGTGTTCTCTTGTTCTTTCTCGGACTGCGCAATGCCCTTTTTGTCGGTATCGCCATTCCGCTTTCGATGTTTATGTCCTTCATCTTGCTGCACACTTCGGGAGTTACACTCAATATCATGGTTCTGTTCTCACTGGTAATGGCACTCGGGATGCTCGTGGACAATGGTATCGTGGTCATCGAGAATATTTATCGACTGATGGAGAATGAAGGGATGAGCAGGAAAAAGGCTGCTATTTTTGGAGTAGGGGAGGTCGCCTGGCCGATTATCGCCTCTACCTTGACGACACTGGCTGCCTTCGTGCCTCTCATTCTTTGGCCGGGGATCATCGGGGAATTTATGTTCTATCTTCCGATGACGCTGATTATCGTATTGGGGTCCTCCCTTTTTGTCGCCTTGGTTATCAATCCTGTTTTGGCGGCGTATAGTATGAAACTCGAAGATAGGGTCCCGCAGTTCAACAGGGCGATAAAACAGTTTGTAGCTTTTGTGGTCTTGGGGATACTGGCTTTATTCCTGCATAAGATTTGGGTGAGTAATTTGTTTTTCATTGCCGCTGGATTTGTGATCCTGCAGGCCTTCGTGTTTTATCCGCTCGCCAAGGTTTTTCAAGAGCGCTTTTTGCCGCGGTTGGAGGCATTTTATCGACGTTTTCTAGAGGGTGTGCTCAAGGGATATCGCCCGTTATGGGTAGTGCTCGGGACATTCTTGCTGTTGGTGATGTCCTTCGTATTGTTTGGGTTCTTCCCTCCCAAAGTGGCGTTTTTTCCGCAGGTAGAACCCAATTATTTCAACATATATATCGAACATCCCATCGGAACTGACATCGAGATTACCAATGAGACGGCAAAAGCGGTTAGTGGTGTGGTCAATGAGGTGTTGCACACCAATGGTTGGGATACGGTGCGGTACATCAAGGAAGTTCCTGTCAATGATACACTGATGCGGTACGACACCATTCCTTTTGTGGAGACGGTTATCGAACAAGTGGGCAAAGGAACCGGTAATGAACAGGCAGGGCCACAGTTTGGTGAAACCCCCAATAAGGCCAAAGTGACCGTCGTCTTTGCAGAAGCAGCGTACAGAAAAGACAATCATACCAATGACGTCTTACAAAAGGTAGAGATGGCGCTACGGGATTGGCCTTATGCCGATGTGGGAATAACGGTTGGAAAAGAAGAGCGGGGACCACCTCAGGAGCCACCTGTCAATATCGAGTTGCGTGGAGGTCGGACTTATGTCGATCTTGTTAGAATCGCTGAGAAGATACAGCATTATTTTCACGTTAACGAAATCGAAGGAGCCCAGGAGATCCGTTCGAATGTCAAACTCAATAAACCGGAGATTCGCATCGAGTTGGATCGGGAATATCTCCGAACACTGGGGATGAGTACGGGACAAATCGCATCTACCATCCGCACCGCTCTGTTTGGGAAGGATGTCTCTACCTTTGATACGGGAGATGACACGTATGACATCAATCTGAGGTTTGGGAAGGCGTACCGGGGAGACCTCGATGCTCTGTTAGACCAGAAAATCATGTTTATGAACAAGCGGGGGATGAAATTGAGTATCCCCGTTCGATCCGTTGTCAAAAAGGCGGATATCTCTTACAATTACTCTTCTCTGGAGCGATTGAATATGGAAAATGTCGTGACCCTTTTCTCGGACGTTCAGGCAGGATACAATGAAAACGAAGTCATCGATAAGGTCAAGATCGCGATGGCGGATTTTATGAAGACTCCGGAAGGTCAGGAATTGCTGGATGAAGGGGTGCGTTATAAATTTACAGGAAAATTGGAGCAACAGAATAAGGAAATGGATTTTTTGAGTAGAGCCTTGCTCATCGCTATTTTCTTGATTTTGTTGATACTGGTGACTCAATTCAACTCCTTTTCTACGCCTGTGATTATTCTTAGCACTGTTGTGCTGAGTTTGATTGGGGTATTCTTGGGGATTACGATTTTTAGAGATGATTTTGTGGTGATGATGACCATGATCGGGATTATTTCCCTGGCGGGTATTGTGGTCAACAATGCCATCGTTTTGGTCGATTATACGAATCTGCTGCGTAAGCGCCGCCGGGGAGAAAAAGGCATGGATGAAGAGGAAGGAGAGATGCTTCCTTTCCGGGAGATAAAGACCGCTATTGTAACGGCTGGAGCGACCCGTCTGCGGCCGGTGCTGTTGACGGCGATTACTACGGTATTGGGTTTGATTCCTTTGGCCATCGGACTCAATATCAATTTTATAACCCTGATTACGCAGTACGACCCACAGTTTTTTATCGGAGGCGATAATACTGCGTTTTTTGGTCCGATGAGTTGGGCGATTATTTACGGATTGAGTTTTGCGACCTTTTTGACATTGGTAGTCCTGCCGGCGATGTATTATCTGATCGTGCGATTAAAAGCCCGGATATACCGCAAGAAGATGACATAATGGGATGGTGGCGTCACATACGGTTTTTATTGTGGCAAAGCGTCTCCTTCTTCCGTTTTGGGTGGAGGAGTATAAAGGATAGGATAAGGGGAGGGTATGAAATGGTGGACTCTTTGGCAGACCACCGCTCTTTGGTGCCGAATGAGGCTATTGAATGTATAAGAGCACGTGTTTTGCACGATACCCAAACGGTGTCTATTGTCGATTATGGTGCGGGGATAAAGGGAGGGGAGCAGGCCCAAACGCGGCATGTGAAAAAGCGCTTATTTTCCATTATGAAAAATAGTGCCACCCCGCCATTGCAGGGAGCACTACTTTCTCAATGGGTAAAGCGGGCAAAGCCGGCAAAAATACTCGAGTTGGGAACCTCTCTTGGGATAGGGACCATGTACCTTGCTGCCGGAGATCCGGGCACGAAAGTCTATACTATGGAGGGAGCTCCGGCTATAGCAGATATAGCCCGGCAGCATTTTATAGAGTTGGGATTTTCTCCGCAGATTCTGCAGTTTGTTGGGTCATTTGACGCCTTATTGAAAGAGGTGCAATCCGGTTTAGGCGAATTGGATATGGTGTTTTTGGATGGACATCATGCCTATGCGCCGACCATAGATTATTTTGAGCGCTTATTGCCCTCTATGGCACCGGGAGCGATTCTTATGGTCGATGACATCCGATGGTCACTAGAGATGTGGCGGGCTTGGCGCACCTTACAACGCCATCCAAAGGTTAAGCAAAGCATGGACTATTGGCATCTCGGAGTCTTGCGGCTTCGCACACCAGACGAAGTTGCCCATCCTGCGCACCCCTCGCTGACCATCTGGCCGCGGCCAAGACGACGATGGTTGATGCGGAAATGATGGGAAGGAAAGTAGGGAAATGGACGTTTTTGGGGAGTCTGAAGCTTATGTAAAAGCCATGCTGTGCATTTGAATACCTCGATTCTGAGAAGAAAGTTTCGTTTGCTAGGCCTGTTATTCACTCTTGGAGCTTTGGGAGACGGAGACATAACTACACATTACTATTTCATTTAATATGTTAAAGTTTGATAAATCTGCTAAATATAACTTGCAGTTCGGGGTTTTTACAGTAACTTTATAGCTCATTGAATATTCATCTTTGAGCCTGCTCTAAAATGAGTTGTGTCCCTTGAGAGGCTATAGTGTTTTCTGCTATATTATAGCCGAAAAAGCTTTAGGCAATTCTATTCTTCTCGCTCAGAGTGTTGAGGTATGATGACAATTTATGAGAAAGAAGAATGTGGTAAGGTTGTTAATTTTCCGAAATGAGGGAACCCGAATATGAAATGCTGTCAGGACTTTAGGACTATGGAATAGGTTCATCCAATTTTATCTGTCATGATTACATTATACCAACCTTTGCGAAGATGCTATCAAATAGGATTTACAACATTTACTAAATCGTTGCTTGTCCCATGTCTAATCTTGTTACTCAGTAGCTCTTCCGGTGCGCAACAATTAAATAAAAGAATATCCTTTACAAATAATTTTTATGAAGAGGGAGACCAGATTATAGAGCTGAAAGATGGGTATCTTATATTGGGTACGAAGTGGGACAATAGAGGTGAACCTCGAAGCTCAGCCGTTTTGCGAGTAAACGAACAAGGTGATACATTGTGGACAACCGTGGTTGAAATGTCATTGGATTCATCTATATACTCGCAATATCCCACAATGCTCCTTCATCGAGATACTATTTATTTTGTAGTGAGGTATTTTAGATTTCGGTTGCCTGATGTAGTAGTTCGTATCTATCGTATGGAGCTGTCCGGGCGAATTATTGACTATGAGGATATTCGCTTTCCTGAAACGAACTATGTTACTCTCACTGGTTTTGTAGGGAATAAGGATGGCCTTTATATTTGTGGAGTTGGATCGCTACATAACAAACATCTGCCATTTGTCTATCATTTAAGTTACGAACTTGAAGTGTTGGATAAGCAATGGTTAGATATTAGAGCCAGAGATGAAGCTAAAATACTATCACATAGTAATGGTGGGATTATCTTAATATTTCCAGCACTTTCATCTAAGGATGAGCTGGTTTTTGTGCGTATGGATAAAAATCTCAATCCATTACGAACATGGAGGAGCGCTCATAAAGGCGGTGGAAGAAATCGGTTGCCCGGTGTAGTTGAAGCCAAAGATGGTGGGTATATTTTTGCTTGGCCTAAGTTATATAAAGATAATGAAACGATATCTTATTCTTATAAGGCGCCCAATGCTGTCATCAAAACGGATTCGCTTGGGAATTTAGAGTGGAAGCACATTTTCTCCTATCCTCTAGTGAAAGATCGATATAAGATAATTAAGCATCTTAGCGCTACCAATAATGGCAATATATTAGTATCAGGGTACGATGTTTTTATTCGAATGGATAAGGGCAGTAAAAGTAACCGGCACTCCCATGTTGGTTGGATGACTTTACTATCCCCACAAGGCAAAATCATTTGGGAACACAGTGTTATAGATACAGCTGGTGTATATAACGGATCCATTTACTATGGTACAGAGACTAAAGATGGTTTTGCGTTTGTAGGATCTGTTTTGTTTCGGGTCTCGATGAGCTATCCTTTATTGGTCGATGGTGATATTTGGATGCTCACGTTAGATACAAATGGCTGTTGGAACACGAATTGTGACAGCTTTATAGTTATTGTCGGAGACAAACGCTCTATTACCTGGAAGGAGTGGACTAAAGTAAAATCAATTCTTTCTTCCGAAAGAGGGCATACTATCAAATTATTCCCCAACCCTGTAGCCAGCCTGCTTAATGTTAGGATTCTGAACGATCCGCCAATTCACAGACATTGCAATGTTCGCGTTATTGATCAGAAGGGGCAATATCAGTTAATGCAGGATATCCAGGATAGAATAACTCAAATAGACTTGTCTTCACTATCTACGGGTGTTTATTACGTCTTATACTCAGAAAATGGTAAATTGACTGATGCCCAAAAAATTATGGTTCAACGGTAATCTTGTCACTTTAAATATACTTGTCATGAATCGTTATATTTTTATTTCATTGCTGTTCGTCATAAGTTTCCCTACGGGAAGTACAGCGCAGTATGTTTCCATACCGGATCTCGGATTTGAGACCTTTTTAATCAATGAAGGGATTGATCGTTCTGGAATTATAGATGGTAAAGTCTTGTTTTCAGACATAAAGGATATTAAGGAGATGACAATTTGGGCTGCAAGGGATTCTGTCGAGATTCATAGCCTTAAAGGATTAGAACGATTCGTTTCACTTGAAATGTTATGGATTAGCCCTAGTTTAGGCTTAAAAGTTGATACGGTTGATGTTTCTAAGAATCAAAACTTGATATTCTTTGAGTCTTTGAATAATGCGATTAAATACCTGGATGTATCGAATAATAGGAGATTAAAACATCTGACAATTCAAGGTAGTCAGCTTACTTCAATTGATATTTCTGCGTGTGATTCGCTCGTTTGGTTAGATTGTAGTAGTAATTTATTGGATTCCTTTAAGATTACTAAGGAGCACCCCAATCTTGAAGGAATTTCAATATATGATAATTTACTAGTATTTGCATCTATTGAGCATATTGAATTTTCCGAATATTTTTATTTTGCAGCAACGAAGAACCCATATTTATATTGTATTTATATTGATTCAGGTTCGCATTGGCCATATCACTTTTTTCTAGATGATCATGCACATTTTGTAGAGGCAGGAGAAGAGTGTGATACGATAATTGCTGTGGAGACACCTGCGCATATCAGTAGTATAACGATTCATCCAAATCCTGTGTCAGGAAAATTGTTTTTGTCTCTTCCTGGCTATAATGGGAAGCGCGTACAGTTGGAAGTCAGAGATATGATGGGGCAGATTGTTTTTGAAGAAAGGAATTATTTTATGGGTACTTCTATTGATGTTTCTCATTGGTCACCGGGACTATATTTTAGCACTGTTAAGAATAATTATTCTGCTGTATTTACAGGTAGATTTATTAAGGTGCCTTAAATGGAATAAATTCATATGTTATTAAGGATTGTGATAAAGCATTTTGTGCTTAGTGTTGAGCTATACGATGGTTTTCCGATCGGTGAGTCCTAATTATCCCATATGTAATAATCCTAACGGCAGTACATCTTCTAAAAGAGTAGATAGCTTTCAACCATTTCATACAAAAAAGAACTATGCGAAAAATCATATGGATTATAGTATTTGCTTTTGCCGGGTGTAGTAACCCTTTAGAGAAGCATGCTGAAACTGCAGGTACTCAGTCGGTAGTGCACACTGTTACGGAGGAAAGGACGCTGGAGGAGGCCAGACGAATAATCGATTCGGCCTATTACTGTACTTTGGTTACCATCAATGGTGCCGGGCAACCCAAGGCGCGTATCATGGAGCCTTTTTCGCCGGGGGAGGACTTCTCTATCTGGTTGGCAACCAACCCAAAGAGCAGGAAAGTAACCGAGATAAGCGCCAATTCCAAGGTGACGTTGCACTATTTTGACAAAAACAGACTGGCCTATACCTCTTTATACGGGAAAGCACATTTGGTTGACGATCCTGAGACAAAATCGAGGATATGGAGAGAGGGATGGGAAAAGTTTTATCCCAACAGGGATGAGGATTATCTGTTGATTCATTTTATTCCGGACAGCCTCGAGCTCATATCCATTGCTGGCGGATATACGGGAGACAAAAGTACTTGGGCTCCGTCTATAATCCGGTTTGACTCCCGGAGCAGATAGGCGGAGAATTGGAGCAATTCCTTGTACAGGAGTGGCATTTGTTGTACTTTTGCACGATTTTTAATACTAAATGGATTTTATGAATACTAAGACTTTGAACTATAAGGTAAAAGATATTAATCTGGCGGATTGGGGTCGTAAGGAAATTAAACTGGCAGAAGCTGAGATGCCCGGATTGATGTCTCTGCGGGAGGAGTACGGAAGCGCACAACCACTCAAAGGTGCTCGAATCGCGGGCTGCCTGCACATGACCATCCAAACAGCTGTGTTAATCGAGACCCTCACCGCCTTGGGGGCGGATGTCGCCTGGTCTTCATGCAATATTTTCTCCACCCAGGATCACGCAGCTGCCGCCATTGCTGCCACTGGGGTTCCGGTATTTGCCTGGAAGGGGATGACAGAGGAAGAATACGAGTGGTGCATCGAGCAAACATTGTATGCTTTTGAGGATGGAAAACCCTTCAATATGATTTTGGATGATGGGGGCGACTTGACCAATTTGGTGTTGGATAAATACCCCGAACTCACCAAGGAGCTGAGAGGTATTACAGAGGAAACCACCACCGGGGTCATGAGGCTGTATGAAAGAGTCAAAAATGGTACTTTGCCCGTACCCGCTATCAATGTTAATGATAGTGTAACCAAGTCCAAATTTGATAACAAATATGGATGTAGAGAATCTGCTGTCGATGCGGTGAGGAGAGCGACTGATGTGATGTTGGCCGGTAAGGTGGTCGTCGTGGCGGGCTATGGGGATGTAGGCAAGGGGACGGCCGCTGCATTTCAGGGTTCTCACGCGCGTGTCATCGTCACCGAAATCGATCCAATATGCGCCCTTCAGGCAGCAATGGAGGGATATGAGGTTAAACGAATGAAAGATGCGGTTAAAGAAGCCAATATCATCATAACGGCTACGGGCAATAAAAATATCATCACCGAGGAGCATTTTCGCTCTATGAAAGATAAGACCATCGTGGCCAATATCGGGCATTTTGACAATGAGATCGATATGGCTTGGCTCAACGAGCACTACGGCCATACCAAAGACCAGATTAAACCACAAGTGGATAAGTATGATATCGATGGCAAAGAGATCATCGTCCTGGCAGAAGGGCGCTTGGTCAACCTCGGATGCGCCACCGGTCATCCTTCGTTTGTTATGTCCAATTCGTTTACCAATCAGACCCTCGCTCAGATGGAACTGTGGAACCATCCGGACAAGTACGAGAATAAAGTCTATGTTTTGCCAAAGCACCTTGACGAAAAGGTTGCCAGACTGCATCTTGCTAAAATCGGGGTTGAACTCGATGAGCTGTCGGAAGAACAGGCGGAGTACATTGGTGTAAAAGTGAATGGGCCGTTCAAGCCGGAACACTATCGTTACTAATCTATCAGAAAGATAGTACAATAAGCCGATTTGGATGCGGCCAACATAAAACGCAAAAGCCTATAATATTAAGGCTTTTGCGTTCGTTTTTGATTGAAAGACCCAACCTAACACCATTGCGATGTGTCTTACTTCAGATGATTTAATGAAGACCAATTTTTTGCCCAACTATGAAAATAACAGCTAAGGAAATCGCACAAATTGTAGATGGAGAAGTCGATGGCGACCCATATACCAGCGTAACGGCTCCGGCAGGATTAGAAGAAGCACAAGAGGGAAATATTAGTTTTTTATCTAATATGAAATACGAGCCTTACGTGTATTCTACACAAGCATCCATCCTTTTAGTTGACAAAACTTACCAACCCGAAAAACCCATAAACCCCACACTCATCCGAGTCGATAATGTCTATGCATCCATTGCACATCTGCTCGACCAGTTTAAGAAGGAACCTGTCAACCACATCGGGATATCGCCGATGGCGGTCATCGATTCTACAGCTAATATCGCAGACGACGTAAGTGTTGAGCCATTTACGGTGATCAAGGAGCATGTTGCAATCGGAGTCGGCACCCGGATAGCATCTCAGGTATATATCGCTGCAGGTGTGAAGATTGGAAATAATTGTGTCCTGTATCCGGGAGTGAAAATATATGAGGACTGCGTGATTGGAGACCATACGATTATTCATTCGAATGCGGTGATTGGCGCAGACGGATTTGGGTTCTCCAAAGGGGAAGACCACCGGTATTCGAAAATAGCCCAAATCGGCAATGTGGTCATCGGTCGGGATGTTGAAATCGGTGCCAATACGACCATTGACCGGGCTACCATGGGTAGTACAGAGATAAGAGACGGCGTCAAGTTGGACAATCTTATCCAGGTAGGGCATAACGTCATCATCGGAGAAAATACCGTCATCGCAGCACAAACGGCCATCGCAGGTAGTACCGAAATAGGCAAAGGGTGTATGATCGGTGGACAGGTGGCGATCGTTGGCCACATTAAGGTAGCCGATGGTACCCAAATACAAGGGAAAAGTGGCGTGACTAAGGCGAGCAAGCCTGGGCAGAAATTGTTTGGAATTCCCGCTATCGACTTCAATACCTATATGAGAGCCTACTCTGTTTTCAAAAAACTA
Organism: Saprospiraceae bacterium; assembly: GCA_027080725.1. Taxonomy (GTDB): domain Bacteria; phylum Bacteroidota; class Bacteroidia; order Chitinophagales; family Saprospiraceae; genus JALSTN01. The sequence goes on from JALWRC010000103.1 coordinate 21,663, forward strand.
CCCGAAATATATCGAAATATCAACACCATAAACAAACAACTCCAGGCGAATGATCCAGATTGACAAGAACATGCCCCAGCGGACCCTAGCCCATCCTTTTAGCATTCACGGGGTAGGGCTGCATTCCGGCAAAGATGTGAGCATAACTCTTTTACCGGCTCCTGAAAACCATGGCTACAAATTTCAGCGGGTAGACCTCGAAGACAAACCCATCATTAATGCAGATGTCGGACGGGTCGTCTCGACCAATCGTTCGACAACTTTGCGTCAAGGCGATGCACAAGTCATGACAGTCGAACACGCTTTATCGGCGCTCTACGGCATGGGGGTGGACAATGCTCTCATCGAAGTGGACAACGTCGAAATGCCCATACTCGATGGAAGTGCCAGCGCTTATGTGGAGCTTATCTCAAAGGTAGGGGTAATAGAGCAAAAGGCCCCGAGGGAGTATCTACAGTTGGAAGAACCACTTTCCTATAAAGACGAGGAGACGGGGTCAGAGATGATGTTGATACCCTCCGATCACTTTGAAGCCACAACCCTTATCGATTTTGATTCGCCGGTATTAGGACAGCAGTATGCCTATCTGGAGGACATAGACGAGTATGGCACCGCTATTGCGCCAGCGAGAACCTTCGTCTTCGTGCACGAACTCGAAGCCCTTATTGACCAGGGATTGATTAAGGGGGGAGACCTCGATAATGCAATTGTCATTGCAAATAAGCAACTCAGTGAAGAGGAGCTCAAACGGATTTCTAAAAAGATGGGACGGGATACGGTCGTGGTGGAGAAGGAAGGAATCCTCAATACGGTGGATTTGCAGTTTAAAAATGAACCTGCACGTCATAAGCTCTTGGATCTGATAGGGGATATTTCCCTTGTAGGGGTGCGCTTGAAGGGCAAAATCGTAGCCAATAAGCCCGGCCACCGGGTAAATGTAGAGTTTGCCAAACTCATCAAGGCCAAATATACTGAGATTAAAAAGCTCAAAGGCAAGCCCAACTATGACCCTAACCTCCCTCCTGTAATGGATACCCGGGCCATCGAAAAAATGCTTCCCCATAGACATCCTTTTTTGTTGGTAGATAAAATTATAGAAGTGGGAGAAAAGCATGTCGTCGGGGTCAAGAATATCTCTGCAGACCAGCTCTACGCCCCCGGCCATTTTCCCGGAAACCCGATTTTTCCCGGTGTTCTGCAGGTCGAGGCCTTAGCACAGACCGGAGGAATTCTGGCCTTGACCATCATTAACGAACCGGACAGTAAGTGGGATACTTATTTTGTAAAGATTGACAATACGCGCTTTAAAACCATGGTCAGGCCGGGGGATACTCTCCTCTTAAAAATGGAACTCTTACAACCTATACGGCGTGGTATGGTCACCATGTATGGTATTGCATACGTCGGTAACAAGATCGCCTGCGAAGGAGAGTTTACCGCTCAAGTTGTTAAAGTGAAAGACCATGATTAGTCCTCAAGCATATGTCCATCCCGATGCCCGGATAGGAAAAAATGTCAAAATCGCTCCATTCAGTTATATTGAAGGAGATGTCGTTATCGGAGATGATTGTGAGATCGCCCCTTTTGCTTCCGTTATGGATAAATCCCGTATTGGAGATCGTTGTAAAATATTTCAGGGGGCTGTTATCGGATCAATCCCGCAGGATCTTAAGTTCCATGGTGAAGATTCTATCGTAGAAATAGGGGATGATGTAACCATTAGGGAATACGTAACCATTAACCGCGGCACCGAGGCCAACTATACGACTTCGATAGGAGACCACACCTTATTGATGGCATATGTTCATGTTGCTCATGACTGTGTCATTGGGGCCCATTGTATTCTCGCCAATGATGTCAACATCGCCGGCCATGTCACGATTGGTGATTATGTCATTTTGGGTGGGCTGTCAGCCGTGCAGCAGTTTGTCCGAATCGGGGATCATGCCTTTGTCGGTGGGGCATCTCTTGTCCGCAAGGATGTGCCGCCATTTGTCAAAGCTGCCAGAGAGCCTCTTTCATATGCCGGTGTCAACACGGTCGGTTTAAAACGCCGGGGATTTACCAATGTACAGATTCACAACATTCAGGAGTTGTACCGACTGTTATACGTTCGGGGATATAAGATTAAAGAGGCCATCCAACGTATTCAGATGGAACTCCCGGACACGGAAGAGCAAAAGAAAGTCCTCGATTTTATCGAACAGTCCAAGCAGGGAATTATGCGCGGCTTTCAAGCATCCTGACAGGATGCATTAGATGATATGGTCCAACCGCTCCACCCCCAATGTGCGCTCCGCCACGAATCCTTCTCCGAATTTGCAACCAATCATCCTACCGTAATACCGGTCTTTGGCTTCGATATAATCCCAGAATTCACGGGAGGAAATGGGGGTGTCCGGCTCCTCACTTTCCGGATTAAAGAACTGGCTTTTATAGCATGAAATGGCCGACAATTTCATATCATAAAAAGCTGTGATGTCCACCACCACATCCGGCTTGATATACCTGTCCTGGATATAGTGCAAAAGGTGAACAGGGCGATGCGGGGCTTGGGATTGTCCCTCATAAGAGGACTTTACTTTAACCAACCCGGCTAAGAAGGTAGCCCGTCGAATGAGAGCTCCCGCACGACCGTGGTCCGGATGGCGGTCGCTTATGGCGTTGGCGAGGATATACCTCGGGCGAGCCAGGCGAATCTCCCGGATGAGTTCCAAAAGGTGCTCTTCGCTCTCTTCAAAAAATCCGTCCTCCCATCCGAGATTGTGCCGGTAATCCGCTCCCATCAATTCGGCGGCGTTGCGGGCTTCTTCCAACCGCAAGGCCGCACTGCCACGAGAACCTAATTGTCCCATTGTTAGATCAACTAAGGCAAATGAACGTCCCAGCTTTTTGTGCTTCAACAAGGTCCCGGAACAGCTCAGCTCGATGTCGTCAGGATGGGCTCCGATGGCCAGGATTTCAACGGGTTTTGGTAGTTGCATGTGATGACAGGTATTTAGGTTAGACGGATGAATAATAACGTCACTTCTTTGTTGGATGATTACAGTCAAAGAAAGGTACATAGCATCCTAACCTCTATTCCCCTTTCTTGTTTATTTTAAGTCGAATATTTACTTAGCGAATGGCCCGGCGACGGCATGCCTCGAGAGCACACACTTAGTAGTTTAACAATACGGACCCCCAGGTGAACCCACTTCCGAAGGCGGAGAGGCAGACCAAGTCACCTCTCTGTATTGCCTCGTTTTGGACGGCCTCTGCCAGCGCGATGGGAATGGAAGCCGCGGTGGTATTGCCATAGCGCTGGATATTGTTCCACACTTGATCGTCGCGAAGGCCCATCCTTTTTTGGATAAACTGGCTGATGCGGAGATTGGCCTGGTGTGGGATAAGCATGTCGATGTCTTCCTTGGTTTTTCCGGTTTTGGCCAGTGCTTCGTTGATGGTTTGGGTAAATTTGATGACGGCATTCTTGAATACGAGCTGCCCATTCATATAGGGGAAATACAAACCATTTTCGACGACTTCGGGAGTGATAAACACGCTGTCATACACGCTTGCACCTTCTGCTCCGTATTTGGCTGGATTCTTCTCATGGTATCCGGCATGACTTCCCGGACTGACCATGGCCAATTCCTCCGCAAAATCCCCATTGGCGTGCAGGTTGGAAGAGAGAATGCCGCTTTTTTCTTCATCTCCAACGGCTTGGAGGACGACCGCGCCCGCTCCATCACCAAAAATGACCGAGATACCTCTACCGCGTGTGGTCATATCCATACCCATCGAATGCATCTCAGACCCGATGACTAATATGTTCTTGTACATCCCTCCTCGAATGAATTGGTCTGCGACGGACAAAGCATAGATAAATCCGGTGCATTGTGTGCGGATGTCCAAAGCCCCAACCTCCTTTTTCTGCAGACCTAATTCTCTTTGGACCAGCACTCCGGCTCCGGGGAAATAATAATCGGGACTCAAGGTCGCCATAATGATAAAATCCACCTCTTCCGTTTCTATCCCGGCATTATGGATAGCCATTCTTGCGGCTGCGGCGCCCATGGTACTGGTGGTTTCTTCTCCTTTTTTTGCAAATCGACGCTCTTTTATCCCCGTGCGCTCCTGGATCCAGGCATCCGATGTGTCAATGATTTTCTCGAGGTCAAAATTGGTAACGACTTCTTCCGGTACGTAATATCCGGTTCCGGCAATCTTAGATTTCATGATTTCTTGTTGTGTTTAGGTTGGGTAATGTCAGGGCAATATTATGAAAATAATATGATAGAATACTTGATTTTATACATCCAATGCTTAGGGATGTCAAATAATACACAGTTTTGAAGGCAGAGCGGTCAAAGAAGCTTGCCGTCTTTCATAGTAATAATGCGGTCACTCATCCCTGCCAACTCCCTGCTGTGTGTCACAATAACGAATGTGCGATGAAAGGAGTCCCTCAATTGTAATATGAGCTCGTGTATATCCATCGAGGTGGCGGTATCCAGATTTCCCGTTGGTTCGTCCGCCAGGATGATGTCCGGATCATTGATGAGCGCTCTGGCAATGGCGACGCGTTGCTGTTCGCCTCCGGACATTTCCGAAGGGCGATGCAACAGTCGTTGGCCTAGGCCGAGGAATTCAAGCAGATATTCGGCCTTTTCTTTAGCTTCGGATTTGCTCTTGCCTGCGATGAGCCCAGGTAAGGATACATTTTCTACTGCGGAAAACTCCGGCAAGAGATGGTGAAATTGGAAGATAAACCCAATGTGATTATTGCGAAAACGGGCCAAATCCTTAACTCCCAAATCACTGACCTGTTGGTCATTGATGGAGACGGACCCTTTTGTCGGGGTATCCAGTGTTCCCATGATGTGTAGCAAAGTACTTTTGCCCGCTCCGGACTTGCCGACAATGGAGACAATTTCACCTGATTCTATCTCCAAGTCAATCCCGTTAAGTACTTGCAGATCTCCAAATTGCTTTTGGAGGTTGCTAATTTTTATCATAATTAATTGTCTTATATACTAAGATTTTAAATGTCTCCGTTTTATACGGACAAAGTTAAACCAGCTTTCGTTCTGTTTTCTCCATTTAGGTTGTGAAAGTACTACTTATTCTTTGATTTAAGACCGATGAGAGTATTTTTAACCCGGGGTCATCAGAAACCGCATGATTGGTATGATGCTTGTACTCTTATTCGTGTATATAACGGCAAAAGTATATGAAGATTCTCCAACTCTGTAAAAAATTCCCATATCCGACCAAAGACGGAGAATCTGTAGCCATTATTAATATTGCTTCTGCTATGAAATCGTTGGGATGCGAGTTGCATTTACTGGCGATGAATACGACCAAACACTATGTGGAAGATATAGAAGCCATTCGTTCCCTGGATATTTATAGTGAAGTGCATGCCGTCGAGATTGACAATCGACTACATATCAAAGATGCAGCCATCCATCTACTGGCCGGCGAATCCTATCATATAGCCCGCTTCAAATCTGAAGAGTTTAATGATAAGCTTATAGAATTACTACGACAGAACGACTATGATGTGGTTCAGATGGAGACGGTTTACCTCTCCCATTACGTCGATACAGTCAAGACCCATTCTTCTGCTTTGATCTCCTTACGCGCCCATAACATCGAGCATGAGATATGGGACCGCATCACCCATAACACCTCCTTCCTCCCGAAAAAATGGTATGTGGGGAAGTTGACTTCACAGTTGAGAAAATACGAGATAGAACACTTGAATAAATACGATTTTATCGCTGCGATATCCAACAAGGATCTCATTAACATCAAGAGTCTGGGGTATAAGAATGGTGCTATCTTTACCCCGGTAGGGGTGGATACTGCTTCGATTGACTTCCGGCCGAAGGAGGTCTTGCCGGACCGGTTTAAAATCGGCTTCATTGGTTCACTGGACTGGATGCCCAATCTCGCCGGTGTTCAGTGGCTTATCCGAGAAGTTTGGCCGGCATTAAAGGCGGCATATCCGCATGTAGAGCTGCATATAGCAGGGCGCAATACCCCTAAATCCATCCGCCAACTCCAAGGCGAACGCCTCCACGTCCATGGCGAAATCGAAGATGCTGCCGCATTTGTCAAGAGCTGTGATACGATGGTCGTACCCCTGTTTAGCGGCAGTGGGATGCGGGTAAAGATTATCGAATCCATGACCCTCGGGTGCCCTACTGTGACGACCTCTGTCGGACTCGAAGGGATTAATGCAAAACACCGCTCCCATATTGCCATTGCCAACACCAAAGAGGAATTTATCAGCGAATTGTCCAGACTCGTCGACTCTCCTGATTATCGCCAATCCCTGGCACAAAATGCCTACCATTTCATACAAGAAAACTTCGATAATCTCAAACTCGCCCGCGAGCTCTTTGACCAATATGAGCAGCACATCGCCAAGAAGCAGGAGAGGTAGGGCCACTCAAAATCCGTTGCGATTATAATTTTTAGTGTACGGCATGCTTTTACTGGCCATGGCCATTAAATTGTCGACCAGCCGGGATGGCGATGAACCCAATCCGCCACTGAATTGATGATCAAACTTCCAAATGAGTTTTGTCTTCGAACAATCATGGATGGACATAGAGACCCGTACCTCATTGGTCGACCCGGACACTCCAAAGAGGACGGCAGTCGCAATGGCTGCACCTTGTGATAGGGGCTTCGATAGGGCAAAATTGGAAGAAATAATGCCGTCCACACCCAATAGCTGACAAATTTCACCTTTGGTTAGCAAAGAGTCGGGATATCCGGCGCGTTTTAACAGGATGTTGGTTTTCTCTACATCCTGAATTTCTTGAATGATTTGTCGTTTCATTTTGCGCTTAAGGAGCCAGGCGTATATCTCTTGCTGGAAATTGTAGGATTCCGTTCTTTGCTGTTCTTTTAGGGCTTCCGCCTCTACTTTTTTGGATGCGGAAATAGACACTGTTGGAGGAAGTATTGCAATGGTGTGCTGAATGTGGGCCAAATATCGTGCATCTTCCGAGTAATATACTTTCGCACACGATACTAAACATAACACAATCAAAAAGGGAAGTAAGTTGCGAGGCTTTATTCGGTTTATCATCTTATATTTATTTTGTTCCTGTAGCACTAGTTAGAGGTCAATAAAATGAAGGTCCCCGTATCGCCCGGGGACCTTATCCAATATTAATATCGAGAAAAAATATCTACCAGGGTTTCTTCTTGCGAATATAGGTCTTGTTGCCATTGCTGTTGATATAGTATTGGCCACCCCGAGGGCCTTCGTAAATCGTCCTTCCCGTCGAGTAATCCGTGGAGGAGGAGTTGTAATTGTTGTAATACGAACTGTTGTAGTCGATTTGCTGAATTTCATACATTCCGACATTGGGATTTTGGTCATGTCGGTCGTAATAATTCATTACACCATCGTTATCCCGGTCTTCCCAAAGGTTCTCCGACGATTTGTACGAGTGGCCGTACGCATCCTTGAAGAGATAATTGGAGTGATTTTGGGCATGAAGTCCCGCAGAAAAAAAGAAAAATACCGTTAAGAATAAAAAATAACTTTTCATAGCGTTAAAATTTTTAATGTAATGCCTACTCTAAACAATTTTCGGCTTCCTTGTTGATTATGTGGCAAAGATATCGACCCGGGTGCAGGCTTTTTGCAGTGTTGAATAAATGCAAGCTGTTATTTTTCCCGGATTGCAAAAAAAAAGGCACTGATTGATTTGCTTTTTAATAAGGTGTTGCACCTTGAAGTAATAATGCTCACTTCACTACTTCTTTCAACCATTGGTAATACTCTCTCGAACCCAGTTTTTTGCCGATGTACAAAAAAAGAGCTTGGTATTGTTGATCATACCACTTGGTCAATAACTGACATTTTTCAACTATTTCAAGTCTCGAGTAGGCTATACTCCAAATATTGGTTCTATTGTAGTGATCCTTGAGTTCAAGAATGAATTTTTTCTTCGTTTGATTAAAATCCGGGATGTCAGGCCATTCTAGATCGATGTGGCTCACTTTAAGATGCCTCAGTTGCTCTATGCTGTACAAGACATAGTCAAAGGTGCGCCTTGGCAATTTCGGGAATACCGGTCTGCGATATACCTCATCCTCATCCTCATAAAAGGGAACAGGGAGTGGTTCTTCTTCAACCGGTTTGTGCATGGGGACTACTTCTTCCCACTCACTTACCTCTTTCCACAAAGGATCTTCATCGTAAATAAAAGGAGTGGGTGGGATGAATTCCGGTTCATCAAGAGGAGGTGTGGTGTTAAGGAGGGGCAGGGTCGTCATGGCGAGTTGCCAGGAGTCCGCAACAAAGACCCTGCGAAAATCCTCCAATAACTGCTCTTCCGTTATGGTGAAGTCCGGGTTTTCGTCGAGTAACCAACCCGTAAACTCAGCGCGGCGCCTAGCGGCAAAAAGGTTGGTGTAGTGGTCTTTTGCCCAGTGGGTGATGACTGATGAGGGCTTAGGGTACCTCAATACCCTGTTGAGTACATGTGTATTGAGCAGCGCATATTGACAAAGCCATTGTTCTTCTTCCGTCGTCAGGGGCACTTCCCTTAATAGTCCGTTGATGAGTTCCGCAGCTTCTTTGCGTCGTCGTTCATTTTCAGATGGATACCCTTCCAACACGACTATCTTTTGAAAGAGCCGGAAGATTTTTCGTCTCGAATCCAGTGGGATATCCGCTCTGTCCGGCGCCTTTTTGAAATAGGTATGTGCTTTTTCCAAAAGAGAGAACCGGTTGATTTTTTGGTCGCTATCCCACAATTCGTAGGTCAAATCGATGAGGGATTGCATGACCTTGGGGTTGTATTGACAATAGGGGAGAGCTGCCCGGTGCTTTTTGAAATCCGTGTAGGAACTTATCAGCTGATCTTCCGGATAGCGGTTTTCCAATTTGTATATTTCACGGTTTATTTTGTGTTTCATGTCAGGGAGGGTTATTCTTCTTCAAGGGCCATTTGTCGCATAGTGGGAGATAGGTTTTTGGAAGCCTTGGCTCCCAATATTTTTAGATCGCTCACTTTTTTTAGGAGGTTGCCTTTGCCTGTTAGTTTGACCAATGTACGGTTATATGTTTTTTGGATAGTTTGCAGGTTTTTACCCATTTTCTCAATCTCACCGGTCAGGGCGACAAACTGGTCGTACAATCTTCCTGCTTTGGTGGCAATCTCTATGGCATTGCGTTGCTGTCTGTCATTCTTCCACATCGAATCAACCACTCTCAGTGTGGCCAGGAGGGTAGAAGGGGTCACAATAATAATGTTTTTATCAAAAGCCTTGCCGTAGAGCTCAGGTTTTTGGTTAGCAGCAGCTGCAAACGCCGTTTCGATAGGGATAAACATCAAGACAAAATCCGGGCTCTGGATGTCATACAGTTGTTGATAATTTTTCTTACTCAATTGGTCTATATGCTTCTCCAATGAGGCAATGTGCATTTTTATATGTGTCGCTCTTTTGTAATCGTCGTCCTCATTGACAAAATAGCTGTATGCCTTGAGGGAGACCTTAGCATCGATAATCATTTTTTTGTTGTCGGGCAAATGGAGTACAACGTCGGGAATTAACCTCCTGCCGTCTTCATTGGTTACGGATTGTTGGACGAAATATTCACGGTCTTTGGTCAGTCCTGATTTTTCTAAGACCCTTTCAAGCACTAATTCTCCCCAATTGCCTTGCATTTTGCTGTCTCCTTTTAGTGCTTTGGTGAGATTGGTCGCATCTTCACTGAGGCGTTGGTTGAGGGTGCGAAGATCTTCGAGTTGTTTGTCCAACGCACTGTGTCTTTTGACGCTTTCCATCTGGGATTTTTCGACCTTGTCGCTAAATTCTTTGATTTTTTCCCGAAGTGGAGTGAGTAGTTTGCCGATATTTTCTTCACTTTTGCTTTCGAAGGTTTTGGCCTTTTCCTCAAGGAGTTTGGATGCGATATTCTCAAATTCAGACAGTGATTTTTTACTCAGTTTATCGAAGTCTTGTTGTTGTTTTTCAATTCGTTCCTTCAATGCAGCAAAATGTGCTTGGTTTTTGCTCAACAAGTTGTTGAGGTGGATTATTTTATCGTTTTTGTTCTCTATTTCGCCTTGAAATTGCTGAGTTTGTGTCTCTTTTTGGGATAACATGTCTTGTAGTAATTCCATCTTCGTATTAAGTGCAGACAATTGTGATTGTTGGCTGGTGTTTTGAGCTTGTACAGCTGCGATTCTGTTTTGAAGGGTATTGTTGGAGCTTTTGGTATTGTTAAGATCATTTTCGGTGACGGCGAGCTGCCGCTTTAATGCTTCATGCGTCTTTAAGGGGATCCTGTTGGCCTTCATGACAAGAAACGTGATTATGCCCCCACTAAATAAGGCCAATATTAAAAGTACAATAAATTCAAATTCAGACATGCAGAATCATTAGATTGATGAAAGTAATACAATGTATGGACAAACTAACAGTATGTAGGAGCTATAGGCAAATATACTGCTTTTTGAAGATATGAAAATATAACTTCAAACCGTTCTACGGCGGATGCTCCTAACCCCGGAGATTGGCTTCTTGACTCCGCATGAAGCGCTCTATATGTCGAAGAAGTCGAATCCGGTTTCTATTGATCTTGGCTTGCAGTTCGTTGATCTCGTTGGGGAAGAGCGAATGCCTTTTTTTGACGAAATACTCCATCGGCTCGAGCAAGTCTTTAGTGGTTTGCAGGGTTAAGTCGTCATAAAATTCCATTAGGTTCATAAATAAAATCCGGTTCATGTTCATTTTGTTGGCTATTAGAACATTCCGGTAATCAAATACGGGTTGAAATTTTGCTTCACCGTTTTGGGTAATATCTGCGCTCATACCCGTGTCATAATACATTCTGATGGCATTGAGTGCACGCCATATTTGTTGTTTATAAGTTCCACCCCCAATGCGCCCGGAGAGGTGTTTGGGGGGATTCTTCTTTGAGACATTGATATAAATGATCCAAGCTGCGAGTACTGCGATAACGACAAATGCTAATAATTCCATGGTAAATATGTTTGGGTTAATAAATTAAGACGGTAATGTGATTTCGCCCCCTCTAGTGTGGTTGCTGATAGGATTCCGGGTATTGGATGAATAGATGCATATAGCGGGTTGAAATGTTTTGATAAATATGAAATGCTAATTATAGGTCATGTGTATTGCCAACCGGTAGCTGATGCAAATTTTTCGATGATTTCTATCATGTCCATTGGTAGTTTATTCATTGCGTAGTGAATGAGTTTGGGGTCTATTTCTTTGTAGAATGCTTGGGCTATGCCTCCGGTTATGCAAGCGATCGTGTCACTATCTCCACCTAATGAAATGGCAATTCTAATAGCACTTTCAAAGTCATCACTTTCTAAAAATGCAATGATGGATTCGGGGACAGTGCCTTGACAACTGACATCAAACCGGTAAGTCGGTCTTATGTCTATTATTCTTCTTGAAAGATTGTAGTTGAAATTGTTTTCAATGTATTGTTTGATATGTTTTTTGCTTTCTCCCATGCGGGCGAGGAAGATTGCGGCGGCGGTTGCCTGCGCTCCTTTTATGCCCTCGGGATGGTTATGCGTTATGGCAGCGGAATATTTGGCCTCCTTTAGTGTGTCTTCAAGGGTCGCATAAAAAAAACCTACCGGGCTCACTCGCATTGCAGCTCCATTGCCCCAGCTGTTATAAGGTCTTGGGCAAGAAATCGATATTGCCCATTGTTTAAATAAACCTCCATATCCGCGATGGGGGTATTTATTGACCCAACGTCTTAGTATCTCAGCTTCATGTTGATAGCAAATGTTTGGATTCGCATCAAGCGTCAATAACAAATCCGCAATGGCAATGGTCAGTACCGTATCATCGGTAAATCTAGCTTTTGGGGAGTACAGAGGGAAATCCGTTGTTTTGATATTATGCCGTTCGTATTGTGAACCGATAATGTCGCCAATTATTGCACCAATCATTTGTGTGTGTGTTTTTCGTGTTTAACATTTCCTGCAGCATGTCAGGTAGGATTGCAAAGGTGGTAGTCCCGGTGCAATCTATGTGCAGTGTGCGGTAAACTTTGTTGGGTATATCGTGATTTAGCTCCTATATTTTTCCCCTGTCTCGTGCTCTGTGGACGATACACAGGGTTCTGACGGAGGAGAAGCGGCAGAGCATTGCGGCTTTACTTCGCCACAGCGCTTGCGTGATGAGCAATGGAGTAACGCAGAGAGATGGGGGGTGAAAGGAGACGCAAAGCATTGCGTCTTTACAACATCCTTCTCTGTGAACGATACGCATGGTTCTGACGGAGGAGAAGCGGCAGAGCATTGCGGCTTTACTTCGCCGGAGCGCTTGCGTGATGAGCAATGGAGTAACGCAGAGAGAAGGGGGGTGAAAGGAGACGCAAAGCATTGCGTCTTTACAACATCCTTCTCCATTGTTGTGCTGTGGACGATACACAGGGTTCTGACGGAGGAAGGAGCCGCAGAGCATTGCGGCTTTACAACATCCTTCTCGATTGTTGCTCTGTGGACGATACACAGGGTTCTGACGGAGGAAGGAGCCGCAGAGCATTGCGGCTTTACTTCGCCACAGCACTTTGGCTATCGCACAAAGTGTGTGGACTCCGCATACTGCTCCTTGCTGCGCTGCGGGGCTGTTGCTCCGTTTCACTTCGGGCACAGTGCTCCGGGCAAGGAATAAATATGCGCAGCAAGCGAAGCTATTTTACCCTGAATCAAGGAACTCGAACGGGAGTTATGCCTTAGCATAGTGACTGTTCGAGTAACACAGAGTCAGGGGAAAAGAGCGAGATTATGTGCATAGTTATGTCCTGCCCGTAGCACTAACCACCCCGTGGCTCAAACACCCTTGTTCACCTTCTAAACTGGACACATGGTTCTGACTCAACACAAAGGTCGGGGGATGATTCAACACTAGCATGTCTTAATCCTTCTAAGCTGGACGCACGGTTCTGACTGTTAGAAGATTTCCTGGCAGCAGCCAAGAAATCGTCTTAATCCTTCTAATCGGTGCACTGCGCAAGGAGTAAATGGAGGCAACTTAAAAGCATAGAACATTGCGGCTAAAAAAGTCTATTTTGCCGCTATATTTTGTCGATTTTTGTAGCAATAGCGGTGCTATTCCATAAAAAAATCGACTTCATCTATCGGCAAAATAATTCTTTTTTATCACACAAGCCTCCATGCTTATAAGTTGCGATCAGGAACGCCGGATTTTTTATCTGTATCAAGACGCTGAAACAGGAGTTATGCCGTAGCATAATGACTGTTTTAGCAACGCAGAGACAGGAAAAAAAGACAAGTTACTGGCTGCAGAGACTTCTTGAGCCGTGCACAACACGCATGGTTCTGACAAGGATAGAGGAGCACGCCATACCAAGCGTGTACATTTCCCGCCACAGCACTTTGGCTATCGCACAAAGTGTGTGGACTCCGCATACTGCTCCTTGCTGCGCTGCGGGGCTGTTGCTCCGTTTCACTTCGGGCATGAGCCACCCCGTGGCTCAAACACCCTCGTTCACCTTCTAAGCTGGACGCATGGTTCTGACACAACTAATAACAACCTCATCTAAATGCAAAAAAATGTCTTAATCCTTCTAAGCTGGACGCATGGTTCTGACCTGAAAAAGATTTCCCCGAATACTACAAAATATATAGGGTCTTAATCCTTCTAAGCTGGACGCATGGTTCTGACATGAGATAGTCCACGAGCCCACACTCTTCTATGAGTGTCTTAATCCTTCTAAGCTGGACGCATGGTTCTGACGAGATAGAGGAGCACGCCATACCAAGCGTGTACATTTCCCGCCACAGCACTTTGGCTATCGCACAAAGTGTGTGGACTCCGCATACCTGTCCCTGATACACAT
>JALWRC010000104.1 GCA_027080725.1 Saprospiraceae bacterium
ACCATACCGAACAGAGTAGTTAAGCCCACCAGCGCCGATGGTACTATCCGCAAGGATGGGAGAGTAGGTCGCCGCCGGTTTTTTTCTAAAAGCCTAATCAGGATATCGTCTTGATTAGGCTTTTTTTTGCCCCGGTGCTATTTTATTTGACGGGAATGCATAAGTCCACGATTGCTTTACCTTCGGGATGGGTGCGATGATCGTTGTAGTACACCTCAAATGGGTCTTTTTCTGCTTTGAGGTAGCCTTGTTCACTCATCCAAATAAACAGCCCCGTCCATGCCTTTTCGAAGTCCTTTGGTTCGATCTCAAACCGACCAACAATACATTTCCCTCCCTCTAGAGTCGTTTGACTGATTACTCCTCCCGTCACAGCAGGACCGCTCAATAGGACGCCTGCACTCATACGGACCTTTTCGGGTGCAGTAACTTTAAAGCTGTCATGAAATATTCTTACAAATCGTGTGGTCTCCTCCATTAACCCATTGGCATTGGTCCACTTCAGTATGGAATGAAAGGCTTGCTCAATGTTTTTAATTCCTATGCAAGTGCTGTATGCCAAATGCATCGGCGGTAGTTCTTTAATGTCGATTTTTGCATTCATTTGTATCCATTGTATTAGTTGATCAATGATGCAAAGGTATTGTTGGTACTCCGTTGAACTTTGGCTTTTCTTGCTGTCTACTTGGCATTTCTTGCCAACTTTATTGCGATATCGTGATTTATAGTTTGTCGGACTGACCCCAAAATGACGCTTAAATGCACGTGAATAGGAAGTGATATCTCCAAATCCATACTTGTATGCCATCTCAGTAATGGTGATGTTCTTATGTCTTAGGTCTAATGCTGATTTTTCCAGACGTCTGCGATTGACGTATGCATGTAAGGGCTCTGATGTGAGATATTTGAAGATTCTATGAAAATGGTATGGAGAGTAATGGGCGATTTCCGCTACCTTGGCCAAGGGAAGGTCTTCGCTCAAATGCTCATCAATATAACGAAATATTTCATTTATTCGCTGAATATATATCGCGTGGGTAGTATCATCTGGATTCATTTAGGGAAATATTTCCGGAAGACTATGATTTCTCCTCCCAGTACTGTGGCTTGGTGATCTCTCCTTTTTGCTCCCAGAATGCTGGTGTTACGATATGTCCATCAGGTGTCCGAAGCCGTCGCTGGTAAATCCAAATAACCGGATTAAATGTCATATCGGTTACTGCGACCGTATAAAGAAGTGGATCCCCTTCCTTTTTTATGGGCTCCTCCTTAATACGAACATCAAATCCGTTGTGCTCTAACAGAGCCTGTAGAAAATTCTTTCGCTCTTCACTTATTTTTTTCTCCACAAACGTCACCCTTGTTCCGTCCAGTTCGCCAAATTGATGTTTCGCTTGAATGCTCATATCTCGTTTATTTTGCTGAATTCATTGTTATTTTCTGCCTGTAGTGTACCATTTCATACCAGATAATCTGCCTCGTCTAAAGCCAAGATTGTGTCAATCCGAGCACAAAACTGTACACTGGACTGTAGAGCCCTAAAATCATGATCCCCGCGACGCAGATGAGGAGTCCGATCCGCATCATATTACCCGATTTGGTGGTAGGGATGGGAGTATCGCTCGTCCGCAATAACATCGCTCTGATGGGGAGTAGATAGTAGTAAAGGGATATCGTGACATTAATGACTGCAATGATAAGAAGGATGTAATACCCCTTGCCGGCAGCGGCCGAGAATAGGAAAAATTTTCCGAAAAATCCGGCTACCGGCGGTATGCCCGCCAATGAGAACAACGCAAGTACCAGGACCAGGCTCAACTTAGGATTGGTCCTGTACAGGCCGGTGTAATCCGTCATATCCTCCTTCCCCGATTCATCCTTTATCGCTTGAATTACTCCGAAGGCTCCAAGGTTAGTGAATACGTATATCAATACAAAATAAATAACCGTGGCGGCACCTACCGCCCCGCCGGCCAGGATGCCCAAAAGGATAAATCCGGCTTGGGCAATGGAGGAGAAAGCTAAAAATCGTTTCATATTCGTTTGTCGCAACGCAAACAGGTTGCCGATCGTCATCGTTAACACGGCAAGGATATATAAAACCATCTTCCATGCATCACTCAAGTCCTTGAAAACGGTCAGCAGTAGTATCATGAGGATGAATACAGAGGCGGCCTTGGAAACCACGCTCAGCAATGAAGTGATAGCGATAGGGGCTCCTTCGTACACATCCGGTGCCCAAAAGTGAAAAGGAACTAAAGAAATCTTGAAGGCCAAACCCGATAAAAAGAGGATAAACCCGAACACCAGAAGCGGTTCGTGGTAATAAGCGCTCAAAAATCCATCAAAGTACAAAGTGCCCGTTACGGCATACATTAGGGAGATACCATAAAGCATAATTCCGGAGGCCAATCCCGCCAAAAGCACGAGTTTTATACCCGCTTCCGTCGATCGCATTTCCTTGAGCTGGAAGGCTGCCATGGCTGCGATGGGGAGCGTCGAGAGTTCGAAACCTATAAAGAACATGATGAAATCTCCTGCCGAAATTAAAAAATACATCCCACTCAAGACGGCAAAGAGCAACATGTAAAAGGCATTGGCCATGCCATTGGGCAGTAGGGTAGTCTTAACCCAATCGTAACTTTGGAATAGGATAATGAGCACAGCCACATTGAGAATTGCTTTCATGAAATGCATCATCTCGTTGGTCCGGTACATCCCTCCAAAGAGGGTGGCCTTATCACCGGGAATAAAACTCATGGCGGTGTGAAGTACAAACAGCCCAATGGCGATGGGAATTAGCATCGAAAGCTGCTTTTTATCCACCAGAATCTCACCGGCCAGCAAGAGTATCAGTATTCCTATAATACTCCATTCGTCCCGCATGATAGTCACGATATCTATCCAATTCATGATTGTTGTTTTTCTGTTTTTATAATCGCCATTTGTTATTAGAGGGCTCCTTTTTGTATCAATTCGATTAATGGAGTGACACTTTCATTGATGAGTTTGTAGAGGCCCCCCGGAGCGACCCCTATACCTATGATACAGGCCAGCAGAATGATGGCCGCGGTCTTTTCATACCATCTTGCCTTATCCATTTGCTTGAATGCTTCGTTGGTGACAGGGCCCATTAGCATTTTACCCACGACTCTTAGGATATAGACGGCGGTCACGACGATGGAGAGGACTGCCATGATGGTCAATACCCGTTCGAGTGTGCCGGAATGCTGAAATGCTCCGACAAATATGGCCAACTCGGCCGCAAAACCACTCATCCCCGGTAGCCCCAACGAAGCCATTCCGACCATGACATACATCATCCCAATAAAGGGTATAATCTTCAATAATCCCCCCATTTTGGTGACATCGCGGGTATGTGTTCGCTCGTAAACCATTCCGATTAAAGCGAAGAACAAGGCGGTAATCAATCCGTGGGAAATCATTTGGAGGACCGAACCCGACCAGGACACCACGTCCATGAGCAATAGAGCAAAGAGCACCAATGCCAGGTGACTTACAGAGGAGTAGGCGTTGATATATTTGAGGTCGGTTTGACGCAATGCCCCAAATGCTCCGTACAGGATGCCGCCACCTGCCAAGATCATAAATATCCACCCGATCTCATGCGCTGCCGTAGGCATCAAAAGTAGTGCGACCCGAAAGACGCCGTACCCTCCCATCTTCATCAATACGCCTGCGTGTAGCATCGAGACGGCCGTGGGGGCAGATGCGTGCCCGTCCGGGGACCAGGTATGAAATGGAAACATGGCTCCTAGTACGGCAAACCCCACAAACACAAAGGGGAAAAAGAAGAGTTGATCCATATGCTCCATTGGTGCTTGCGCGATCGCCATCATGCTAAAGGTGTGATGCCCCTCGACCATAGGCGAATGAAAGTACAATCCCAATATCCCTACCAGCAGCAATGCAGAGGCGCCCATCAACATCAAGGTCAGTTTCATAGCCGCATATTCCCTGGGGCCGCTTCCCCAGATGCCGATCAGGAGGTACATGGGGATGACGGCCAATTCGTAGAAGAGGAACATCGTAAACAGATCAAGGGAAATGAAAAAACCAAAAACACCTGTAGATAATACGATTAGAGAGACGAAGAACTCCTTGGGGAGCTCTTTCACTCGCCAGGAGACAAAAACTCCGGTCAAGGTGATAATAGCCGTGAGAATAATCATGGCTACGGAGATGCCATCGACCCCTATTTCATAGTTGATATTCCATGGCTTGAACCATTCGACGGTGCGCCGGAATAACATCGTTTCCCCACCTGCTTCAGCTCTTTCTGTCAGATACCGGGTCAGGAGATAAATCGAATAAACGGTTTGTATTCCCATTCCCACCGCCGAAATGGTACGGTAACTTTTTTGCCCCTTCGCAAATATTAGAGCGAGGACTGTAAGCGTCGGGATGATGATGAGTATAGTTAAGATATCCATATTCCTGAGTATTGACTTGGATTAGATAGTTGGTATGAAATAGTTGAATAAGACGACAAAGAAAATGACGGCAATCAGAATCCCAAAGGCGTACACCTGAAAATCCCCGGATTGGATCCTTTTAATCCCCTTCGAAAGACCTACGGTAGTGTTGCCGATTAGATTCATCGTCCCATCCACAATATGGCGGTCAAACCAGGCGACCGGTGCAGCAATACGCTTTAAGATTACTTCGCGCATGATACCGAGGTAAAGCTCATCCATGTAAAATTTGTTTTTGACCGTCTTGTACACGAATCCTAGTGAATGGGATATTTTGTCCGGTGCGTCAGAGGGCTTTCTGTACAGCAAGTATGCGGTGATGATACCTATAACTCCAATTCCCACCGAAGCTGCCGCCATCATCATATCAAAATGTATGTGGAGCGGACGAAGGTCCGACGTGACCCATTCATTGAAGGGCAATAATCCCAAAACGACGCTGCCTGCCGCCAGGACAATCAGGGGGATTTTCATAGACCAAACCGGGTCGTGCGGCTTATGGTCATAGTCTCTGTTGCGTCCCCAAAATGCCATGAAATAAATCCGGAACATGTAGAAAGCTGTCAAACCGGCAGTGATGTACCCTGTGAAATAGATGAGTTTATTGTGCTCATAAGCCGCTTCCAGAATCATGTCCTTGCTGAAGAAACCGGCAAAGGGCGGCACGCCGGATATCGCCAAGCAAGCGATTAAGAAGGTGATGTTGGTCATCGGCATGTATTTTCTCAATCCTCCCATATCCTTTAGCGAATTGGAATGCACCGCATGAATAATCGCCCCGGCACCTAAAAACAATAAGGCCTTAAATGCCGCATGGGTAAATAAGTGAAACATGGAGGCAGTATATCCCAGTCCTTCCTCTCCATAACCGGAAACGCCCAACCCCATCATCATATATCCGATTTGAGACATGGTCGAAAAGGCAAGCACGCGCTTGATGTCCATCTGTGTCATGGCTATAATGGCTGCAAATAAACTCGAAAAAGTGCCCACTACCGCTACGACATGAAGGGCAAAACCGTCATCCGACCCATGGAAGGCCGGAAACAATCGAGCGACGAGATACACTCCGGCCACCACCATCGTAGCGGCATGGATCAAAGCAGAGACCGGCGTCGGGCCTTCCATCGCATCGGGTAACCAAATATGCAAGGGGAACATGGCGGATTTGCCGGCACCACCTACAAAAATCAACATCAATCCCCATGTCAGGGCCGATAGCCCCATAAATACAGGAATGGAAGAGTTGGCGGCTTGAATGGCGGCGATGTTGTTGAGGTCTTCAAATTTGAAACTTCCCGAATAGTACGAATACAAGAGTATCCCGATAAGGAAAAAAACATCGGCAAAACGCGTAACTATAAAAGCCTTAAGCGCTGCACGGACTGCCGAAGGTTTGTCGTAGTAGTACCCGATGAGAAGGAAGGAGGATACTCCGACAAGCTCCCAGAACATATAGGTTTGCACCAAATTAGGAGCGAGCACCAGTCCCAGCATCGAAAAGCTAAACAGACCTAACCAGGCAAAATACCTGTTGCGTCCTTCTTCTTCCGACATATACCCCACGCTGTAAAGATGGACCAAAAAAGAAATAGTCGTCACGACGACGAGCATCATGATAGATATGGGATCGAGGTATACCCCCATATCTATGGCCAATTTGTCCGTAATGTGCATCCAGGTGGACTGCCAGGCCAAAATGGGTTGGTACCCTTCGGCGGAGGTAGTACCGAAAAAGTACCGTCCTGCCGTCAGGTAAGATAACAGGGCTGCCACTCCGAGAGCAGAGGTGCCAATCACTCCCGATAACTTCTTGGGCAGACGGTTGTACAATACTCCATTAATCACAAAGGAAAGGAATGGCAGTAGCGGAATCCATATCGTATAACTCCAATTCATGGGTTCGTGTTTTAGTGTTTGAGCGTGGTGATTTCTTCCGGGTCTATACTATCCTTAAGCCGGTAAAGATTGAGGATGATGACCAAACCAATGGCGACCTCCACGGCGGCAACAGCCAAAATGAAGAAGGTGAAGAAGACGCCGTGCAAGTTGGTAGTGAAGACTAGCTTATTGATAAGGACAAAATTAATGGCTGCGGCATTGATGATGATTTCGAGTGACATCAACACAGCAATCAGGTTTTTGCGGGTTACAAAGCCATACACCCCAATGAAAAACATGATCGACGTAACCAATAAAACATCCCCTATTTGAATACCTGTTTCCATTTCGTTTATTGTTTTTTAGTTGAAGAAGAAACCGTCGTAGGTTGTCCGGACTTTAATCGCTTCTTTAAATGCGGAATCCCCCCCTTAGCGATTGTGATGGCAGCGATTATCCCTGCCAATAGAAGAATAGAGATCACCTCGAAGGGGAGTACAAAGCCCCCATCTCCGTAATGGAGCATGTCGGCACCCATTTTCGAGACCCGGTCGTCGAGGTTGCCTATCTTGGGTTTAAACGTATGTGTGGTAAATTGAAAGAAGCTGATGGTGATGCCTATCATGGCGGCCAACCAACCGAGAATCATGTGTTTTTTGTCCGGTACCGGTAGGCCAAATCCTACGTGATGCGTCAGGAGAATAGCGATCACAATAAGGACCATAATGCCTCCCGCATACACGGTCAATTGTATGGCTCCAAGAAAATTGAGGTTGAATAAAAAGTATAACCCCGCGGTGGCCATAAGCACACCAAGCAGATAAATCGCCGAGCGAATAATCTTCGTGGAGGTAACACTCATCAGACTGAATACAATCATGATGAAGGCCAAAATGTAAAAAATAATTCTTTCAGTCATGCGTATAGATTTTATTCTTCTACCCCTGCCATCAATTTCGAGCCGGGTTTGTTGAGTACAAAAGTGAGGTCCGACCGGTCATAGGCTGCCAATTCAAATTCGTGCGTCATTACGATGGCATCCGTCGGGCAAGCCACAATACACAGATTACACATCGTACACATCGAAAGATGGTAGATATGCTTTTCGATGGCTTTCTTTTTCTTCCCCGTCTCCGGATTGAGGACCCGGTCCCAGATGATTTCTATCGAACCATTGGGGCAGGCTATTTCACATGCTTGACAGCCGGTACACCGGTGCTCATTGTTTTCGTTGTGCGGCATATCTACCCGTCCCCGGAAGCGTTCGGGAAAAGTTAAGGTATCCCGGTTGTCCGGATACTGTTGGGTAATGATTTCTTTTCGAGCGTTAAAGAAATATTTGCCCGTGACCTTCATCCCGGTGAGGAGGGTCTTAAAGCCGTGTATGATATCAGAGAAGTATCCCATTTGACATTTCGTTTTTTATAAATACCAGCCCTTCCATACAAAAAAGGCCATCAAGAGTATATTGAGTAAGTTGAGCGGAAGCAGATACTTCCACTCCAGTTTCATAAGTTGATCAATTCTAAGTCTAGGGAAGGTCCAACGAAACCACATCATCAGAAAGATAATAAAGCCGGTTTTTATGAAAAACCACACCGGCCCCGGAATGTAATCCATGATGTGGTTAAACCCCTCCAGGTCTCCGATATGAAATGGCATCCACCCTCCCAAAAAGACAGTGGCGGCAACAGCGGAGATGATAAACATATTGATGAACTCCGAGAGAAAGAAAAAGGCAAATTGAATCCCTGAATATTCGCTATGAAATCCGGCTCCCAACTCTGATTCGGCTTCTACCAAATCAAATGGTGTCCGGTTGGATTCCGCAGTTCCCGAAATGATGAAGATGACAAAAGCTATAAACGCGGGTATATGCCCCTTGAATATGAGCCAATAATCAGATTGTGCTTGAACGACATCGGAGAAACGCAAGCTACCCACTAATAAAATCATGGTGAGCAAAGAAAGCCCAACGGACAATTCGTAACTGATCATCTGAGCTCCGCTTCTCAATGCCCCAATTAAGGAGTATTTATTGTAACTGCCCCATCCGGCGATTAAGATGCCCAACACTCCTACGGAGGATACGGCGATTAGAAAGAAAACCCCAACATCTATGTCAAAGGCACTGAAACCCGCCCCCATAGGAATGACGGAGATCGCCATCAAGGAGGAGATAATGAGGAAATAGGGCGCTAAGGAATAGAGGAAATGATCGGCCTTTTTGGTTCCTATGGGCTCCTTGGCTACTAGCTTCAATGCGTCGGCGACGGTTTGGAGGAGGCCAAACGGACCTACGCGATTGGGGCCGAGGCGCACTTGAAAGAAGGCCGCAATCCGTCTTTCGAGGTACACCAACGCCAATCCGGCCACCGCAAAAAAAGCGAGGTAAGCCAGCCCGGTCAAGACCATCTCTGCGATGTGTGCGGCACCCGGCGAAAACATCCCTAACAACCATTGGTGCACCGCCGCTGTAAATCTTTCTGTCCCATGCATACTGATTCGTATTGTATTTTAAAAGTAGGTTTATCGGTCGATATCGGGAATGACAAGGTCCAATGTCGAAATGATAGCGACAAAATCTCCAATTTTATGCCCTACGGCAATTTCGTTTATTACGGATAAATTCGAAAAACCGGGGGAGCGGAATTTCATCCGGTAAGGGCTCTTCTTGCCATCGCTGATGACATATACCCCCAATTCCCCTCTCGCTGTTTCAACCCTTTGGTAAAACTCTCCCTTGGGTAGTTTGATGACTGCTCTCGTCTTTTCTAAGGTCTCACCTTCTGGGATATTGTCGATAAGCTGTTCGATGATGTGGATGGATTGCTCCATTTCTTTCATCCGGACCAGATAGCGGTCAAACGTATCGCCTCCCTGCATGAAAATCTCCTCAAATTCTACGCGATCATAAGCGCTGTATGGGAAGAGTTTCCGGATATCACAGGAGACTCCGGAACCTCTCATGGTAGGTCCGGTGACGCCATAAGCTATTGCGCTTTCCTTGGACAGAACCCCGATGCCCTCTGTTCTTTTTCTGAAGATAATATTATCGGTTAGCAGATCATTGTACTCTTTGAGTTTAGGCTTGAAATGCTTTAAGAAAGCTTTGGTATCCCGGACAAAACCGGAGTAGATATCCCACATGAGTCCTCCGGGGACATTGTAATTCATCGTCAGGCGGGCACCGCATGTGTTTTCAAATATGTCATTGATCATCTCCCGCTCCCTGAACCCATACATGAAAGTGGTGAGTGCTCCGACATCCATCCCCATGACACCCCACCACAAGAGATGCGATGAGATACGCGTCAACTCGTCTAAAATGGTTCGTATGACTTTGACGCGATCGGAGACCTCTATTTCCAGCGCATTTTCGATGAGTAAGCAGACGGCTTCATTGTTAATGTGGGAAGACAAATAATCCATCCGGTCTGTAAGATGCACGATTTGGCGATAGTTGTCCCTTTCACAGATCTTCTCGATGGAACGATGGATATACCCCAGATCGGGTTCTACATTTTTGATGACCTCCCCGTCAATGGTGAGTATTAGACGCAATACACCGTGGGTGGCTGGGTGCTGCGGCCCCATGTTTATTTTGTACTCGTCCGTGTGGAGGTCTTGTTCGATAGGATCAAAAAGCGTACCGGTCCTCATAATTATCTATTTAACAATCAAATTAACTTCATCAACATAATCCTTCTTGAGCGGATGTCCATCCCAGGATGGATCTAAAAACAATCTCTTTAGATTGGTGTGGCCTTTAAAACGGATTCCAAACAGATCATATATCTCTCTTTCATGCATGTGTGTGGTCGGCCAAATATCGGACAAGGTATCGAGCTCCGGATTGTCCCTCGAACCGGTTTTGCAACGCAATACCATTTGGTGCCCCAGAGGGATGGACCTGAGGTGGCAGACAATTTCCAATGTGTCTTCGGTAGGCCAGTCCACACCTGTCATACAGAACAGATAATCAAACCGAAGCCTTGGGTCATCCCTTAAAAATAGCCCCAAAGAGTGTAATTCTTCCGGTGCGACCCAAACGTTGAGAAAAGCACTGTTTTCCTCACTAAATTCAAGGGTGTCGTTTTGAGCGAAGAGTATATCTTTTATACTTTGGTTATCTAACATAGGGCAATGATTTATATTTTTCCTTCGTCAAATCCATCAATAGGGTTGCGGTAATTGTCTGCGTGCGTCCGCTCTTCTTTAATCTTCTTTTGCAGCTGTAGCATACCGTTAAGTAGGGCTTCCGGACGGGGAGGGCAGCCGGGAACATAAATGTCGACGGGAATGACGTGATCGGCACCCCGCACCACAGAATAGGCGTTGAAATAGAATGGCCCCCCGGAAATCGCACAGGCGCCCATGGCTAAAACGTATTTGGGCTCTGCCATTTGGTCGTAAAGACGTCGCAGCACCGGTGCCATTTTATTGGTAATCGTACCGGCGATTATGATTACATCTGCCTGCCTGGGAGTCGGCCGGGCTACTTCAAACCCAAAACGGGACCAATCGTGTCTGGCTGCTCCCGTTTGCATCATTTCGATAGCACAACAACTCGTGCCAAAATACAAGGGCCATAACGAGTTGGCTCGCCCCCAGCTGATTAATTTGTCCAATGACCCCACTATGATGTTTCCACCGTTCCCCGCCGGGATTACTTGTCCGGGGAAGGTGCTTTTGGTTGATTCTTTTGTTGACATATTGTCCTTTTTTATCCCTTTCGGTAGTGGGATTCCCCACACATTACCTCTTGTTTACAATTGTAAGTATATAGCTTTGCCGAATGATTTGTAAAACGTCATTTTATAAATCCACTACTACAATCTACCATTTCATGCCAGTACTTCTATGGTATGAAATCGCCGGCTAATCCCAATCTATAGCGTCTTTCTTAAGTGCGTAGAGCAACCCTAACCCCAAGACAACAAAGAAAATTAGTATCTCTATGAAAGGGAGTGCACTATCGATGTGTTTGAATGCAACGGCCCAGGGAATCAAAAACACGATTTCTACATCGAATATTAAAAAAAGCAGTGCTATTAGATAGTAATGGGCCTTGAATTGTATCCAACTGGGGCCTATAGTCTCCACCCCACATTCGTAGGGATCCCACTTTCGGGGAGTATCCCATTTGGGGGAGATTAGTTTAGAAAAAAGCACAGCACCAAAGACGAAAACAAATCCTGCGATTAAAAACAGTATAATAGCTTCATTGCCCATGGCTCGTTCATTTAGTTGTCCGAAATAGTATAAGTATCTCCTGAGTTAAGAAGGCTCTGAACATCGTGGTATTTGGCCTTTTCTTTGACCGCTTCCACCTGGTTGGTGAATAGCTGGCCATAGGTCAGACGCTCTGCATCCCGGATGACGCCCATGACCATCGGGTGTTTTAACCGCGAAAGCATAAAGTGCATTACCGGATCGGGATTCTTGGCATCATGGACCAATATGTCCTCCTGAGTAACCCCGTTTTCACCAATGACGGCTATCTCTATTTTGCCCCCTTTTAAGACCAAACCTTTATTGTTCTCCGCGCCAAAAATCAGTGGTTCCCCGTGTTTTGCCCAGACTTGGGATTCTGCTTTTACCTTTTTATCCGTGATATCGTCAAAGACTCCGTCATTAAAGATGACACAGTTTTGGAGGACTTCGATGAGGGAGGTACCTCGGTGCTTTTCCGCATCTACAAATACTTCAGTCATTGCCTTCGGGTTGTTACCCGGCACTCGTGCGAAGAAGGATGCATTGGCTCCAATCGCCAAACTCCCGACATGAAATGGCGGTTGGGTGTTGCCATACGGCGAAGACTTTGTCCGGAGGCCCAATTCCGTGGTAGGGGAGAATTGGCCTTTTGTCAAGCCGTAAATCTCGTTGTTGAATAAAATAATATTTAAATCAATATTCCTTCTGAGCACATGTATGAAATGGTTGCCACCGATGGCCAATGAATCGCCATCTCCGGTAATGACCCAAACACTTAAATCCGGATTGGCCAATTTGACTCCGGAAGCAATGGCAGGGGCTCTGCCATGTATACTGTGCATCCCGTAAGTGTCCACGTAATATGGAAACCGGGAGGAACATCCGATACCGGAAATAAAGGCGATGTCTTCTTTTTTCTTGCCAATCTGAGGAAGGGCCTTTTCAACCGACCGGAGGATGACATAATCATCACACCCCGGGCACCAACGCACTTCTTGATCGGAAGCAAAATCTTTATATGTGTAAACTGGTGTATTATCTGACATGATACGTTATTGATTTATTGGTTAGATAGCAATTGTTTGAATTTTTCAGAAAGTTCGAGGACGGTGAAAGGAAGCCCCTGTATTTTGTTGTATTTTAAGAAACGGTATTCGGGGAATTTCGCTTGAAGGACCAACTGCAATTGGCCTGTATTCAATTCGGCAACAACAATCTTCTTGAATTTGCCAAAGACCTCGGCGGTATTCTTTGGCATGGGGTTGATATAATTAAAGTGAGCAAGTCCGATGGAGTGACCTGTTTCATGCAAGTACTTAACCGCGCTAAACAGGCTGCCGTAGGTGCCGCCCCATCCGACGACTAAAAGGTCGCCTTCCTGAGCACCCTCCACCTTCAACGGAGGGATATCTTCGGCGACTCGCTCAACTTTTTCTTTGCGCAGCCGCGTCATCAATTCGTGATTCTTCGGGTCATAGGAGACATTGCCGGTTACATCTTGCTTTTCAAGACCACCGATGCGATGTTCCAGCCCCGGCATACCCGGCACCGCCCACTCTCGCGCCAAAGTGCTCTTGTCTCGTTGGTAAGGTTTCCACTCCGGGTTGTTCGGCTCTGCAAATCTGGGCTTGATGGGCGGAAGCGTGGAGATATCAACTATGCGCCAGGGCTCCGAACCATTCGCCAAATAACCATCCGTGAGTAAAATGACGGGAGTCATATGTTCCAAAGCGATTTTTGAAGCCATATAGGCATAGTCGAAGGTATTGGACGGGGTACTCGCTGCGATGACGACCAACGGGCTGTCCCCGTTTCTGCCATAAAGTGCCTGCAATAAGTCTGATTGTTCCGTTTTTGTTGGTAGGCCTGTAGAAGGACCACCTCGTTGTACATTGACTATGACAATGGGCAATTCTGTCATCAGTGCCAAACCTGCGGCCTCTGTTTTGAGGGCCAAACCCGGACCGGAAGTGGTCGTGATAGCCAAGTCTCCGGCAAATGATGCCCCAATAGCAGACCCAATTCCCGCGATTTCATCTTCTGCTTGAAATACCTTAATACCCATATGGATATGTTTGGATAATTCGTGCAGGATGTCCGATGCAGGAGTGATGGGGTAGGAGCCGAGGAAGAGCTCGAGACCGGAGTTGTGCATGGCGGCCAAAAAGCCCCAAGCAGTAGCCGTATTGCCCATGACAATACGATACGTGCCCGGATCCATGTGGGCGGGCAGTACCGTGAATGCTGTCGGTAGCAACTCCAACGTCTCTGCGTAATTATAACCGGCTTTAATTACCCTTGTGTTTGCTTCGACTACCAAAGGCTTCTTGGCAAACTTTTTCTTTAGAAAATTCAAAGTGTGTTCCATCGGTCGACTAAACATCCAATAGACCATCCCGAGCGCAAACATGTTTTTGCTTCGATTCATACTCTTGGTGTCCAAGCCAAGGTCAAATATCGCCTCCTTTGTAAGTTGTGTAATAGGAGCGGCGATGACTTTGTAACTCTCCAAGGAGCCATCTTCAAGCGGATTGGTCTCGTAACCCGCTTTTATGAGATTCTTTTTGACAAACGAATCGGTGTCAACAATAATCGTTTTGCCCTTAGGTACTGATTCTAAATTGGTCTTCAATGCTGCCGGATTCATCGTGACTAATACATCCACTTCGTCTCCCGGTGTGTGGATTTCCCTTTGACCGATGTGCACCTGAAATCCGGATACTCCGTACACACTTCCTTGTGGAGCTCGAATTTCTGCAGGGTAGTTGGGGAAGGTGGAAACATCATTACCTAACATTGCAGAGGTGTCAGAGAACTGTGTTCCTGTTAGTTGCATTCCGTCTCCGGAGTCTCCTACGAAACGAATGACTACCTGATTCAACGCATTCGCGTTGTTTGGTTGGCCGGCTTTATCGACCGTTGTATCGGGATTGTCCATAATACTTTTTCAATTTATTTTTCATTTTAAAAAAGAGGCTCAAATGTAGTTAAAAACTCCATATTAGCAAAAGAATAATATGTTTTTATTTGATAATTATAACTATATTAAAATGAAACTAATAGCCCTTAAACCGGAGGGGTTTTTGCTCGTATAAATCTGATAGTTTTAAGAGAAACATAGTGAGATAAGAGTTATAAAGAAAACACTTTTAGTGGTGTTTGAAATGCTTTCTGGCGACGCCACGGACAATTTGAGCAAGTTTTGTGATTTTCTAAAGTGAAAGTTAAGAAAAAGTAATACTTTTGTCTTTATTAATTATTTTAAACCACAAATTATGAAGTTCAAATCAATTATTTTGTCAGTCGTCATGCTAATTGCGACAGGCTTATTTTTTACGAGTTGTAAAGAAGCACAAGAAAAAACAAAAGAAGCTGCAGAGAAAATGTCTGATGCCGCCAAGAGCGCAGCAGAAGCGACAGGTGCTGCTGTTAAGAGCGGTGCCGAAGCTGTCAAGGCAGGTGCAGAAGCAGCAGCAGATGCTACGAAAGAAGCTGCAGAGGCTACAGGCGAAGCAGTAAAGTCTGGTGCAGAGGCCGTTAAGGAAGGTGCAGAAAACACCATGGATGCCGCTAAGAAAATGGTTAAAGGTGAAAAGAAATGCCAGGACGGCAAGTGTGGAGAAGGTAAATGCGGTGGTAAATAAACCCTATTTACATACCGTTAAAGTGTAAAAGAGGTCGGAAGAGATTCCGGCCTCTTTTGTTTTACTATTGGAAAGTATTGTGTCTATTCTTAGCGGTAATGCCATTTTTGGGGTCTATTGATTGATGTCGCCTATTCTAACTGTGATTTGGGCTTCGGTACTTTGAACCTAAGGTGCGTTTCTTTGGCATTGTTGGAAAGAGATAACCATTCTTTTCATACATTTGGGCTGACTATTTAATAAACGGCAATGAATAGTACCCATCACAAGGATGCCCATTTTTTCTGGAAGAATAAGATGTATGACCAAGAGGGTTGGATTCATCTTGTCCATTACCACCCGGAACAGTTTGTAGCACCTTGGGAGAAACAAGTCCGCCAATTCGTGTTGGATTGGGTGAGAGAGGATGAATTCGTCAATGTACATACTTCCGGAAGTACCGGCCCACCGAAGTACATGCAATTGTCCAAAGAGGTCATGCGACGTTCGGCGTTAATGACGGATGCTTACTTCGAATTGGGTGCAGGGGCAGTAACACTACTGTGCCTTCCTGTCGAATTTATTGCCGGTAAGATGATGATTGTAAGGACCTTTGTCAATGGGTGGACATTGCATTTCCAAAGACCCACAGGCAAGCCGCTGCTGGACCGGCTCTTTGATTTTGTACCGATGACCCCGATGCAGGCCGCCAATCTGCTCACCGGAAGCCGGGACCTTGGTAAAGTTAAAACCCTTTTGCTAGGAGGGGGCGGAATTCCCCGGAAACTTGAGGCAAGATTGAGAACCCGGTATAGAAATCGAGCCTATCATTCTTATGGGATGACAGAGACCGCAACACATGTCGCTATCCGGGCCATCAATGAAAAGCAGGATAACCAAGTTTTTGTGGCTTTGCCTGACATATCATTTAGCACTTCCACTGATGGTTGTCTCATTGTCCATGCCCCCGGTTTGGGACAGTCTAACTTGCATACAAATGATATTGTCCGTTTATTGGACCAAAAACATTTTATTTGGGAGGGGCGCAAGGACAATGTCATCAATTCCGGCGGCATTAAACTGTATCCGGAGCAAATGGAGAAAAAGATAGCGACGTATATTAATTCCCCGTTTTTTGTGGCCGGGATGCCGGATTCTGCGCTAGGACAACGCGCGATTTTGGTGATAGAGGGCCGAGAAGGTGAGGTAGATGAGCTTCGGCTATTAGGTCGATTGAATAAGGTATTGAGTAAGTATGAAATGGTGAAGTCTATTCATTATCTAAGCCATTTTCCCCGGACCTCCGCCGGTAAGATTATCAGGGGACAAGTTGTGGACTGGTTAAAAAATAGCATTGATGATTAATCTTACTGACGAAGACAGGTTTGCAGTTTTTCGATTGCCCGGCCGGCAGCAGGTTGAGATGTATTTGTCTGAAGCCGTCTTAAGCGTTCCTTTTGAGGATGCGCACCTCAAAGAGAAAGGGTACGTAGTATTTCCGTTTTTAGCGGAGGAGAATTCCTTTTTTATCGCTGCAGACCATCATTATATAAACCCGGAATGGAGCTTTATATCCGGAGAGAAGGGGGCGATTTTAAGCATGTCTCAAAGCGATTATCTTAAAATGATTGAAGGGGGAATTGACGCGCTTTCCAGCGACTTTCCAAAAGTTATCTTGTCCAGGCAAATGCTTGTTGAGGTCAAAGAAAAGAACGTCACCAAGGTCTTTAATAAATTAGTCAAGAAATATCCGGATGCTTTTGTCTTTTTATGGCATTTGCCGGAGACCGGTACTTGGGTGGGGGCGAGTCCCGAGCCATTGTTGACCAGTGAGGGACAATGTGCATTCCTGTCTGTCGCTCTTGCGGGAACCAAGCCCATACGACAAACCTCCGCAGAATGGGGCGCTAAAGAGGTCGATGAACATCAATGGGTGGTACATTTTATTGAGGACAGGCTTGATACACTGAGACTCCCCTTTTCAAAAGGGAAAATGCATACCGTGAATGCGGGGAATGTACAGCATTTGAGAACAGATTTCCGGTACAAGACCTCCGATCCGGGACAGGTGATCCGGGCATTGCATCCTACACCGGCGGTATGTGGCCTTCCACGTGATGAGGCACTTCGTCTTATTGGCCAACTTGAGCCTTATCAGAGAAGATATTATACCGGTTTTTCAGGGCCTGTGGGCCAACAAATTCATCTCTTCGTTACATTGAGATGCATGCAGTGGTTCGATGGGCAGGTATGCCTATACATTGGAGGGGGAATTACACGACAGTCCATTCCCGAATATGAATGGGAAGAGACCAATTGGAAAGCTCAGACATTAAAAGATGTACTGCAAAAAGTTTAAGCACTTTTCTCGTCCTTGGCAGAAGGAGCTTTTTCTTCGACTTCTTTCATGCCTGCTTTAATTTCAGATTCGATCGAAGATCTGGCATTGTTAAATTCCCGGATGCCTTTACCCAAGCCCTTGGCTAATTCCGGGATTTTCTTCCCGCCAAACATGAGCAGGACAACAAAGAAAATAAGCATCAGTTCCATCCCGCCGGGTAAAGAAAATAGACTAATCATATGGTTTACTTTTTATATTGAATACAAATATACGTCAAATATTGAATTATATTAAGAACCCCTCAATTTACTGAAAGTTGAGCTTGTCGACAAAAAAACTTTTCGGAAGGTACTTTAGATTTAGTTTTGATGAAGTTCATATGAAAAGGTTTAACTCTTGTTATGCGAGCACCTAAAGCCCTCCTTACTCCATATAAAGTCGTATGGCCGGGCTTTTACCCTATCTATTATAGTTTTTAGTGATTAGGTTATCCAGGGGAGGTTTCGTAAAACATACGTTTTGAAGTGGAGATTGGTTGAACTCGTGCGAAAAATTTATGTTATTATTAGTAACCTTTACCTTATCTCTAGTGCTTGCCAGAAAGCTGTCAAGTTTTATGAAATGAAAGATTTCGAAGAATTTTCTAGCGGGCACTATCCATTAAGGTCATTACAAAAAAGTCTAAAATCCATTTATGGCGGGTACAGATAACCAAATGGTCGGGATATTAACTTCTTCTTTCGAACAATTTGTCTGTGAGGAATCCATCCCACGCATCGTCCAATGCCTTTCGATATTGGAGCCGAATCAATTATGGAAGCGCCCCCACAAGAATAGCAACAGTATAGGGCATTTGATCTTGCACTTAGAGGGCAACGCCAAGCAATACATACTCTCCGGTGTCGGGGGTGCACCGGACCATAGAAAGAGGAAATTGGAGTTCGAAACAACACAGTTTTTGTCAAAAGCGGAATTGAAATCGCGTTTGGAGCGCTTATCCAAAGCGATGAAGCAGGTACTTAAGGGGCTCCGGCCTGAAGATTTGATAACGGAGAAGAAGGTCCAAATCTATCATATGTCCGTTATGAAAATGATGCTACATGTTATGGAACACTTTAGCTATCACACCGGACAAATCGTCTTTTATACTAAATTATTGACAGAGGCAGATATGAAATTTTATGACGATGCCCAATTAAATCATCCATAATATGTCACACGATCATAATCATAGCCATAGTCATGGGGCTGTTCCCGACAAGATCAATCTGGCCTTTGGTATCGGAATCGGTCTCAATTTGCTTTTTACGGTTATCGAGTTTGGAGTGGGGTGGTGGAAAGGCTCTTTGGCTTTGATGTCGGATGCCGGGCACAACTTGACGGATGTTGGGACATTGGTCATCTCTCTGATTGGGATGCGACTCGCCGCCGTATCTGTTACAAAGCGATATACTTATGGTTATAAGAAAGCCACCATTCTAGCATCCTTAATCAATGCAGTCATCCTGTTGGTACTTGTGATTTTTATTGTTATCGAAGCCATAGGCAGGATTAAGGCCCCTCAACCGGTACCCGGATTGCCGGTTATGATTGTGGCAGCCGTAGGGATTGTGATTAACACGGTATCGGCATTTTTGTTTTTCAAGGACAAGGAGAAGGATATTAACATCAAAGGCGCCTACTTGCATTTGATTGCGGATGCGGCTGTTTCCTTAGGAGTAGTGGTGTCCGGCGCCGTCATTTACTATACCGGTTGGAGTTTGATGGATCCTTTGATAAGCATACTTATCGTCATATTTATTCTTGCTTCTTCGTGGTCTTTGTTCAGAGAGAGCCTTCGGTTGATAATTGATGCAGTACCTAAGCGCATTGACTACGAAGCG
Source organism: Saprospiraceae bacterium (assembly GCA_027080725.1). Lineage (GTDB taxonomy): Bacteria > Bacteroidota > Bacteroidia > Chitinophagales > Saprospiraceae > JALSTN01. Next base: position 19,442 of record JALWRC010000104.1, read on the forward strand.
GTGATGGATGTCTTTGAGCAAGAGTCCGAGTTGGAGGATGTCCACCATGTGCACATTTGGCCGATTAGTTCTACCAGTGTAGCGATTACAGCGCACTTGATTCCGACCTCTCCACTCAGCCAGGAGGATGCGCAGTCACTGGTGTGCCGCATCAAACACGCATTGGAAGACTTGCACATTGACCACGCTACCTTAGAGTTGGAGTATGACTCGGATAAATGTGAGGGGTGTTCTTGTGAGTGATGCTGCATAGGGGGTAATTATGTGATGCGTCCTTGCCGTACGCCCCAATAATACACACCTAAATACAGTGTGTTACAAACTGCACTTTTTTGATTTGAGAAACTGAAACAATCCCGTAGGGATGTCATCTTTGTAGCCCTGTACAAGCGACAGCGAAGTGCAGGGTTCATAAAAGCACCCAAAGCCGTTTTGGCGGTATTTTTGCCCGGCACAATGTTGTAATCACGTGAGAAGTGTTGTCTGCAAAAATAGTGACAAAACAATGCAAAGGCTCATTTTTGTGCATTTTGTAATACACACTTAAATACAACATGTTCCTACGTAATCGTTTATTTTATTACCTTTGCGCTCCTTTTTTTAATAAGAATAAAATGAATGAAATATGGCGACGAACAGAACTTTTACCATGATTAAACCCGATGCCGTTAGAGCGGGAAATATCGGCAATATCCTGCAGATGATGAATGAGGCGGGATTTAAAATTATCGCAATGAAATTTACTAAATTGACAAAAGAGCAAGCAAGCGGATTCTATGCGGTGCATAAGGAGCGCCCTTTCTTTGGCGAATTGGTGGATTTTATGACTTCCGGACCAATTGTAGCCGCTATTCTCGAAAAAGATAATGCTGTTGCAGACTTTAGAACGTTTATCGGCGCGACCAATCCGGAAGAAGCGGCGGAAGGGACCGTTCGGGCGAAATACGGCTCCAATATGGGCGAGAATGCCGTACATGGCTCGGACAGTGACGAAAATGCCGAGATTGAATCCGCTTACTTCTTTTCGATGCTGGAGCGGTTTTAGAAGGGATTGAAGTTAGAATAGGAGATAATATAAAGCCGGGGCATTGCTCCGGCTTTTTTATTGGCTCATAAAAGCTTATGGTATAGTCGGTCGCGAGAATAATAATGTTTTCACTTCCCCAATGGCCAACCATTTCATACCTGATGTCGTATTAGGAGTATATTTGATTTGTCGGAGACATCAATGGGGCGTTAAACCTTAAGTCCTTCGCCCGGTCTAATCAATGTTTTTTTATCAATAAAACGTAATAACATGGCAACACAAACTGTTCTACTCAAGCAATCATCCCAAAGCGATGCCGGCAAGACAACAATTGAAGGAGGGTTGACGAAATACTCCGGAACATGGAGTTGGAAAGAAGCGGCTCATCTCTTGAAACGAACCACTTTTGGCCCCACCTATCAGGAGATTAAGAAGAGTGTTACGGAAGGTCTTCAAAAGACGCTTGACGCATTATTCGCCCCCCAGCCGGCCCCTGCTTTGCCGATCAATTATTACTTCAAAGACGACCCTGAAGTTCCGATTGGTGAGACATGGGTGGGCAAACCGGTAACCCGGGATGTAAAAGGTCTTCTTCCTGCACGCAACGCCTCTCTAAGCACCTGGGCCATAGGTCAAATGGTGGATAAACCCATCAATGTGATAGAAAAACTCATCTTATTTTGGCACAATCACCTCGTAGTTTCCAATATCTTTTCCCCTGAAGTCAAATACCAATATCTGCTCACCTTGCGCAAACATGCTTTGGGGGATTTTAAGCAGCTCATGAAGGACATCACCATCGACGCAGCGATGCTCGAATATCTCAATGGCAATGAAAATACGGCCAAGTCCCCCAATGAAAATTATGCGAGAGAAGTGTTGGAGCTCTTCACAATCGGAAAGGGTCCGCTCATCGCTCCTGGAGATTATACCAATTACACCGAAAATGATATTCAGGAACTGGCACGTGCTTTGACGGGATGGACGGTCAATCGGCGGAGAGGGATGGTGCAATTCAATTCCAGAAAACACGATACCGGTACCAAGCAACTTTCCGGTCATTTTAACAATGCAACGATACCTAACCTCGGGGATAAGGAATATGAAAGGGTAATCGATATTATCTTTGAGCAAGATGAAGTCTCCCGCTTCCTCTGCCGTCAACTCTATATCTGGTATGTCAATTCAGCAATCACCGATGAAGTGGAAATGAATGTCATCGAGCCAATGGCAAAGATATTACGCGACAATAACTACCACGTAGCGCCGGCCTTGAGAGCCCTTCTGGAAAGTGAACATTTCTATGCCGAGTGCAATGTCGGAGTCATGGTCAAAAGCCCAATGGATTATACCTTTGAATTATTTAGGACAGGTAACGCTCCGGTCCCTAAAGAAACAGTTCAGAAGTACATACTTTGGAGTGTATTGGCTCGTGCCTTGAGGAACATGGAGCAAGCCATGTTCTTCCTTCCCAGTGTTGCCGGATGGCAAGCCTATTATCAAGAACCCGTATACTATCGATATTGGCTGAACTCCATTTCTCTAAATCTTCGCAAAGATGTGAATGATGCGTTTGTAAAGGGAAAAGTCAGGGGAAGAGGCTTGAAAAAGGGTTATATGTTGGATTTACTCGGGTTGATCGAACAGTTTGACGCTCCGGAAAATCCCGATGCATTAATAAAGACCCTGGCCTCTTTGTTTATGTCCTATCCTCTGACTCAAGAGCAATACGACTACCTCAAGTCAGAGGTGTTAATCCCCGGTCTGCCGGACTACGAATGGACCGAAGAATATGGAGACTATTTGGATGATCCGGCCAATGAAGACAAACGCAAAGCTGTTCTGGGTAGATTGCAAGCGGTGTTGCTCGTCCTTTTGAGTATGCCGGAGAATCAATTGATGTAGCATGGATCTGCGAGCAACAGTACTTTTAAAATTTGTAGAAGACTAAAACTTATTAAAATGAAAAGAAGAAATTTTATAAAATCGACTTCCCTGCTTACCTTGCCGATGTTCTTAAATGGTTTGAGTGTCTCAGCAATCGCCCGATCAGCTTTTGGCGGGATGTTTGGTGCGGACAATGATAAAGTGTTGGTCCTTGTCCAACTAAGAGGGGGCAATGACACGCTCAATACGCTTATCCCTTTGGACCAATACTCTAATTTATCAAAGGCTCGCGCCAATATTTTGATTCCGGAATCAAAGGTGCTTTCGTTGCAAGACGGTGTAGGATTGCATCCGGCAATGACAGAGATGCAAAACCTCTGGAAGGAGGGGCAGCTCAACATCATGCAGTCTGTCGGTTACCCAAATCAAAATAGATCCCATTTTCGTTCGACGGATATTTGGCAAACGGGATCTGCTGCAGATGTGGATGAAACAACGGGGTGGTTGGGTAGATATTTTGCGGTCAATGACCCGGATTATCCCAACAATTACCCAACTCCTGAAAAACCCGATCCCTTTGCCGTGTCCATAGGCTCCACCGCCTCAGAAACCTGTCAAGGGCTTATCGCCAATTACAGTGTGGCATTCAATGGCTCCGGACGCAGTGGAGAGCTGTTCGAAGGAGAGTGGGATTATATCCCTAATAATTGCTTCGGCAATGAGCTCGAGTATGTCAGAAGTACCATCCGGCAAAGTAACGCCTATTCCAGCGTCCTGCAGGCTGCAATGGAAAAGGGCACCAACCTCTCTTCCAAATATCAGGATGACAATACCCTTGCACGAAGTTTGAAGATCGTGGCCAATCTAATATCAGGTGGACTGAAGTCCAAAGTGTATGTCGTTAATCTGGGTGGATTTGATACCCACTCTGCACAGGTAGACAGTTCGGATGTTACCCAAGGGACGCATGCAAACCTTTGGAAAACCGTGTCCGATGCGATTGGCGCCTTCCAAGATGACCTCAACCTTCAGGGGCTTGGTGAAAGGGTGGTCGGGTTGACGTATTCGGAGTTTGGCCGGCGCATAAAGTCCAACGCCAGTCTCGGAACAGACCATGGTGATGCTGTAGCATTGTTTGCCTTTGGTACCTGTATCAACCCAACTATTTTAGGGCACAATCCTGAAATCAGCGATAATGTTGGTCGTGGAGAGTCCGTTCCCTTACAGTTCGATTTTCGCTCGATTTACGGGTCTGTGTTGATGGATTGGTTTGATGTGGGAGAGGACCAGGTGAAATCCCTCCTTTATGAAGACTTCCAGTACGTCCCGGTGATCAAGGGATGTACTCCTACAGCGACGGACGATCCGGTAATTACTCTCGCTCCTTTTGAGATGGATATTTCGCCCAATCCGGCCAATAACTATGCAAAATTGACCTTTGAGACGGAGGAGGGCTTTGTGCGGATAAGCCTGATTAACGAATTGGGAGGTGAGTTGGATGTTCTTGCTGCTAAAAAATTCTCAGCAGGCAAACACCAGTTGACCCTTCCTCTGCATCGCTATCCGGCAGGTATCTATTTTGTGCGATTGAATAGTGACAAGCGACAGAGTACCAAGCGTTTTGTGAAGATATAGACAGTCATTTTTTTCTTGGAGCATTAGGTAATTTCTCATAATTGTTGGATGATGTGGAGGCACTCATTCAGAAAAGAGCATCTCATTGAGGTGCTCTTTTTATTTGATAAAGAGATTATAGCGATGGGGTAGTATGAAATCGTAGACACTAAGCTATATTTTCCATACCTTTGCGAACAAACAATCGTTCGTATGAGTAAATTTTATACTTTAAGTGTTGCGTCGGTGGAAAGAGAAACCCCGGACAGTGTACTGATAACATTTGATGTCCCGGACGCTTTGAGGGAGGTGTTTGGGTATAAGGCCGGGCAATACCTTACCCTGGAGGCCGATATTGACGGAGAACCCGTGCGCAGGGCCTATTCGCTTTGCACTGCCCCTGAAGAGAGCGTTTGGCAAGTAGGGATTAAGAGGGTTCCCGGAGGGAAATTCTCTGTATTTGCAAATGAAAAGCTCCGGCCCGGGGACACATTGCGCGTGATGCCCCCACAAGGTAATTTTACCCTGCCTGGCGGCATTCAAGATGGGCATAGGTCGTATGTCGCATTTGCAGCGGGAAGTGGTATCACTCCGGTAATGTCGATTTTGAAGCATACCCTCATGTCTGTTGAAACGGCTTCTTTCATACTTTTTTATGGCAATAAAACATCGGAAGATGTGATGTTCCGGGAGACACTCGAACAGTTGAAGAATCAATTTCTGGGTCGCTTGAGTATTCATCATTTCTTCTCTAGGGAACAGGCGGCTTCTCCGCTATTTCATGGAAGAATTGACGCAGCAAAAGTGAGGCAACTGGCGGGACGCTTGTTTGACCCGTCAACAGGAGACCTGTTCTTCGCGTGTGGCCCGGGTGAAATGGTAGTGGAGGTAAAAGATACATTGAAGGAACTTGGGGTGCCGGAGGAGGCGCTTAAGTATGAATTGTTTACACCTGCCGGTGAAAAGAAAGGCGCAGCTAAGGCAAGCGCCCGTGCTGAAGTAAAGCCCACACTTGAGAAAGTTAAGCTTATCATAGAGTTGGATGGAGATGATTTTTCGTTAGAAGTAGATCCGAGGTTGACGATTTTGGATGACGGTCTGCTTAATGATCTCGACTTGCCATATGCCTGTAAGGCGGGTATATGCTGTACTTGCAAAGCAAAGGTAATGGAAGGGGAGGTCAAAATGGAGCGTGCAGATAGTCTGGATCAAGATGAAATCGATGCGGGGTATATCCTGACTTGTCAAGCATTTCCGGCGTCAGAGACGGTAAAGGTGGATTTTGATGTATAGTCCCTTGTATGAAAATTAAAGAAAAACTGTACCGCACTGCTGCATTGCTTTTCGAGAAGAAGGGCTATCCGGCGACTTCGGTGAGAGATATCGCCGAGGCGATGCAGTTGAAGCCTTCCAGCCTCTACAGCCACATCAGACACAAGGAGGAAATTTTAATCTCAATTTGTGATTTAGTCGCATCCCGGTTTGAACGGGCTATAGAGGAGGTCTTGAGTCAGGAGGTTTCTCCTTTGGAACAATTAAAAAAAGTGATTGATTTTCATGTTCAGATGGCATTCGAAGATCCCGTTTCTATAACGGTATTCAATAACGAATGGAGGCACTTGCCGTCAGAGGAATTGTCAATATTTGTACAGCGCCGAAAGGAATATGAGGCGAAGTTGTCCGGTATATTGGCCGCATTGGGAAGGAGTCATGCCCTAAGGCCTATAGCCCACCATTTCATACTCCAAACAATGCTTTCAAGCATGCTTTGGCTTCACCGTTCCTTCCCCAAACATGCAGAAGGGGGATTGTCGGAAATACAACAATCGATGAAGATTTTCATCTTAAAAGGGATACTTCTCTGAATCCGGTGAGTTGGTATTTTTTTGGATAGAATTGAGACGCTATGCTTGCATTAAGACCTATAGAACACGATTAATTCGGCAGGAGTATAAAAATTAATTGGTTTGTGTCCGGTGAATCCGATTTCCTTCGTTACATTTGGGGGTGGTTAGCTGATGATGTGCTCATCGGTACCTGTGTTTTTCTAAAGAAATTTTAAAGGGTCTTCTGTATATGAACTTTTCCAAATGTATTTCTCTGTTATGGCTATCATTGTTTCCGGTGTGGTCTTCTCTTTTAGCACAAGATAGTACAAAGGAGCTTTCGGTCAATGCCTTGCGGTTTCGCTCTATCGGTCCGGCTATTACGTCGGGTAGAATTGCTGACTTTGCGGTTCATCCCGACAATCCGGAGGTGTATTTTGTCGCAAGTGCTGCGGGTGGGGTTTGGAAGACGACCAACAATGGGACGACCTTCCGGCCGGTATTCGATCATTACGGCTCTCATTCGATCGGGTGTTTGGCGATAGATCCAAGTGCTCCATCTACTCTTTGGGTCGGGACAGGGGAAAACAATAATCAGCGCAGTGTCGATTATGGTGATGGAGTGTACAAGTCTGTCGACGGTGGCAAGAGTTTCAAAAACATGGGACTTAAACAATCCGAACATATCGGACGTATTGTCATCGATCCGGAGGATTCTAAAGTCGTCTATGTAGCGGCCATCGGTCCACTTTGGAAGGAAGGGGGTGATCGAGGGGTTTATAAGACAGAAGATGGGGGACAGCATTGGTCCAAAGTACTTGCCATCGATGAGCATACGGGAGTGAATGATATCGTCATGGACCCGCGCAACCATAACATTCTCTATGCCGCTGCATATCAGAGAAGGCGGCATGTATATACCTACCTCGGTGGCGGACCTAAGTCCGGCATATATAAAACAGAAGATGGAGGAAAAACATGGCACCCACTAAAGGGGGGACTTCCTACGGAAGATATGGGTAGAATCGGACTGGGAATCCCACCGTCCGCTCCTGACAGAATTTATGCCATAATTGAAGCGGCTCGCGGAAAAGGAGGCTTTTTTGTTTCTACAGATGGTGGCAACTCATGGTCCAGGCGAAGCAAGTATAATACCAGTGGCAATTATTATCAAGAGATTTATATCGATCCCACGAATGAAAACCGGATTTTCGGGATGGATACCTGGCTCCATGTTAGCGAGGATGGAGGTCGAAGTTTTCATAAAGTTAACGAGCGGTACAAACACGTCGACAATCATTGTATGTGGATAGATGTTCATGCTCCGGAGCATTGGCGAGTGGGATGTGACGGAGGCGTCTATGAGACTTACGACGATGGAAGAAGTTGGAGTTTTAAAGACAATTTGCCCGTCACCCAGTTTTATAAACTCGGATTGGACAATGACTATCCGTTTTATAAAGTATATGGTGGGACGCAGGATAACTTTTCTTTAGGAGGCCCTACACGAACTCCTACCGCACACGGGATACTAAACAGGGATTGGTACATCGTACATGGTGGCGATGGATTTCAGCCGAGGGTGGATCCTACAAATCCCGATATCGTTTACGCTTCTTCTCAATATGGGGTATTAGTACGGTTTGATCGCAAGACAGGAGAAGAGGTCGTTATTCAGCCCCTACCGGAGGAAAATAAACCCCTTTATAAGTGGAATTGGGATGCCCCTTTTATTATCAGCCACCACGATCCTAAGCGATTGTATTTTGCGGCCAATAAAGTGTTGCGGAGTGACGATCGTGGGAGTTCCTGGCAAGAGATCAGCGAGGACTTGTCGACTCATATCGACCGGAACAAACTGAAGGTCATGGGACGGATATGGAGTGTGGATGCAGTGGCCAAAAATCGCTCTACATCGCCTTATGGCGAGATAGTCGCATTGGACGAATCCCCTTTGGATGGTGATATCTTAACGGTTGGGACGGATGACGGACTCATTTGGACGACGGTGGATGGTGGGAAGCATTGGAGGAAAATCGAGCAAGTGCCCGGGGCCCCATCCCGCTCATATGTCAATGACTTGCTCCTTTCCTCGTTTGATAAGAATACTATTTATGCCGTGTTTAACCATCACAAGTACGGGGACTTTAAACCCTATATTTTCAAGAGTGAGGACTTTGGTATTTCCTGGCAAAAGATAACGACAGGACTCCCGGAGAGGGGCTCGGTATTTGCCATCGTACAAGATCATGAGGATGCTGATTTATTGTTTTGCGGGACCGAGTTTGGGGTGTATTTCTCGAATGATGGAGGTATGAAATGGCGGGCCATGAAAGGAGGACTGCCGACCATCGCCATAAGGGATTTGGCCATCCAGAAGAGAGAGGATGATTTGGTATTGGCCTCGTTTGGCAGGGGATTTTATGTCCTGGATGATTATTCGAGTCTGAGGCATTTAAAAGAAGCGGTCGAGGATTCTTTTTATCTCTTCGCAATACGCAAGGCCTACCAATACGAAGAAGACACTCCGCTGGGACTGCCCGGCAAGGCGTTTCAAGGTGACGGAATGTATAATGGGGAGAACCTCGGCCCCAAAGCGATATTGACCTATTACGTAAAGGAGGGATTTAAGTCCTTGAAGGAAAAGCGAAAGGAGGAAGAGAAGAAAGCACTTGGGGAATGGAAGGATACGCCATTCCCGGATTATGACGCTTATGATAAAGAACTCAATGAAAAAATACCTCAACTATGGGCCGTTATAACGGATATTGAGGGCAATCAAATCGTCAAGGTCAAGGGCGATTTGTCCAAGGGGCTTCATCGTATGTTTTGGGATATGCGTTTTCCATCGATGCAGCCGGTGCGATTGAAGCCGTACGATACTTCCAATCCTTTTAACCCGCCTCCTCATGGAGCATTGGTCCCGGCGGGTGATTATTTTGCGCAACTCTATCTCTTGGCCGATGGGCATTGGAAGCCGGTATCGCAAAGACAAGCATTGACAGTAGAACCGATAGACCGGCCTTCTCTACCTGTAGATGTCAAGGAGCGGGATGTGTTCAAGGCGGAATTGGCTGAATTGGTCAGAAAGGGGGGAGCTATTCAGGGAATGTTTGGAGAAGCGAATAAGGGGTTGCAATTCATCTCACGAGCTTTGTCTAATGGCGGAAGGGTGGATAGCTCACTTTATCGCCAATACGAGCAATTGGTCGATGAGCAGAAGGCGATCAGGAAGGCACTTTATGGGGATAATGTCAAGCGGCGATTGGATCTGCCGGACGTATTGTCCCCGCTACAACGACTCGGTACGTTGCGCTGGTTTCAAGGTGGATACAATGGCACTCCTCTTAAAGCGCATCGACAATCTCTGATGTTGTTAAAAGCTCAAATGCCGGGATTAATGGAAAGGGTAAAGGCCTTTAGAACCGCCGTCCAGACACTCAATGACAGGTTGGAGGCCTATAGATTGCCCTATACTCCGGGAAGAAACTAATTCATTTTTTCATTAAAATACGTATCTTATGAAAGTTGTTTATTCATTCTTCTATGTTATTTTATTAAGCGTTGTTTGCTCTACAGGAGCCTTTGCCGTACATTCACATATCACTCCGGAGCAAAAGGTGTTGAACACTGAGGTGAAGAGCCTCTATGGGGTGCCCTTTCATGCTGAGACAGCTTTTACTCTCGGTGATGTGCTTCGTTATTCCCCAAAAGAATTTGAAGCCATCTATGGAGTGGATTTGACAATGAAACAAAAATTGGCTTACCGTTTTGCAAAGGCAGATATCCGGTACCGAATGAGCCAAGGCGATTACGAATTGGCCAATATGCCATCACGTAGCTCGGGATTCACATTTCTGGGATTCCTGTTGGGCTTTTTCTTCTCTTTGATTGGCGTTTTAATTGCATGGTTAATATGGGGCAGGAGAGGATTGATATCCTCGCTTTGGGGAGTGCTTTTTGGGTTTATTCTATTTATAGTAGGATGGAAGGCCAGATAGTGTCTGTTTATTGATATCAGGCGATGGATGATTGGGATTCGTCCGTTGCCATGCCCTTGGTCGATTAAAAGAAGTACTTGGTCTGTTATAATGCAGGGCCAATTGATGGCGTTATAGTTTTGCAAACAAAAAGAGATTTATATGCAAAACTATTTGTGGGTAATACTTTGCTTTTGGGTGGTGTCTGTAGGACAATCGCAGGTGTATACCGTAAGTGGATATGTCAAAGACGCTTCGACAGGGGAGACCCTCATCGGTGCGAATGTCTACGACAAGAACAATACACAGATTGGAGCCTCTACTAATGATTATGGGTTTTATTCGATGCGATTGGAGAAAGGGGGCCACACCCTGACAGCCTCTTATCTAGGTTATGAAGACCAGGAGGTGATATTGGATCTTAGCTCCGATCAACGTATCAATTTTAATTTGTCTTCCGGTGTCCGCATCGAGGAGGTCGTTGTGGAGGCGAAAAAGAAAGACGCCAATATCTCAAGGACGGAAATGGGAGTGGTCGAGCTTCCCATGAATGAGATTAAATCACTGCCCGTCTTGATGGGGGAGACTGATATCCTAAAGGTGGTCCAGCTTTTGCCCGGCGTGTCGTCAGCAGGAGAGGGGAGCACGGGGCTTTATGTCAGAGGGGGAGGACCGGACCAAAACCTGGTTTTATTGGATGAGGCGGTGGTCTACAACACCGGCCATATGCTTGGTTTTTTCTCTGTGTTCAATGGAGATGCAGTAAAAAATATCACATTGCATAAGGGAGGAGGTCCGGCAAAATACGGGGGGCGGCTGTCCTCCGTATTGGATGTGCGAATGAAGGATGGCAATAATCAATCCTTTCATGTGAAAGGAGGGATTGGGGTGATTTCCTCAAAACTCAATATCGAAGGTCCTATTGTCAAGAATAAAGCCTCATTTGTATTGTCAGGCCGCCGTACCTATGTGTTGGATATCGTCCAACCTTTCTTGACAGGAGACAATTTTAAAGGGACAAATTACTACTTTTACGATTTTAATGCCAAGGTAAATTATACCCTGTCTGACCGGGATAGACTCTACCTCAGCGGGTATTTTGGACGGGATGTTTTTAGTTATAAATCATCAAAGCAAGCTTTTAGCGTTAACTTCCCTTATGGCAATGCAACTTCCACCATCCGTTGGAACCATCTGTTCAATGATCGTTTTTTTATGAATCTCTCCGGTATCTTTAACAATTATAGATTTGATTTTGAAGGAGCAGCTCAGGAGAACGCCAGTTTCACACTCTCCAGTGAAGTCCTGGACTATACACTTAAATCCGATTTTGAATTTTATTGGAACAATACCAATACGATAAAATTTGGACTCCAAAGTATGTATCACCGGCTTTCGCCTAGGACTTTGAGCTTTAACCAGGGGGGACAGAAAGTTTCTTCGCCTTTTGCCCCCAAGTACGCGGTAGAATCTGCAGTATATTTACAAGATGATTGGACGGTAACCCGGGATTTTGAAGTGCATGCAGGATTGAGGTACAGTATGTTTAATCATATCGGACCCTATACGTCTAATCTTACAGGCCGAACGTACAAGGATTGGGAAATCGTCAAAACATATGGAGGATGGGAACCCCGATTGAGTATGAAGTACACCCTGAATGCTAACACATCCTTGAAATCAGCTATTTCATACGGAAACCAATATATCCATCTGGTCTCCAATAGTACCAGTACTTTACCCATAGATGTTTGGGTGCCCAGTTCCGAACTCGTACCACCCCAGACAGGAATCCAGCTGTCTTTAGGAGTGTTCGAGGATTTTCTGAACCACGAGTATACCACTTCTATCGAAGGGTACTACAAGAGCATGGGGGGGCAAATCGACTATGCCGAATACTATGTACCCAACTTTGAGCATGAATTGGAAGAGGAATTCGTTTTCGGAAAGGGACAAGCGTATGGCATCGAACTCTTCGTCAAAAAACAATCCGGGAATTGGACAGGATGGCTAGGGTATACCTTATCCAGGGCAGAGCGAACCTTTCCGGAAATCGAAGAAGGACGATCATTTAAGACCGTATACGATAGATTGCACGATATGTCTGTTGTGGCCAGTTATAAGCTCAATGATCAATGGAATTTCAGTGGGGTATTCGTATATGGCTCGGGCAAACGCTACACTCCGCTGAAGAGCTTGTACCGTTTGGATAGGGAGCTCAATGTGCGCTATGGACCGAGAAATAGTGCGCAACTCGAGGCCTACCACCGCCTCGATATTGCGGCGACGTTCAAGCCTAAGCATAGGAGTAAGAAATGGAAAGATGCCTGGGTGTTTTCGATTTACAATGTGTATAATCGAAAGAATCCGCTTTTTATTTATTACGACTTGTCTACAGGCGATGCGAACGGGGAGTTTCAGGCAAAAGCCTATAAGGTGACCATCTTCCCAATTATCCCATCTGTGGCTTGGAATTTTGAATTTTAGTAAAAGGGCAGGCTCAATAGCCCACAAAGGTCATATGTGTTTTGGTGCATTAAAAGTAATTAGAATGAAATGGATATTAGAGTTTTTGCTGAACCCTTCATGGTTGTCAATGATTATAATCGTTTTGTTGGGGATGTCCTGTGAGGAGGAAGTCATCCCGCCTCCCGTAGAGCATGCAAAGGAAATTGTGGTCGAAGGGTATGTCGAAAAAGGGGAAGGGGCGATGCCGCCTTATGTGATACTCAGTTATTCTTTTCCCTTTTTTAGCAAGTTGTCGACGGAAGATTTTGCGAAAAGCTTTATCAACGCCGCGGAAGTATATGTCGTTTATTCCGGCAACAGATATGAATTGGAAAAGGTGTGTTTAAAAGATTTACCCGTTCTTTTGAGAGAACAACTTGCCAGGCAACTGGGAGTGAATCCCGCGCTTTTCGAGTCAGCTGACCTCTGTTTTTATATTGATTTGATGAGAAACATACCCGTCGAGGAAAAGGGTACATATTATTTGAATGCGATTGTTGGCGGTGATACTATAAAGGCGGAGACCACCATACCGGAGCCTGTCGAGTTGGATAGCTTGTATTATCTGCCTGTTGTTGGTGTAGACTCGTCCTATAGGGAGATGAAAGCCTCACTTGATCCGCCGGAAGGCCTCCATTATTACAGGTACTTTGCCAAAGTGAATCAGGGGAGATTTCAAACCGCTTCACGCTCGGTCTTTACGGATAAATTATTTTCTGAAGAAGGACTTGATTTTAGATTACCCAAACCGGAAGGAGCTGATACCAAGCCCGGAGACCCCACTCGTTTTTTATATGAAGTAGGGGATACGGTTACCCTCAAATGGAGTACCATTGATGAGGCGCATTACGATTTTTGGCGCACTTTGGAGTACAATAGACAAAATCAAGGGCCTTTTTCCTCTTATACACGTGTCAAATCAAATGTACAGGGCGGGATAGGTATTTGGGGCGGAATGCGCTATTTTATATATAGGAGTATTGTGGAGTAAGAGTATGAAATGGTAGACAATAGAGGAATAGGAAAGGGAATTGCTATCTTAATACTCCTTTGCGATTAGCTATCTCACTCAAGGGACCAAATCAAACAAACTTCCTAAAATGTACAATTCTTAAGCATCAGCAAGCCTGCAATCCAAGCTAAACCTTTTAGAAGGAAGAATGAAAATAGTACGATTCCTGTTCGTTTTGTGTTTTTTTTGTTTATAAATTTCATCCCGGTATTTGATGAGGATATGCATTGTTCTGCATGAAATGGTTGGCTATTAGTGGGGAGATATATTTATTGGAATCAATTTCCCCCAAACCAATAAGTTCTCCTTAATAACTCTTTAGTGTACACCAGAAAACTGACAAATTTTATAAAATGAAAGATTTTGGATGAACTTTATTATTTTTCTAGGCAAAGTTGCTTGTGTATCAGTGAGTTGAGAAAAATAAAAAGATCGCCAAAAAATACAATTATAGTTTTGAAGAGTTTTCTTGCATACACTGGTTACAACTAATTAGGTCCGAATTAGTTCATTCTATGACGGAATTTTAAGGCCTCTTAGTTAAAGGGAATATGGCGATACCATCATCCTTGATATGTACTTGGCTCAAAGCTTCAATTGCGACAGATAAGACTGTATTAAATATAGTATAATTTTAACATGTCTCCAATGTTCTTGATATATAGGACTCAACGCATTTAAAATTATTTAATAGATATTTTTTATATTTTACTTTGTCAATAGGGAATTTAGTATTACTTTTGCTCCATACAAAATGCTGTAAAAGAAGACGAACAATTCTATAGCATTAATATTCAAGGTTTTATTTACTATACATATCAAAGTAGTTTGATGTGTATATGCTGCATTAACAAGACGAACATTATACATTAACTCATTTAAAAACCTTCTCATGAACAATTACTTACTCTCTTCTATGCGAACAGCAGGAAAATGGGTGACCGCTATGCTCCTATTATTTGGAGTTGTCGGTGCTTTTGCGTTTAACCCGACTAAGCCTGTTAACAAACGAGCCATCGCCCCAGGCGATCTTGGTGGAACTTACATAGGTTGTAATGGTAAATTTACTGATACAGGTGGATTGACCAGTGACTATGGGTATAACGAAAATATTATTTGGACGGTATGTCCAGACAGGTCCGCAGACATTCAAGTTGTTTTTAAACAATGGGATGTTGAGGCAGGTGGCGACGGACTGCGTATTTACAATGGAGAAAACACTTCTGCACCTGTTATCTCCGGAGGGGAGACCTTATTTAGTAGCCTATGTGGTCACATCAATGACGCATTTAGCGCTAATTCTCCCGGAATTATCACATCTTCCAACCCATCAGGCTGTCTTACTTTCGAATGGTGCTCTGACTTGTCAGTTAATGGAAAGGGCTGGGACGCAGAGATAAGATGTATCTCCAAGGCCATTGGTCCAGGCGACCCGGGCGGAACGTACACGGGATGTGACGGTTTGTTTACGGATACGGGAGGAACAGCGAGCAACTATGCCAATGGTGAGAACATAGTTTGGACTTTATGTCCGGACAATGCGGCGACC
>JALWRC010000105.1 GCA_027080725.1 Saprospiraceae bacterium
CTTCATAAAGAATGGAGTTCTATCAAGAGTAAGATTCCAAATGAAGAGACCGGCTCTCTTACACGAATATACAAACACAAAAAATAACGCACAAATAATAAAAAAAGCCCATAACCATTTTATTGATTTTTTACGATTATGAGAGGCATCAGATTAGTCCTGAGTATTAAAGATTTGCCTACAGAAAGTTTGCTTTTTTCTAACTTAGAGCTCTATTTCATGCAAGCACCAGGCCAACAACTAAAAGAGGAAGAAGAGATGTCCTGATTCCAAACTTCAGGAATCCATTTACTGTAAAGATTAAACCAACATCCTCTCATTCAAGAAATTATAAAACAAACAACACAAGCAAATGAAGAAAGACCTAACAATACCAAAAATCACCATAATTGGAGCGGGAAAAATGGCTTACAATTTAGTCCATGCATTGGCGAGAAAAAATATCATGCCATTGGCAATCATCAATCGCACCCTCGAGCCGGCTCAAACCCTTGCCAATGCTCACCGAATAAGCGGCTTCTCCAACAAGTTGGAGGACATCCCCGAGGAGTCCAATCTCATTATAATCGCCGTCACAGACGATGCAATATCCTCCGTCGCTCAAAAAATCTTCCCTCATGTTCCGAAAGGATGCGTCCTTACGCACACTTCCGGTGTCACTCCAATAAGAACACTAGACCGTTTTGAACGCTATGGGCTATTCTATCCCTTGGCTTCCTTCAATCAGTCGGTCCTTACAAACTTTGACACAATCCCCATCATCACCGATGGTAACAACACCGGGGTAAGGCAATTCTTGAGCATTATCGCGCATCGATTAAGCCAATACGTCTATCATTTGACGGATGAGCAGCGCCCCTATCTTCATCTTGCGGCGGTTTTCGCCAATAATTTTACCAATGCCCTCTTGGGCGCGGCCTTTCAATTATTGGAAACTCATAAGATAGAGAAGAAGATACTCTACCCCATCATCGAGCAGACATATAACAGGGCGCTCACTTCTGACCCCATAAAAATCCAAACCGGACCCGCTGTCAGAGGTGATAACCATACGATTGAGAAGCACCTTCAGCTCCTCAATGACCTAAAGCCGGATATACTGTCCTCGCTCTATATTACCCTGACCCAGCTCATTATTGAGCAAAAGGAAAACGCTACAAAAGGAAATAACAATAACGACGGGAATTATATCTAAATCAAGGCGCCGGAATGGGGGCACCCCTTTGGTTGGAGGACTGCTCGACGAACGAAACATTAGAAGCAAAGAGCGAGAATATATCTACTACTCATCGGGAATGCAAAAAACATACAAACAAGGTAAAGAGTACACCGGCCCCTCACTATTTGCCAGCACTCCACCATTTCATACCCCTTAATCCCCCCAAAGAATCATCACCTAAGAATGATAGAAACATTGCCTGTCCGCGAAAATTGCTCGTCGTTAATGCAGGTGTATCGAAGTATGAAATTGTACACGTCAGAAGTCAAGCCTCTCCCTTTGAACCGGCCATCCCATCCCTCGCTTTGGTCAGTGGACTCAAACACTTTCTCTCCCCATCTGTCATAAATACTCAAGTTCATATCCTTTATCACATAGCCGCGCACGCGTAACTCATCATTAACACCATCTCCGTTGGGCGAGAACGCATTGGGAAGAAATACCCCTTTTTCGCAGTCCAAAGGCAACACGTGAACGAGGACGGTATCCATCGCCATACATCTATATTCATCCGTCACTTTGACCTTAAACACCACATCACCCGTTTCGTTTAATGTCGCTACGGGGGACTTTTTTGAAGGATCGTCCAACACATCTGTTGGGGTCCATTGGTAGGAATACCCACCGGGCTCAACATCCAATTGCACGGTACGCCCTACTACAACACGCCTTGGATCAGCAGTTGCTACTACCTCCCCATCGTCAAATCCATGAACATTAATATCAATATCTTCTTCATACACACAACCATCACCGTAGGTCACCCGAACGTGATAGGTATGTGCCGCCTTCGTCGGACGGACAATGATTTTCGGATCGATTAACTCTACTTGCTCACTAATTCTCCAAGTAACATGAATCGGCTCTCCATGGTTTACGACTTCTAAGACAACACTATCTCCCGAACAAACATCCTTCGCGTAAACTACTTCAAAATCCGGATGATACGAGCGAATGAATACCGTATCACGCGTAACACATCCCAAACTATCTGTCACTTTAAGGATATAATTAGCACTGTCCTTGGGTGAAAACCGGATTGGATTGCCCGTCCCAATGGTATTGCCGGAAGCGTCACACCAAGATAGACTGCCTCCGTCCGGAGACACCTTTACATCGAGCGTCAAGGTATCCATATCACAAAGTATGGTATCCACCGGCAAGTTGGATATGGTAAATTTGGGACCGACCTTCACCTCTACGTCCAATTCCATTTCACACTGGGGAAATGAAGGGTCTGTCACCGTCACATGAAAGGTTTGCGAGTGATTCAGCTTTGCACGTGGATTGGCCGAAGTGCTATCATCCAAAAATACTCCGGGCCTCCATTGGTAGGTCAAGGAAGTATCTCCACCCGGATTGAGGTCTACCTCCCCACTACCATAACATATGATCTGCTCGCCGGGGATATGTACGTTCCTACCCCCATAAACAATCCTTCGACTACTCACACCCTGGCATTCCTCCTCTTCGCCTGCTCGCACATAGATCGTTGTGTCCGTATCTACCGTTATCTTAAGGGTATCATCTCGGGATATAACATCTGTAAAACCATCATTATAAGCCCACTCAAAAGTAGTGGTCCCGGGGGAATGTGCTACAAGGACCACCTGCCCATCACAAGTCGTATCTGTCCCCGTGATAACAACAGGAATCGTATCATGCACCTCGACATAAACAGAGTCCACAAAGGAGCACGTATCATTAGTGATGGTCACATGATAAGTCGTACTCTCATCGGGTGATGCGATGGGATGTCCGGGGTCAGATAAGTTGAGGCCCTCCGTAGGTGACCACTTATAATGATAAAACGGGCGGGAGGATTGAAGCAAAGCGACCGAATCTCCTTGACAAATCTCCAGGCTGTCCCCGGCCCACTCTATATCGATATTCGGCAGGTAAAGGGATTTTTCGAGGCTAGCTTTACACCCGTTGACATCAGTAACTTCGAGCGTCACCTTCACCTTAGCACCTTTAATCAATCTGACGGTAGCACTCTTACCCGAAGCTGTATAAGTCCCCTTGGGGTCTACCACCTTCCACTCCCATCCGACGAGGCTATCATTACCGGTAGCTTTACTTGTAAGCACCAAGGCTACAGAGTCCTCACACAATAATTCATACTCGAAGTCCACCTTAATATCGGGATGAAGCACTTTTAGGATATGAAAGACAGAATCGGTACATCCATCGTTATCCACCTTTAACAGCACCTTGTACGTTCCGGCAGAATCAAAGGTAAAGGTTGGATTTTCCTCAGTTGAAGTCTTTGTCCGGTCTCCATCTGCATCAAAAAACCACTGATATTTTTTTGCATTCGTGGAAGTATTTTTAAACGACTGGGTCAATCCGTCACAGGGGTCCGAGGACACTTCAAAATCCGCTACGGGCTTTTCTCCACAAGCTCTGACATTGAACTCAAAATCCCGGTACGTTATTCCAATCAATTGGCCGTTTCTATACTCCTTTACACACACTCCCACCAGGTACTGCCCAATGGTAGAGGGCACCGCGGTCATAAATCCGGTATTCGCATCAATTGTCAATGGGTCCCCTCCCATAATGTCCGTCAGAGAATACGGTGCCTTCCATACCACCGGCTCGTAGGGAGGAGGATCGGCCTTTAAAGACTGAGGCCGTGCAAATGTCAAACCTTGAAATGGGGCGCAAAGCGAATACTCGAGACGGTCTCCATCTGCATCCTTCGCTGCATGGTCAAACCGCAGAGGCAGGCCAGAACAAATATAAATAGGGGCCCATGCATTAAATTCCGGAGAGGAATTGCAGAGTCCCTCCGATTCGGGTAATATGTGGGCAAAGTAGGTGGTACCGGTCAACAACGGATCAACAATATTATTGAGGGTCCAGTTGCGGCAACATCTTTGATATGCCAAAATATATCCGGAAGCTTCCCCGCCGGGTAAAAAGACCGTACCGGTGTATTTGGCCTCTTCGACACAAACCGGATTTCCCTGTGAGATACAGCCTCCATCCAAGTCTGAATCCACCGGTGTGACGCCCAGAAATTTCATTGCTACATAGCCGTTTTGACCGAGCTGCACTAAAAAATTGCCCTCACCGTTATAAATCGTCAGGTGTAGATCTTTATCGAATGGTTCCTGACCAAATTCGCAATCCCGACGTATAGTTAGAGAAAATTCGTACATCCCGTGCCCAAGACACTTGTACGTAATATTGCCACCCACGATGTGTGTTGCCATAGCAACATGCGCGCTCAATACGCTTACTATAGTAATTAGTACAAATCGAAAAATCGTTTTCATCCGTTTGCTTTTTATAGTCTTTTAAAGGTCAGATGCAACCTTGGATGATTAAAACAATCCTTTCACCAGTCCAGTCGGGACAGGTTTTGTGTGTTTAATAATTGTCTAATCATGTCGGTTTCATTTGAATTAAATTTAAAGAGAACGCTATTACTTTTCAGAAACATTAGAAATATCAATTCGACGCATGCCGGAAGCCTCCGGGCTATAAATCGAGTTTCTCTCATCTTGCAAATTCTCCAATATAGATCGAATCCTCAATATCTCAGGTGGCAGCTCGCGCTCGCCGATGGCTTTCTCTCTGACGATGACCAACTTGCCGTTCTTCATGAATGGGATGAGCACTCCTCCTTTGTATTGTTTAAACTCATTATTTATAGAACTTATCCGTCTGGCCGCCAGATTGTTATTGTACCCTGAAGACGCACGAGGTGACGTATACCCTCTAATCTCTATTTTGTACTGTCTCCCTGCATTCATCTCCTCCAGGAGGACTTCCATAAAAAGTTGCAATTGGTCATAGCCTCCCTTTACCTTTTCATCAAAGAAGGCAGCGATTCGTGCACCATCCTCCGGTCCACCGCCTTTGGAGAAGGCCTCGACAAACTCGGACCGCTTTGGGAAATATTCCCGGTAGGTCTCGGTATAGGTTTCCTTTGTGGTACGCTTCCAAGATCTTCGACCGGGTCTATCATTGTCAAAATACAGCGCGATGGGCAGGACACTACCTAAGGAAGGCATCAAATACAACTTTATCTCATACGGGCCATGCACTTCCCCGAGCAAGTCGAGCTCTTTGGAATCCGGCAAAAAGGCAAACTTCTCCCCTTTTATCCTAAAAACTTTGCCGGGGATTAGAGTAAAACTCACTTCATTGTCCAATCCGGTATTCTTTGAAGAAATAAGCTTCATTCCATTCAAATCAGAACATCTGACATCAACACCTGATAGCGGTTTTCCCGTCTTTTTATTAAAGGTAGTAACCCTAACCTGTATCCGTTGCGGCTGTAAGTACAAGGTCCTAAAAATCGTAGTATCCGCTACACTTCCCGGAGTATTCAAATCGACAAATGCGGGCAAATACCCGGGCTTTGATGCGATCAATTTGTAGTGGCTTCCACAATCTACCGGCACATTATAACGACTCAATTGGCTATCTTTCAAGAGCGTGGTATCCTGTGTATCCATATTAACAAGGAGCAGCTTAGCTCCTCGAATAGAATCCTTGGATTCCGCATCCAAAATAGATGTAAGTAATTTTATATTGCAAGGGAGGTAAGTCACTTGATAGATATCATAGCAACATGCCTTGGGCTTTTCTTCCAAATGCAGTGCATCGATACGATTAGAGGCGAGATAGGCTTCCTCCCTGTTGTCAGACAAGGTATAATAGATATCATTATAGCTCGAATTAACCGGATAAGGCAAGGGCTCCACCTTGCCCCAGCCCTTGCCACCGACAAAGCATTTATATATATCAAATCCTCCCATGCCTCTGTAACCATTCGAACTAAAATACAGCATTTTACTTCCTGTGTGAAGGAAAGGGGCGATATCATCCCCGGAAGTATTGACACCACTGAGATTGACCGGCATCGAATATTCCATATCTGACGTCAACACACTGTACCATATATCCTTCCCCCCTTGTCCGCCGGGCATGTCGGAGACAAAGTAAAGTACGTATTTGCCCATGCGAGCATCAAATGCAATAGCAGGATCGGTCGCGGTAAATCCGGGGTTATTAATCTGCTCGGGCAAGAGTTGGGGTGCTCCCCAACCGTCATTTGTTTTCTTTCGAGAATAAATCTTACAATTGAGCTTACTGTCCGTCACATAGTCACAGAGCGTATAGTAAAGCATCTGCCCATCTGCAGTAACAGAAGTATGTGCGGCACCATGGATATCGTCAACAAGAAAATCTTCTTGCTCCTCAGCAGTCTCCTCCCCACCCTTCAACAAAATCTTCGATCGCAATTTGTCTACTCCATTCTTATCATTGCTACGGGGAAAGCGCATAGAGGAAAAGTACAGCTTATCACCGTGCTTTAGTGCACCAAATTCGGAATAGGGTGTATTGACCGTCTCATCCAGATGTTCGATCATGATATTATCCGGTGCGTTTTGCATTCTCCTGTTGGCCCATAGGCAAGCTTCCCTTTGCATGGACGCGCGCTTGGTCAGAAAGTCATCCTCGCTGCCAAATTCTGTTATATACAAATTGTAATGCTCTGAAGCGTCTTTATATTTGCCTTGAAATTGTTGC
This sequence comes from Saprospiraceae bacterium, assembly GCA_027080725.1. Lineage (GTDB taxonomy): Bacteria > Bacteroidota > Bacteroidia > Chitinophagales > Saprospiraceae > JALSTN01. The sequence goes on from JALWRC010000105.1 coordinate 6,770, forward strand.
ATTTCTGCCAGATAATACATCGCCTTGGGGTATTCATTGCCCCGGTCGCTTTGGACGACTTGGGTATACCTTTTTTCGGCATAATCATACGCTTGGAATAATCTTGCGGATTCTGCAAGACGATAAGCTATATCTATATCGGTCGTATCAAACAAAAACGCCTCTCGATAATACCGGAAAGCCGAGAAATAATCTTCCGACCGGGTAGCTTGTTCACCCAACTTCAGATACTCCGACCTTTGCTGTCCGGGACGATATAAATCCTGAGCCTGACTATGGAGGGCCGGTAAGAGGAATGCAATGAGGTATAATAATTTTTTCATGCTATATGAAAATTAGATAAAAATCAATTAATAAATAGGACAAGTTTTAAAATCTCTGATGGGCTGAACGTGGACAATTCTGTAAATCAAGGAGAATTCAGGACCACCCAATTTACCCGTGGCCCGTTCAAAATCGGAGATATTGATATCATAACTCAAACCGGCATACCACATACTCCATTCGGCGGCTATCTTAGGGATTATGGCATCTTTATGCCTTACGGAGAGCCCCAAAAGTATATCAAACTCGCGCCCTCTCTTTTGATTGAGGAGAAACTTTCCATACCCACCATATACCAGCTCTTTGTAGGGCCCTTGCGTCTGATACAAGACATGCCCCAGGATATCAAACTGTGAGAGGAGCGGCCATTCAAACATCGCATGATACGCCATCCTGCGCTCCAACGGATAGTTAGTAGTACCGGCATCAAACGATTGGTTGGGCCGGTTGATGTGAGCCATTCCCACCCCGAGATTGAATTTCTTTCGGTAGCTCTGTTGCCATTGGTAATTCAATCCGGCAGAAAAATCCACAAATGAGCGGGCCAGCTTATCAAAAGCTTCTCCGCTCGGCAAAGAGGGATCTACGACATCCCCATTCCATTGGGAGTCCCACACCAAATCATCTGTGCGAAATCGTCTTTGGGCAAGTCCAAACATCACCCCTCCACTTAAGAAATTACGGTAATTGATTGGGTAAGTATAGGCGAGCGCTCCCCCGAAATGGATTAATCCCAACTTAGAATCCCCGGCTTTGTCATAGTTAAATATAGCACCGAGAGACCAAAATCCAGGATGCCGCTTCGAATACAGTTTCGTGTCAGCATGCAGGGAGCCCGTACGATAACGGGCAAGGTTATTGGTATACCACTGACTACGCAGATTGACCCCTACCCGTGTATCCCCGTTGAAAATCCCGGTCATCGAGGGATTGAGATTAAGGGGAGAGGTATAAAACTGAGAATAATGCAAATCCTGTGCTATCAGCGTCAATGCAAAAACACTTAGCAGCAAGACTATCAGTAACTTAAATCGAATTATCTTCACGACTTATGATTTTAGTGTATAAATACAATAAAACCGGTCTTATGGGAAAGTAATATAAAAGTGTTCGCCTTTAAATCACACCACAAATATATGCATAATAGTAACAATGTGTCAATATTTTGCATATATTTTTAATTCACATTCAAAAGAAAAGAGAATCTGAACTGCTTAGCGTTAGCGAAATGACGATTGTCCTTTCTACGCCCTTTAAATGTCATCATATCTCTATTCTTTAATACCTTTGTATTTTTATGTACATCGAAACTCTAACCCATGACAACTCAAGATAAAACAAGGACTATTTGCATCACGGGAGCGACATCCGGAATTGGGCGTGCCAGTGCATATATTTTTGCAGAGAACGGATACCGCCTTCTGCTCATTGCACGGCGCAAAGAGCGTTTAGAGCAACTTAAGGATGAGCTGAACAAGCGATTTAACGCCAACGTCGATATACGATGTTTGGATGTAAGGGATTACTCCGCACTAAAGGAGGAATTGGCGGATGTCCTGGAGGGGAAAACTGAGATTGATTTGCTGCTCAACAACGCCGGTTTGGCTCTAGGACTTAAAGGCATTGACGAGGGGGAACTCACCCACTGGAACCAAATGATTGACACCAACATCAAAGGAGTGCTGCACATGACCAAAATCGCAGTACCGGGAATGAAAAAACGAAAAAAAGGCCATATCATCAACATCGCTTCCATCGCGGGGAAGGAAGTATACCCCAATGGCAATGTCTATTGTGCGACCAAACACGCAGTAGAAGCATTGACCAAGGCCATGAGAATCGACCTGTTACCCTACAATATCAGGGTAGGCCAAGTAGCACCGGGTCATGTGGAGGATACCGAATTCGCGTTGGTTCGCTTCGAAGGAGACCGGGATAAAGCTCAAATATATCAAGACTTCAATCCTGTCAAATCCTCCGACATCGCTGAAATTATTTATTTCATGGCGACCAGGCCGTCGCATGTCAACATCCAAGATGTATTGGTCACCGGCACCCAACAAGCATCGGCCACCATCCTCCAACGCAATGGAAGGATTTTTGATGTCCCCCAATAAAATCAAGAGTGATTATTTTTCCTCTTCAAATTTTTCAATCACCTCGTCAATTTTTTGAACCAGCTTCTCGCGTCCATCCTTGAGTTTTTTGAGTCTCGCTTTTAGGGACTCCACTTTTTTATTATCTTTTTCTCCTTTAATCGCCTGTTCTATCTCATTGATTTTGGCATCGAGTTCATGTTTTATTTCCTTGCGTTTTTCAATGGATTCTGCCTTTTCTGCCTTATCAAAAATAATATTCTCAGGGTTGCTCTCTTGTAAGCTTTCTTCAGAAGATAGCCTTGTTTTTGGTGACTTTGGAATAAAGATCTGACCACTGATCTGTCTCTGATTCATAAACGTCGGGGACACGATCTCTATCCCCTTTGCATGCAGGGAATCCATGACAGCGGTATGCAATTGAGATTTTTTACTAGGTAAGGTATTGACATTTTTCAACAGGCCATTCACTTGATAGAGCACCGAAAAATCACCCAATGACTTGACGTAAACAAATGGAGCTTCCAACCCAATCTGTTTTGCTGCTTCCAGGAGGCAGACCTCGATAGTAGAATGATGAATATCGTACCCCAAGGAGACTTCAGCGGAAATAATAGTACCGGAAGGTCGAAATACCTCTACGGGGTGATTGACCAGATACAAATTGGGGATCGTAACCAGATTACTACTGATATCTTGTATTTCGGTATGAAAAAGTCCTTGTTCGGTCACCTTGCCAAAATACTGATCCGTCTGAATCATGTCACCCGGCTTAAAGGTGCCCACCATTTTATGAAAAATCCCGGCGAAAGCATTGCCGATAAACGTAGTGGAACTCAAGGCCAGGACGGCGGATATCACAATCCCGAGCAGACTGGTTATATTAGATTTCATTACGTCTCCCATTGGTATAGCGAGGATGACCGCCACAAAGCCGATCAAGGCTATCCCTGCCAAGGTGAGTTGCCGGATTAACTTTTTTGACTGGAGCCCTTTGAGTTTACTTTTAAACGCGATACTACTAAGGACATACAACAGAACAAAAAAGCCAATGGTAAAAAGAAAATGTTTCCAAACATACAATTGCTCCATCACAATATTGTGTTAGTTGTGGTAAAGGTAGGAATTATTGACCACATCACAACTGCGAGATGCGCACCGCTTTAATACGCCAACCTATCGATGGATAATAAGGGGAAATGCCGGCCGTCTCCGGGCACTATTGCTCCGGATTTAATGCATCGATCAAGTCTTCCAATTGCCAGGCTTCCTCCAAAGAATAAGTACCGATATGGGTACGGACTAATCTTGTCAGATAGGCCCCATTCCCGCACGCCTTGCCCAAATCATGGGCGAGAGATCGGATATAAGTCCCTTTGGAACATCGGACATTAAAGTCAAATTCCGGCCATTGTTTTTCCATGATATCAAACTTGTAAATATGCACTTTCCTGGGGTTTAATTGGACCTCCTGCCCCTTGCGAGCATATTTGTATGCCGATTTTCCATCCTTTTTTACTGCCGAAAAAACGGGTGGAATTTGGTAGATATCTCCTTTGAAAGCCGGGAGGTGCTTCAAGATGATTTCTTTGGACAACGTCTCGAGATCAAATATCTCATTTGGGGACATCTCTGAATCATAGGTGGGAGTACTCGCCCCAAAGCACATAGTCCCTTGATATTCCTTAGGCAAGTCCTGGAGTTCTTGCAATCGCTTGGTCATTCGTCCGACGGCAAGAAGGAGCAGACCGGTGGCCAAAGGGTCGAGCGTCCCTGCATGCCCGACCTTGACTTTTTTAATCCCCAGTCGACGCCGTACTGCATACCTGACTTTATTGACTACGTCAAAGGAGGTCCAATGCAGTGGTTTATCAACCAGAAAAAGTTGACCGGACAAGAGATCGGTATCCGGCGTGATTGCTTTAAGCGGTGTTATCCCTTTGTCATCAGTATCCAAACCCATCCTATCATTCCTATTGTTAGACAATACCAACCAAAATACGACAACCGTGCCTTTTTTACGATATCGATCATCCATTTACACGCAAAATAGCCGGCGATTAATGCAGAAGTAAATCCTATAAGTAGACTAGAGCTTGCAATCGTGGTTTGCGCATAATCTCCTTGCAACAGGTCGAGAAACACCTTTCCTAAAATCACAGGAATCACCATAAGAAAGGAAAATCGGGCTGCTTTCTCTCTTGAAATTCCAAGCATCAAAGCCGTACCAATGGTGGCTCCTGAACGGGAAATACCCGGAAGAATCGCCACTGCTTGTGCCAGTCCAATCATGACGGCCGATCCTTTTGAAATACTCTTCTGCTGCGTTTTTGGTTGCCTATCGGCCAAGAGCAACCATATCCCGGTAAGGATGAGCATACTTGCTACCAACAAAATATTACTGGAGAACAAGCTATCAATGGCATCTTCGAATAAGACTCCAATAAATACCGCAGGAATCATCGAAATGATGATAAACCCGGCAAATCTTAATTGTTGAGAATCGCGGTTCAAGACCCCCTTAAGAATCTCCCCGATATCCTTTCGAAAGACCAACAACGTCGCCACAACGGTCGCCACATGTAGGGTCACCGTCATCAGTGCTTGCTCTTTGGGTAAGCCATGGTCACCAAAAAAGGAATTGGCCAACTCCAAATGCCCACTGCTACTGACGGGTAAAAACTCCGTCAATCCCTGGATAATACCAAGGATTAACGCCTTTAAACCTTCTCCCATACTTACTTAAAGATAGAATATAAACCAATCCCCAAACCGGCTAAAATTACGATTGGTGCGAGAGTAATCCTTCTAAAAGAATATATAATATTCTCGTCCCAGACATCAGGAGAAGGCATACCGCCTCCCATCATCAATATCATTCCGAGGGCAACTACAATAAAGGCTACCCCCATTAGAATATAATTTTGCTTTCCGAATATCAAAGTATTCTCTTGTGCTTTAGAGAGTTTGGATGATGAAGGGGTGGTCCTTGAAGTCGTCACCACAACAGTTTTTTTCTTTTGTTTTTCAGCCATTGCAAGAAGTATGTTTTGTAGTAATATAGTTAGAATTATAGATATCTAATGTCCTAAAAACTTTCGCAGTACGACAAAGGTACCGCTAATAAACAAGATCAAACTAAAAATAAGCAAGATAATCATCGTAACAATAACGTAGGACATATTGAAATATTCCCCAATGCCAGGTATATAGATTAAAATACCTACGACACAAAGGCCTAACAAAAAGGATGCGATACTGGCACTTGCCACGGCATACTTTACGGATTTACGATAAAACGGCATACGTATAAAGCTCCAGGAGGCACCTACCAGTTTCATTAAATGAATGCTGTATGCTTTGCCCTCAATCATCAGCCGGAGCATGTTGAATATTAGGCCTACAGCCAAGACACTTAGAATTGCCCCTACAATTGTGAGCAACTTATTGATACGGTGCTTCCATATATCCCAATACGAAAGGTACTCTGTCTGTGCATACACCTCTTCGATGGCCTCTTGTCTTTTGAGCTCACGTAAAAGCAAGGCAATATCCTCTTTGGTAGAATGCTTAGCCTTGACGTTAAATCGATAGATATCGCGAAATGGATTTTCTTCATCCCCGGTCAATAAATCCTCACCCAAATCCGACTTCATCATATTGAGTGCGGCAAATTTATCCACAAAATGTACCGTTCCCGGCCGGATAAATGCATGCTGTTTGAGAATATTCCCGACTTGCTTCACCTCTTCAGGGGATGCTTTTGCTTTCAATTCAGCAACAATATTAGTGTTCTCCTTAAAAAAGTTGACGATGTTATCATCGTGCATCCAGAATAGAATCAGCACCCCTATCACCCATAAAAAAAGGCTGGCACTCACAAGAGTCAGTAAGACACCTGTCCATTCGTTACCGACATTTCCCGAACTCTTAGCCACTTTGGATTGCATATCGCAAAGATACACATTCTCATTCATACACATTAAAATAATATCAATATACCGTTAAATGAGATTTCCCTTCACATCAGGGATAATCCTTACCTTTGCGTATTATGGAGCATATTATTCATTATAGTGGTGTTGATCTTGAGGCCACACCTCTATTGGGTGGCAAAGGTGAGAAAAAAACAATCCTTTCTGATGTGGGAATTGAGTTGGGAACGGGTGAATTCTGTTATCTAATCGGGAAAAGCGGCAGCGGCAAGACTACCCTCCTTCGTTCTTTGTACGGGGATTATCCCATTGCACGGGGTACGGCCACGGTAATGGGCACTTCACTCCATGCACTAACCTTTAACACCCTCCCTGCATTTCGCAGGCAGGTAGGGATGATTTTCCAGTCCTTCTACCTTTTCAACGACAAAACCGTTCGCGCCAATCTCGCCACCGTACTTCGGGCGACCGACTGGAAAGATGGTGAGGCCATCGAAAAAAGGATTGATGAAATGCTCGATCGGGTAGGCTTATTGGATAAAAAAATGCACCTCCCCATCGAGCTCTCCGGCGGAGAGCAGCAACGCGTCGCCATCGCCCGGGCCATCCTCAACAAACCCAAGCTCATCATTGCAGATGAGCCCACCGGCAACCTCGATCCGGCCACCAGTGATGCTGTCTTATATCTGTTGCGGGACCTGGCAGAGGAATATGCGCTCACGGTGGTTTTTGCGACACATGACTACCGGTTGTTAGAAAAATTTCCCGCCCGAGTGTATCATTGCAAAGCCGGAGCAGTGGCAGAAATCCCCAGTGGAAGCATTGCTGGAACCGATATTTAGCAACACCTTAAACCTTCTTCCTCAAGCATTTTATATCAGGTTTGAAAAGATGATATGGAGTACCTGTAAGAAAACGCTTCAAATCAGAAATGCATCTTTTCTCATTTGTCCACCAACTCTTTCCTTCTCTTGAATATGCCAACTACATAAGCAATCAATAAAGGTATAGACAGAATCAATGAGAGACCCGTCAAAACAAACAAGACATCATACGATGCATTATGAGGGGTCGGATTTCGCACACCTCCCATCATATCAAAAACGACCCTGTGCAAATTCAATATTGTCAATATGGATATAATCACACAAATGGGCATTAAAGTGACCGTGATAATATTGCCTCTACTCAATCCTGTAAAGCGTTTCAAAAAGAAATAGAGCAAAGCCAATCGCCAAGCGGCAACGAAAGCGAGAAACCAAACATTGACAGTATTGGCCGTCTCCACCGAGAAGAATTTTTCTACAGGGATAGCATAGACCACGCCGGGAAAAGAAGTGAGGGCTACAAAGGTTAAAACAGTGAAATAACGCCAGCGGTCGATTCTGAATGGAACCAAAATAGCCCAAATAAACAGTGCCAGCAGGAAAATATAGATAACAGACCCCAACCCCAAGTGTTGCACCCATTTTGCACCACTATCATCCCAATACCTCCCCATTCCTACCACCCAAGTCCCGGCTAAACCCAGAAGAAAATGTCTAATGTCAAAAGACAACATTTCTTCCCTGGTCAACTTAAAGAACAACAGGCGGTATAAGGTCTTGAGTAGGTCCATAAATCATTGAATTACTAATGTTCATAAATAGAGTATGATTATTTTATCTTCGCTATGGCCAGATATTGACTTCCGGCTCGATCATCAATCCAAAACGCTCTTCGACATCCGCTTGAATCGCCTTTGCCAGTCGGAGGATTTCCCGGCCGGACGCCTTTCCGTGATTGACCAATACCAACGCCTGATCCTTATGACATCCTGCCTCTCCGATCCGTCTTCCTTTCCAACCGCATTGGTCGATCAACCAACCGGTGGGAATCTTGAAGTTCCCATTGGGCATCTCGAACGCCTTGATTTCAGGAAAGCGAAGACCAAGCGCTTTCATTTTTTCTTTATCCACCTCGACATTCTTAAAAAAGCTTCCCGCATTGCCCAACACCTCCGGATCCGGCAATTTGGAGGAGCGAATTTGGATGACGGCCTTACTGATGTCCCGGATATCCGGCGCTGAAATATGGTGTGCTGCCAACCATTCCTTAATCGCCCAGTAATCGTCCACTATGCGGTGATTTCGAAGGGTTAATCTAAAATCAACAGCAATAATAAAATACTGCCCCTTCGCCTCTCGCTTAAATATCGAATCCCGGTATCCAAACCGGCATTCCTCAGCACGCAGTGTCACTTCTTCTCCCGTCTCCATATCCAATGCGTGTACCGCCACAATTATATCCTTAACTTCTACACCATAAGCGCCTATATTCTGTATAGGCGCAGCGCCAACCGTGCCGGGTATCAAACTCAAATTTTCAAGCCCGCCATACCCCATAGACAAGCTCCACAAGACAAAATCATGCCACCGCTCTCCGGAGGCGACACGCACCGTTATATGGTCTGGGGTTTTGTCCACCATTTCATACCCCCGCAAACGATTTACCAGCACCAGCCCCGGAATATCATCCGTCAAAAGGATGTTGCTTCCGCCGCCTATGATATGAAATGGCTGACCGCCGGCTATGATGTCCTTCAGCCGGCTCGTCTCAACAATCATCTCCAGACGACCTGCAGAAGCGTCGATATGAAAAGTATTGTAAGCCTGCAAGGAGACCGGAGATGTCATCGATTCAGATTTATTGAAAATCATTTTCTTTTCACTTAGTGGATTTGTCTGAAGTGCGCTCTTCCGGACGAACTTTTCTACGGGATATCACTTCCGATTTCTTCTTGGACAATCGACGGAGGCGGGCTTCATTGCGCCGTTTTACCATAAATTCCCCCATTTCTTTTAATTGGAGCGGTCGATTATTGAGCCGGCGATGGAGTGCGCGAATTATAAACTCGGTTATATCTTTCGGGTGCGAGACCCCATAATGCGTTTTGATGTAATGGGTGATTCGCGAGCCTTCATCAAATCCCCAACGAACAGCAATCCATTTGCCCAAGCCCCACCTTAGACCATTTGCTGCAACTTCTTCCGGGACACTTTTCATCTTATTCAACCCCTCGTCATCCGAAGCATCGATAAGGACCTCTATGGCATCTTCTACGTCCCTTGGAATATAAATTCCGTCAATATAGGCTTTTTTGATGCGTATCCTGTAATTGTGCTCATAGCGCTCGGCTTCCGTCAGGCCGGTATTCCCGGTGGTATCCTGTGCCGTCACGGCGCCTACGCAAACGAAAATGAAAAAAGAAAATAAGAGATATCGCATTATAGTAAATTTAGATACGTATCTAACGAACGCTAAGGTATAAATGTTTTACTCTACATAGAGTATGCTAGTACTCCGTATGATATAAAATGGCAAAACAGGTTGTATATCAAAAGTAAATATTACTTTTGCGCCTCATTTATAAAATGCACACAAACAATTTATGCAAGCGATTAGAAATATCGCCATTATCGCCCACGTCGATCATGGCAAAACTACCCTAGTGGATAAAATTCTTCATGAAGCCAGTATCTTTAGCAAGCACAAGGACGCAGGGGACTTAATACTGGACAGTAATGACCTCGAAAAAGAACGGGGCATCACCATTTTGTCCAAGAATGTATCCATCACTTACAAGGACACGAAGATTAACATCATCGACACCCCCGGCCACAGTGATTTTGGAGGAGAGGTCGAAAGGGTACTTAAGATGGCAGATGGCGTTTTGTTGCTCGTCGATGCATTTGAGGGGGCCATGCCACAGACCAGATTTGTCTTAGGAAAAGCATTGGAATTGGGTTTAACCCCCATCGTGGTCGTCAATAAAGTGGACAAAGAAAACTGCACCCCCGAAGAGGTCCACGAAGATATCTTTGACCTCATGTACAATCTGGGAGCGACAGAAGAGCAGCTTGATTTTCATACGCTATACGGATCAGCTAAACAAGGATGGATGAGTGAAGATTGGAAGGCGCCAACCGACACGGTCAGGCCTCTCCTGGATGCCATTGTAGAGCACATTCCGGGTCCTGAAGAGCGACCGGGGCCATTGCAAATGCAAATCACTTCCCTCGACTATTCTCCTTTTACCGGTAGAATTGCCATCGGCAGGGTCTTTCAAGGAGAAGTGGAAGAAGGTAAGGATTATATGCTCTGCGTCAAGGAGGGAGATCCAAAGAAAGCCCGGGTTAAAGAATTATACATTTTCGAAGGGCTCGGCAAGAAAAAAGTAAAAAAAGTCGTCAATGGAGATATCTGTGCGATTGTAGGAATGGAGGGGTTTGAGATAGGAGATACGATTGCTGACTTAGAGAACCCCATCCCTCTTCCCCGTATTAAAATCGATGATCCGACGATGAGCATGCTGTTCACCATCAACACTTCGCCTTTCTTTGGTAAGGATGGCAAGTACGTCACATCGAGACACCTGCGCGACCGATTGTTCAAGGAAACGGAAAAGAATCTCGCATTGCGGGTGGAGGAGACGGATTCGGAGGATAAGTTTATCGTCTATGGAAGAGGAATTCTCCACCTATCGGTACTTATCGAAACCATGAGGCGGGAAGGCTACGAACTACAAGTCGGCAAGCCACAAGTCATCATTAAGACCATCGACGGTCAACAACATGAACCTTATGAAACGTTGGTCGTGGACGTCCCCGCAGAACACTCCAGCAAAGTGGTCGATCTCGTGACACGTCGTAAAGGAGAAATGCATGTCATGGAGCCCAAAGGTGATGTCCAGCACCTCGAATTTGAGATTCCTTCGCGTGGACTAATTGGACTGCGGAATATGATCTTGACCAACACCTCCGGGGAAGCAGTCATGAATCACCGCTTCTTAAAATACGGCCCCCTCAAAGCCGATATCGAGACGCGCGCAAAAGGCTCCCTCGTATCAATGGCTACCGGCAAAAGCACTGCTTTTGCGATCGACCGCCTTCAGGACAGAGGTCGATTTTTTGTCGGCCCTGGAGAAGAAATCTACAAGGGGCAAGTGGTAGGTGAACACACCAGATCCAATGACCTGGAAGTCAATCTAATCAAAGGCAAGAAACTCACCAATGTCAGAGCATCCGGTTCTGATGATGCGGTCAAAATCGCACCAAAAGTAGATTTCTCATTGGAGGAAGCGATGGAATTCATCAAGGACGATGAGCTATTGGAGGTGACCCCTCTAAATATACGAATGCGGAAAATGTAGTCTTCAGCTGTATATCCCTATAAAAAAGGCGCAAGGCCTTAAATACAGGGTTTAGCTGAGACCATCCATCTCATCTAAACCCTGTTTTAATGTATGGACCGGCGATTTTATGAGTTGAGTTGACCAATATGAGCAAGACAAAGGCTAAAATGAGCAATCACAATCAAATAAAATATTTGATCTTTGTGCATGAAAATAATCCAATAACTTTTTAATTAAGCCTTATGAAAACACGACTGCTCACTTACTGTCTCTTTGCAAGCATATTGACCCTTTCGGGGCAAGATTTATCCAGATACGATAAAATTGCAGATTATCCTCTCTCCAAGGACGGTCGCGACATCACCGGTCGATACTCCGACATCCAACTCCAGAACACTCATTTTGCACAGGGAGGGGTCTACTCCAATGGAAAATACCTTGGGACTACACCGGGGGGAAGTTTTATAATTACCCCACAATTGTCGGGCCTAACAACCTCCCATTTTGCTTTCCGGCTATCGTTCAATGTAGATTCTTTGCCCAATACCTTGTTTGTATTTGGAGACCGATGGAGGTGGCTTAAAGGGGAAGTGGCCTCTGATTCTACCATTTTAATAACCGTAAGCAAGAAGGATGGGTTTGGTAGGAGCATAAGGTCCAATTATCACGTTGATAAAGGTGAATGGTATACTCTAGGGTTCGAATATGACTCCATCGTCGGGTCATTTACACTATACATGAATGACACCTTGGCCGGCTCCATCCAATTGCACTCACCCATTGAGATGCATAATGACCTCCGGGTAACCAATGAAGACGCAGGCTTGGGCCATACCTTCAAGGGATATTGGAAGGACCTGCGCCTCTATTCCGCCAAATCCAATGCGGTTAAGACACCAAAAGATTCCAGAATCGGGATATACTATGCCCCAAAACGAAAGTGTATTTATATCCATCGCGGCCTACGGATCGTAGAGCAGAAATCGTTTTTCTATACTATCACTAATCTTGCAGGCATAACAATACAAACAGGTATTTTACCCAAAGGTCAAGAACAAATTCGCCTTGACATTTACCCTGTGGGCATTTACGTTATGAAATGGTACATTGCAGGGGATGAAGGGGGATTTCGCTTTGCAATAGAATAAAAGACATCGATACATTGAACCACAAAAAAAACAGCCCGTCACAAAAAATTATGACGGGCTGTCCTATCTATGGGGAAAACATTATTACTATAAGGCCTCCAATGCTCTTCTGGCCATCACCTTAGCGAGATGCGCTCGATATTCTGCATCCGCAAAATGATCGCTCATCACCTCTACCCCATCTACTGCGTGGCTTGCTGCACTTGAAGAACCATCGTAGGCTGCTTCGACAGCCGTTGCGCGATAAGGAGTATCTGCCACACCGGTGACTCCGACCCGTATCCCACCGTCGGGAGCTTGAACAGCTGCCACCCCTACGACCGCAAAGCGAGAAGCGGATTGGTAGAACTTCTGATAAGATCCTTTACGCACTTTCGGAAATTTGACAGCGACAATGATTTCATCGTCTTCCAGGGCCGTCGTATAGATGCCTTGAAAAAAGTCTGATGCGGCTATCACCCGGCTTCCTCCGCCGCCTTCTACTACGATTTGAGCGTCACATGCCAATACCGTCGCCGGATAATCCGCAGCGGGATCAGAATGCGCAAGGCTTCCTCCTATGGTACCGCAATTGCGCACTTGCACATCGCCAATGGTCGAGGCGGTTTGTGATAAAATGTTCACCTCTTTTTGTATCAAACCGGAACTGGCTATCTGCTGATGGGTGCAATTGGCGCCTACAATTACAGCGTCCCCATCCTCCTCAATCTTATTCATCCCTTCTATTCCACTGATATCGATAAGAACGCCCGGAGAATTAAGTCTCAGCTTCATAGCGGGAATCAGACTATGTCCACCTGCCAGTATTTTGGCATCATATCCATGCTCCTTGAGCAATGCGACCGCCTCGCTAATAGAAGAGGCCTTTTTATAATCAAATTTTGTTGGTATCATGATTTAATTTTTTTTAATGGTTAATTCTGATTCATAGCCTTCCATACCCTTTGGGGAGTCAAAGGCATCTGTATATCTTTGACCCCAAGATGCCAGAGCGCATCGATGACGGCGTTGACTACCGCCGGTGTGGAGCCAATGGTACCTGCCTCCCCTGCCCCCTTGGCTCCAAGCGGGTTGTGAGGGCATGGTGTGACCGTATTATGTGTCTCAATCATCGGCACATTATCTGCACGGGGCATCGCATAATCCATATAAGACCCGGTAATCATCTGTCCGGATTCGTCATATACCACCTCCTCCAACAATGCTTGACCTATACCCTGTACCACTCCCCCGTGGATTTGCCCATCGACTATCATGGGGTTCATGATATTGCCCACATCGTCGCAAGTCACAAAACGCTTAATCGTGACCTTCCCGGTCTCGGCACAGACTTCGACAATAGCTAGATGAGCTCCAAAGGGAAAGGTAAAGTTGGACGGATCGTAAAAACTCGAGAAATCCAATCCTGGTTCCAATCCTTCCGGATAATCATGCGGCACATAAGCAGTGAGAGAAACATCACCAAAAGCAATGGATTTATCCGTTCCTTTCACCGTCCATTTACCTTCGGCATACTCCAAATCCTCGACGGCTGCCTCCAATTTGTGTGCCGCAATTTTTGCCCCTTTCTCAAGCACCTTATCGATACTTTTTATTATAGCCGATCCTCCTACCGCCAAGCTTCTTGATCCGTATGTACCCATACCAAATGCAACTTGTTCGGTATCTCCATGCACGATTTCGACATCATCCATCGGGATACCCAACTTATCTGCTACAAACTGTGCAAATACCGTCTCATGCCCTTGTCCATGCGAGTGAGCTCCGGTATATACCGACACCTTTCCGGTCGGTTGGACCCTTACGTGTCCTACTTCATACAGTCCGGCCCGGGCTCCAAGTGCACCGACGACGGCAGAAGGAGCGATACCACAACCTTCGATCCAAGTCGAAATCCCTAAGCCGAGGAGTTTCCCCTCCTTTCTGGCGGCTTCTTGTTCTTTTCTAAAATCTTCATAACCTATTGCCTCAAGTGCCTTTTCCAACACGGGAGCATAATTGCCACTGTCATATTGCAAAGCGACTTGCGTTTGGTAGCCGGGTTGGTTCACCCCATCGAAAGGTGGAATAAAGTTCTTATATCTGATTTCCGCAGGGTCCATTCCCATTTCCTTAGCGCCCTTGGATACCAAGCGCTCGATGAGGTAGGTGGCTTCCGGTCGTCCTGCACCTCTATAAGCATCTACACTGCACGTGTGTGTAAATGGCGCCGTCACGTTGACATGAATCAATGGGGTCTTGTAGAGCCCTTGAAACAAGGTGCCGTGCAGATAGGTGGGAACTGCAGGCGCAAAGGTGGAAAGATACGCTCCCATAGAGCAATATTCGTCCGTCAAATGCGCTACGATATTGCCCTCTTTATCAAATCCCATTTTGGATTTGACGACATGATCCCTCCCGTGCGCATCCATGAGAAAAGCTTCACTTCGGTCTGCTGTCCACTTGACGGGACGGGCAATTTGCTTGGAAACCCAGGTGAGCAATGCCTCCTCGATATAATGATAAATCTTGCTTCCAAATCCACCTCCTACATCGTAAGACACTACTCGAACTTTATGCTCAGGAATTCCTAGCACAAACGCACATAACAACAAGCGGATAAGGTGCGGATTCTGCGTACTGGTGTACAAGGTCCATTTATCCCCATTGACGTCATAATCCGCAATATAACTTCTCGGCTCAATTGCATTGGGCGCCAACCTTTGATTGATAAACTCGAGCTCTGTCACGTGATAGGCATTGTCAAGAGCGGCTTCGACCTCTGCGCGGTCATTGCCGATGCACCAATCGAAGGCCGCATTGTCCGGAAAGTCATCATGGACAAGGGGAGCCCCGGCCTGCATGGCTGCCTTGGGGTTGGTTACAGCAGGCAACTCCTCATACTCTACATCTACCAGCTCTGCAGCATCTCTTGCCAAGGCCAATGACTCGGCAATCACTATCGCGACAGGCTCGCCGACGTGCCTAACTTTGCCTTTTGCCAAAAGAGGATGTTGGGGTTCGCGCATTGTATCGCCATTCTTAAAATTGACCTGCCAACCACAAGGTACGCCATAATCCCCGGGACCGTCGGCCGCTGTATAAACGGCGACCACCCCTTCAGCTATTTTGGCGGCGGTAGTATCCACATTCAGTATTCTGGCGTGTGCATAGGGACTTCTCACAAATGCAGCATGCGCCATATTGGGCAATTTGATATCGTCCGTGTATTTGCCCTTTCCCGTCAAAAAACGGGCATCTTCTCTTCTCTTAATCGATTTACCTATAAACTTTCCCATTTTTTATTGATTTAGTGTTTCAGCGGCACGCTGAACAGATTTAACAATATTGTGATATCCGGTGCATCGGCAATAATTTCCTTCCAATCCATGACGGATTTCGGCTTCCGTGGGCGTGGGATTGTTCTTGAGAATGTCCGCTGCGGTCATAACCATCCCAGGAGTACAAAAGCCGCACTGTAGTCCGTGTTCCTCTTTGAATGCCGCTTGAATGGGATGCAATTCGCTACCATTGGCCATTCCCTCGATGGTTATAATCTCACATCCATCCGCTTGTACGGCAAGTAAAGTACATGATTTTACGGCACGACCATCCAAAAGGACCGTGCACGCTCCGCAGCTGCTGGTATCGCATCCGATGTGCGTCCCTGTGAGGTCGAGCACCTCTCTCAAATAGTGTGTCAAACTCAATCTGGGTTCGACATCATGGGAATACTCCTTCCCATTGACTGTTAGTTTTATTTGCATAACTCAAGTAATTTATATAGTTAGCTGAATGATAGTATCCAATCGTTATTTCAAAAATTACAGGTGGCTATTCTTCCTCTTCCTTTTGTATCAATTCCGTCAATGCAGCAAAAAACTGTTTGGACAAAGTGCTGACGACCCCGCCTATAATCCTCTGCCCCATACGCCCGAGCATGCCGGACATTTTGACATCACCTGTATAATGGATTTCCGTTTGGCCATCCTCCAAAGGGTGGAGTTGAATCCCAATCTCAGCAAGAGCGTTGCCCATACGGCTCTTTTGGTCCAAAGCGACCACCATGCGCTGTTGTTCCTCTTTATCCTTAAGGTGCAATGCGCCCTCAAAACGACCCCGAACCGGTCCGATCTTAACCTCTGATACCGCCTCGTATTGGTCATCTCCTTTGGATATGAGTCTCTTGACACCCGGTGTAATTTTCTCTAAGACACCGGGATCATTAATCATCTTCCAAACCTTTTCTACAGGAGCATCCATTACGTATTTGCCACTAATCTTCATATCAATCTAAAGGTTTTAACTTCGATATTGTCGTTGAGCTCAAAAGGAATAGCAGAATATTAGCTACTGGAGAATAGAAAAACCACACTTCGAGCAAATATGACGGTAAAATTAAAAAAACATTTTAATTCCACAAAGAATACACAAGGGTTTTCTATAATCCAACTCGAAATTACCGCAGGAAAATCGTTTAATGATGTATTTAGTATGACACCCCAACAGGTAGAGTCCGTTTATTAACCAAAAATGTCCTATTTTTGAAGTGCGTACCATATATTAGAGCCAGTTTTACCATTTCATACCCGATAAATTATATCACAAAATCAAATCACTATTTTATGACCTTTAAAAGACAATAAATAGTAAGCAGATGAAACCGACATGATTAAAACAATTATTAAACCCACCAGGGAATGATTGTTTTAATCATCAAAGGTTCCATCTGACCTTTAAAAGACAATAAATAGCAAGCAGATGAAACCGACATGATTAAAACAATTATAAAACTCACCAGGAAATGATTGTTTTAATCATCAAAGGTTCCATCTGACCTTTAAAAGACAATAAATAGCAAGCAGATGAAAGAAATAAAAGATATCATCCAAGCATATGACCAATTGGACAAAAAATCCATCAGACTGGCTTTAGCCACCGTCATCTATGTCGCCGGTTCCTCTTACCGGCGAACGGGAGCGCGCATGCTGGTGCAAGACAACGGGACTTACACGGGGGGCATTAGCGGTGGATGCCTGGAGGGCGATGCTTTGAAGAAAGCCAATTACTGTCTCGCACGCAACAAAACGGAGTTGGTGCGCTACGACACCACTAAGGAAGGAGAGGATGAAATCGGGGTGGGCCTCGGCTGCAATGGCATCATCGACGTGTTACTCACTCCCATTGATACCGCTTCCCCCGACAATCCGGTCGAGCTCCTCCGCTCTTGTATAAATGACAGGGCAACGCATTGTCTCATCACCATCGTTTCCTCCGACCGAGAAGACCTTCCAGCCGGTAAGATGTTCCGGTTTGACCGGAATAATAACCTGCCGGAAGAACTTAGTGCGGATGCCATCAAAGCGCTTCAATCCAATAAATCTGTGGTAAAAACTTACGAGGATTTCACTGCCTTTATTGAGATTATTCCGCCCGCCTTGCGCGTGGTGCTGTTTGGTTACGGCTACGATATTTATCCTCTTTTAAGGCTCGGCAAGGAACTTGGCTGGGAAATGTGTCTTTCCACTAATCCACTGAAAGCTGCACCGGCTATGAAATCGTTGGCTTCTTCCTTTTACCCCACCGGTGAGGCCATCCCTGTGGACGATTATACTGCGTACGTGCTCATGGCGCATGATTATAATACAGACAAAAACAATCTCTCCATGGCCCTCCATTCCAACGTCCCCTACATCGGCATGTTGGGTCCGCTTAAACGTCGTGCAAAAGCGCTGGAGGAATTGGAAGAGGAGGGACAAAAGTTCTCTGCCGGACAACTCGAGCGTTTGTACAACCCTGTAGGATTGGATATCGGGGCCACCTCTCCGGAAGAAATAGCTCTTGCCATCCTTTCAGAGATACGCGCACATTTCTCGGGTAAAAACGGAGGTTTTTTACGATTAAAGCGGGGCCCTATCCACCAAAGGGAGTAATCTCCCCCTATCCTCGCAGTTGCCGGATGGCAGGGATGAGTTTTTGCAGAGCTGATTCGATCTCCTCCCGGGTCGTGGGGATACCCAAGCTAAAGCGTATAGAGGAAAGCGCTTCCTCTTCACTCGCTCCCATGGCCGTGAGCACATGGGAAGGCAAGATGGAGGCGGAATTGCAGGCCGAACCCGCTGATAAAGCCACATGTGTACTCAATGCCAACATCAGTGCTTCCGCCTCTACGCCTTCGAAGTGAATATTGGACACATGGGGCAGTCGCTCTATTTGCCGGCTGTGGACCGACACGCCGGGCAATTCGTCCATGAGTCTCTGCTCGAGTTCATCCCGCAAGGCAGCAATACGACCGGCATATATGCCGGGATGTTCTCCAGCCAAAACCGCCGCTTCACCCAATCCGACAATGCCCGGAACATGAAGTGTCCCCGAGCGCCGGTTGCGCTCATGTCCACCGCCATTTTGTTGTTCGACGATTTTCACTTCTTCATCGACAAAGAGCCCTCCTATTCCTTTTGGGGCATACATCTTATGACCGGAGAAGGCCATGAGTTGTACTCCGAGTTCCTTTGGGTGTACCGGTATCTTTCCTATCGCCTGGGTGGCATCGCTAAAAAGGACCACCCCGCTTCGGCGGCAGACCGCACCGATTTCTTTGAGTGGATGGATGCCACCGGTTTCATTATTGGCCAACATGACAGATACGAGTAGTGTCCTTGGGGTTATCGCACTTTCCAACGCATCCAAATCGAGCTGTCCCTGCTCGTCCACCTCCAACAATGTCAAGCTTGCGCCCCGGTATTTTTCGAGATAGTGACATACATCCAACACGGCTTTATGCTCGGTGGAGACAGTGATTATGTGATTTTTTCCGGTATGAAATTGTTGATCATACAGCCCCTTGATGGCCAAATTGACCGACTCCGTAGCTCCTGAAGTGAATACCAACTCCCGTGTAGTGATGCCCAACAATTGCGCTACCTGTTTTCTGGCCTTTTCAACCGCTTCCCTGGCGTCCCATCCATAGAGATGGGTGCGACTCGAGGGATTGCCAAAAAACTCGCTAAAATACGGCTGCATCGCATCATAAATACGCGGGAGAACCGGTGTCGTAGCATTGTAATCCAAGTATATCATTCTCGTTAGCCCAATATTCTGATTGTAAAAAAGCCTCTTCCCACCATTCTACCAAAACCCCTTAACTTTGCAAGACTTTGTCAGCTGTAAAGCTACAACTATATTGCCACAATTTATAGATGATGCCGTACCCAAAAAACAACACCTCAGCAATTATCCTGGCAGCGGGCACCTCCACACGCATGGGGGCGCGCAACAAACTCCTTCTCCCCCTTTCCCCCGGCGGTCTGCCACTCATCCGGGTGGTAGTAGAACGTGTGTTGGCAAGTAACTGCGGCGAGATTATCGTCGTATTAGGACATGAAAAAGAGAAGGTAAAAGCGGTTTTAGAAGATTTGGATATTCGCTTTGCCACCAATCCCATGTATCGCTCCGGAATGACCTCCTCCATACAATCCGGTGTTGGTGTCGTCGCCCCTGAAAGTGCCGGTGTTTTGATATGCCTGGGAGATATGCCGCTGCTAAACACAGAAGACTACAACCGGGTAACGGAGGCCGTCACGGGTGCCCCACAGATTATTGTTCCGGTATTCGAAGGACAAAATGGACATCCCGTATTCTTTTCCCACCATTTTATCTCCGACATCCTTGCCCATGACCAACCCGAAGGCTGCAAATCCATTGTCTCTCGCAACAAGGACAGGGTAACCCGCATTGCCGGCCCCAATAGTCATATATTGAAAGACATCGACCTTCCCGAAGATTACCATCGCTTATTGAAATGGTAAGACCCGTGCTCGGGGAACAAAAATGCAGCTCATAATAAAAATGGTTAAAACCATTGCCATAATCCGGCTGTAACATCCAACCCTAATCATCTCAAAAAAAGGCCCGAAATGAAAAACAATATAGTTTCACATAATTTTTTTTATCAATCCAGATATGTATTACATTGTATTTATAACTCTTACGTATTAGTCATAATTTTATATGAATTTGATTCCAAATTTTAACACTTTTTTCTTGGGTTATTCAAACATTTTGTCGTAACTTGCACATTGTAAACCGATATAAAACCCTATGTTTACACACAGACACCATATCACCCCATCCATTCCGGAATCGATTTCTGCCCGGATTCACAGGATATTTTCGTATCTTGTACCTCTATTTTATTATATAAGCCCGAAGCCCGAAGCCCGAAGCCCGAAGCCCGAAGCCCGAAGCCCGAAGCCCGAAGCCCGAAGTCCGAAGTCCGAAGCCCGAAGCCCCGTTGGTACGTTGCTATATGCCTTATAAAAATTCAATTAATACTCCGGCGTGCATTCATCACCCCGGACCGGTATAAACCTATAACCCCGAAATCCGTACAGGAGGCACTCCTCCCGCTGAAAAAGTGGCAGGAAGACCCTCCCTTCTTAGAACGACGAGTCAGTAATAAGGAAGCATACGATTAGAGCAGTGCCTGTTCTCAATATTCGACTGGATGACTCCGTTAGGGGGCGAGATGAGAAGAGTATGTCTCATAGCCCCACACGGAATGGCGTATGCCTAAGACCTAATGCCTGATATTACTGACGTTAAACTCCGGAAAACACAAAACACACAACGTAAACCCCTATAATAAAAAAGCCCGCCTCCGGGGTATCGCCATACCACATCCGGAGGACGGGAATTAAAAAACCACACAAATTTAGAAAAAATGAAAAAATTTATAAATAAACTCACGATAATATTATTAATAATAACCATTCTTGGCCCTAATTTTATTTCTGCACAAATGGAATGCAATACACCACAATCCCAAGAACCTCCTGAATTGCCCCCAATGGGACAAGGGTGTTCTAGATTTTTAGACCCAGACAGAGCGGGAAGTTATCCTGTATTTACGATAAATGTTGCTATTCACTTTATTGGGGTCGGGCATGGTAACTTTTATGATGGCCCTATAGATGATTGGGACCACTTAAATGGTACAACGGAAGCCATAGCATTTCTCAATAAAGCAAATTCTATATTAGCCAATATTGAAGACAATCCAGCGCAAACTGAGGATTTCTTAGGAGATTCAAAAATCAGGCTGCGCATTGTCCCAAATTATGAAGATGGTGTTCATTTTTGGAATTCCCCCTCAGATTATATTCCTGTACCCGGTGTTCTTAACATTAAGTGCATTGATGAAGCCTGTCCACCAACCGGGTGCCTAAAAGGATGGACTTGTCACTACTGTAACGTCATTAATCTTGTAGGCTGGTATTGGGATGAATGGAACAACAAATGGCATTCGTGGGATTTTGCGCATCTGTTATTACATGAACTTGGTCATGTGTTAGGGCTGGATCATTCATGGTACTCTACAGCTGAATGTTCAGATGTTGATATAGATTATGTTCAAGAATTAAATAGCAATTGGGGAGGACCTTCCACAAACATGATGCATTACAACAACTCACAGCGTGCCTTATCCCCCTGTCAATGGAGTCATATGTACTCAAACGTCTACGATGGTGTTTTTGATTTAGCCGAAATAGATTGCAACATCCAATACGACGACATTATTGTTTCTTCGGATGAAACTTGGGATGAAAGAACCATCGTAATGGGCAATGTCATTATTACGAATAATGCTACTCTCACCATTACTTGTGATGTTGATTTTAATCAAAACTCAATAATAAGTGTTGAATCCGGAAGCAAACTTATCGTAGATGGTGCAAAACTTTCAACCATCGCCCAATGTACTGACACATGGAAGGGAATTCGTGTAGCCGGTGGTAATTCTGATTTTGATGTTAGTTTGCAAAACGATGCGGTAATAGAAAACACCTCCGGACCGGCAGTTTCTATGTTCCCAAACTTACCTTGGCCGCAAATGCAACAATTCGGCAATGGAATACTGCATGCAACCAACACGACTTTTAATAATTGCAACAGAATGGTTGAATTTATAGCATTTACCCCATCCATTAATCTTAGCTATGTATCTCAATGCACACAGAATGGCGGTACGTGGGGAATAACAAATTGGAATTGTCAGGGAATTTCCGTTAGTAATAATGTTTTCAACAACATCCAAAAGTATTGCATGGTAACCGAAGCTGGCTCCATAACTATAACCAATAATGAATTCCATAGTTTGGAAGGGGATGTGCTTTTCAACAATGTCTCTGCAGGTATTCCATCTGCTATCAATAACAACCAGTTTTATGGAGCTAATACCGGTTATAAAGCCCTGGGAACCACCTTTGGCCAGTACACCATTTCAAACAATACGTTTCAAAATGGATTGTATGGGATGTACTTAGATGGCTCAAATCGATTTATAGCAAATAATAATGATTTCGTCACATCTCCTGTTGGTGCTTTGTGTATGTCGAGTGGCGCTCAATTTGATGACAATCTTTTTGATTTCAACACTTTCTCCGGCAATACCATTGGGATTACGCCATTATACGACAATCCCTCGCTTAATTTTACACAGAATTGCTTCACAACGACCAACACAGATGTATATATCATAGGAGATGTTAAAGGAGTCATCTCCAATAATGGAGAATCTGCCGACAATTGCTTCACACACCAAGGTGACCCCAATAGTCCTGTGGTTGATTTGGGTGGAGTGCCAAACCCCTTCATCTATGTCGAACCATTTGAGCATCCGGGATTTGACTGTTACAATGCCATTAAAGCGCACCCCAACGTCATAAGGGATCAAACTGGCAGTACAGGATATCCCTGTGGGGGCATGGAGCCCAATGGACTTGTGAGTGGCGGCAACACCTTGGCTCATGACAGCAAATCTCCACTGCAAAACAGCATTTCACCCATTTTCTCTGTTGAAGAGCTTCGTGCAAAGGCAGAGAAAGAGGGTTCCATTAGCAGCTTGAAGCCTGTATTGAATGCTATTGCTCCGCAATGGAGAGAATCAAAAGGAACGACCTCTTCCATCGGCGCACCGAGCGATGATGAAATCGTACTTGCATTTAGCACTTATTTACTTGATGGTGATATTGATGGTGCTAAAGAATATTTAGACAATATTGTTCCAAACTCTGAAGCTCTCAGTGATTTTGTAACGGTACAAAATATCAATATTTGGAGGCTTCAAAACGGTCCTTTTGCTGAGGTATCACCATCTGATGTAAGCACTTTATATCAAATAGGAGTCAAAACACATCCTTATGCGACCTATGCAAGAGCCTTATATTTTGTACTGACAGGTGAGGAGTTGAATGTAGAATTACCTGAATTTTTACAACAGATACAGGTCAGGCAGGAGAAAAAAAACGACTTATCCTCCAAGTTAGACTGTATAGTATCTCCTAATCCATTTTCAGATATGTTACTAATCAAAAATGAGTCATCTACTCAGGTATTAGTTTCTATAAATGACCTACAAGGCCGCAGTATCTTTGAAAAACATTTATCCGGGAAACAAAGTAAAACAATCCTCACATCCGATTGGGCGGAAGGTGTTTACATCGTTTCATTTGCTAACTCGGATAATAAAATACTTTATAAGTCTAAATTAATCCATCTACCGTAATCAATTATTATCGAGGGGAGTCCATGGTACTTCCCTCGATAATTTTTTTTCTTTCATAACATTTAGCTAAATCCACTTTATTATGAAAAAGATGTATCTCTTATCACTACTTAGCATTATTCCGCTCCTGTCTATAGCACAACCCACATTTAAGAAGATTCTTGACTTGGGATTCGGATGGCATAATTCTCCCTTTAATATTGCAGTAGATAACAATCGGTTGATTGTATACGCGGCACATGTTTGTTATGAAGATACGTTTCCTTGTGCAAGTATCAATACATTTATGATGGACACATTTAACTATATACGTGAAGGGGCCTACTCAGTCAACAAATTCACCGCCAACCCTAATTCTTTTGTGTATGACCCTATTGAGCACACTGTATCAGCTTTAGGCTCCATTGAATGGGAGCATCAGAACGGTTTCTACAGTTTCAAGTCAGAATATCCCCTAACAAAAAAACCAATAAAACTTAGGCATTTCCAAGATCAGGGGCTTCGCTTTTTTAGGCCAAAACTTTTCAAACTCCACAACAAATATTACAGTTATGGGCAAGTTGAAAAAACAAGTACAAATTGGCTGGGAGCTTCCATTATTCATTGGGGTGATAGTTTATTACAGGCAAAAAAATGGAATAATTTTGATATAGGGTCAAATGCGGATTTTATCAATGACATGCAGGCAACAAATGATAATCATTTAGTGTTTTTACACACGACTGGTTGGGATTATAATACCCCTTCACATGATCCTTATTATACTTTTTACGAAATGGACACATCCGGTGCTATTCTAAAACAAAAAGATATTTATTACCCTCTTGCCTCAAGGAAGTATTTTAGCTTTCTTTATACTCCTTCAAAAAATTTAATAATAGCGGACAGAGGTATACCATTTCATGAAGCGTTCGAGCCGGGAATACCGCCTTCTCTTTCAATTACAAAGCTCACAAAGAACTTTGAATCAATTGCTTGGACTTTAACTCCTCCTACAGCCTATGGTATTTTAGAAAGAGCTTACAGGGTTTCTGATATGATAGAGGCTAATAATGGAGATATAATAATTGTAGGGCTTGCTGGAATGTATCAATATAAACAACGACATGGCTTTTTCGCCAGAGTGGACAAGGATAACGGACAGTTGAAGTACATGAAATTATACACCGTCCCCAATACAGATCCCAACCGGCAAGAATTCGGCGAATACATAAATAGTGCCATATGGCATATCCGTGAGCTCGATGACGGTCAATTAGTTATGGTTGGCGGGACTTATCCATATGATCAGTACGGCCAGCCAGGTCTCAGTCTTTTATGGATTATGAAGACCAATCCGGATGGTTGTCTGGATGATTTTAAATGCGAAGATTTTTTAGTCGATTTATCGACACAAAAGTTCAAGAGTGATAAAGATTTTGTCAATATCTCCAACATATGGAATATCATCCGTCAGAACCCCAATGGCCTTCCGTTTCCTATTATGCAGAAATATAAGTTTTCTCTTGGTTCGTTTGTCCATTACAATAACCATGATTATTATTCCCTATATAAATCTAAAGATAGATGGGGCCAAAAATGGGAAGATTTGCATCTTTATTTTAGACAAGAAGGACAAAAGGTGTGGCTGATACGTCAAAAAACATTATTCAAGGAGGAATTAGTCTATGATTTTAGCTTGGAAGAAGGAGAAACATTCAAGACAAACCTGCTGGATAAGGACATCGAGTTAATTGTCCGTAAAGTGGACAGCATAACCTTACTGGACGGAACAAAACGAAAGAGGATGGTGTTAGGATGCAAACAAGCAGGAGGGATAACCCGCACTTGGATTGAAGGAATAGGAGACACCCTTGGCATCTTGGCACACCTTTGCGGATGTAATATTGATTGCGATGAAGAGTCGCTCGTGTGTTACTCGCAGCTCGAACGTCATTTGTATCAAAGCCCGAGTTGGAATTCATGTTGGGTTACAACAAGTACTAAAAAACCAAGAATTAGAAAAAGCTCTCGTTTTCTCCAAATCTACCCAAACCCTTCGTCTGGCAAGTTCAGGATTGCCGGATTAAACGGAGAAATACAATATGGCATCTACAACCTCAATGGCTCTTTAATAGATTTTGGAAAAACAGTACACCACGGTTTCAAACTAAGTCATCCTGGCATTTATATTTTACGATTGTATTTGCCTGAACATTTAGTAACCCGTAAGTTAGTTGTGGAGTAAACTATTGCTTAAATTTAATCTCCTATACCCCAATGATTTTAACTTAGTATATTTCTGTAAAAGGTAACCTAACTTATCCCTACTTATTCGACCTCTCCGGCCGTCTCCTGCTGTCCGGTCAAAACACCGACTGCCTACCGTCCGGTGACCTCCCCACAGGTATGTACTTTCTAAGGGCCATGCGAGGCCGGCAAATACTCGTGCAGAAGGTGCAAATCGAGTAAGGGATAGTGCGCCGGGAACAGAATAAATGCAGTAAAACTTGCGCTTTAGGTGTACATGACTAAAATGGTTAAAACCATTGCCAGGGATTGTCTCGTATCCTATACCCACGGTTAAAACCGTGGGCTATGTTTGCTCCCGTTTAGGCGCTTTGATCCGGGGATGAAGGGTTGCAGTTAATCTTGTGGGAACTTTATTGCAGGAGCGTTCGAACGCCTTTTGCCCAGCTCGCGCATGACCTTCCGGAGGCTCTCGAGGTTGTGCGCCGAAGCCATAACATCGATGTAGGGTAACGCAGCTTTCAGCCCGGTCACCTCCGGTGAAAAATGCGGACTTCCCGCCATGGGGTTGAGCCAAATCACCTTCTTTGATGCCTTATAAATCCGGCGCATGGCCGTACGCATAAGCTCCGGATGACCGGTATCCCATCCGTCACTCAGGATGAGCACAATCGTCTTTTTATCCAGCAGACTATAGCCGTAATCCTCAGAAAATCGATTCAAACACGAACCGATGGTCGTACCACCCGACCAGTGCGGCACACGCTCCGAGATGATCCCAAACGCCTCTCCCGGCGGGTTATTGTCCAGAATCTCAGTCACCCGGTGCAGGGCAGTGCTGAACACGAAGGTCTCTATCCTGTCATATGCATTTTGAAAAGCATAAATCAGATGAACGAAAAAACGGCTGTACAAATCCATGGACTTACTGACATCGCAAAGGAGTA
The DNA here is from genome assembly GCA_027080725.1 of Saprospiraceae bacterium. Classification (GTDB taxonomy): domain Bacteria; phylum Bacteroidota; class Bacteroidia; order Chitinophagales; family Saprospiraceae; genus JALSTN01. The sequence goes on from JALWRC010000105.1 coordinate 34,167, forward strand.
CCAACTTCAACCTCTTCTGTTTTCTTTGGCTGAATTGGAGTTTTTCGATATCCCCTCCCCTACGCATATTGTACCGGATCGTCCGCTTAATATCGAGGTTCCGGTATCGCTTGGCAGGTTTGCGAAGCCGGCTTTCCCGGTGGGCCAAGCGCCTGGCCAGACGTTCGATCAAACGAAACATCAACCGCAATTCTTCTTCACTCAACTCATTAAAATGCTTCTTGCCCAGCACCTCGAGATCGCTGTATGCCGCCACTTCCTTCTCTTCACTGGCAGGGGACAGATTCAACCATTTTTTCAGGGCTTCAAACTGTTCCTGTTTCTTTTGTGCTTCCGATTTATTATTTTTCCTTTGTTGGACATCCTTGACTTTAGAGTTGGCTGCCCGCTCCAATTGGTCCCAAAACTCAGTGTACAATTCATCAAAACGGCTCTGTTGATGCCGGTTTTTGCAAAGGACGGCGCTCAATGCCTCTTTAAACAGCAATTCCGAATCAACAGGAAGGAGGGTCAAAGCCCGCAGTGCTTCCGCCTCCTCTGTAGAAGAGAGGTTAAACCCGTTTTTCCTGAGATAACGGCAGAGCAACACCACATTGGCGGATAGGGAGGTCTGGTATGAAAGGAGGACGTCCATAGCAAAACACTAACCTATACGGGATTGGACACCGGTCTTTTCCAGCAATTCGGATAACGCATCTTTGGTATGCCGCATATCCTGCCAGTCTTTGAGTACGACCCCGAGCGTATCTTCCACTGTTTGTTTGTCGAGATGGTCCAGATGCATGCCGGCCAGGGCGCGTGCCCAGTCCAGGGTTTCGGCCACTCCGGGTGTTTTTTCGAGTTTCATTTGCCGCAGGGCATCCATAAAGATGCAAATCTGCTCACTCAGTCTTTGGTCTATCTCCGGGACTTTGGCACGTACGATGGCCAATTCCTTTTCATACCCGGGATAATCAATCCACAGATATAAGCATCTTCTTCTTAGAGCTTCGGACAACTCTCGGGTGCGGTTGCCCGTGAGCACGATAAAAGGACGGCTCGTCGCTTCGATCGTACCAATCTCGGGTATCGTCACCTGCCAATCCGACAGCACCTCCAACAAAAAGCTCTCAAACTCCTCGTCGGCCCGGTCAACTTCATCTATTAACAGAACGGGGGGGGCCTCCCGGGTGATGGCTTTGAGAATGGGGCGCTTCAACAAAAAACGCTCGGAAAAAATACTTCTTTCCAATTCATCCTTGGATACCCCGGACTCCGTGTTCATCTTCAAGTAAAGCAACTGATGCTGATAATTCCATTCGTATAGCGCATCGGTACTATCCAAGCCCTCATAGCACTGCAGCCGAATCAATTGCGTATCCAGTGCCCGGGCCATCACCTTGGCAATCTCCGTCTTGCCTACCCCGGCCGGCCCTTCGACCAATAGCGGCTTTTCCAACTTCATCGAAAGATATATCGACATAGCAATACCGCGTTCACTGATGTATCCCTGCTCTCTCAGCATCCTTTGTATGGTATCCAATCCGACCTTTTTCATATTATTAAATTAACGTTTATCTTAATGAGCCGGCTGACGACTTACTCCACATTGTTATTTGGATGTAAAAATGCGATAATTTTCGCATTAACCCAACTATTTCAATAAGGAATAATACGCCAGCTACTTTAACGCTAAAATAACGGACATCAGAAGCCCCATACTTGCAAAAGCATTTTCAAACTTCAAGGGGGTCATAAACAGGACTTATTAATATCTCAACATGTTCAAACATCTCCTCCACCATCATTTCAAAGAGGACATCGACAACTCTACCAATGCACCCTTTCTTCCTCCGGATGTCTTCGGCCTGTGGTCATGGCGACACAGCTACAAAAGAGGTATAAAAAACATCAAAAGAGGTTCTTTTTCTCATAACTCGAGACAAATTTTTTCCCGATTTGCCAATATCGAGACTACAGGCGGGGTAAACGGATGTATTTTTGCACCATGAACACCTTAACACATCAGACTGACACTCTGAATCGGGCTGATACACTATGAAAAGAGGCTTCCCTTGAAGCCTCTTTTTTTGCCTCTAAAAGCGCTTTCCGGGAGGTTCACCTATTCCCCGTCTCAATATCAGGAATGGGTGAATTGGATAATTCTGAAGGAGGAGAAGGATGAATAATGATTTTGCCCCCTCACTTTTTAAGAATCCCTTCTGCAAATCATAGCTCCATTTCCCGCCAAGGATGTACTTTTGCATCGTCGGTTGTTTGCCAAATAGTCGAGATTCAACCATTTCATAACAAAAAAACTCATTATGGCTTATACCATCTTCACTGTACAAGACGGGGTGGCGACGCTCACGTTCAATCGCCCTGAAAAATACAACAGTATCCACCGGGAAATGGCCCTACAGATTCAAGCACACCTCGACACGGCACAAGAAGAGGACAGTATCCGGGCATTGGTTATCACAGGAGAGGGCAAGGCCTTCTGCGCGGGACAAGACCTGGCAGAAGTAGTGGACCCGGACGGGCCGCCGCTGAAGGACATCGTCACAAAGCACTACAACCCGATTATCCGGAAAATCACCTCGCTCAAAAAACCCGTCATCGCTGCGGTCAATGGTGTCGCAGCAGGGGCCGGAGCCAATATTGCACTCAATTGTGATATCGTCGTCGCCAAAAAGTCCGCAATTTTCATTCAGGCTTTCTCCAAAATCGGACTCATTCCGGACAGTGGCGGAACCTATATCTTGCCCAGGCTCGTCGGCTACCAGAAGGCCTTGGCCATCACGATGCTCGGAGATAAAATTTCTGCTGTGGAGGCCGAACGAATGGGAATGATTTACCAATTTCTCGAAGAGGAGAGCTTTGAAGAAGGGGTGCAGGCTCTTGCTCAAAAATTAGCTCAGATGCCAACTTACGGCTTGGCTTTGACCAAACAAGCCTATCAATTGGGCGCACAAAACACGCTGGAACAGCAGTTGCTCGTCGAAGGACATCTTCAGACCCTTGCCGGACAATCCTACGATTATAACGAAGGAGTACAAGCCTTTTTAGAAAAGCGAAAACCCAGTTTTAAAGGAAAATAGTATGGATAAAATCACCATTGGAATCGCAGGCGCAGGAGCTATGGGCTCCGGTATCGCCCAAGTGGCGGCCACCGCCGGACATCCTGTATGGCTCTTTGACATCTCGGAAGAAGCCCTCGTCAAATCCAAGAGTAAGCTGGATAAAATCATGGCCAGGTTAGTCGAAAAGGGGCGCATTTCAGCAGAGCAATCCTCCCAAATACGCGGGGCAATACGGTATACGACCACTTTGGAGGATTTGAAGGATAGCGAACTGGTAATAGAAGCTATTGTCGAGCGCCTGGAGGTAAAATCAAAGGTTTTTGAATCCCTCGAGACCATCGTTTCCCAGCAAACCATACTCGCATCCAATACTTCTTCGCTTTCGATCACCTCGATTGCCGCTGCCTGCAAAATCCCCGGCAGGGTTATCGGACTTCATTTTTTTAATCCGGCCCCTCTGATGAAATTGGTGGAGGTCATCCCGGCCATCCAAACGGAGGAGAGCTTAGCTTCAAAAATGGCAGATTTGATGAAGATGTGGGGCAAATACCCGGTCATCGCCAAAGACACTCCGGGCTTTATCGTCAATCGCATAGCCCGGCCTTACTATGGGGAAGCGCTGAAGATATACGAAGAGGGATTGGCAGATATTCCTGTTATTGATGCGGCCATGACGGAGGTGGGCTTCCGTATGGGCCCGTTTACCCTGATGGATTACATCGGCAACGATGTCAATTATACCGTGGCGAATACCGTGTTTGAAGCCTTCTATAGAGATCCGAGATATCGACCTTCTATCTTGCACAAACGCATGATGGAAGCGGGCTATTTGGGACGCAAATCCGGACGGGGTTTTTATCGGTACGATGAAAACCTTCGCCCTGTACCCATCGCAGCTTCACAGATGGTGCTCAACAAAGAGCAAATCGCTCATCGCATCATTTGTATGCTAATCAATGAAGCGGTGGATGCGCTCTATCTGCAAATTGCCAGCCGGGAGGACATAGAGACGGCTATGACGATGGGCGTCAACTATCCGAAAGGGCTTTTGGCCTGGGCGGACGAAATCGGAACAAAGAGATGTGTGGATACCTTAGATGAATTGTATGATTGGTACCACGACATGCGATACCGCTGTTCGCCGCTCTTACGGCAAATGGCGAAAGAGGATAGAACCTTTTTTCATTAGGCAATAGCAGCAGTCTTTTTCTTCCTCTTTTTTTGGAGGTACCGAAAAAGCAAATAGAGCAAATAAATATGTATCAATCCAAACACCTGAATACCTATGAGATAATACGGCCATTCACCGATGATAAGCGGATTGTCCACCAAGGGTTTTTGACACAGATAGATATAATTAGACCCTATGAAATGGTTGATTGTGCCGACAATGATTAAAAACAGGTTGCCCAACAAAAAAGCATTGAGCCAGCTGTTTTTCCGGATATCCCGTTTCTCTATAAAAAAGAAGTACAGCGGCATAGCGATGATGACTGCATGGCCGAGATAATATTCGACAATCAGGAGAATCGAACTATCCCCGTGCGGCATTTCAGGGGTCAAGAAGGATTGAAAGGCTCCGGCCATACCGAGAAGAATAAGAAATTCGTATAGCAGCTGGTTAAATCCAAACATTAATACAAGGGTAACAAATCTTGAAATGGCACACATATGCAAGGGCAAGGACTCTTGAATATTCCAAATCCCCAGGTGATTCAAGTAAGGATGAAGCAGGAGCTCACGCAATATCAATGCTATTCCTATCGCTTTTTTAAGTGTTTGTCGATGCTGTGGATACTTTTTGCCGATATAAAAAATAACAGCAATAAACACGACCAGCGACAACATACCTTCAAACCACCTCGTGCTAAAAAACGCTACAGTTGCATGATGTTCCATGTAATTTAATTTTTACCATAAAATCCAAAACACTATAAATCAATGTAATTTTGCATGGATGGGGGTACTCAGAAGGACATCTCCTTCTTGTCCAATCCACCATTTCAAGCGATCTAATACTACTTCATCCGGAAAATACTTTCTCGCCATTTCGACAAAGAGGGATCCATGCGTAGCTTCCGCCCGCCAAAGCTTATCGTAATACGCCTTCAACTTCTCATCATCCAAATGCTCTGACAAGGTCTTAAACCGCTCGACTCCCCGGACTTCCACCACCCCACTCACCAGCAACCTGTCCAGAAAGCGCTCATCCCTGCCATGCCGGCACAATCCGTGCAAAGCTTGCATATACATATCTTGGGGGATCTTATGTGGTAGCTGCAGGCCCCTTGACTCCATCAGGGCATACACTTTTTGGAAGTGCTCCAATTCTTCGATAGCGGTTTCGATGAGCTCAGGAATAATCTCGGTACGATCGGGGTATTTCGCTACGAAACTCATAAGCATGCTGGACGCCTTGCGTTCACAGTTGGCGTGATCGATCAAAAATGCATCAAAATCAGACAGCACCGCATTGACCCAATCCAAGGAAGAAGGCAAAAGGTCCCCCACGCTCACCCAAGGGGTGGTCGTAACATCTAAGCTATGCATTTCTGATAAACATTAGATAGATAATAATCAAGACGATAATGGTCACAATAATTAATACTCTAAAGAACTTGCGCTCTTGTTGCTTCAACGCTTTTTCTTTTTGAATCTTCTTCTTGCGTTTCATAACCCACGGTATTTTTATATTGGCAAATCAAGTTGGTTGGCAAAGCATCAAACTTTAACCAGGCCGTTTTGTCCAACAGATAATCGATAGTAACAATCGCATAAAGTTAGTAAAAAAAAGACAGAACAAAAGAATTCGGATAAAAAAAACAAGGAAAGTCAAAAAAGTACACCATCGGACCGGAGAGTTGTCCTATACATTTATCGCGCACTGTAATAAAAATCAATTATGTCCGGATCGGTAATGATATCCCGGCCGGTAATGAGCTTACGGAGATAAACACCATCCAGGGATGTACATCGACTAAGTGCGACATAAGTTTGGCCGGATTCGAATGCTCCATGTCCAAGATCTATATAAACGCTTTCGAAAGTTTTGCCTTGGCTTTTATGAATCGTCAGCGCCCAGGCCAATTTTAAGGGAAGTTGGGAGAAGGTTCCAACCGTTTTGGTGTCAATCTTATTGCCGTCTTCGGATAATTCGTACTTAATAATTTCCCATTCTTCTCTGACAACTTTAATAATCTTTTCTTCTCCCGAAGAGGAACGAACACTTACGGAGACACTATCATCGGAGAGCTTCACCACTGTCCCAATCGTTCCATTGACATATTGCCCTTCGGCGTCATTCTTAACAAAGATAACCTGGGCATCGATTTTTAGCCTAAGAAATGCGTCTGCAGGGGCGCGTCTTTCGGGGAAGTTACCGGAGATTTTCGCATCATATTGCCTCAATGGACCTTCGATGGCATCGAGTTTTTTTTGGTTGATGGAGTCCGCTATCCTGTTAGTCGTACAGAGGTAAATATACGGTTGACCGGAGGGAGGGGCGGCAGCCACCCGCTCATTCAATGCCTCCAGCACATCCCAATCGATCTCCCCTGTACGAACGGCATCCAATAGCCGGACGAACGACCTATTGCGCTGCCGAAAGACTGTCTGCAACTCAATCATCTCAAAAGATGCGCCTAGTGCATCAAAAGCATGTGCTGAAAAGAACCAGGGAGAGTTATAATGCATCGAAAGAAATTGGCGTTCTTCCGGGGAGCTAATCACCGGAGGCAACTGAAATAAATCCCCGAAGAAAATCATCTGTACACCTCCAAACGGTGTGGCATTGGATCTGTTTATTCGCAAAAAACGATCCATGGCATCCAATAAATCTGCGCGTACCATGGATATTTCGTCGACAATAATAGTATCTATAGAGCGGTACAACTTACGATTATGACGCTTCTTTATGTGTTTATGCAATTGGAGATGCGCCGGAAATCCAAAAAACGAATGAATGGTTTGTCCTTTGACATTGACTGCGGCGATCCCTGTAGGAGCCAAGACGACCGCCTTCTTTTTTGTCGTATCTCTGAATAGCTTAAGAAGAGTGGACTTTCCGGTACCTGCCTTACCTGTTATAAAATAATGCTTACGGGTATTCTCCATCTGCTCCAAAGCGTACTTGAAGTCAGCGTTTAGAACAAGGGGGCCGCTTCCCAACGGTGATTTATTTGGGCCGAACGACATACATATATACTGGAAAGTGATCACTGTATCCGCCTTGCCAGGTATCCCTGACAAAACTCCTTTTGGGGTATCCTTTGTATTTCCCCAAAGAATTTATCATAAACCTGCGGTTAAAAATACCGGTTTTAACCAAATGCCACCCTTTCTTATCCTCCAACAATGGAATAGAGACAATGGCTTGATCAAACAGGCTCCAGGCATCTCGATAGGCAGTAGATCCAATACCCGACTTGTAGAGGTGATAAGTGGTATTGTACAGGGCTGTCCGATCTTTTGGATGCTTATCCGGCCCTGCTCTAAGAAAACGGACGACGCTTTCATTGTTGGGGTTGTCATTAAAATCCCCGACTACAAATATTTTCGCTTGAGGTTCTTGAGCAAACACCTTATTGATGGCCCTTCTCGCAACGGCTGCAGCACTATCTCGCCGCCACCTCGAAGCCTCTTCCCCACCACTCCGTGAGGGCCAATGATTTACAAAATAATGAATGCGCTCTCCTAGTAAATCTCCTGTCACTTCGAGTACATCGCGTGTATAATCCCGACTCCCATCCGCATTGTAGAGAAAGACCGGATGGGTCTGCACATCTGAAGGATGAAAGTATTTGGGCTGGTACAACATCCCCACATCGATCCCCCTTTCATCAGGAGAATTGCGATGAATCACCTGAAATCCCTTAGCCTTTAATGGGGACTCTTTAACCAAGTCCTTGAGAACTCCATAATTCTCCACCTCACTCACTCCCAAGATAGCCACGCCATCAGGAGTAACATCCTTTCCGATTTGGGCGATCACCTCCGCCAATTTGCCCAGTTTTTCCCGATAAATCCTGGTATCGTAATGCCTTTTGCCCGAAGGGGTGAACTCGGAATCCCGTACATCCGGTTGGTCGATGGTATCGAAAAGGTTCTCCAGATTCCAAAAACCCAAAGTCACCACCTCTTCCTGTCCGGACACCCTTGTCCTATGTCCTTTCTTAGCGATACTGCAGGACTCAAAAATCAGGAAGGCGAGAACAATCATTGTCAGGGAGGACCTCCATCCGGAGAGCATCGTCGTCATGGTCTATCAGTTTTACTTCAGCCCACAAGGTACAAATTGTTCGCCAGCTACAAGGCTACATTTTCACAAAATGCTTTATTATCTCCATTTGCCGCTGATCATCAAAACATCGCAGAAAATAATTCCCATGGCTTAGATGAGCCACGGATATGACTGTCTCCTTATCCTTTAATTCACCTTTTAACAGTGTCCTCCCTACAGTGCTTACGATTTCATACCTCGTAACCATCTTCTCCAATTGTTTTATATGTATGAAATGGGAAGCCGGATTGGGAAATAATGAGATATTCAAATCGACTTTGTCTACTGACTTCGTAGCTACTACCGGAGGAAAATCGGCCATCCAGGCCCCACGTCCATGTGTAAATACAAAGAGTTTATTATCTCTCGGACGGATTTTGACCTGAAAAACCGCCACGTTTGGGATAGTGGGATCTCTTTGCCAATGGACTCCTCCATCGATGGTGGTAAACACTCCATAGCTGGTCCCTACAGCTATTTGATCGGGATTGCTATTGGATATCGCGACAGTATTGACAGGTAAGTACTTGGGCAAATCACCGGAGATGTTTACCCACTCAGGGTCGTCCGAAAAAACACCTTCCACCCTCCAAACTCTCCCTTTATCGGACACCGATGAAAAGCCTACAATGAGGGCATTGGAATCAACAGGATCTAATTCCATCGTCCGAATAAAAGCATTGCGGAGACTTCTTGGTGCCCGGGTATTGAGTCGTATACCTATTAACGTAGAATCCTTTGGGGAAACGTCATCAAATCTATACAATCGCGTATTAAGGCCACCGACAAACACATATCTTTTATCATTACGCTGCATTATAATGCCGGCATACATCCCATTCAGAAGGGAATCTACCGCATACCATTCTTCCCCAAAATCAGGAGTAAACCAGACTCCCCCACGCTTAACAAAAAGGAGTTCATCCGTACTTTGTTGGTTCATATAAAACGGATTGATAAAATAACTACCTTCTTGAACTTGTAAGGTAAGATATTTCCAGGGAATCTGCGTCCTTTTGAAATGACGTGTCCCAAACAAATTCCCCTGTTGTGTGGACACCACCACCTTGTCCGGGTTGTCTTGAGCTACCGCACAAAATCCACCATCTGCACCAAATTTTTTCTCAAAGACCAAATTTTTATCCGTGCCGGTAGTAGTGCCGTTATCTTGAGCCCCACCTATTACCCTGTTTTCATCGGGAAAGATATCTCCGGCGTAGTATTGGGTCACGTTAAACCCCCTGCTCAATGATTCGCTAAATTGCAATTTGCCAGACCAGTAATAATAGTCATCTATTCCTCCATCATGTGTGGCAATCATATGGTCCGGATCATGGGGGTCGAAATAGAATAAGTGCTTATCCGCATGGCTACTGGTCAACTTATTCCAGGTTTGTCCCCCATTGTAGGAGGCTGCCATCTGTATATTCCCATAAATCACGATATCCGGGTGGGTAGGGTGCACCTGTAATGTGTGGGTATACCAGGCATAATTGTTGGCAATCCCAGGATATCCCACTTTTTTCCAGGTCACCCCTCCGTCATCCGATCGAGCGATACCTAGAAGCTTGGTTGAATTTCCATCTTCAAATGCAGCATACAAGACCTCGGAATGCGCTCTACAATAAGCCATTTCTATTCGTCGAATCACTTTGCCGTCATACACCGGCAAATCGAGCAAGGTAGCTTGTGTTAAGTTGCCTTCATTTCCCCGGTAGATGCCCCGACTTTTGATGGCATAATATACGGTTGAATCCTCCAATATCTCGATATCTGTACAATCGCCCACGACTTCCAATCGGAAGGTCTCCCCCGCATCCCTTGATACGTAAATTCCTCTTGGAGTGGCTACATAAAGGGTATTGGAATCCGTCTTGGAGCATTCTACTCGCCAGGAAGAAAACAAACCGTTTTGCTGGGAGCCGGGCAACAGTTCAAAAGACCTTCCGCCATCTTCACTTTTGAAAACCCCTACCCCATTTAGACGTGTCGAATTGCCGGCAACCTCTCCGGTACAATAATAGATAATATCCGGATTGAACGGATTTTGAGAAAGGTAAGTTACAGACATATTCTCTTCATGATCGGATTGTGGGACCCAATGGCCACCTGCATCCCATGATTCCCACAATCCTCCGGAGACGCTCCCCGCCAGATGATGGTCGGGGTCTTGCCGGTCTATCAAATACGCCCGCGAGCGACCACTGATATTGGAAGGCCCCATTTCTTGCTGGTTAGTGAGGTTGGAAGGCAAGCGGAAAGCGACGCTTTTCTGATGATGGAAGAGGCGATAATAATAAAGACTAAGATTTTCCGGGGCTTCTTTGGACTCCTTGTACTGAAAAACCTTTAAATCTTGCTCCCATCCCGGCTTTTCTTCTGCTAATTGATCATCGGTAGCATGTGACGTCTTGTGATTTGTGCCGGATTGATTGGTGCAATGAATTCCGACATACATCAGAAATAAGGCCAAAATTGCTATGAAGATTTTCTTTATCATTTCTTTTATTTTTCTTATATCTATTAGTGACATACTCCCAGCAAGTATACCTCATAATTATGGAATTTTCACAAAACGGTTGGAATAATGGCTTCCCTTCTTATTATATGTGATGAGGACATGTACTCCAGGTTTTAGGCTGGACACATTGATTCCTTCCGCGATATCCATTTGCACACCGGATTGGACAATTCTACCCCGTTGGTCGACGATTTCATACCGAAATAATGATTGCACCTTCGTCAACTTGTCTGAATGTTTAAAACGAAGTATGTCACTAACGGGATTGGGATAAATTCCCCAAGTATTTTCCGCCTTTTGGACATCTCTAGATGCAATGGGAAAGACCGGGAAATCCGCCATCCAAGCGCCTCTACCATGCGTAAATGCAAAGAGTTTATTGTCATTTGGACGAATCTTGACTTGAAAGACCGCCACGTTGGGGATAGAGGCATCCCGTTGCCAATGCTTCCCTCCATCCATAGTCGTATAGACTCCATAATCCGTTGCCGCTGCGATTTCCTTTGGATTGATGACCGAAACAGCGATGTCGTTGACGGGAAGGTAAGGAGGCATATCTCCCGAAATATTGGTCCAAGTGGCGTTCTTACCGTCGAAAATATGGTCCACCAACCAAATTCGAGGTTGCTCCGAAACGGTAGAATAACAGACGATAAGCGATTGGCTATCTGTTGGCTCTATGGCCATCCCCCGAAGGAATGCTTCATTCAAAGAGGATGGGGCGTTGGCGCTCAAATCATCGGGATGACCAAATGACTTTCCATCTTTTGCCATCTCATAACGACTGAGCAAATTTCGACCTCCTCCGACAAATATATGAAGTCCGGAATCATCTCTTAAAAACTCAGCTTTATATGGATTATAGATATTAGAATCCACCGCAATCCAGGTTTGCCCAAGATTGGCGGTGTACCAAAAACTACTCGTCTTCATCAGTAGGAGCTCTTCAGAATTATGCGCATTGAGATAGAAAGGGGCAATGAAATAGTCATTGCCTCCCCTGCCCTTCTCAAAATAAGCGACAATCGAATAAAAAGATCTTCTATTCTTAAACTTAAAATTCCGGCTCAAATACACTTTTCCATTCTGTGTTCCTATAAGGACTTTTGTTGGATCATCCTTAGCCACCGCGGTATAAGTACCATCCGCCCCATACACTTTCTCAAAATTCATATCGTCCTCTCCACCTGCCGTAGTCCCGTTGTCTTGTGCTCCCGCAATAACTTGATTTGTCTCCGGAAAGTAATCCCCGGCGTAATATTGTGTGACGTTAAAGGTTTGGCTATGAGAGCCATCAAATATCAGTTTATTCTTATTGAAATGGTACTCATCGATCCCCCCATCTGAAGTAATTATCAGATGATTGGGGTCATGTGGGTCAAAGTAGGCCAAGTGTCTATCCGAATGGGAGCCCTGTACCTCTATCCAATTCAATGCGCTCAAGGTGGACATGGCCATACTCACATTGCCAAACACGACAATATTTGGCTTTGTTGGATGGACTTGTAAAACGAGATTATACCAGGATTGAGCCGTATAAACCTGGGGATCCGCCATTCTCCGCCAGGAATCCCCGCCATCTTTCGATCGGGCAATAGCTAGTAATCCATAATTAGGATTATTCTTTGCAAATGCGGCATACATCGTTGTCTGTTTGGATGGAGCGATGGCGATTTCGATCCGCGAATATGCTCCCCCCAAAGAGGGTAAATTGAGGCGCTCCCAGTCTTTCAAATTATCCTCATGTCCACGATATATCCCTGATCTCAGCACCGCTAGAAATATTGTTCCATCATCCGTCACTTCAATATCCGTACATTCACTAAAGTAGAATTTTTCGAAAGAGTCTCCTGCGTCCCTGGACACATATGCTCCTTTTCGAGAGGCTATATAAATGGTGTTTTTATCGTTAGGAGAGCATACAATTCTCCATGTACTAAAAAGACCATTTATTTCAGAACCGGGAAGGAGCCGAAAGTTCTTTCCCCTGTCTTCTGATTTGAATACACCAACACCCACAACGCCTTGGGAGTTGCCTGCGACCTCTCCCGTAGAATAATATATTATATCGTGGTCAAACGGATTTTGGGCAAGATATGCAATAGACATGTTTTCATCGTGATCAGATTGGGGGTGCCAGGTTTTGCCGGCATCCCACGACTCCCATAGTCCCCCTGAGACACTTCCTGCAAAGTGATGATTCTTGTCGTCTGCGTCAATCAAATACGCCCTACTCCGACCGCCGATGTTGGCAGGGCCCAGTTCTTTGACATGGTCCAACTGTCGGTCTGTCCGCAACAGTGCTCTGCGCTGTCTATCCATCTTTCGGTAGTAAAGAGGTAAATTTTCAGGGCCACCAGTCGATTCTCTATACTTGAACAGCTTTAGATCTTTCTCCCAGCCGGGGTTCTCTTGGAGGACAGGTATTGTATTATGGTCTATGGTATGAAATGGTTGGCTATTATCTATAAAGAAATAGCTTCCTCCGATCACAATGGGCATCAAAACCAGGATTGTTTTAAGAGAAAAAAGACGTTGTTTTAACATAATCTTGTTTATTGATTATTCATTTAACAAAAATACACGAGTGTTTTTGGTAGAAAAGAATAGGCATCGGTTGCTATTTCATTCATCTCATACGCTGAGTGCCATACATGCCTATTTTACCTCATAAACCGAAGGACACATGCCGTCTTAGGCAATATTTAGAGGAAATGCACTCCTTGTTAATATAAAAGACTTCGAAGGCGCAAAACGTTGCATCGAGAACCAAAATATATTGTTTTGCCTCATCCGGAAAATGGTGGTATTGGCCAAAAATCATGTTAAGGCGACCGAATACGAGCGCCCCAACTCTACTTCGATGTGATCCTGAATCGTTGTCGCCAAAGACATCCCCACAAAATCCACATGTACCGGAAATGATTTGTGCATTCGATCGACCAGGACTGCCATTTGCACCTTGGCCGGAACCACCTCCATTAGAGGTTTTGTCGCATAAAACAGGGTTCTACCTGTATTCGCTACATCATCGACGACGACAATCGTCTTTCCTCGAAGTGCACCAACCTCCATATCAAGCCGGACGTCCTCTTGGTTGGGCTTTGCAGGATTCAGACGAAGACGTGACAAGACAATCCTCCCGGGCATCACTACCTCCAGTGAACGCGCCAGCAACTGGGCAAATCTCCATCCATTGTTATTAATCCCAAGCAGTACCAATTCCTTTGCATCGAAGTTCTCTTCTGCCATTTGATACGCCAATCTTACAATCTTTTGCTTAATTGCTGCATTTTTTAATATAATCATAGCCTCTGTTTCTAAAGATATCCTTAAACTTGCACACACAAATTATCATTCGTTGTTGGGTATGGAGAAAAAAGTAGAGCAGGAGTAAAATTGCAATTACGTCCTATAACATTACTTTTCTACATGCCACGACAAGAAGAAGAAAAGCCAATACTTTTAAACCGCCCACCTCTTTTATTTTGGGTAAAAATACAAGAATCTAATGAATCAACCCATGATAAGTCAAATTATTTTCGCTTTTATCACGGCCGCGACCATTTACGTCGCTTACAAACTCTACTCCAAGGTGTTACTGGGGATTGGCCTGGGCAAGGGCGATTGGCCGCAGGACCATCCTGCCAAACGGAGAAAGCAAATGCTTTTGATTGCATTCGGACAGAAGAAGATGTTCAAACGTTGGATTCCCGGAGTGCTTCATTTTTTTATTTATACTGCCTTTTTGCTTACCCAAGTCGAGCTCCTCGAAATGGTCATTGATGGACTTTTGGGGACCCACAGGATATTGAGGCATTTATTAGGCCCCCTTTATGTATTCGTCGTAGGGAGTATCGAAGTACTCTCCGTCCTGGCACTCATCGGCACCACTGTCTTCCTTATCCGAAGGAACATCTTAAAACTCAAGCGCTTTCACAATCCGGAAATGAAAGGCTGGCCCTTTAAGGATGCCAATCTCATCTTATTGGGCGAAATCCTGCTTATCGCCGGGCTTTTTATGATGAATGGGGCAGAAACCGTTCTTTCCGAAGACCATCCCTTTTTCCCTTTTAGCAGTGTTTTTGGTCCGATGGTTTTCGGAAGCATGACAGAAGGGAGCCTTCATTTCTTCCAACATGCCGGCTGGTGGCTACACATGTTGGTCGTCTATGGGTTTATCCTTTATCTCCCCTTTTCGAAACACCTCCACATCCTCTTTGCCTTTCCAAATACGTATTACGCTAAGCTCTCCCCCCCCTCAGAAATGGAAAATATGCCCGAAGTCGAACAGGAAGTGAAGAGCATGTTAGGCTTGTTGGATGAAGAGGTGCCGATGAGTGAAGACATCCCCGAGTTTGGCGTCAAGGACATCTTCGACCTCCCAAAGACTACCTTACTCGCTGCCTATACCTGTACGGAATGCGGACGTTGTACGGACAATTGCCCTGCCAATATCACCGGCAAAAAGCTTTCTCCGCGCAAAATCATGATGGACATCCGGGACCGGGTGGACGAAGTGGCTACCAATATCCGGGCCGGCAAACACCTAAAGGATAATATGGAGGATGCCCCCATCAGCCAACGGTATGACGATGGCAAAACCCTTCACGATTACATATCTCCGGAAGAGATTTTTGCCTGTACGACTTGTATGGCTTGTATCGAAGCATGTCCGGTACTCATTCGCCCGATGGATCCGGTTCTCGAGTTGCGGCGCTATCACATTCTGACCCTTGCTGCCGGCCCCCAGGATTGGCTGCCTATGTTTACGAGCCTTGAAAACAATGGGTGTGTGTGGCAAATTCCGGATAGCCGACTCAAGTGGGCAGAGGAATTATAGCCCTATGATTAGATTTATTTTATGAGGATAGATTAAGAATCCTTCAAGGACAAGTAGTCGACAATTTCAAGCCCATAACCATCCAATGCAATCGGGCGGGTAATGTTATTGGTAAGCAATCGAATCTTGCTAATGCCCAATTCCCTAATTATTTGCGCTCCGACTCCGATGTCTCGCTCCTTTTCACTCAAGGTAGCTGCATCGGGCAATCGGTCCGGCCCTTCTTTTGTTACAATCGCTTTGAGGTGCGCCAGGAAGTCCGTTTTATAGGTTTTGTCCGAATGACGCATAATTACCAGTGCGCCATGTCCTTCTCTTTCGATCTGCTGGAGAGTGCGACTTATATTATCCATATCCTCACTACAAAGGGCGCTTAAAATATCCAAAGATACCGGAGAGGATTGTACACGAACCAAAGCCGGAGTGCCCGGGTCAAAAGTTCCTTTCGTGAGGGCGAGATGGATATCTCCTGTCGTCGTTTGCTGAAAAGCTGTTACGTCAAAATGGCCAAAACGCATCTCCCAGGGATGCGAAAACACCTTTTCGACGATGCGCTCCCGCTGCATTCTATAAGCGACAAGATCACGAATCGAAATAATCTTTAAGTCCAGCTTTTTTGATAAGTCAAGCAGTTGAGGCAACCGCGCCATGGTCCCGTCATCATTCAGTATCTCTACCAATACCCCGGCGGGCGACAGTCCCGCCAATTTCATTAAGTCCACCGCAGCTTCGGTATGTCCGGTCCGGCGGAGCACACCACCGGACTTGGCGATTAAAGGAAAAACATGTCCTGGGCGTGCCAAGTCCTCCGGGCGCGTGTCCGGGTCCACCAATGCCTGAATGGCCGTGGCTCGATCATGTGCTGATATCCCGGTGGTGCACCCCTTCCCCAAGTAATCGATAGAAATAGTAAACGCGGTCTCATGAAATGAATTATTGGAGGAAACCATCATATCCAAATCCAATTCCTTCGCTCTCTCCGCTTCGATTGGGGCACATATCAACCCCCTGCCTTCCTTGGACATAAAATTAATAATCTGAGCGTTGACGGTTTCTGCGGCACAGATAAAATCGCCTTCATTCTCCCGGTCCTCATCGTCCACTACAATAATCACTCTACCTTCCTTCAAATCCTGAAGTGCTTCATCGATAGTATGTAGTTTTACTTCAGGACTCACTTGTTCTTTTAGGTGGTTGCCAAACATTTGTCTTTATTCCTTTTAAGTATTCAATAAACCCCTGCAAAAGGGCAATGTTCATCATTACAAAATATCGAATATGCAAAAACAATGGGACATGAATTCCAAAACGCGAAAGTACCACATCCAAAAGGGGAATTCCCACGGTGCCCAATACCCCCAAACTCCAAATAACCGGATATATCCACACCTTGCGAATCGCGAGATAACTCAGGGCTAAAAAACCGGCAAGCATAATCAGCGGCCCCAACCAACGAAGCACCTTGTGCGAAAAAAACACAAAGGCCCGCCAAAAGGGAGCACTCCAAAGCATGGAACGGAAATAAGCCAAATTTTGGAAATTGCCCGATGAAATTCGCCGTTTCCGCCGGTATTCCTCCCGGATATCATGGGGGATCGATTCATAAACCCTGGCCTCCAAATCACTCAACACCTTCCCCCCTTTTTGTATGGCCTTCATCGAAATAAAAAAATCGTCCACCCGGAACGTATCCGGTACGGGTTCATAATAATCACTCCGAAGTGCAAAACATCCTCCAAAAGGTCCCATCAAGACTCCTCCCAACAATCCCTCCCGGTGCTTGATCATCACTTCTCTCGAGATATAGCGGGATTCCGATAGGCTGATATCCTCTCTGTTGCTCCCTATGTTTATCATTCGGGTATCCACCAGAGCCACTCCGGGATCACGAAAGTGTCGGACCAACTTGCGGTAAACATCTCGCTCTAAAATCACATTGGCATCGGTAAATAAATAGATATGTTCCGGATTCTTGGTATGAAATTGTTGCACCTCCCGCTCCAAATGATTAATCATGCGCACCTTACCGGAACGTTGTGTCGAAGGGTAAAAATGCACATTGGGCTTACCTTCCGCCCAAGAGGCGATAATCTCATTTGTCCTATCATCCGAAGCATCCGAACCGATAAAAAACAACATGCGCTCCGCAGGATAGTCCAGCTGCTCCAGACTATCGAGTTTTTCCCGAATGATAGCTGCTTCATTGTAAACGGACATCATTAGGGTCACCAAAGGAAGTATCTCTTCCCCCCCAACAGTTGGCAGTGATTTACCTCGCGCCATCCACTTCAGTAATAACGGAAACAACACATAAGAATGCAGTATTGCCATTGCGCTAAGCCAAAACACTATATTTGCAATTAGGAGCATCAGGCCGTCATCTCTTCAGAAGGATTAGAGGAAAACATCTCCACTAAGTTGCGGATGAATGTATAGACCTTCTCCGTCGGCAAGCCCATCACATTGGTATAGCTGCCTGTTATTTCTGCAATCTTGCATCTACCTATCCACTCTTGAATGGCATAGGCTCCGGCTTTATCAAATGGCTTGTAATGTTCGATATAATACGTCACCTCGTCATGCACCAACTCTCGAAAAAGGACGGAAGTCGAACTCGCAAAGGAATACTCCTTGCCTTTATAAATCAGACAAACCGCTGTAATCACTTCATGCCTCTTGCCCGACAAACGCGCCAGCATGCTGTATGCCTCTTTGGCATCCTTGGGCTTACCCATTACGACGCCTTCCTGCACTACTATGGTATCGGCGGACAGTATCATCTTTTCGTCATCCCCTATTTGGCGGGCCACATCCATCGCCTTTGCTTTGGCCGTCTCGATGGCTCCAAGTCGAGGGGAGCGCCCTTCAATTTTCATCTCGGGTGCGGTGGAAGGGTGCACCTCAAAACGAAATCCCATCTCTTCGAGCAATTGGGCTCTGCGAGGAGAAGCCGATGCCAACACAATATCAATATTCTCTCTCCAATTCATAAACCGTTTTTACTTCAACACATAACCGTACATCAGGATATGCAGGCACAAAAATACCATTCCCAAGAGCATTATGCCTTTTAAATAGAGACTAATTGTATGAAAACATGCCTTTTCGCTGCACTTCATACTCTTGTAGCCCGTAGCCCCCAACAAAATGAAGATGACCACCCCCATCCCTATACTCCAATATGTCCCAACAACTCCTCCCCACAAGAGGACCAATAGCGCTGTAAGGGCCATCAATACAACAACAAAGCGCACGGTTTTCTCTACACCGGCCACGATGGGCAGGGTCAGGAATCCCGCCACTTTATCCCCGGCAATATCTTCGATATCCTTTATGAGCTCGCGGCTCCAGGACACCAAAAAGGCAAATCCGCTAAACACCAATAATACCCCTATAACTCGAAACATTTCATCCGGGTATTGACGCCCTAACTGCCGGAGGGCGGGCTCTTCCGCCAACAGGTAAAACAATGGAAATATAGCTGACAACATAGCTACCAGCAGATTGCCTGTCAAGGGCCTCTTTTGAAGGGAGTGGCTGTAGAACCAAAGTTTGATACTAAAGAGCACGTAAATCAGAAAGTACAGAAAATGCCCTATTCTCCAAGCCAGAAAGGCGGCTATTAGAGCCCCCACGACCACAAGCGCATAATAAAAATGAATGGCGCTATCCAAGGAAATCTCTTTGTTGACAATGCGCTTCTCCGGTTTGTTGACCGCATCCACCCCTACATCGTATATGTCATTGATGACATAACCGGCCGCCGTTATTAGAAGCGTACAGACCGCCAACAGTGTGGCATCTAAAGACTGCAAAACCGGTGCAATACCAAAATGGCGCAGCGCAGGAGCAATCCATCCAAACCAGATAACCAACTGGAGGAAGAGCACCATTACCAGATTGGGCCATCGTATGAGTTGTATATATTTAACCAAGAAAACAAGATTTTTCAATGAATATCAACTAAACTTCATCGTCTCCACCAATCCAAACGGCTTTACCTTCTTCTTGTTGTTATTTTGCTCGTCATAATTTACTTATAACTACCTACCTACCTTCCTGCCTATTTGATGGGGTTTTGACAATTTATGGTGAAATGCATCCAACTACCGGCTTAAAAGCGTTTGTCATTCATCATAATGCCCTTGATGATGAGGCTGGCCACTTCATAGCCTAACCATCAAAAGGGCACCGGGTTCTAGACCGCCGGCCAAAGATTCTGCGATTTCATAACGCGCTCTATGACATCCCGTACACACCCTGCTCCCCCCTTTACAGGAGATACATAATCCGATACCTTGAGGGCCTCAGAGGCCGCATTGGCGGGACAAGCCCCGATACCTGCGTATTGGATACATGCCAGGTCGGGCAAATCATCCCCCATATAAAGCAATGCTTCCGGAGAGATGCCCCACTCATCCAGCAGCTGCTTGAGGACGGGTAATTTATCGGATACCCCGGCAAAGTAATGCTCTACGCCCAGCCCTCGAAGGCGTAACGCGACCCCTTGGCTATTGCCCCCGGTGATGACTCCGATGTTCAAGTTGACCCCAAGGGCCATTTTGACCGCCAATCCATCTCTGGTGTTCATCCGTCGCAACAATTCCCCACGCTCCGTGACCAAAAGGCGGCTATCCGTGAAGACCCCATCCACATCAAAAACCAAGGCTTGAATATTCTCAAAACACGCTTCTTTTCGCATACCATTTGATTCTCTATCCGTGATTAAAACACCAAAAGTACGTATTAATCTATTTATTGCTGTTCTTAATCGAAGAAGTTGTAGGTTATGGAACTTTTTTTCTACTATTGTACTTATTAACATTAAACCATCCACGTATGACTTATTGGCAAATTTGGCTTAGTATCGGTCTGGTGCTCTTTGCACTGGAGGTTTTTACCTCAGGATTTGTACTGGGATGTCTCGGAATAGGGGCATTTCTAACGGTACTATTTACCCTAATCGTTGACACTTCGCTTCCTTATCAACTGATCATTTTTGCCATCGGCTCTTTATTGAGTCTCTTCTTTATCCGCCCACTCGTGACACGTCTTTATGGCGAGGATGTACCGATGAATATCTATTCGTTGGTGGGCAAAATTGCGATTGTAAGCAAGGATTTTGACCCTAACACCCACATCGGGCGGGTTAAAATTGACGGAGACGATTGGCGGGCACTTGTAGAGACAGAAGAAGATGCTTCTGAATTGAGTATAGGAAGCCCGGTTAGCATCGTCAGAGTGGACAGCAATACTTTGATTATAAAACCTAAAAAATAAGACCCATATGATTTTCGCTCTCAGTTTTCTAGGCGGTGCTTCTACGGTAGCCATCGCTCTTTTGGTATTTGCTGTTTTTGTTCTTGCCAAAGGACTAAAAATTATCAAACAGTCGGAAGCCATGATCGTCGAGCGCCTCGGAAAATACCGCAAAACACTCCACGCCGGATTGAACATCATTATCCCCTTTATTGATGCCCCACGGCAAATACACTGGAGGTATTTGCGAGTGAGCAGAGATGGACGTAAAATACCGGTGATTACCACACGGGACCGCATAGACTTGCGGGAAACCGTCTATGATTTCCCCAAGCAAAACGTCATCACGCGTGATAATGTCGTCACAGAGATCAATGCGCTCCTTTATTTCCAGGTAGTGGATCCGGTAAAGGCCGTCTATGAAATCGCCAATCTCCCCAATGCGATCGAAAAACTCACCCAGACGACCCTTCGTAATGTCATCGGCGAAATGGATTTGGATGACTGTCTGAGTTCGCGGGATGTCATCAATATGAAATTGCGCGAAATCCTCGACGATGCGACCAACAAATGGGGTGTCAAGGTCAATCGCGTCGAACTCCAGGACATCAATCCTCCTAATGACATCCGTGCAGCCATGGAAAAACAAATGCGCGCCGAACGAGACAAGCGCGCTCAAATCATAGAAGCGGAAGGACTCAAACGCGCACAAATCCTCGAAGCCGAGGGAAGCAAAATCTCCGCCATCACAAAAGCAGAAGGTATTAAAGACGCAGACATTCTGGAAGCGGAAGGAAAATCGAAAGCTCGTAAGCTCAAAGCGGCAGCAGAGGCTGAAGCCATCAAATTGGTTACCGAGGCCATCAAAGACGGTAAAGCCGGAGACCCAACCAATTACCTCGTAGCTATTAAGTATGTCGATGCGCTCGAACGCATGGCGGAGGGGCAAGACAATAAGGTCGTATATATGCCTTATGAGATATCCGGAGTCCTCAGCTCTATCGGTGGGATTAAGGACTTGGTGAAGGAGAAATAATACACCACTACGGTAGAGGGTTAACTACGCTTGTTTTGAAACTAGTGCGTCAGGAACAAAGTTCATCTAGTATAGAGTGTATAGACGCAATGCATTGCATCTTCGGTTGCTAAGGGTAATTATTTCATGCGCGTAGCACTCATCGATCGTTTCCCTTCAATCCTCATAATCCACCCATTCGGTATGGATGACGCTACTCTGTTGTAAGGTCTTGTGCACCGGGCATTTTGCTGCTATTTGGAGGAGGCGTTTGATTTGGGCTTCAGAAAGTTCCCCCTCGAAATCCAATGATTTGTAAAACACATTTTGCATTGGGTTTCCATCGAGATTTTCGCAATCCTCACAATGCTCGCGCCTATAATTGACATAGGTTCGCACTGCTTCCAGCGGCCATTCTTTCCGTCTGGCATACATCATTAATGTGATATCGGTACATGCCGCAAGAGCCGCCGAGAGCAATTCGTAAGGAGTCGGACCAAAGTCGTTGCCTCCATAGGTTTCGGGTTCATCCACAATGAGGCCATGTTGTCGCATGCGCACTTGCGTGTCATACCCTTCATCATCGAGATAAGCGACCACCTTACCCCGTGGATTAATGGAGGGCTCGGCGGGTGCTTCTATGTACAATCCGGCCCATTGGGCGATTACTCCACCGACGTATAGCGAATGTTTCTTATTGGAAAGCAGGTGATTTGCCCCGGGAACAGAAATAAAACTCTTTGGATGACGGGCGGCCTTATAGATTTCAGCTGCATTGGATACCGGAACGATTTCATCCGCCGGTGAATGAATGATGAGAATGGGAACATCGAGTTCGTTGAGTGCCCGATCCATATTGTGTTGTCGGATATCATCCAAAAATTGTTTTTTTATCATAAAAGAGCGTGGCCCGATACGGACCACAGCATAGCCCTTGTGCTCGATATCATCCAACTTGCCGCCAAACAACCGGAGTACGTGCTCCGCACATGAGGGCGCTCCAATGGTAGCTACCGCACGGACTGAAGGGATTTTGCTCGCAGCAAATATCACCGCTGCCCCACCCAAAGAATGCCCTACCAACAAAGAAGGAGCAAAAAAATGAGCGGTCAGGTATTGGGCCGCAGCTACAATGTCTTCGATATTGGAGCTGAAGTTCATCTCCGAAAAATCGCCTTCGCTCTCCCCAAGGCCCGTGAAGTCAAAGCGCAGCACTGCAAACCCTTCCATATTGAGGGTTCGTGTGATGTTGCGCATGGCAGAGAGGTCTTTGCTCAGCGTAAAACCATGGGCCATCACCGCCCAAGCGATCGGATGCCTATCCGGTGGAAAGTCCAACCGCGCAGACAATAACGCGCCGGAAGACCCGGAAAATTGAATTTTCTTATACTGCATAATTATACGTTTAATAAGGAAGAACTGCCAAAGGCAGTTTCGCTTTACTCGTTATGAAATAGTAGAGACCTGGTGGTAATCCGGTGATGTCCACTGTCGCCTCAGCATCCAAAACCCCGTTTAAAGTCCTGTTTCCCGCGGCGGAGACAATGGAATAGGGCACAGGAAAACGGTCTCCCATTAGTGAACAAAGATAAATGACCCTATTGGCAGGGTTGGGACAAATCCGGATACTACCACTGCTCTTGTTATCCCCTTCGACCACCTTTGTTATGCGCTGTCCGGTAACCCGTAGAATAGCATCACTCACCTGTTGCCGCTCCCGCATCCCTCCCATCAAATAAATGGTAGAATCATTGGTCGCAGCGGCCCCGCGGAGATCCATGGGCAGACCGGGCAAGGGGCCTGACTCCAATACCAAAGGCTGTGACCTCTTTAGAGAAAAAACCCTTTCATCGGGGGGGACGCCTTTGCCCGTCCGGTAAGCCTTACCATCGTAATTGTAGGTCTCCCCTGAGCCCCCAAACCAATAGGGCTGTTCCTTCAGTTTTGCACAGGCTGAGCGATAGATTCCGTCAAATCCGGATGGTCTGGAAGAGTGCCACTCGATCCTCGTGGGATGCGCCGAATCTATAATGCCCCATCTAAGTACATTCTGAATCGGGAAATTACGCCCATCCGAAGCCCCTCCCAAATAATAAATGGTATCTCCTACGATACATCCGGAAGCCCCAAAGGATTTATATTGCGCATTATTGGGCACCGGGTCCGCCGCTGTCCAGGTATTCGAAACAGGATTATAAACTTGCACATTGGAGACATTGGAGCGATTGCTCCACCCTGTTATCACATAAATCAGGCTGTCCCTCCAGACCGCTTGAACATGGTCGTCTATCGGTACAGGAAGGGGGGCGGCATCAGGTATAAAATGGTTGGCTTCCGTGTCAAAGCGATGCACTCTCAGGGAGGACTTCTCCGCACCGTTTTTATAGACGTGGTACCCGCCAATGATATAAATGATGCGACCTATTCTGGAAGCCGCCATCGCAATCTTCCCCCTCGAATCCGGAATATCTTCTATCCTTTGAACCTGCCGGCTTATCGTATTATAACGGTAGGAGCGCAAATGAATTCCATTGTACTTCTTCGTTTTATCCAATCCCCCAAATGCATAAACAAAGGGAGTATCGCTGACCGTTGCCGACACCACTGCGGTATTGGTGAGGGGTTCCGGAAGATACCCTACGGTGTCGATATGCCATTGTTTATCCTGCGTATGGCTTTGCCGGGTGCACAATACGACAAGGAAGATAAAGGAGATGCGAAAGAAGAAACCATCTGTTTTCATGCATGATATATTACTGTATTCAACCATTTCATACCAAAAGCAAAAATGCATTATTTTATTGAAAGGAATAGCACTTTCCTACCCTACTCCACCGTAATGTCGTATGGCTTACTTTGTAGCATAAAGCGCATCATATCTTCACATAAATCCCCTTGCGATCCATCGCGAAGAGTATCGCCCAAATGAGCAGCATATAAACCAAAGCAAATGCGAACGACCCCGGGTAGTTGCCCAATACGGGCTGGAAAACACGGGTAAAAAGCCAATGGTATCCGTTCTCAATGGTGCCATCAGCTTTGGTGTATTTCCACACATAGAGCATGATTTTGACAAAGAAAATCGAAAGGACAAACCCCATCAAGGCATTGCGTCCAAAGACCAAAAAAAAGTAGTTTCCCCGCTTCCAATTAATAATATCAAGCAGATAGGCCAATCCGGCCAATATAACGATGCCCAGCCCGGTCGTCAGCAATACATAGGAACTCGACCAAAGACTCTTGTTGATCGGGAAAAAGAAATCGACGAGGTAGGCTAAGACTACTAGAGCCAACCCCAAGGCGGCACTGGCCCGAAGGAATGGGACGGTCACTTTCTGAACCTTCATCTGATAGCCAAACAAAAATCCACTTATCGTGGTTACCACCGCAGGAAATGTGCTCCATATCCCCTCGGGGTCAAATGCGATGCCCAAACCACGCCAGAGGTGCTTCTCCCCCAAGACAGCTAGATCGATCCTCCGCGGCAAGTTGGCCTCAAGTGAAAACGGGTCTTGCCCGCCCCAATACCAAAGACTCCACCAATAAACCGCCAAGATAAGGAGCCCTAAAATCAACAAATGGCGACGCGAAAACAACGCAACCGCAAAAGAAGCGAGCAAATACACCCAAGCTATGCGCGGCAATACTCCCATCCATCGAAAGGTCTCAATATCAAATCCCGTAAACGGGAAAGCTCGCAGGGCCCAGCCAATGAGCAATATCACTGCCCATCTGCGCAGCACTTTCTTAGTAAAAGACGGACTTATCCGGTAGTCATACTTCGCAAAAGAGAAGGCCATGGACACGCCCATGATGAATAGAAAAAATGGAAAAACCAGGTCCGTGGGGGTCCACCCGTGCCAATGCGCATGCCTGAAAGGGGGATAGACATAAGACCAACTTCCGGGGGTATTGACGATAATCATGAGTGCGATGGTCATCCCTCGAAAAACGTCAATGGATACAATTCTTGATGAAACTTTCATGAACTTTGTTTTGTAGAAAGGGGCAAAACATTTCAACAAAGTTAGTAAAATAATTATGGTACGTCTCCTGGGTCACTGTGTGTACTACAAACTGCACAAAAATGAGCCTTCGCATTGTTTTGTCACTATTTTTGCAAACAACACTTCTCACGTATTTACACTATTGTGCCGGGCAAAAATACCGCCAAAACGGCTTTGGGTGCTCTTATTAGTGTCTGCCAGAGAACTATCAAATTTTATGAAATGAGAGATTTTGGATGAGCTTTTTCGTTTTTCTCAACTCACTGATGCCCGGGCATCAGTGAGTTGAGAAAAATAAAAAGATCGACAAAAGATACATTTCTAATTTTGAAGAGTTCTCTTGCATACACTATTTACCCTGCACTTCGCTGTCGCTTGTACAGGGCTACAAAGATGGCATCCCTACGGGATTGTTTCAATTTCTTAAATCAAAAAAGTGCACTTTGTAATACACACGGGTCACTTCAGGTGGCACCCGGATGTCTCCACCTCATTCTTGATGGAATCCTGTAAATTCGCACGACGCAAATACCGGAACCTCCAATCTTTGGGAAGCTCCGGCTGCCCTGCATCGACCCAGGCCGTCATCCACAGCGAGCCTATACCACGTATAGCGGCGCGCATTCTGTCTTCCACCATGTCGTGCATGGATGATTCGTATTGGGAAGCAAACTCGGAAGATTCTTTCCGGACGATCTGCCCACTACGTTCGATAAATTGATATTGCTTATCTGCGGGAATTGCATTTCTAAGCGAATCCTCCACATGGAGCACCCTATCTACGAGCCGGTGAGAAGAACGGACGACATTCGATGCCCATTGCTCGACATCATCGATATACTTGGCCTTACCTGCAAACAAATCAAATTCCCGTTCGGCCATGAGTTCGGGAATGCGCGTCTCCCAAAATGCGTGAATGCCCTCCTGCCCCGTTTTTTGTCCGTCGTAATTGGAAGTGGTGTGCAAGGGGACATGCGCATCCGCTATGTAATGCCCCAAATCCGCTGAAATCCGAATAATAGCAGCATAACGATGGTGCTCGAATGCATTCCTCAAACGGCGATACTGATAGGCTATAATAAAAGGCACGACACCGTGCTTGGCTCCATGAATCCCCTGATAACAATCATACTGTGAAAATCCGGAAAAAAACACGGGAAAATCCTCCAAAACTTGCTCTTCGGGAAGTTGCATTAAGAGGGCAGCTGACAGCGAATCCAAATATGTTAGAACGTTGTTGGACACATCCACCTCGCTTTTTAAGCTATCCCTCGAATAAATCATCGTATCGCGCCCATGTATGAGTTTCAAATAATAAAACTTCATCGCAAAGCTGTCCCAGGCTGCCGGCAGATTCCTCCCGGCATCATCCCAATAGTCCAAATCGATGTAATGCCGGATGGCTTCATGAGACGAACTGTACCTCCGTCTATCCGGGTCCACGGCATGTTCGTAGAGATAGGAGGCATTGGTCTTATAAAAAGGGAGCATGTCGTAAGGGAGGGTAAATACCGCATACTTGTTGATCAACTTATGCGGATAGAATCCCCATGGAACAGAAGTATTTTCTCCCATCAAAGAAAGCGCAAATACAACCAATACAAACAAGACGCTCAGCGAAAGGAACTTACTTGCGCATGACGAAAAAATCCGGGTATTTTGCAAATATTTTCTCAATTAGGGGTCTTTGGACCAGTACCAGGTCATTATCATTTACCTTACAAACATAGCGAAAAAAATCGGGACTGGCAGGTGAATACCCTTTGATATCGATTTTTCCCTTTTCCGCATTAAAGGGAAAGACCTGGATAGCGATGCTCTTATCTCCTGTTGATAAGTGTACATTGGCGAAAGGGACAACATTGGGTAAGGTGTCACGAATAGGGTTTTTATTGATAAAACCCTCCACTTCGACCTTACTAAAATGGTACAAATAATCCTCTAACAAGCTTTGATTCGGCTCGCTGCCGGTTGGGCGGGGTGTGCCCTGGGCCAAGGGACTTATCACAAGAGATTGTCCGGCTTTCTGTTGGATTCTAAACCCATCCCCTTCTGCATATGGATATTCGACGGTGACCTCTTTGATTTGGGAGGGTTTATAAGGAAAGATAAACGGGTCCCGCAAGTCATCTATCGTAAGGTCAAAGACGGCCCGGACGTCGCCATCCGTCAGTTTTTTGTGAATCACAAAAGGCTGGTCGCTTCCGGCCAACATCGCGTAAGTGCCATAGCTATCCGGAGGCGTACCGCCCAGATAGATGGTTTTCATATTATTGCCATCCTTGTCGTACACCTCTATTTTCATAGCGTGATTGGCGAGATTGTGCATCACATTGAGATACGCTTTTCGGGGAGGTTTATACTGGATGGTTAAATCGTGTAAGGTAGCCAACATTCCCTTTACGACAGTTTGATTGGCTGGCATTCCATCGACGGTCCATCTTCCATCGTCCCCTTTTTCCAGTATGAAATGGTAGCCATTGAGGCGTTTTGCAACGAATATCTTCCGGATGTCTTGAAAGTTTTTAATTGCAAAATTCCGTTCGTATTTCAGGAAGTCAGTAGAAGACCCACTCCAATAGTAAACCCCTCCACCTACAGCAATCAAGAGCAACAATAGGAATGGTAATCTATTATTTTTCATCTGTCTGTTTTTTATTGTCTTTCAATGGTCAGATGGAATCTTTGATAAAAAACAATCATGCCGATTGGTAAAAATCCTCGTCAGATTATTTTTTATGTCGATTTCATAAAGTGTATTTATTAATTCATTTTTTTAGAAAGAGTACGGCCAAACCGCAGTAACATTCCGCTACTTATATGGCATTTGCCCGGCACATTGTTGCCAACCATTTCATACCAACAACAATACAAACATAATCAAATACCGGTAAACCGGCGTCGACGATAAAACCGGAACAACAATCCAATGAGCACAAACAAAAAGATGGGGACAAGCGTATTAACCAATTGCCATTGGGTCCGTTCGGATTTGGTTCTGACACGATCGAGGAGACGGAGTTTGAGTTCCTTACCCCGCGCTCTCAAAATACCCGAATCATCCAGCATATAGTCTATGACATTGAGGATAAACTGCCGGTTGCCCTGAAAGACATTGTGTTCCCAGATATTGAACCCCAAATCGTGTACCTTACCGGTCTTCCTATTGGTCACTGCCCGGACAAAGTCGGCATCGCTTACCACCAACATTTTATTGGGCTTTGGGGTCTCCGACAAAACATCCCTACCGATTTGCTTCAGCCCCGCTTTCATCTCAGGAGACACCCTGCCTGCATAAAAGGAAGAAAACTGTCCTTCAAGCAGCACTGCCAGCGGCAAATGCGGGCGATTAAATTTGCTCGGATCCGGTGTGTACCTCAGTATATCAAAACTAATCGGTGAAGGGCTCATGACGAACCGGCTGTGGGCGGAAGAACGCAAGAGTATATGCTTCTTCAGAGGGAGTTTTGTCTTGAGGGTATCTATACTGGAGGGATAGAACAAATTTACCCGGTCGATATTCTTAACCGCAGGATGATCCGAAGCAGGAGTGGCTAAGACATGGTAATACCACGGAAACATCTCGATCTGAGGTTTGCCGCCGGCTTGTCCGACGACTTGCGGAATGCGGGTGCATTCGAGGTCCAACACGAGGTCATCTTTAATGCGAACCCCGTACTTGAAGAGTTGGTCATCGATATTGAGGTCACGGGCCAAGGGGACAAAAGCATCCCGTCCCTTGAGACTATCCATATCCATCCCCAATTTGTCGATAAGCCAAAGCACTTTCCCTCCGTGCATAATAAACTGGTCCAAGGCGAATTTATGCTTTTCTGAAAATGGGCGTTGGGGCTTGGCGATGATGACCGCATCGATTTTCGTGGGGACCATCACTGTACTATCGAGATAGAGGAAGGAGGTATTGTAGGAGTCTTTGAGGCGATATCTCAAACTCATCAACTTTTTTCTATCCAATTCGCCATGTCCCTGAAGAAAAACGATATTCTTTTTTATCTGGGTATTGAGCTGTTTTATGGCCTTGGCCAATTTGTACTCCAGCTGTCCAATAGAGTTATTGATGTTCTCCTCCTGATTAAAGCCCGGATTATTCTCCAGGATATTGACGGCAAGACGACTTTTGCCTCTGTTGACCAACACCCAGGGATAGATGATGAGCTCTTTGCGCTCTGTTCCGTTTCGCACAAATAAGGACATCGGGTAAACATGGTCTTTGGCCAGTGTTTTCCTCCTTTGATTTATCTCATCTGCACTTCCTTCATTGGGATCTACAAATTCGTATTCGATATAGGGGGTATAAGATTGGAATTCGCGCAGCAGCTCTTCCATCGCGATACGCATGCGCTTAAACCCCGGCGGGTCCTGGACATCCAATAATATGCGCAAATAGATATCATCATCGAGATTTTTGAGTAGTTCCTTTGTGGCCGGGGTCAAACTAAAGCGCTTGTCTCCGGTCAAATCCCATTTGGCATACCAACGGGTCCCTAAGATATTCAGGAGTACCAAGAAAGTGATAGCCACCGCAAATTTAATCCATGTCTGTTTTCCTTTTCCCATTATTTGCGCTTCAAGGTTAGTACTAAAATGGTAGCGAGAACAAAGCCCACACCCAAGGAGACAAAGTAGAGGATATCGCGGGTATCCACGACTCCTCGCCGGATAGAATTATAATGGGTGTCTATCCCCAATGAGGCAATAAGATCATCCCAAATACCTGTAAAAGCCGGAAGATGGGACATCAACCCAAATCCCCAGTACACCGAAATGGACAAAAGCGCTGCAAGTAAAAAAGCCACGATTTGGCTCTTGGTCAGAGCGGATGCAAACACTCCGATAGTGACAAACACGAAGGACAAAAGGATTAAGCCAATGTAAGAACCAATAATTCCTCCTGTGTCGAGATTGCCTTTAGGGGAGCCCAACTGATAAACGGAGTAGTAGTACACCAAAGTCGGGAGGAGTATTAACAGCACCAATGTAAAACTGGCCAACACTTTCCCCCAGACAATTTGGGCAGGAGACAATGGTTTGGTAAGGAGTAATTCGATAGTTCCACTCTTCGCTTCCCCGGCCAACATACGCATGGTAATCGCGGGTATCAAGAACAAAAACACCACCGGTACGATGTAAAAAAAAGAAGCGAGTGAAGCATAATTGTAGTACAATATGCTATAATCCGGAAACACCCACAGAATCATCCCTATAGACAGGAGAAACACTGCTGCTACGACATACCCTATCAGGGAACTAAAAAAACCATTGATCTCTTTTAGATAAATCTGAATCATTTATGCTCTAACTTGGTTAATTCTCTGAATACGTCCTCTATACTACTATTTAACACCGTCATCTCCAATATCTTTCTATCCATGCTTTTCACCATTTCAAAAAGCTCCGGCCGGACATCATTCTTCGCATCGTATTTTAGTACTACCACGCCCGGTTTTTTTTCGACCACCTCGGCGATTCCGGAGATCTCTTCAAACGCACTCAAAGGAAGCGGCATATCCAATTGGATGCGCAACATCTCTTGCCCCCGGATAGCATGGCTAAGACTTCTGATGGAGTCATCTGCCACGATCTTTCCCTGATTGATGATGACCGCCCGATCACAAAGCGCTTCGACTTCCTGCATAATATGGGTAGAAAACAAAACCGTCTTCTCCTTGCCGATCGCTCGAATCAGGCTTCTGATCTCCTCCAACTGGTTGGGGTCTAAACCCGAGGTCGGCTCATCCAATATGAGGACATCGGGGTTATTAATAAGGGCATGCGCCAGTCCTACGCGCTGTTTATACCCTTTGGACAGTTGACCGATTTGTTTTTTCTTTTCCGGTCCTAATCCGGTTATTTCGACCACTTCCTTCACTCTTTTCTTTAGATTGTCTATCTGATAAATTCCACCTACGAAGTATAAGAACTCCGGAATATACATATCGTAATAGAGAGGGTTACTCTCGGGCAGATACCCGATACACTTCCTTGCATTAACCGAGTCTTCGATGACATCTATCCCGCAAATCTTGACCTGCCCCTCATCCGGTGTCAAATAGCCTGTCATTATCTTCATAGTGGTAGATTTTCCCGCCCCATTGGGCCCAAGAAATCCCACGATCTCCCCTTTACCAATAGAAAAACTCACATGGTCTACCGCCACCTGTTGACCAAATCTTTTGACAAGCGTATTGACTTCTATTGACATATTGCTTTGCATTTTATTCGAGCCCTAATATCTGAGTGGGCACCCTTAATCACATGAGCACCTAACACGACGTTGGATAACGGGCATGCAAAGATATAACGATTAAAAGAGTATTATAATATATCTCTATGTATGTATTCAAAATTGCACTTCCCTGTGCCAATAGTCACTTTGCATTAGCCTATACCCAATATAGGCGCAACAAAAACAACAGGCACTAATCAAAGAAGAGGTTACCCTATGAGCCTTAACGCGCCTTTTCACTGCAATGGAACCTTTGGATAAAAACAATCCTGTCTGAATAATTCGTACATAAACGACAAAGGGACTTCCAAAAGGAAGTCCCTTTGTTACTTCATATCATTTTAAGACTTAAGGAGCATCAACTATCCATCAATCCGGTAGTACAACACCAAGCAATAAGTCCGGGTCCGCTATAAAAAACGATTAATCGTACTTAAGCGGCAGTACAGTCGAATTCTTCACCTCCGACAATACCATCAGCGTCTTGAGACGTTC
The DNA here is from genome assembly GCA_027080725.1 of Saprospiraceae bacterium. GTDB lineage: Bacteria > Bacteroidota > Bacteroidia > Chitinophagales > Saprospiraceae > JALSTN01. Next base: position 66,894 of record JALWRC010000105.1, read on the forward strand.
GATCTCATCAATCTTAGACAGCTTTTTAAACAACAGCTTCTCATAAGAAGGGATATCCACCGTAATTATCTTCAGTAGCAGATCGGCATCACCGGTCACTACATTGCACTGAACCACCTCATTAATTTTATCTATTTTCTTTATAAAGTTATCCAATGCATTGGGTTTATGCCAAGCGAGATTAACCAGCACATAGGTCATCACATTAAGCCCCATTTTCTCCTTATTCACTACGGCATGATAACTCTCAATAATCCCTCGTCTCTCCAATCGCTTAACCCTCTCAAGTGTAGGAGCCGGAGAAAGGTTAATCTTACCGGATAAGGCAAGATTGGTCATCTTACTATTCTCTTGCAGTAACTGCAATATCTTTAAATCTGTCTTATCTTTAATTGCCAACATATAATTATAATTTTTTCAAATGATGCATTATGGAAATATTCCCAGCGACATATAGTCATTCGCTACTTTACTTAACGCATTGATAAACGCTGCGGTTCTCAATGATTCTACATTTTTCTTTTTTCTTTTTATTGAATAAATTTGGTCAAATGCAGTAATCATGGTTTCCTCCAGTCCCGATCGCACAATGTCAATTTCATCTGCTCCTTTGGCAATAAATTGACGATCCCGCTTATCTATCTTCTTACCGGTGATCCGCTCTATCAAGTTGACTACCTCCCTAGCCTGCTGTTCTTGAAATCGCTTCTCCAACCGGCCAAATCGAACATGTGATATGTCTTTCAACCACTCAAAATAAGAAACAGTAACTCCGCCGGCATTCAAATACACATCCGGGATAATGATCACCCCTTTGCGAGTCAAATATTCATCTGCTTCAGCGGTCACCGGTCCATTAGCCGCCTCCGCAATGATTTTGGCCTTGATCTTTTTCATATTCCCTTCGTGGATAACGCCTTCCAAGGCAGCAGGCACCAGAATATCACACTCTAAAAACAGGGCATCATCACGATTGGGTAAGGTCTTCGTTCCGGGAAATCCCAAAATGGTGCCATTCTCCTTTCGGTAGTCAATCAGCGCCTGTGCGTCAATGCCTTTCGGGTTATAAATGGATCCTTCGTATTCTGCGACAGCAATCAACTTCACATCGCCTTCTTCAGTAGAAATTTTGGCGGTGTAGGAGCCGACGTTCCCCAGCCCTTGGACCACCATTGTCTTGCCAGCAATTCCGGTATCCAGACCGGCCTTTTTTACTTCATTCTTTTGACTGAGCAGCTCTCGAATGCCATAAAACACCCCGCGTCCGGTTGCCTCCGTACGTCCCCGGATACCGTGTTGGTTAACCGGCTTACCGGTTACACAAGCCGGCGCATTAATCTCTCCGGTTTTAAAGGTCGCATATGTATCTAAGATCCAAGCCATCTCCTTGGGGCCGGTGCCGTAATCCGGAGCAGGAACATCTATTGCAGGACCGATAAAATTGCGCTTGATGAGTTCCATCGTATATCTACGGGTGACTCGTTCTTTTTGCTTTTCTGTCAATTCTCTGGCGTTGACCTTCACCCCACCTTTTGCTCCTCCAAACGGGACATCGGCGATGGCACATTTGTAGGTCATCAATGCGGCCAAAGCCTCTACTTCATTTTGGTTGACATGTTCACTAAACCGGATTCCACCCTTGGTGGGCAATCGATGATGACTGTGCTGTACTCTATATGCTTCAATCACCTTGTACGTGTTGCCAAAACGAACGGGGAAATTCATGCGATATACCGCATTGCTCACACGGATTTGCTCAAGCAAACCGGATGGGACATTCATGAAGGATGCCGCCTTGTTAAAATTCATCTGTACGCTTCCTAAAAAACTGGACATATTCGATATATTAATTATCTACAATTAGAATTCGGCGCAAAAATGATGCTATTTCATATAAATACCAAAGGAAATCCGCCCAATCTTTGCAATAAAAACAACCTTCTATTCATTATACCTATTACCCCTTGATAACCAAGCTACTATTAATTGTTATTTGTAAGCATGAAATTGTTGACTAAAATTAATAAAAAATATTACATTAAAACTAATAATAATATGTAACTTTGCGCATATCAAACGATAGAACATGAAGACCTGGTTAATACTCTTTATCCTTCTCTCTTCTTCACTCTTGGGGATAGGCGCCCCTCCTACCCCACAACACCTGCGTGTTCACCCAAAGAGTGGGGATGGTATCTGGTCATTACTAAAACGGTACGACCTCCACCGTCACAAGGAAGATTACGAAGCTTTTTACAATATCAACCATCTAAACAAGGGGGACCGACTGCTTCGGCACAAAAAGTACAAATTGCCCGTCTACATCTACAGATATAACGGCAAAAGTATCCGATCGACCCTACACATCAATGATTGGGCAACAGCTGTAGAAATACAAAAATACAATGAACGTCTAACTGCTCGAAAGGTCAAACCAAAGGATTATCGAATTTCCAAACAGCTATGGGTTCCCTTTTCTCTTTTAGTCACAAAAACGAAGCGTAAAAACCAAAAAAACGCAAAAAATACAATCCGCAAAAAAGAGCTTACCGTCCCGTTATTTGGATCCAAATACAAGAATGTCATAATTAAGTCAAACAAGCTAAAGGGACAAGTTTTCTATGTCGTCAGTGGTCATGGAGGACCTGACCCGGGTGCCATTGCTCACAAGGTCAACAACAAATACACCTTGTGCGAAGACGAATATGCCTATGATGTATCTCTAAGACTTGCACGTAAATTGATGGAAAACGGGGCATTGGTACACATCATCATCCAAGACAAGAATGACGGAATTCGGGACGGTGCATGGTTTAGGCCCGACAAAGATGAGACCTGCATGGGAAAGCGCATCCCATTGAGTCAGTTAAAACGATTGCAACAGCGCACCAACACCATCAACCGTCTGTACAAGCAGCACATGCGCACAGGAATCAAGAAGCACAAAGTCATCTGCATCCACGTGGACAGCCGCTCGATGAATGAAAATAAGGATGTTTTCTTCTACTATTACGCCAAAAGTCACAGCGGTCATACCATGGCCACCAATATTTACAACACCTTCAAAGCCAAATACCATAAGTACCAGCGCAACAGGGGCTACCATGGCAGCATTTCTTCCAGGCCGTTGTACCTCCTTAAGAACACACTACCGCCGGCAGTTTATGTCGAACTCGCAAATATCAGGAACAAAAAAGACCGCGTCAGACTTGTCAAACCACAAAATAGGGATGCCTTGGCACAGTGGCTGTACGAAGGATTGATCAAATAAGGCAGAACGGGCCTACAACATACAACGAAAAGAGAACAGCTATACCTCCGAATATAGCAGATTGCACCCTCGGAGTTGGGTGTTGTCCAATCTACCGTTGACAGTAAACCGGCCATCTTCAAAGACCTCCCCCAAGTCCTCTGTCTGAATAAAACTACAACTATCCACATTGGCCAAATCGAGGATATTGAGTACGCCCTTACCGACCGGAGAGAGCGTCAAAGGGTCATTTATCTCACTGACAAAAACACGCATCGTATTGGCAGGTGTAAACAGCAGCCCTTCCTTTAAATACGCTTGAGAAAGAAGTTCGGTCATGCCATACTCCGAAGAAACAACGCGCACGCCGAGGCCCTCTTGCAACAACTTGTGCAAAGCCTGTTTGGGCAATTCTTTTCGCTGCCCTTTCATACCCCCGGTCTCTATAACCACAACACCTGGGTCCAATAAATCTCCATTGAGAATATCGATAAGATCCAACAAAGCATAGCTCACCCCCCACAACAGGGTCCTTTTTGTGCTACTCGCCTTTCTTAATATCTTCAACAAGCGAACCATTTGCCCATGGTAATATCCCGAAAATGGATCATTGGTTTGCCGTATGAAATGGTCGACCATATACAACAAAGAGGATTCTTTCTGCTCGTGATAAGAGGGTAACAGGGCCAAAATACGCCATTCATTAAGAGGGCCAAAATGGGATTCAAAGGTCCGTTGTGCCACCATTTCATACCAAGACAAATCGGACACATAATGACTCGAACGTCCCTTACCGGTGGTGCTGCTGCTCTTAAAAACGGCAGATATTGGTGTGGAACTGCCCGATCGTACTTGATGAGTTTTGAAGGTTGAAATGGGGAGAAAAACCGGTGTTATTGCCGATTGTGCTCCAAGCAGATGAATGTATTCACGGTAGACGGAATTGTGCTTTTTTTGGTACTTAAATACGGCCTGCACCAATTCGCTTTTCAGATCCAGCGCATCAAGCGTATAACGCCCCAACAACAATTCTTCTATGCTCTCTTTCAACAATGCCATAGTGACATGCGGCCTTCGACAATGCCGTTATTAATGCCCCATCCCACCCAACATGGCCGGATCAATCTCCTGATAGTCCTCCGGAATATCAAATACAGAGCTATCGGATAATTTGCCAAATTCTACGGCTTTATACTTCATTCTCCCCTTACCTGGCATGACAATCTCATATTCTAAAGGAACACCACCCAGATCGAGCCCCTTAGGCAACTGGCTCGCAATGGCCTTGGGAGTAATGATCTCATCCGTCACATAATACTTCATCAATACGGGTTTGCCATCCTCACCTGTATAACTCAAATCCACCTCATGGGTATTGAAGTCCAAAATAATTTTGGTCTTATCCCTTTGGTGTACGATTTTGAGGTCGTCCGGCAATTGGCCTTCTCCTCCACCGGACATTCGATCCGCCATCTTCTCTCCGATGGTCATCTTCATTTTCTGTCCCATCATTTTCATAAGTACGACCGAATTGGTATCCTTCGCGTCGGCGATTATAGACATCCGGGCCATCCCGCCCATCATAGAAATTTCCGTGCGTTGCTTGTCGGGTGTAAAATAGATCTGAATCTTCTTCCCCTCCATCATTTTGGCTGCCTTAGCATTGTTTTGGTCAGCCATCACAACTTCTACTATTTTTAGCACTAACTTGCCCTGCTTGTAGGTCCTTTGCGCCCATAGAGAAGAACTGCCTTGTAGCATCAGAAAGAGGAAAATAACGAGTGTTGAAAAATATTTATTCATTAGTTTGTATTATTTGTTTGTCATGAAATGGCAAGCACTCGAAAAAACAGTACACTGCCTTATCGCCTCTTGTAACGTTGCCACTCGTCAATATGTTTTACAAACAGTTTTGAGAGGTTGTAGGCATCATCAAAAGCGCGGTGCTGACGACCGTCAAACTCAAATCCCTCCTGATGCAGCGCTTTTATGAGACCGGAGGGTTTGCCGCTCATACGACGAATCGCATCATTATAGACTGCTTTTACATCCAGATACATTTCCGGAGACAATAAAGGCAGCCTGTGGGCTTGCAAATTGGATTGCAAAAACCGGAAATCGTCCTTTCCCCATGCACAGAGCAATACCTCATCCGAATCGGCATATACCCAATCGAAAAAGGAGTGATAAACCTCCTTGAAACCGGAAGCGCCCAATACATCTTCCGGGGCAATCCCGGTAAGACGTAAAAAATAGGGAGACAAATGCGGGTGAAAAACGGGTTTAGCAAAACTGTGAAACCGCCCCAAACGCTGCCCATAGACATCAAATTTTAACGCGCCAATCTCTACGATTTCACTCAAGTTCCTTCGTTGAAACCCCTCCCAACATGTGGCTTCTAAATCAAAAACGATATAGTGATTTTGCACGACTTAATCTCTTAACACTTGACTCCAATCGACGGCATGATTGAGCTCTAGGAACTCCAGACGATTGTAATAATAGTATAGTTTTTTGAGGTCGTCAGAGATGATGAGTCCGTTTTTATTCCGTCGGAGCGGGCGATCCATATGATAAACACCGAGGTGATAGAGTCCATGTTGGAGTATCTCAGAGGCGGCAAGGTCAATTTCAGGAGCCAAAAGGATTCTCCCTTGTTTCCTAAGTAATAATAGCTTGGCTTTATACACTTCGATTATCCTAAGCAAAGCCTTCTCATCAAAGACTATATCTCCTTTCTTTAGCTTGATAATATCAAAGATATCCTCCTGTATTTGCGTCTTTTTAAGATAAGAGAAAGCTGCATGGGCGACCACATTGCTCGTCATCACCTCGGCATACTGATGATAAAGCTCTATTACCGCATCTGCGAGCTGCCTGGTATAGACTTTTTCTCGTTGTTCATCATAGGACAACTCCCCTTCGAAGTAGTAATATTCCTTCAGGTCGATCTTTTGGCCTTTTTCATCGAGGCTTTCCAAGTCATCCGATAATTTGTTTCCCATGACATCGATAGGAGGTGCAAAACTCACACTTACCTCCGATCGTTTTCTCAGTATTCGCCCAAAGAAACGCAGTATATTCTTGACAGAACGCAACCCTCCTTTGCGGGTTACCGACCGCTCTGCCCCCAGCTTTCTCAATTCTTGTCCAATGAGCTGTCCCGCTTCAAAAACAAAATGATAATTAGTTATTACAGGAACAACGATAATCTTCGTATCTTCTCCTTTTTCAAAAATCTCCCGCTGAGCTTCAATCAGAGAGCTGAGCAATCCATACTTGAGCTTTTCTTCTATTTTTCCGCTTCTAGAGCGCGTTCCTCCGGGGAAGAATAGGCTATTGACACCCCATTGAATCGCGAGATTACTGGTAGACCGCAACGTCTCTTGATAGATTGGATTTTTCTTACGTCGGTCGACGCGATAGGTGCCCAATCTATTCATAAAATAAGCAAAAATCTCCGAGTCATAGAGATTGAGGCCGGCACCATACAAAAAGGCGGGGAGTCCTCCTTTTTTATCACAAAAATACCCGATCATCACAGAATCCAAATGCGAAAAATGGGTAGGAAGAAACACAACCGTCCCCTTTGGAAACATCGCCCGGACTCGTTCGAATTGACCGGAAAAACGCACACTCCTTTCTACTGCAGTCTTCTCCGAATCCATAAAAAAGTAGCGATAATCAGAGATGGAGTTATGAAGTCCCTTAAAGAACTTTAACAGAATCTTTCTGGCGAGTTGGTAGGTGCGAATCTTAAAGTCACCCACGATTTCCTCAGAATAACGGTGGATGATACGGTCCAGGATTTGGAGACAGACATAGCGTTCTGATTCGGGTTCCATATTGCGGGCTTCCAATATCTCACTCTCGACTTTCTTCCAAAAAATTGGTTCGCTAGCAGGATCCACCTTCCAACGGTTATTCTTCAACCTTTTCTGCTCTAAATAGGCAGTCTTCTGCAACATCTCCCCGAGGTTGTCACCAAACTTTGCCACGAGCTTAAGGCGTGCATGCGTACGCAGCTCGTTGATAAATTCAGCTCGACGGGAAGCATACTTGTAAATAGGCCAGTCTTTCAGCTTCGGATATAACTGTGGATATCGTATCATATTTCTCACTACAACAATTTTACATTACCTCGTACAGAACAAACAAGCATCGGCGACCATTCGAGCTGCAATTCCTTGAGAAGGCAACGACGAGCAGACTTCGATATTTTTGTATGTCATCATTTTCGGCGTTGTCAATTAATTAGAAACATTACCATAAGAAAATGAATGAAGGTCTCCTCCTTCTTCACAAGCCATCTTAGCCCAAACGTATCGTGGCGTCCCAGATAATGAGAAGGTCCTGCATCGTCATGCCCCAATTATAATATGCAAAGGTATTTATAATCTCTGGAGTCCACCGGATATGGTCAGCTTTTTTGAGTAGAGGAAACATAAAAGTAAGGCAAATGACTCATTGATGCATGTGCCATGGAGGGCTCAACTACCTGCCGAGAAAGAATCATTTCACAGATACTTGTTGGATCATAAAAGCAGTCTACAAATTATCAGTTTAACATACCTTTGATGTCAAAGACCTTCGTTACCTTTGCGCCCAAATCAACAAACAAAACAGTCAATTATGTCAAAAGACCCGTTTAGCCATCTCACAGAGGAAGAGTTTAATCAGTTAGAGGATGCACTTGCTCTTATCACCATCTTAATCGGTAGTGCGGATGGAGAGATCGATGATAAGGAAATCACCTCCGCTGTTAAACTAACACACATTAGGAAGTATTTTGACAAGAAAGAGCTGCATGATTTTTACGAAAAGGCATCGGAAATTATAGAAGACCGCATCAAAGAGTTGTTGGATGAGCTACCGGGAGACAATCGACGCAGGATAGATGAGGTAACCAGAAGGCTAAAGGACATCAACCCTATATTGCACAAGTTGGATGTAGCTACTGCAACCTCCATTTATAAGAGTTTGAAAAGTTTTGCCAAGCACATTGCTGCATCATCAGGAGGGTTCTTAGGGGCCTTTAGTATCTCCAGAGAAGAAGAAGAGCTCATTGACCTTCCGATGTTGGATGCTTGGCCATAGTGCCTCACCTACAAAAGAATCATACTCCATATGAAATTTATTTCTCCGGATATATTTTTAAGAAAAGATTCTGGAGAGCAAACGCAATTATTGGATGTACGGACCCCAAAAGAATTTGAGGAAGGACATATCCATTCTGCGGTCAATCTCCCGTTATTTACCGACGAAGAGCGCGCTATTATTGGCACCACTTACAAACAGAAGGGCAAGCGACAAGCTATTCTAGAAGGGTTGGCATTTACCGGCCCAAGGATGGCCGATATGGTACGGGAGGCCTCCAAACTCTCAGGAGGAAAACCCCTCACTTTGTATTGCTGGCGCGGCGGAATGCGAAGTGGAAGTGTAGGATGGCTATTGGATACAGCGGGGCTGGATATTCAGGTCATCCGGGGAGGGTACAAGGCCCTGCGAAAAGAAATGCGCAAAACGATATCAGATACTCCCTGGAAAATCGTTCTTCTCGGGGGGCGCACCGGTAGCGGCAAAACCCATCTGCTCCACCGGTTAAAAGAAGCCGGTGAGCAAATCATAGACCTGGAGCATTTAGCGCATCACAAAGGGTCTGCTTTCGGATGGATTGGGGAGTCCGGCCAACCGAGTACGGCACAATTCTTCAATGACCTTTACTACATCCTCTCGACGCTTGACTCCTCCCGTCCGATATGGGTAGAGGCGGAAAGCAGCAATATTGGCAAGGTCAGAATCCCGGAAGAATTTTGGAAACACATGCAAAAGGCTCCAAGGATAGACATCCGGATTCCGGAAACCATTCGCATCCGGCACTTGGTCAAGGATTATGGTGAATATAAAATCGAGGACTTAATCCAGGCATTTACCGTCATCCGTAAGCGCCTCGGAGGAGACAACTTCAAACAGGCCATTGAGGGGCTGCAACGAGGCGATTTGGATACGGCTGCCCGCTTGGCCTTGTATTACTATGATAAGACATATGATTATTCTCGAGAGCACTCCCCCAACCCGGCATTGGCCACTTTTGATTACAATGTAGATTGGAAAACACTTGACCTCGCTCCGTTAATACGAAAAGCTAAAAATCATTTTCATGGATAATCCAAAACGATTAACAGAGTATAGTCACGGAAGTGGCTGCGGATGCAAAATCGCCCCCAACAAACTCGATGAGATACTCCACGCTTCCGGGCTTCAGAATGAAGACAACCGCTTACTCGTGGGTATTCACACGGGAGATGATGCCGCCGTAATGAGCCGGGATGAGGGAGACGCCTTGATTAGCACTGCGGATTTTTTTACCCCTATTGTGGACTCTGCCAAAGATTTCGGACGTATCGCTGCGGTCAATGCACTAAGCGATGTCTATGCGATGGGCGGTAGGCCACTTATGGCCATCTCCATCTTGGGCTGGCCCGTCGACCGGCTTTCCACAACAGAAGCGGCGGATGTCATCCTCGGAGCTAAATCCATTTGTGCTGATGCCCATATCCCTCTTGCCGGCGGACATAGCATAGATGCCCCTGAGCCCTTCTTTGGTCTTGCCGTTACCGGACAGGTCCAACACGGTCACCTCAAACGAAACAGTTCAGCGAAAGAAGGAGATGTGCTATTCCTGACCAAACCCATCGGGACCGGAATCGTTGCCACCGCCATCAAACGAGGGAAAGTAAGAGAAGAAGATGCCCAATATGCCATTGAAGTGATGACGACCCTCAACAAAGCCGGGCAGACCTATGGCACCTTGCCCTATGTAACGGCCATGACAGATGTTACGGGATTCGGATTGGCCGGGCATTTGATCGAGATGTGCGAAGGGGCCGGACTATCCGCTTCGATCAGGTATGAAATGGTACCCACTTTTCCCGACGGTATGCTTTCGTACTATCTGAACCAATTTATTTTTCCTGACAACACATTCAGAAATTTCAGCAGCTACGGTAGTAAAATATCGAAAATGGACGGAAAGCAGCTGCAAATCCTCTGCGATCCGCAGACCAGTGGAGGGCTTTTGGTGGCAGTACGACCGGAGGAGGTATCTGCATTTGAAGCGATCAACAGACCACTCGGGCAGTCCATCTATCCGATTGGAAAGATGATAGCAAAGGGGGAAAAAACCATTGTAGTGGAATAGGGGTGTATTACAAAATGCACAAAAGTGAGCCTACGCATTGTTTTGTCACTATTTTTGCAGACGACACTTCTCAAGTATTTACAATATTGTACTGGGCAAAAATATCGCCAAAACGGCGTTAGGTGATATTATAAGCGTTGCCCTTCATGTAAGAGCACCGCACCAATAACCTAAATTAACGCAAGATACCCTCGCTTTTCAATATCTCCCGAATACTGGGATACATCGGATCGCATTGATCTTGAATTTGAGCGGGAAGCATCCATTCCGCCCTTTCGATGTCTTCCTCCTTTTGGGGTGTGAGCTTCAGATCGGGGGTCGTCATTTCATACCATATCGACTTCTTCAAGGCCCTTTTCCCCGACTTCAATCGATAGGTGTGGAAGGTATTGTCCACCTTTGTACGAATACTTACCGTCTGTAACCCCGTCTCCTCCTTTACTTCCCTTATGGCGGCTACCCGCTTGGTCTCCCCCGGATCTATCTTCCCCTTGGGAAGATCCCAATACCCCCTGCGATATATCATCAAAAGTTCTCTCCTACCATTAAACACCAATCCACCTGCAGCTTTGATATAGCGAAACAAACTTTTAAAGTCCCCCCATAAACGCTGCAAGTCCGCGTAAATTACCACAAAAGCCTTGGGACGAGTGGCTTTCTCCAATGTGTCAATAATCGGGGACAGTTGTTTTGTTCTCCCCCGGTACCACGTCATAACTACCTCCATCCCGGGGTCAAAAATTTCATTGATGTCTTCTTGACGTGCTACGAGAATGAGGGGGTAGTTATTGATATAAATTTTGTACTTTTGTCGCAAAATATAAAGATTTGGATTATTCAAAAGAGACCGCTCAAGCGCTGCTGCAAATTAAAGCAATTAAACTGAGTCCACAAAACCCCTTCACTTGGGCATCCGGTATTCAGTCTCCGATATATACCGACAATCGCCTTATACTCAGCTACCCCAAGCTCCGGAAAGAAGTCATCAAAGGATTAGCAGATTTATCCCAATCCTTTCCGCCTTTTGACAAGATAGCGGGAGTGGCAACAGCGGGAATTGCCCATGGAGCGTTGCTCGCAGAATTTCTCGATCTCCCCTTTGTATATGTTCGAAGTACGGCTAAAGCACATGGTCGCCAAAATCAAATAGAGGGAAAACTCGAACCGGGAGAACGCTGCCTCGTCGTCGAAGATTTGATTTCGACAGGAGGTTCGGCACTGCAGGCCGCGGCAGCGTTGCAAGAGGCCGGGGCCCTTGTCAGCGGACTGGTCGCAATTTTTTCTTATGGTTTCCCCGAAGCGATGGAGCGTTTTGCGGACAATAACATACCTTTCGAAACATTATCAAATTATCAGACCTTAATCGACGAAGCTTTAAAACTTTCGTATATTAGCGCCGGCCAAATGAGTACTTTGAGGGAGTGGTCAAAACACCCCAAAACCTGGAAGCCTCAATAAAGCGCCTATCCGATTGAATTTCTATTCTTTAATACTTAAAAACAAAATGATTCATTTATGAACAGTGCGTCAGAAGCATTTCTATTTAACTATCTCAACAACCCCTCCCCTACGGGATTTGAAGCGGAAGGACAAAAACTTTGGGTCGAATATATCAAGCCGTATGTAGACGAATGGCACCTCGACAACTACGGCACCGCCTACGGCGTCATCAATCCCGAAAGCGATTACCGGGTCGTTATTGAGGCACATGCTGACGAGATCAGTTGGTTTGTCAACTATATATCGGATGACGGATTCATTTACGTAATAAAAAACGGGGGTTCTGACGAAGTCATTGCTCCGTCCAAACGGGTCGTAATCCACACAGATAATGGTCCGGTTACCGGAGTGTTCGGATGGCCGGCCATCCACACCCGAAGGGGAAAATCCCAAAATCCACCCACTACCCTTGAAAATATATTCATAGATGTAGGGGCCAAAGACAAAGAGGAGGTGCTCAAGATGGGCATCGATGTAGGAAGTGTCATTACCTACCCGGACCCTCTAATCGTACTCAATGACCGGTATTATGTCGGCCGGGCTTTGGACAATCGCATCGGGGGCTTTTGTATCGCAGAAGTTGCGCGCTTGATTAAGGAGGAAGGGGTTCAGCTTCCGTACGGGCTTTACATAGTCAACTCGGTACAGGAAGAGATTGGGCTTCGCGGTGCGGAGATGATTGCGGCTCGCATTAAGCCCCATGCCGCTATCGTTACCGACGTGACCCACGATACCAATACCCCACATATCAAAACCAAGGTACATGGGGACTTAAAATGCGGCGCAGGCCCGGTATTAAGCGTAGCTCCAGCCGTCCATAATACGCTGCTGAAGATCATCGAAGGCGCAGCCAAAGAGAAAGGTATCGACATTCAGAAGTCTGCCAGTTCGAGAAGTACAGGTACTGATACGGATGCTTTTGCCTATTCCAATGCGGGGGTTCCGTCGGCATTGATTTCTATTCCGTTGCGCTATATGCATACGACGGTAGAAATGGCAGCTAAAGAAGATGTAAAAAACGTCTCCAGACTCATCCTCGAATCGCTCAAGAAAATAGAGTATAATCAGAATTTCAAATACTTCTAACGCTTGAAAGATCGATTGCTTTCGGCTATCCATTGGCTTTTGTATAGCCATCTGTTTATTGGCATTTGTGCGGCGTCCATCACTTGGTTGACCTATCATCTCCTGGACTTGCCCGTATCCGGGGCACCCCCCGAAGTTGTTTTGGCCGGAAGTGGAGCTATCATCGTCTACATCTTGCATCGGCACCTCGGGATGATGCGTCTGATAGACGTAAAACTTCCCAATCGATACCGTCAAATGCTCTATATTTGGCCAACTACCGTCGGGCTTTTTATCCTGAGCTGCTTGGGGCTGCTGTACGCTTTTTGGCAGATTCCAACCAAAGACTGGGCGACGCTATTCATTCCGTTTATTTTGACCTTAGGCTATCTCCTTCCACTCTTCAACGGCAAGAGGATGCGCGATTTGCCCTTCATCAAAATAGCATTAGTAGCCATCGTTTGGGCTTGGGTATCCGTTGTATTGCCTATTGTCAGGTATGAAATCGTACTTCTCTCTCCTAAAATAGCCTTAGTCGTGACTGAACGAGCACTCTTCATCTTTGCCATTACCATTCCTTTTGACATCAGGGATGTCGCACAAGACATCCAAGCAGGAACAAAAACAATCCCCTCCACTATGCGACTGGAGTCGAGTAAGCTTCTTGCCGGAATTGCTCTATTTATTGCCCTGTTTATCGATATTGTTCTGATGAGCTACTATCATTTATACAGTATAGGCGTCTTCGCCGGATTCTTATTTACGTACGTGCTTAGCCTCGGTTTGATAATGAAGACCCGGCCGGACCTTCCGGACATTTATTTTACCGGGCTAATGGATGGAACCATGCTGGTATTAGTTGCGTCAGTGCTCTTGTTTGAGCGATTACTACAGTAGTCCACTGCAGGAATACATTACGTGAAGTAAGGCGGCACTTGACGGCTATTCTTCCGCCGTGCACAAACCTTTCTATTGCGAAAATAATTATTGAAAGCCATTCGTTACAGGATGGATTATCAACGAAGTCTAACCAACATAAAACAGGCAAATGACATCAACTCCCCTTTTTATTCGTTTCACCAAGATACTTATCCTATCAACATTCTTCTTGTTTTCGACCGTCCTTGCTGCACAAAACGCAAATAGCGATGCCAGCATAGAGAAGTACGACAAATTTGATGAGAGCATGCAGGTACATGATATTTTGGTAGATGAGGACAACACCAAATGGCTCGCAACGGATAAAGGGATTTATAAGTTTGCTGCCATGCATGCCGATTGGGTTCCTGTCTTGACAGGACAATCTGTAGGGGCCTTGGCCTACAATCCGCGATGGGGTGTTTGGGCAGGCACCAGTGATGGAAAAATCCTGGATGGTCAGCAGCGACAAGTAGGCAAAATAGCCAACCCATTGATTCATATTCTTTCGATGACCTTCGTTAAGAATATGCTATGGATAGGGACGGATGATGGAATTTACACCTACAATCCCAAGTTGAAGAAGTTTTCCAAACATTTCATACCAAAAAACACAGATCTCCCAAATGATACCGTCAATGTCCTCATTGTAGATCCCAACGGGACCGTGTTTGCGGGCACTAACGGGGGACTTGCGATAATTCACATCAAGAAAAGGGAGCGAACGTGGAAGGTGTACAACAAGAAAGAAAAATTTCAAGCTGCGACAACCAATAAAGAAGGTGTTTGGGTGGTAAGTGACAAAGAAATGTACCTCGTGGATTACAATTACAAATACCGCTGGTACCCCACCGCGGTCAAACGCAACCTCAGTGAAGGACAAGTACGCGCTTTAGCTGCCGACCGCAAAGGAAATATTTATATCGCATCGAGTATGCTCGTCCAATTTGACCCATATGAAGATAAAGTAAATCGCCTCGACAAGGATAATGGATTTCTGAGTGCGAGCAGTTTGGCATTAGTTGCAGATAAGAATGATGACATATGGATCGGCTCTTCCAAAAAGGGCATTTACCGCATCGAGACCGCCCCTGAAGGAGAGCGGCGGCTCACCGCATTGGCTACCACTCAAAAGAACAACCTGTGTGCAGGCAGTAACAAAGGGGAGATAAAAGTCGTGGTACACGGTGGAAAAAGGCCCTACAGCTACCATTGGAGCAAGGCGGGTTTGACCAAGAATGTAGCGAAGGGGTTGTCCTCCGGCAAATACAGCATAACTGTAACAGATGCCGAAGGCCATACCTATTTCACGAGTAGTACGGTTACAGAGCCGGCTCCCCTATCTATCGCCGTATTGGAGCAGAAAGACGTCAGTGTCCCCGGAGCGCGGGATGGCTCCGCCAAAATCCACGTGGATGGTGGAACTCCGGATTACCGCATAAAATGGAGTAATGGAACCCGTGGCCCAATCCTCAAGCGGGCCCTTTCCGGTAAAAATACCGTGTATGTGACCGATGCCAACAAATGCAAAATAGAGAAGACCATAATCATCGGTCATCCCAATACCTTTGCGAGTTTGAAGACGAAAGACCTTCGGGTGGGACAGACTTTGCGGATAGACCGTCTGCAATTTGAAGCAGACTCTACTGAAATTCTCAAATCATCAGAAGACGTGCTGGACGATGTATATCAGTTTATGGTCAACAATCCCTCCGTCATCATAGAAGTGGGAGGCCACACTAATGGTATTCCTCCCCATGCTTATTGTGACCGCCTCTCCAAGGCAAGAGCAAGAAATGTCGCTACCTACCTAGTGCGAAAAGGCATTCCAGCAAAGCGCATCTCCTACAAGGGATACGGCAAAAGAAAACCTATCGCTACTAACCGGACAAAGAGCGGACGGGCTAAAAATCAACGGGTGGAAATCAAAATAATCGAGATAAAGCGGGAATAAACATCGCTTACCCTACCCCGCTTTCCGGATACCATCCTAAGAAATAAACCGGCGCTCTAAAGCGCGCAATCTCGCCTTGATCCCTTCCACATCAACGACATCGGGATTAAAACCTATGGGCAGGGCGGTATCTTCTGACAGTTGCGGATTATTTTTGAGGGCATTGTATATAATTGGTCCACCACAATCTTCCGGTGGACACGCTCCTCTCCCTGCGAGCAAAGCCAAATTTGGACTCGCTGTATGGTCCACTTCCTCCACTTCTATCAGATGCTTCCACTCATCCCCATAATCGTAGATATAATAAAACTGCACCGTCTGCTGTCGTATCTCTCGCCGATTGTACAAATTGACCAGCAATTTGTCCACATAGGTCTTGTCTGCCGTCACAAAAGCATCGGCATCCACCGGACAATTAATGGTAATCAAATCGCCTAGACCGTTTTCACAAAATGCGTAAAGATGGCTGTCTTCCCAGCCAAATGCTGCCTGAATAATCAGATGTAATTGTTCAAAGGTCAACCCCTCAGGAAGAATGATCTCCCTCCATACTTCCGGTGAGGAAACTCCAGCCAATTGTATTCTCAATCTATAATTCATCTTTCATCCCTTTAATAGTGCTTGAATTCAATCATAAATGTAGGACTAAATGCCCACATGCATAGAATAAAGCTAAGGATACAGCAAATACTTCGCACGCACTTTCTTAAAGGCATCAATACCTCGTCCCCAACTGCCCCGTATTTCCTCCTCTGACCTCCCCTTTTGCATTTGCTCCCGAAGCCGGCTAGTCCCTGCTATCCGGTCGAAGGCCTTATAGGACCTGAAAAAAGCATCATGCGGGGTCCTGGCCCAAGCGTTTAACAGGTAGCTGAGGTTGAGTTTCCGCTCATTGAATATCGACTCCTCACTCTTTGTACTCAAATCAAAACCATAGCATACCTGCCCCTCAAACTTGGGATGGTGGGCGCCTTCATTGGGCATCGGCCGGAAGGCAAACAGCGAAGAATCCCACGAAGGATGTCCATATACTTGAAATTGCCGGTTGGTTCCTCTTCCTACACTTACTTTTGTCGGCTCTAACAAGCAGAGGGAGGGATACAGTAAAACAGAGCGATAATTGGGCAAATTAGGAGAAGGCTTAACAGGTAAGGGATAATGGACTTGATGATCATATCCCCCGATCTTTATCACGGTTAGTGCACACTCCTCCCCACCCTTCAACCAATGCTCCCCGTTGATCATCAGCCCATACTCCCCTATGGTCATCCCATAAACGACAGGAACCGGATGCATCCCGACAAACGAGCGGTAATTTGTGTCCAGCACCGGTCCGTCCACGTAATGCGCATTGGGGTTTGGTCGATCTAAGAGCAGAAGTGGTAAACCATTCTCCGCACATGCCTCCATTACATAATGAAGGGTAGAGATATAGGTATAAAATCGCACACCGACATCCTGTATATCAAAAACCAAGACATCAATATCTACAAGCTGTTCTTTCGAGGGCTTCCGGTTCTTTCCATAGAGTGAAATGATAGGCAAACCGGTTTTTGTGTCCCGTCCGTTATCAATATGAGCCCCTGCATCCGCCTTACCTCTAAATCCGTGTTCCGGAGAAAAAATCTTTCGCACATCGATGCCCAAAGCTCTCAATGTATCCAAGAGATGCACTCCCCGGACCAAGGCGCTTTGGTTAACCACCAAACCAACCCTTTTATCTCGCAAAAGGGGAAGGTATTCCTCCATTTGCAACGCACCAGGCAAAGGCTGGGATAGTAAATCTCTCCCATCATGAATCTCTCTATTCTCCTGCACCTTAATTTTTGGTTGGGCACATGCCCAAAAAGACAGGATGAGTATGAAAAAGGTCAACCGCTTCATATATTTGCTTTTTGTTCATCAATAATGGCCGAATAGAAACATCGGGTATTTGGTCGCAATATAGGTAAAATATTCAAACGGTTTAAGAGCAGTATCTTTTGTATATTTACCGTGCATAAGTGGCAAAGAATATTAAATAGCGTAGTAATGTGGACCATATGACTCAAATCTCCATTTCGCATCCGGATAAAGTTCTATTCAAGTCAGCCGGAGTTACTAAGCAATGGTTAGATGACTATTATCTAAAGGTAGCAACTCCATTGATGCAATACGCAAAGGGCCGACCAATCGCTTTTAAACGTTATCCCCATGGGTATCCCGGTAAGAATTTCTTTCAAAAAAACAAACCGCCATATGCTCCGGAGTGGATCAATTCAATAAAACTCGGTTTGCACAAGGCCGCCGAATACATAACACCGACAGATATCGACACCATACGTTGGCTGGTTAACAGGGAAGCTATAGAATTTCATACCATACAATCAAAAGCCCCAAATTTCATGCAACCGGACATTCTGGTTTTTGATTTGGATCCTCCAACTACTCCGGAATTCTCACTAAACGAACAGTTTTCAATCGTTAAGAAACTAGCCCTCACGATTAGGCCTCTCATAGAATCTTTTGGGTATCAAACCTTCCCAAAAACCTCCGGCAAAAAAGGAATACATATATTTTGTCCGGTCCACCCTAAAAACACTTACGATGAAGTATTTGAAGCCGCGAAGGAGATCGGCATCAAAATAGTATCACAGACAAAAAACACAACACTAAAAATAACAAAATCCGAGCGTATTAACAAAACACTCATTGACATTTACCGCAATCATACCCTACAGAGCATGTCTATGCCCTATGGTGTACGAGCAACAGAAAAAGTGACCGTCTCGATGCCTTTGACATGGGATGCCCTGGCACAACTTGAGTCGCCGGAAATCTTCACTGTATTTACCGTACCTGCATACTTAAATAAACATGGGGATGCATGGGCCAAAATATCAGAATATTCTGTCGACCTACATACCAAAAAAGCCCAATAGTACTGGGGTGATATTTCTCCTCCCGATTGAAGCGCATACACCACAAACAAAGATTACTTTTTGAGCTTATCGTGAAATTTTTTACGCACCTTTTGGACCTTAGGAGCGATGACGATCCGGCAATAACTCGCATTGGGATTGAGTTCGAAATAATCCTGATGATAATCCTCGGCCGAGTAAAACACCTCGAAAGGAACCACTTCCGTAACAATCCCCTTCTCCCACAAAGGGGCTGCAACCGTCGCAATCGAGTGCTCGGCAATCTCCTTTTGATGTTTGTCGTGATAGAATATAGCAGAGCGATACTGTGTACCGACATCTGCCCCTTGGCGATTCAAAGTAGTGGGATCATGAGCCGTCCAAAATACCTCGAGTAATTCTTCAAAGGTAATCACAGCCGGATCAAAGGTGATTTGAACCGCTTCCGCATGACCGGTTGTACCCGTACATACTTCACGATAGGAAGGGTGTTTTACCGTCCCTCCGGTGTAACCGGATACCACCTTCTCCACTCCTTTAAGATCGGAAAACGCCGCCTCAATGCACCAAAAGCATCCTCCGGCCAGAGTCGCAGTTTGTAAATTTTGCTTATTCATATTCTTTTGCTGCGCTTGGGTGATGGATATCAAACAAAATGAGAGCGCAAAGAAAAGCATTCCTTTCATATAAGTAATAATTTATTCGGTTAATTAACGGCAACAACATTGTCTGAACACCCCATTCCTCATCTCCCATTGAGGGCCCATTGGTATGGGATGTATGAAATGGTTGCATCATTGTTTACTTTGACCTTGCTGTACTTATTAATATAATCAATGATATGACCAAAATCTTTGGCATACCACTCAAAAATCTTTGAGATTCGGATGGCAGAAGGAGATATCTCATTGTACGCCGGATGATTGATAAACAAACGGGTGCGTTCATCCAATGTCTTCTCCAAGTTTGCTGCAGTCCAGGCATGATTCCATAACGGTGGGCAACTCTTCGCCGCACAGTTGACCGCGAAATGAATTCTGGGATCTTGGAACTGAGGCCGGAGGATGTCATTCTCGATATTATTGAGTGAAAGCAACTTGTCCCCTACCTTGATCCACTTTCTATCCCATACCTTGCCTTTATCCAAATCCATTATACTACTGACTGGATAATTGTCCACAATCAATAGCACTGTAGATGCATTGTAAAGATTAATCCAATAGGCCATCTTCTCCGCACGGGAAGCATTGTCACCGGGGGCTTGCATCCCCATCCGTTGGACGACCTCCTTTAATGCGTCCAACTGCCCTCGCCATGCACTATAATTCACAACGCCACTTCCGTCAACATAGGTGGAAAGCATCCATTCCCAAGAGTTATGACCGGCAAGAGGTAATTCCGAAGGCTTATTACATGCGGCACCAAGAACACCGACCGTCATGACTACAGAAAAAAGAATTGATTTCAACATAATGACTTTTCTAAACTAATGAATATCTAAAGACACAAGAACTCCTCATTCATTAAGAAGGCTATGCATCGATAACATAACTCTTTGTCATTCGAAAATGTTTTATTAAAAATGTCTTCCCTCCTACATTGTGTTACATTTGCAATAATCTTTATATTTGTCACCTGAAAGACATTTCATTATTTAACTATCTAATTTTCAATACAAATGAAAAATTCAATACTTCATTTATTACTTATACTAGTAGTACCCCTTGGGATGTATGCTCAATCCAGTACCGAAAGTTCCCTCAAGCTTAACACCCAACTAAGTGCGGAGATGTTGGACCCGGTCCAATATATGAGGAAAGTGGAGATTCTCGCTACGCACCAAAAAGCTATGGATCGGTCTCAACGTTCGTTGACCATTGGAGCCTCTATAATCGCAATAATGGATTATCAATCCAGCAACAGAGACTCCAAGTTCGGGTACTTAATGCGGCACCCTACCTCTGCCAATGAAATCGGAAAAACCGTAAGCGAAGTAGCCATCCATTCGGCACAATTTTCAGTTATAGGCAACGTGAATTCCTGGATTTCGTTTTATGGTGAAGCGCTGTACAATCCCGAACAGAGTTTTGGCCCCGGAACGACTACTGCACTGGGACGCAACACGATACACCTCAGAAAAGGGTTTGTCGTACTCGGTGACCTCAACAAATCCCCATTTTACGCTGCAATTGGAAAAATGGATGCCACCTTCGGACAACCCGGCAGTGTCAATCCATTTACCAATTCTACAAATTGGCATGCGTTCGCCGGGTTGGGATATGCCGCTCAATTGAGTTATCACAAAGCGGGACTTCACCTCAGCGCCATGGCCATACAAGGAGGAGCGCAGTTTAGAGTACTCAATGCGCCGGTAGAAAACACAAATGTGCCTTCCAAACTAAACAACTTTGCCTTGGACGGTAGCTATACGCTAAAGTTTGGCAGAGGCTCTGTCAAGCTTGGCGCGTCCTATCTGCATGGCACCTCTTATGTTCAAGATTTTCCAGTACAGCACTTTAACCCCGGCAAGGAAAACAACCCTGCAACGGCGGTATATAGTACGATTCAATTGGGCACCTTCGTATTTAAAGGGGCTTATACCACCACGCTAAAAGTTTGGCCGGGAACCCACAACCCCAACAAACCATTGGATATTTATCCCGCTTCAAAAGTGAGCTCGCTGAGCTTTGGTGCCAAGACGGATGTTATGAATAGAGGCAACTGGAAAAGCAGCATTTCTTTTGAATTCTCCAACTTCGTCGCAGGTGCGAAAGGTAGCCCTTGGGAAAGACAAAATCAATATGTATTGGGCTGGAGCTCACAATACAAAGCAGGTTGCAGATTGTTTGCGGAGCTCTTTCACACCCAGGGATACGAGCCCCTCAATTTTGTCAGCGGTGGACACAACCCACAGAATCCGGGCGAAACATGGAGTGACCGGGACGCCAAAAGCTATGGCGTTGTAGTAGGTTCGATGGTATTTTTGTGATTTTTAGAAAAACAGCTATCTTACCACTTGTTATAACAGGATCGTTGCAGAGACTATATGGAGATAGTCTCTGCATGTTCCATTTTTTATTGCAATTACAACAACTGCTCAATGAGAGACTACCTCACCGCTCTTGAAAACGAATTTACTGCATATGCTGATACAAGGGTTGCTAAAGATCAGGCTCGATACATGAAAAACCAATTTGCATTTTTCGGAATAAAAACGCCACTGAGACGTCACATTATAAGGCCATTTCTCACGCGAAGTTATTTATCGGAAAAATCAGAAATGATAGAAATCGTAAAAGAGGCCTGGGAAAAGCCCCAACGAGAGTTCCAATACTTCGGACAAGAGCTGGCCTTCAAATATCTCTCTGACCTCGAAAAGCAAGATATCTCCCTATTCGAACACCTGATCGTCCATAAATCCTGGTGGGACACGGTCGACTTTATCGCTGCCAAACTGGCCGGGGCCTATTTCAAAAAATACCCGGATGAAATTCCTGCAAAAACAAATGAATGGGTGGCCTCCGGCAATCTGTGGTTGCAGCGCAGCGCATTGCTTTTTCAGCTCAAATACAAAAAGGAGCTGGACACCCGGCTACTGAGTTCCCTAATAACCCGCTTGAAAGATAGAAATACCTTTTTCATAAATAAGGCCATCGGATGGGTATTGAGAGAATACAGTAAAACCAACCCGGATTGGGTGGAAGCCTTTGTCCGAAACACTCAACTCAACTCCTTGAGCCGGAGGGAAGCCTTGCGGTTGATTCGTTAGGGTGATTAAGTCTATTGTCTCAAGAACAAATTTAATACAGTGTAAATTTGCTCTTTTCCTCTGCCTTTTTGTTGCTTAGATCATTAATATTATGGTATAACTCGATTGATAAAGTCAGCAAATGCAACTGTATTGGATTTGTTATATTCCTCGGCATAGCGAGTTTAACTTATCAATAATTCTATTGTAATGAAGCTCCTGATCTTCATAAAATAAATTTCCTAAGATAGCTTCTTGTTTGATTGGATCATTTATTATATCGTAAAATGATTCAAGGAGGTACCCCTTAACTTTTTGATTTGAAGCATTTATTTGTGCCTCAAAATTACTGGTGTAGTTAAGGAGGTAAACAATATCCTCAAAATCTTGACTAACGCGAGGGTCTTTCGCACCACGATCATAAAAAGCCGTCAACTTAGTAGCTATATAATAAGGAAGAGAAAGGCAATTAATTTGGATATCATCGAAATCAAACTGAATAAGGTTCTTAAACCCAGGCGCAAACCAAGGATTTGCCGGTGCCCATCCCACTGCTTTTGTCGACATAACATCTACTTTTATATCATCATATCTAAAACGGCAAATCACTTCATCCTCACTTGATTGATAAAACCCTTTTTGGATAAGTTTTTCCCGTATTCGTTCCAGCTCCCCCAAACTAGCAATATCCATGCTAATGTCTATATCCTTTGTAGGTCTCACATCTTCAGCTGAAGGATCATTAATGTAAAAGCTCACTACAGCCCCACCGACATAAACTACTTTTTGATTGAGTGCCCCTAAGGCTTTGGCTATTTTTATTGTAGCTGCTCTATTGAATAGCGTATTTTTTAACATAATCGCTTTTTGAGTTCTTTGATTGCCATGTTTCTTTCTCTGGCTCTACCTATACGAAGGGCATCACACAACGCCAAATACTCATAAAAGACAGCATCTTTTAAACATGCTTCGGGAACTTTTGGGTGCAATGGCTCGATTGATTCTCCTCTAACTGTACCCTCTCCATAAGGCCAAACATATGGTCTGTCGCTTATAATTTCACCTACCAGAGGTTCTGCGGCATGTGCTGTAGGTACTCCTCTCACTATAGCTCCAGGCCTTTGTGGATACACGTAGCGCAGACCATGCTCCAAAAAATCGAGTAGGGCTGTTTTCATTAACCGTTTTTTGTCTTTTGCAATTAATCCGCCTATGGACGAGCGATTTAAACTCTCACTAATTTCGCTGGCACTGATACCCAATTCAATAGACAAATCTTTCATTAACCAAGGAGTGTCTTTTTTAGCCGCAATTTTGAGCAATACCACTATATCATGTGGCCGCATCCCACTGTGTTTTTTCATATCTTATTCATTTAGATTACACAAATATAGGATTTAATTCGCAATTCGCGAATTGCGAATTAAATCTTGTTCTTATTATTACAATATCCATCGGATGGATATTGAGAGAATACAGTAAAACCAACCCGGATTGGGTGGAAGCCTTTGTCCGAAACACTCAACTCAACTCCTTGAGCCGGAGGGAAGCCTTGCGGTTGATTCGTTAGGATACATCCATTTGGTACCTCTTTGAGCTTTTATTAACAGCGAAACATAAAGATCCCTACTCCATCACAATAATTCTCCAGCCTTTTGGTTTGAATTGTATAACTTTGAGTTTCATTACCAATCATTCAATAGACGTCGTGTTGATATGCGCATAGTCCAAAGGTCATTTTTTATTCTCGCATTGCTCCTCATAGGCATCTGCTTCCTCGGTGGTTGCAACAGAAAAGCGACTATAAAAAACGGGCGGGAAGCCTACTACGCTAAACAATTTGCGGTCTCTGCAAAACTTCTAAAGAACGAATACAGAGCCTCAAAAAAACGCAAGGACAAAGCCATACTCGCCTTTTTCGCCGGTGAATCCCTCCTGCGCATCAAACAACCGGTCGAAGCCGCCAAATGGTTTTACAAATCCTACAAAAATGGCTACGGAGACCTGGCATTGGCCAAGTATGCAGACTGTCTGGTCCGGCAGGAAAGATACAAAGAAGCAAGAGAGATTTACCAAAATCTCCAAAAGCAATCCAAGAACACCTACGCCTTCGACCGGCAAATTCTCCAAACAAAGTACGCCGAAATCGTCAAATCCCGCTTTGTAGATTCCTTATTTGAGCAATCGACACTCTGGGCCACGGATTACAACGAATACGGCACTTTTTTACTCCGGGACAGCCAAATGCTCTTCACCTCAGATCGCCCGGAGGGTAGAAAGGTAAAAATATATGGATGGACCGGGAGGCCTTTCACCAACATCTATGTTGCTCCGACAAATCCGCGCAGCGCCCAATCGCCTACCCTATGGCTTCCCATTACTCAATCCTCCGACAATGATGGCACCCCGACGCTCAATTCCAAAGAGAATTTTGTAGTCTATACCAGTTGCTTTGACGAAGAGGAAGACAATGGGGATGCCACTTGTAAGCTACTCGTCACCACCCTATCGGACGGTGTATGGAGTGAGCCGGAGATTCTGCCCTTTGTTGACGGCCGGTACAACTATACCACTCCGGCATGGAATGAAAAAGAACAAGCGCTCTACTTCAGCAGCAATTTGCCGGGAGGTCAAGGAGGCTATGATCTGTACTTGGTCCGGAGAAAAGACAACCGATGGGGAGGGCCTGTTAATTTGGGCAGCCGGATAAATAGCGCCTTCGACGAGCTCTACCCCACATTTGACGGAGACACCTTACTATTTAGTTCTGATGGCCATGGCGGAATGGGGGGAATGGACCTGTTTAAGTCCTACCTCAAGTCTGACGGCAAATGGAGCGCCCCAGTAAACATGGGTTATCCATGGAATTCCGGCGGGGACGAATTGTGTGCTATTCGAGATACATCAGTTACAGATACCAGTGCTCTTCAGGCGTTTTATCTCAGTAGTACTCGCCGGAACGAGGGAAGTGGATTTGATCTGTATCACATCACACAGTTCAAACCACGAAAACCGAAACTTGCCGACACCGTGCTCACTCCGGCCACCAAGACCATCCTCTATCTCGCCATCACTGCCCTTCGAACGGATAAAGAACATTCCGACAGAACACTCCCACTCGCCAACGTAGGGATAAAAATCAATGGCACCCAATATTTTACCGATCGAAAAGGCTTATTCGTCCTCCCCCTTAAAGATCATTCTCCCCTTTCGATACTGCTTACTAAGAAGGGATATTTTACGCAGCGAACCACTTTTGAAATTCAAGACAGTACTGTGTACCAAGGTAAAACCAGCTATACTTTTCAAAAGAGGATATTGATGAAGCCCATCATTGAGAATCAGGAAATCGTACTCAAAGATATCCACTACGATTTTGATAAATGGGATATTCGGGCAGATGCCCGCCCGACCCTGGACTCCCTTTTCACCCTCCTCCGGCTCAATCCAAAACTGCATATCCAACTCGCCGCCCACACCGATTGCAAAGGCGAAGAGGATTACAATATGCAATTGTCTCAAAAAAGAGCCGCAAGTGTCGTACAGTACCTCATCGGCAACGGCATAAATCCCAAGCGCCTGTCTGCCAAAGGATACGGCGAGAGCCAACCGCTCATACAATGTGAATGTGAACGGTGTACCGACGCTCAACGCCAGAAAAACAGACGGACCACCTTTAAAGTGCTCCGGCAATAATATATTGTGCCTGCGAAAAACACTTCAATTACTCCTTATGCCACAAGACCGGAAAAAAAGCCTGGCATTACTGCACTTCATCGTTTTTCTTTGGGGTTTTACCGCTGTTCTGGGCAAAGGCATTCATTTAGATGCCCCGGATATTGTCTTCTACAGGATGTCAATCGCCGCGGCCTCTCTTGGTTTGTTTTTACTCTTCCGTAGGAAAACGATACGGATTGGCCTCCCGCTACTACTTCATATACTACTGGGCGGGATCCTGCTGACGACACATTGGTACACTTTTTTTGCCGCCATCAAAGCCTCCAATGTAGCCTTGACATTGGCCACTATGAGTAGTGGAGCTTTGTTTGTCGCCTTCATCGAACCCATCTTTTTTAAGCGCCGAGTGGACATTATAGAAGTGGTTCTTGGGTTTGTTGTCATCATTGGCCTTTCCCTTATATTTACAGTGGATCCCTCCTATCGAAAAGGAATTTATCTCGCCTTGCTCTCTGCCCTCTTTGCCGCCTCCTTTACTGTCTACAATGGCAAACTCATTCGCAAAACCAATGCCGTGGTCATCTCTTTCTACCAAATCACCTTAGGAGCCATTTTGACCGGACTTGCGCTCCTTCTCAATCGCAACCAAGGGGATGCTGTTTCGATAATTCCAACCTTAAGGGATTGGATGAATCTAATCATCTTAGGGACCATTTGCACAGCGTATGCCTTTACAGCCGGGATAAAAGTGATGCGTCATATTAGTCCTTATACAGTGGCGCTCGTCAACAATCTGGAGCCCATATATGGCATTCTACTCGCCTTGTTATTTTTTGGCAAAAGTGAGTTTATGGGGTACAGATTCTACTTGGGAGCGGGGATTATCCTCACGGCTATCGTTATAGAGGGGCGTATAAGACAACCCAAACCCAAAAGCGATTAGTCTTTCACTTCATGAGGTTTGGACAGGACTTCTTCTTGCAGTCTCCATACAAGATCAAGGTGTGATGGGTGATATGAAATTGTAGAATTTCTCCCATTTGATCCTTAATTTGCTGTATGCCGGGATCACAGAATTCCAGAAGTTGTTGGCACTGGTTACAGATGAGGTGGTCGTGTTGCTTCGCTCCAATGGTGCGCTCATAATATGCGCGGTTCTCACCAAATTGCAATTTCATCACCAGTTTAGCCTTAAGCAATAGTTCCAATGTATTATACACGGTAGCCCGGCTGATTCCCGGGGATTCTTTCAAAAGTTTAGCGTATAGTTGGTCGACTTCAAAGTGGCCCACCATTTCATACACACATCTCAAAGTCGCCATGCGCTCCGGAGTCTTTCTCGCACCTTGCTCCTTTAGAAAAGCCAAAAATCGCTCTTCCGCCAGCTGCTTGATATCACTTGAGTTTTGAAATTTCATGCGATTATAACCGGACGACATTGGTCACCCCTTTAATCTTATTTATTTTCTGAATCGCGAGGAAAAGTTGATCTGCATTTTTAACTACCAGACTCACCTTGCCCATAAAAAAGCCCTCTTTTCCTTCAATGCTAAACGAGCGAATATTCAAGCCCAAATCGTTGGAGATAATCTGAGTCATGCGCTGGATCACTCCCGGTCCGTCATCCACTCCAATGATCTGCAAGTCAACGACAAAGTTACTACTCGTCGCGGTGGACCATTCGGCCTTGAGCACTCTATAACCGTAATTGGCAATCATATGTGTAGCATTGGGGCAAGTGACACGGTGAATCTTTATCTCTTGATTGGCGGTTAAGTACGCGAAGACCTTGTCTCCCTGCACCGGATTACAACACGTAGCCAGAGAATGCTTGTAGGTATCTGCCGGCTCTCCGTTGATCAGCAAATTAGTCAATGGCTTCTGAAGCGACTTGGTGTCTGTCCTTTTATCTGTAACTTCTTCTGCTGGTTTGCCCTCCTGCGTCTCGACCTTTTTAGGAATCAACTTGCCGTGTTCGATATCGAAAGCTTTCAGCACTTCATTGATGTTGACCTCTTCTTGAGCAATCAAGTAATACAAATCCGGTCTTGATTTGAGCTTCAAATACTTCACCAGACAATCCACCCCTTGCTCGTAGTCCACCTTAATGTTCTTCAATTTCCGCATCAGGGCCTCCATCCCGAATTCCCCTTTTTTCCGGCGTTCCTCCTTCATTGAAGAGCGTATTTTGGCCCGTGCCTTTCCGGTGACGACCATCTTCAACCAACTCTCACTTGGCTTCTGTACCTTAGCGGTCGTCACACTCACCTGATCCCCGCTTTTGAGCTTTTGCCCCATGGGGACGAGCTTATTGTTGACTTTGATCGCGGTAGCATGATACCCCACCTCCGTATGAATCGCAAAAGCAAAATCCAAAGCGGTGGCCCCTTTTGGCAACACGATCATATCCCCCTTGGGGGTATACACATACACTTCCTCCCGAAAAAGACTGGTTTTGAAGTCGGTCACAAATTCGATAGCGTCACTGTTGGCGTTTTCCAATAGGTCCCGAATGGTGTCAAACCAGTTCTCAAAAGAATCGTGCTGATTGTTAATCCCTTTGTACTTCCAGTGGGCAGCAAACCCCTTCTCCGCTATTTCATTCATACGTGTGGTGCGTATTTGGACCTCCACATACCTTCCATCCGGACCGATAACCGTAGTGTGCAAGGATTCATACCCATTGGACTTCGGAGTGGTAATCCAATCCTTCAAGCGCTCCGGAATGGGGCGGTACACATCCGTCACCACCGAATACACCTGCCAACAAACCGCCTTCTCCTTTGACTGCTCTGTATCTATGATGATACGTATGGCAAACAAATCATATATCTCCTCGAAGGTAACTTTCTTGGTCTTAATCTTATTCCAAATGGAGGAGATAGATTTAGCCCTTCCCGTTACTTCGTATTTGAGACCAAGTTCGTCCAGTTCTTCCCTCAGAGGTCGGACAAACTCTGCGATGTACGCCCGGCGCTCGTCCTTGGTTACCTTTAGTTTATCCTTTACAAACTTGTAATTCTGTGGCTCTGTAATCTTCATACAGATGTCTTGAAACTCTGTCCGGATATTATAAAGTCCCAGCCGATGGGCCAGAGGCGCGTAGATATAAGAAGTCTCTGCAGCGATTTTTAACTGCTTATGCTGCGGCATCGCTCCAATCGTCCGCAGGTTGTGCAATCGATCTGCCATCTTTATCAAAACCACACGTACATCATCCACCAATGTGCTCAGCACCTTCTTAAAATTGGCAGCTTGCGGACTTTCGACGTTGTACAAACCATCCAATTTCGTCAAACCATCTACAATTTTGCCGACTTTGGGGCCAAACATCTCATTTATCTCCTCCTGCGTAACAGGGGTATCCTCTACCACATCATGCAGAATGGCACAGGCTATGGCAGTCGGCCCAAGACCAATCTCCTTCTTGGCGATAATCGCGACCTCCAGCGGATGGATAAAGTAAGGCTCCCCGGATTTTCTTCGTTGTTTGTGATGGGCCTGATACCCCAAGTCATACGCACGCTGCAACATATCCTGATCGCCCTCCTCCAGACGATCGAACTCTACTTCCCGCTTCAATCTTTGCCAGATCGATTCGATCATTTCATGGTCCGCCTTACTATATACCATCGTCGATTTCTCCATTGTCTAATCTATTCTTATTGTTTGCAACTATTGAAGGGGCATCATTCGTCCTACCTTTACCACTTCTTTCTACTTCTCTGTATGAAATCGTAAAGTACAGGCCAAAAAAAACTATTCTCTCTAACAATTAACAGTTTAAAATAATTTCAAATATGGGACTTTTTTTTATTTCCGCATGAAAATTCTAAATAAAATGTATCATTTCTCTTACATTTGATGTCCAAGCCTGCCAATTCCAATTATTTTAACTTATCTTTTGCTGAGCAACTTAAGTTCGCATCCCCCCACCCGCTCAGATGCTGCTAAAAACAACTCCCTCGCAATCACTCTCGTTAATTTATAAGTAAAATAAATTATAAAACAAATTATATTTTTTGAAACTGTTAAAGTTCATCCAGCAATCAAACTTTAACACTTCAAATTTGCTTTACTCCCCCCATCAAGTAGTAACTTGCCTTCCATACCCGAAGGCCCATGTTTTTTATTTTCATTTAGTGTCTGACAAAAACTATCAAATTTTATGAAATGAGGGATTTTGGATGAGCTTTTTCGTTTTTCGAGACGAAGTGATGCCGCGGTATCAGTGAATGGAGAAAAATAAAAAGATCGCCAAAAGATACATTTCTAATTTTGAAGAGTTTTCTTGCATTCGCAACTTATATATCCGGATGATCTTAGACCTTAACATTCAAATATCATCAAAATGCTTGCCATATGAAAACACTAACCTTTCTTATTATGACACTACTCCCCTTCTCGCTCTTTGCTCAGTGGAAGGTAACATTTAACAAACCATCTTCCAGTTTCTACACCTATCTCACAGACTGTCACGGACCGAATTGCCTGGTCCATTCTGACAAAGGTATGCTGCGCTCTACGGATTATGGGCGCACCTGGGAAATGATTCAAAATCCCATTTTTAAAGAAAGCATCTATGCAGTCAGCTTTTATGATGACACAACGGTTTATATGATATTTTTCCAAAAGGACAGCATCGATTCCCAATTGGCCGTTTCCACCGATATCGGCCAAACGTGGAGACCGGTTAAAACCCCTCTTTGTAAGTTGGGGCATGCATCCAAGATTCGTCGTCTTCCCGCCTCTAATGATCTACTGTCCATCAATTATGGAATCAATGACTATATCGCCCCGTTGGGACAAGACAGCATTTTTCATCACGTACCCTCCATACCCGGAGACCACCTTGCTCGCTTTAATTTTAAAGACGATTACACAGGATATATACTCGCGGATGCTTCATTCCTCGAAGGTTATACACCGGGGCTCAGTCGCACAACCGACGGGGGACATACATGGAAGACGATAATTCCTACCTGGAAAGGCAAAAGGCATTTTTTTGACTTCTCATTCTTATCGCCATCGGAGGGTTATTTTACCAATTACAATGGATTGTTCTACACTTCCGATAGTGCCGGTACCATCGATTCCATATACGGGTACTCCTTCGACAAATGGTCGCCTCCGGCTCCGAGACAAGAAGGCCCGGACCAACCATTTTATTACAACAACCCCATGCAAATGAGATTTAACGCCTCCTGTGGAGGGCTTATCAGTGGAGGACTCTTCGATGGGAAGAACAGTCTTCTCACCCTCATTCAAGTCATTCCTTCCTCTCCTACACCCTATCAAAAGATTTATGAAGGTCCGGGTTTCCCTTTTCACAATTTGTTGGCATTGGAGGATGGTACTTTTCTCGGCATCACCGCCAACGGGCTCATCCTCAAATCCACAGGATGCGACTTTTCGCTTCCCGCCAATTACCCATGGGACCGGCTTCGCAATGGAACCAAGGAGCCGTATCCTTCCACCTCAGGCATTTTGAGCCCCAATCCCACCAACGGTCTGGTAACAATCCGGATGAAAGGAGGCCACCGCATCAGCGCCTACCAGTTGTTCGATTCGGGAGGAAAACGCTTGCGATCCCGACAATTTGACCCGCCCGTCTCTCTCACCTCACTCGACATCAGAGATCAGGCCCATGGGACGTACGTCCTCCTGCTCACCTCCGATAGGGGCACTACAGATCGCATGCTCATCGTCAAACAATGAGGGGACCGGCCAGGGGCTTATTCATAAGATTCGAGTGACCTAGCGAAGGGCATTCAAATGTTGAAGGAAATCCGCCGTGTGTATTACAGAATGCACTTTTTTACAACCTCATACCGCCAAGGAGGCACAGGCTCCCCCTCCTCCTCTCCTTTATAGCCTTTGCCCCTACAACGCTATAGAACACTTGAGGGAATATAAAAACCATTAAACCTTATGTGTCCTCTGTGCCTTATGTGGTCCAAAAAAGTCTTTTTTACCACATTAGGCACATTAGGCACATTAGGACACAACTTGTGACGCCTTGGCGTTATTTGAATGTACTTATCAAAGTAAATTCTGACAGAGGGCAATAAAATCAGGATTTGGATACCTCCCGGGAAGGTTCTTTTGAATATCCAACAACGATTCACCACATAGAATGTATTCAAAAGGGTAAAAGATTTGGGATTTGTGCCGCTGAAGCGGTATTAGGGGATGAGGTTGTGCACTCGGAGTTTGGAGTAAAATGCTGAAGAACCTTTCTTCTAATGTTCCTTTGGTGATGCGCAAGTCCTATTACTTAAAAGGCTTATTAGTGCATTTTGTCATACACCCAATCCGCCTTTCTCTACTTCATTCGATAAATTATCTCTATCTTTGCATCACAATCCTCAAAGGTGCCCATTTCCAATTCCCGAAGGTGAATGTTAACCATTTCATTCGCCTCGATTGCTTGCTTATTTTCTGTTTGCGTACCTATCACATGACACATTCATTCCCAATATAGTCTTCTCAGTGGTTCTTTGGGAAGGATGATTCGGTCTATATTTTATTAATAGTTGAAAGCATGAAAATCATACGTACAATAACGAGTATTCTACTCTCTATCGCATTCTGCACTTTGGCAAGCGCCCAATTCCCCAGGGACATGCCCTACCGGAGCATTGCCCCGCCGGACATGAAATTGCCGGATTATCTCGGTCACATCATTGACCCATCTGTACCGGACGCCATCCGGATGACCCGCGTAACGGATTATTATGCACCTTGGAAGTGGTATCCTTCCCACGAATATCCCAAGACACAGGTCTGGAATACCGATCAAAGCCTCATCCGGATTCGTTCCTGGCGGATATTGGATGCCCGGACTTATGGAGTGGTGCAGGAGCTATCGGGAGACATTTACCCCAGTTACTGGTCCAACACCGACCCGGATTTGATATGGAGCTTCCAAGAAAATGGAGATATCAAAAAGCACGTTGTATCGTCCAATACCACTACGACAGTAGCTACCATCCCCGGATATGAGACGGTAAAGTTGGGCCCCGGTGAAGCCAACATGGATAACGACGATCATTACGTCGCACTCGTCGGCAAGGCGGGAAAAGACCTGGATGTCATTCTATTTGACCTGCAAAAATCAGAGGTCATCCATATCGAAAAACTGCCCGGGGCCTGGGGCAATGGAGACAACAGCTTTCCGGAATACATCGATTGGGTTTCGTTATCACAATCCGGAGATTATGTCGTAATCATGTGGAATCACAATACTACATCGGAAAACCACCCGTTCGGCACACACTATGGGGTGGAAGTGTACAACGCCTTGGACATGCAATTTCAAAACCGCATCATATCCTATGGCAATCACGGCGACCTCGGGTATGCGGTGGATGG
Source organism: Saprospiraceae bacterium (assembly GCA_027080725.1). GTDB lineage: Bacteria > Bacteroidota > Bacteroidia > Chitinophagales > Saprospiraceae > JALSTN01. The sequence goes on from JALWRC010000105.1 coordinate 100,482, forward strand.
ACATGAAGTATTGGTACAGTTTTACGGCCTGTATGGACACGGCACGCTTTACATGCACCGGCTGGATGGTACCGGCTCCTTTGTCCTCATGACGAATAAAGACTTCGGGGTGACAGGTCATGTCTCCTGCCGAAACCTCAACCGTCCCGGTTGGGCATATGTAGTCCACAATTCAGCAGCCCGGTCCGGACAAATGGTTGCGGTCAAATTGGATGACTCGGGATTGACCGAGCATTTTGGACATCATTTCAGCAGCAGCACCTCCTACGAAAAAGCACCGATGCCCGTCCCATCGCCCAATGGTGATAAAATCTTCTTTAGATCTGATTTTGGCGACAGCGTCAATAATGATTTGGTCTATTGTTTTGAAGCCAAAGTAGCCAATGTCACCGCGGTGCACCCCGTCGGCGAGGAGCAAGAAAGACTTCAACTCTATCCAAATCCTGCACATGACCACATACGTATAACCTGTCAGGAGTTCATCCAAAAGATCGACATATACTCTATGTCGAACACCAAAATAAAAACCCGCTCGAATATTGACTCCAAGGAAGTGACGATCGACCTGGCAGGCCTACAAAAGGGCCTTTACTGCCTAAGGATAACCACATCCACAAGGTCGCTAATACGCTCTTTTATTATTCAGTAATGGATAGATATCGATGAGATGTCTCTTTCTGATTGGACGGTTCATCAATCTTTCACCGTAATAACCACTTTCCGGTGTCCGCCATTGGCGGCATACTCAAATGCGGTCTTGCCTTCAGATAAGGGGTAAGTAGCTCCAATATCCGGTACGATTTCATACCTGGAAACAAACTCCAACATGTCTGAAAAATCCCTTGGACTTCCCATCGTGGAGCCCATCAAATTGAGTTGCTTCCAAAAAATGACTTGAGGGGATAAGGACGGTACCGGCCCCAGGGTCCCACCGTATGAGACGATGCGCCCACCGAAATCCAGCAATTTTATCAACCGGGCATAGGGCGCCCCACCCGCACTATCGATGACCAAATCAAAACCGTTGGCGTGTGCCTTTAGTGTCTTGTCCCATGCCTCCGTCTCCCTATAATTTACGCCTAAGGTCGCCCCGAGCTGCAGGGCCTTCTCCAAGTGCCGGTTATTGCTCGATGTGACATAGACGTCCGCTCCGGTAGCCAGGGCAAATTTCATCGCAAGGTGGGCTACTCCTCCTCCGATACCCGTAATTAACACGCGATCAGACTTAGACAATCCGCCCCGGGTAAACAATGCGCGCCATGCTGTGACCCCTGCCAATGGCAAGGCCGCGGCCTCCTGAAAATTCAAATGCTTGGGTTTGGGATAAATATTAGCCGTTGGGACGAGCACCTGCTCTGCAAAGCTCCCATCCGTCGGCATACCGAGGATATGGAAGGCTCGACTTTGAAAACGGGGATCATCGCCCCAGTCCAATCCGGGATTGACAACTACCGGAGCACCATCGACATAACCGGAGGCATCTGACCCAAGAATGACCGGCAACCGGATGCCGGCATACATCCCCTTAGTAATCCATATATCACGTCGATTAATCGCAGCACAACGGACATCTACCACGGTCCATCCCGGTTTTGAGGTGGGCCTGGGATAGTCTTCCACATATTCCAATCCGTGCTCCAAATCTTTAAGTACTAACGCCTTCATCAATAAATATTGGTAAAAACAGGTATAAGAACATCACAAAATCTGACCGCGCCTGTCACATCTTGTGCAGAATAAGAAAATTAAGACTTAAACAATTTCTCTACAAATATTTCACTATCGAAGGGCTGCAAATGATCGATTCCCTCTCCGACGCCAATATATCTAATGGGTATCTTAAATTCGTGAGAGATACCAATAGCGACCCCTCCTTTAGCGGTGCCATCGAGTTTGGTCAATGCCAGGGCTGTCACTTCGGTAGCTTTGGTAAATTGCTTGCATTGTTCGATCGCATTTTGCCCCGTTGTCGCATCCAAAACCAGGAGGACGTCATGTGGAGCTCCGGGCATTACCTTGTCCATAGAGCGCTTAATCTTGGACAACTCATGCATCAGATTAATCTTGGTGTGCAAACGCCCGGCCGTATCAACAATCACCACATCTGCCCCGGTATCCAAGCCATGCTTGACCGCTTCGTAGGCAACCGCTGCAGGGTCTGCATGCATACCCTTCGAGTAAAAATCAACTCCAACGCGTTCAGACCATATTTTTAATTGATCGACTGCGGCGGCACGAAAAGTATCCGCGGCACCGAGGACCACCTTTTTTCCCTGGAGTTTAAATTGATGGGCGAGTTTGCCAATGGTGGTCGTCTTCCCCACTCCATTCACCCCGACCACCATAATAACATAAGGATGAGCGTCCACCGGAATTTGAAAACCCGTGACGGAGGGGTGATCGCCTTCTGATAACAAACCAATAATCTCCTCCTTTAGGATGGCATGTAGTTCGGATGTCCCCATGTACTTGTCACGTGCGACGCGCTCCTCCAAACGTTTGATAATCTCTATCGTCGTATCCAACCCGACATCGGAAGCGATTAGAGCGGCCTCCAATTCATCCAAAACCTCATCGTCCACCTTGGACTTACCTGCGACAGCATGCGTAATCCGGGACAGGAAAGACTTCTTCGTCTTTTCTATTCCCTTGTCGAGGTCTTCTTCTTGTTTCTTTGAAAAAAGTTTATTAAAAAAGCTCATTGGGCCAGTTATTTATAAAAATGGATATAACGCAAAAGGCCCTGACATTTCAAAGGCAAAACGGCCATTGAAATGCAGGGCTATCCGCAATGTATTGCCTTCGCTTTATTTTGTATCACTAAAGAAAGAATCTACCTCTTCCTTATGGATAAACAGTTCTTTGAAGGTGTAGTGTCCGGTTTCCGGATTCTTTATGCTTTTGACGACTTTAACGAAGTCCCGCCCACTACCGACGTTGGCAGCTCTTTGGGCAATTCGTGCGTTTTTTGATACTTTCTTTGCCATTTGTTCTACTTAATTTCGCGGTGAAGGGTATATTTCCGGAGAATGGGGTTGTATTTTTTCAACTCGATTCTACCGGGGGTATTTTTTTTATTCTTTTGGGTCACATAACGGGATGTACCCGGCATACCGGATGCTTTATGCTCGGTACATTCAAGAATAATCTGGAATCTGTTACCTTTTGATTTTTTAGCCATGATTATACATTTTTCAGTTTAACACCCGTATTCAAGCCTTTCTTTTCCAACTTGCGAAGATAGTTATAAACACCCAGTTTATTAATCGTCCGCAGTGCATTGGCAGACACTTTCATGGTCACCCATTGATCCGTCTCAGGGATATAAAAGCGCTTCTTGTGCAAGTTGGGTAAAAAGCGTCTTCTCGTCTTTCGATGTGAGTGAGACACGTTATTCCCTGTGATAGGTCTCTTTCCGGTTAATTGACAAATTTTAGACATTACTCTAATGTTTAGTTTTATATTGGTATGAAATGGTGGGCTCCTTCAATCATAAAGGAACCGGTTCCAATCTACAAAAATCCTCTAGTGACTCCGGAAGGATTATCTGCGATGATCCTTGGGGAGCCCGAGGTCAAAATCTTCTCTCTCGCCGCCGCCATGATGTCCGCTTCCCGGACCTCCTTTCGGCGCCTTCGTTAGAAAATTCTCGGGCGGCCTGCCAAGCCTAAATTGCCGGACATCTCCGGTGTCTTTTGCGCTTGTACTTCGTTAAAAATACTCGACGTAGCCCCGGCTATGCCTGCGTTTCTTGCCTCGCCCAAACGCAAAATACACTCGTATCTATCCCGGCATTTAAACGTGGGCAGACCACTGTGACTCCGGAAGGATTATCTGCGATGATCCTTGGGGAGCCCGAGGTCAAAATCTTCTCTCTCGCCGCCGCCATGATGTCCGCTTCCCGGACCTCCTTTCGGCGC
>JALWRC010000106.1 GCA_027080725.1 Saprospiraceae bacterium
TGGATCCAAGTAGCGCAAGCGGTACTTATCCTGTAGGCCAGCACATGTTGCAGTACTACGTAGAGGATGGCTGTGGCAACGTGGGCGTATGCAACTTGCTCTTCGAAGTGAAGGATTGTAAGAAGCCCACTCCGTACTGCGAAGATGGTGTAGTTACAGTCTTAATGCCGTCTAGTCAGTCCATCCAGATTTGGGCATCTGATTTTAACCTGGGAAGCTTCGATAATTGTACAGAGAAGGAACATTTAGTGTATTCATTTTCTGCCGATACAAGTGAAAAGTCTAAGACGTTCACTTGTGATGATTTGGGCTCTACCAGTGTACAAATGTGGGTGACAGACGAAGCTGGCAACCAGGATTATTGCGAGGTATATGTTGATATTCAGGACAACAATGACGTGTGCGGCAATGGCTCTGGCATTCGAATCGGCGGAAAGATTGAGGTTGTTGCTAAGAATACACCGTTGGCAGGTGCTGAGGTTAATATTTATAAGCCCTCCGGTTTGGTATCGATGCACCCGACAACGAAAAACGGTACATTCCTGTTTAAAGATATGGAAAAGGGCAACGATTATACCATTAAACCTTTCAAGGATGATGACCCACTTAATGGGGTTAACACACGTGACTTGGTCGCTATTCAACGTCACCTCTTGGGTAAGGAAGAGTTTACGACTGCATATCAATACATTGCCGCGGATGTCAATGACAATAGAAAAGTATCGACTGCTGACATTTTGGCCTTGAGAAAACTGATTTTGGGTAAGGTGGCAGGATTTGGTGCGTTTGATAATACCTCCTGGAGATTTGTGGATAAGACCTTTAATTTTACTGATCCGTTCTATCCCTGGCCCTTTGCAGAGGAGATTAAATATAAAGACTTGGAGGTCAGTAAAATGAAGACGGATTTCTCTGCGGTTAAGATTGGAGATCTCACCGGAGATGCCGGATTTGCCGATAACGGTACTCGGGATGCCGGCAGGAAACTCACATTGAGTGCACCGGATCAAATGATTGATATGGATGAACCGTATTTGATGTCTATTAGCACTTCGGATAAGGGTGCGATTACAGGTATCCAATTAGTAATCGAATTTGACCCTGAAAAAGTGGATTTCAGAGGTATTTATGCGGGCTTGTTGGATATAGAGGATGCTAATATCGGTATGAAATGGTTGAATGAGGGGCGTGTGCTCCTAAGTTGGAGTGACGCCAATGGAGTACAGCTGCAACCCGGAGCGGAATTGTTTACAGTCCGGTTTGTAGGACGGCGGTCCTGCAATAGTTCCGGCGCCATCCGCTTAGTAAATGCTCCATTGAACAATGAGGCTTATGATATGGATTTGCGAATCCGGAAGATATCCCTCGATTTTGGAGAGCAAGATGTCGTATTGATGCAGAATACACCAAATCCATTCAAGCAAAGCACAACCATTGGCTTTGTCCTGCCGGACGATATGCCGGTTACGTTGTCCGTATATAATCTGGAAGGAAAAGTATTGATGGTTAAGAGCATAGAGGGACAGCAAGGGATGAATCAATACACGATAAAGAAAGAGCAACTTTCTATAGATGGTGTGTTGTATTATGAATTGAGTGGAGCTGACTTTACCAAGACTCGTCGTATGGTCATGATTCGTTAGTAACCAAAACTCTATATGGTAGAGGGGAGCAAGTTGACACGCTCCCCTTTGCTTTTAGATGGGAACAGAGCCTTAGAAAAGCGCGTGCAAAACCGCCATCGGGTTTGAGTAATTAGAAAAATGAGGCATTTGGCTTCGGTTGTCGTTTTCGCACCGAAAGGCAATAGCTTTAAGCCCCCATAAGGTCGTTTGAGAATGAGGTAATGTTTTGATAAGTAATAATTCTTAAATAATATATAGATATGGCTTTTGAAATTGTTGGCAAGCTGCATAAAAAATTTGACACCGAACAAAAAACACCGAGTTTCTCAGCGAGGGAATTTGTGATTTATACGGATAAAGAGCAATATCCGCAATACATCAAATTTCAGTTAACGCAAGACCGTTGTTCGTTAATAGATGCCTTTTCTGAAGGCGATATTATAAAGGTATATTTCGATTTGCGAGGTAGAGAATGGCAGGGAAAGTATTTTACTAATCTCAATGCGTGGAGGATTGAAAAGGATGCTGCAGTCTCTGATACAGCTCCCCCGGCCGGTGTCACTGAAGGGCCAGCTGTCCCTTTCCCGACAGCTGCAGATGCTCCTCAGACGGATAGTGAGGATCCGCTCGAGGATGATTTGCCTTTTTAAAATTAAAAAGTAAATGAAGGAGCGTTACTTTTCAGAGTTCCGTTGGAATACATCCCATGGAGTGTTCTTGTAGTACCCTTCGGCAAAGTATTTGCTGATGAGTCGAAAGGTCTTGGCATCTTGATATCCGGGAATGGGTTGGATGACTTTCCAGTCAGGATCCATAAAAACAATAGTGGGAAAACTCAGCTTCCCAAAGGTTATGGCAGCAGCTAATTCATGGTAGCCCCTCCGGCCTGAGGGTACAAAATGGTATTCTTTGCCATGCAGGGATATCACATCTTTGTATTCAGCATCAAAGCGGATGGGATAGTAATGCTCGTTGATGTATTTTGCTACCTCTTCCTGTTGAAATGTATTTTTATCCATTCGCTTGCACCATCCGCACCATTGGGTATAAACATCGATGAAGATGAAGCGCTTTTCAGTCTTGGATTTTTCCATTGCCTCTTCCCAACTCATCCAATGGATGCCTTTTTGACCCAATACCTCACTTCCATACATCATGAGCAAGACGAGAAAGGCAAGTGTATAAGTGTATTTCTTCATTGTAAAAGGATAGCTTGAAAGAATAACATGTATTCCAAGGTAATAACTAAAAAGCAAATTGACCATACAGGTCAATAGTGCGTTTTTTGATTACCGATGCAAATTAACAACATTAAAACCATTTCGAGTTGAATTTGGTCTTTCAAACTCTAATTTTATAAATATTTTAACACTTTGATTCTTAATTTATGGTGGGAAGATGACCATTTCATGCCAGATCCAATTACTGCTTAAGATACTGGAGAAGGCCGGAATTCTGCAGGATACCTCATAAAGTTTTATAATAATACTAAAAAGTTCTCCAATGCGTTTGAAGGATGGAAGAGTGGTTTTGACTTGGGATCCCAGCCAATAGTGTCGTTGGTGAAGGTTTGTGGGATGATGAAATCGACATAAAAAATAATCTGACAAGATTTTTTACCAATCGGCATGATTATTTTCTATCAAAGATTCCATCTGGCCTTAATGGATAATAAAAATATACAGATGGAAATGCAAAGGCTTTTCCGGATGAATTTCAGAGAGAAGTGATAGGGTAATGGCCTATTTGTAAAAGACAAGATACAAATTGATTTTTCTCTTGTGTAGTTTGGAGAAGTTATTACATTTGCGCAATAAAATATAATATCATGTTAGCACCAACAAAACCACAACAAAAGATTTACGATTTAGAGCAGTTTATGCAAGGGGTAGAGGCCAAATACCCAAATCAACCCAATTTTTTACAAGCGGTGAGAGAGTTTATGGAAGTCGTTCTTCCATTTATTAACGAGAACCCAAAGTATCAAGGCCATCAGCTCCCGGAGCGACTTATCGAACCCGATAGAATGGTGTCCTTCAGAGTCACTTGGACGGACCAAAATGGTAAAATCCAGGTCAATAAGGGGTATAGGGTTCAGTTTAATCAGAACATTGGGCCTTATAAGGGCGGATTGAGATTTCACCCTACAGTTAATGAGGATATATTAAAATTTTTGGGATTTGAGCAGGTTTTTAAAAATAGCCTCACCACCCTTCCCATGGGAGGAGCCAAAGGTGGCTCGGATTTTGACCCCAAAGGCAAATCAGATATTGACGTAATGCGTTTTTGTCAGGCATTTATGTCTGAATTATTTAGATATATTGGTCCGGATCGTGACGTACCTGCAGGGGACATTGGTGTCGGCGGTCGAGAGATTGGCTATTTGTTTGGAGAGTATAAGAAGATAACCCAACAACACGTAGGTGTATTGACAGGGAAAGGATTGTCATTTGGTGGCAGTTTGATACGCCCGGAGGCGACCGGGTATGGGGCGGTTTATTTTGCCAAGGAAATGCTCGAGCGAAGAGGCATGGGGTTTGAAGGCAAGAAATGCTTGGTTTCCGGCTCAGGTAATGTTGCCCAGTATGCGGCAGAAAAGCTAATCGAATTAGGAGCTAAGGTATTGAGCGTCTCTGACTCGAGCGGGACGGTCTTTATGCCGGATGGAATGACCCGTGAACAATGGGAATGGATGATGGAGCTGAAGAATGTCAGGAGAGGTAGAATCCGCGAATTGGCAGATGCCTTTGGATTGATGTACTTAGAAGGGGAAAGGCCATGGGGCATTAAGGCTGATTATGCTTTTCCGTGTGCCACCCAGAATGAAATCTATGCGGAGGATGCGGAGGTTATGGCCAAAAATGGGGTTAAAATGGTCGTGGAAGGTGCCAATATGCCTGTGAAGCTGGAAGCCGTACATGTGTTTGATAAATTCGGGGTAATGTATGCTCCGGGAAAAGCATCCAATGCAGGAGGCGTTGCCATATCCGGATTAGAGATGACACAGAACGGATTGCGCTTGAGTTGGACGCGTGAAGAAGTAGATAATAAGTTAAAGCAAATTATGCGTGATATCCACGATCAGTGTGTCAAATACGGAGCTTCCCCGGATCATTCATCTGTCAATTATGTCAAGGGTGCTAATCTGGCCGGATTTGTCAAAGTAGCAGATGCGGTTATCTCCCAAGGGGTGATATAATGTGTTGAGAGACACGATCGGAAAAACGTAAAGAATATGGCGGAAATGGATGTAAATACGCATTCGTTTCCGCCTTTTATTGTGTAGGGTTAGGTTAGACAAACACCAACTAAAACAATTTTGATTTTTTTTGATAAAAAATTAAGTTTAGAATCAAAAAAATAGTACCTTTGCGTTCACTTTTGAGGAAGGGCATGGAAAAGTGTGTTGGAAAGAGGTGAAAAAAGCGGCATTTACGAAGGTTTACATGCCGGGAGAGAAGTTGAGGATTTGCCAATGTAGCTCAGTTGGTAGAGCAGCTGATTTGTAATCAGCTGGCCGGGGGTTCGAGTCCCTCCATTGGCTCATTAGTGAAGAGGGGGCGCGCCGGAGTTGGAGAGCCGGGCCAGACTGTAAATCTGGTGACTACGTCTGAATAGGTTCGAATCCTATCGCCCCCACTCAATCGAAGTAGAAGAAAGGTTGAAAAAATGGCTTTTTGGTAATAAGCGGGAGTAGCTCAGTTGGTAGAGCATCAGCCTTCCAAGCTGAGGGTCGCGGGTTCGAGTCTCGTCTCCCGCTCTTTTTTTCCTCTTTGCAATAGAGGTATACAAAAAGAGGTGTCTTATTATGATGTCTTTTAGTTGCCAATGTAGCTCAGGGGTAGAGCACTTCCATGGTAAGGAAGGGGTCGGGGGTTCAAATCCCTTCATTGGCTCAAATGTATTCGGATTCAGACAATCAAAATATCATTAAAATTTTTAAAAATGGCAAAAGAAACTTTTAAGAGGGACAAGCCGCACGTCAATATAGGTACGATTGGTCACGTTGACCACGGCAAGACAACATTGACTGCAGCTATTACTTATGTGTTATCTGCAGATGGACTTGCAGAAAAAGCAGATTATGATTCTATTGACTCCGCACCTGAAGAAAAGGAAAGAGGAATTACGATCAATACTGCGCACGTAGAATATGAAACAGATAATCGTCACTATGCACACGTTGACTGTCCTGGTCACGCGGATTATGTGAAGAACATGGTAACAGGTGCGGCCCAAATGGATGGTGCTATCCTTGTTGTAGCCGCTACGGATGGTCCTATGCCTCAGACGAGAGAGCACATTTTGTTGGCACGTCAGGTAGGCGTACCTAAGATTGTGGTTTTCATGAATAAGGTCGACCTTGTCGATGATGAGGAGATGTTGGAGCTGGTAGAGATGGAAGTGCGTGAATTGCTCGATCAATATGGTTTTGACGGCGATAATGCAAGTGTTATCCAAGGCTCTGCTTTGAAGGCATTAGAAGGAGATGCAAAGGCTCAAGCTGCTATTCAAGAATTGATGGCTGCAGTGGATGCGGACATCCCTGAGCCACAGCGAGTAACGGACAAGCCGTTCTTGATGCCGGTAGAGGATGTGTTCTCTATCACCGGACGTGGAACAGTTGCTACTGGTCGTATCGAAAGAGGGGTTATCAATGTCTCGGATCCTGTCGAGATCGTCGGACTTCAGAAAGAAGGCGAAAAGCCATTGACATCTGTTGTTACCGGAGTCGAAATGTTTCGTAAGATTCTTGATCGCGGAGAGGCTGGAGATAATGCCGGATTGTTGTTGAGAGGTATTGACAAAAACGACATCAAGCGTGGACAGGTTATCGTCGCTCCGGGTTCTATTACTCCACATAAACACTTTAAGGCAGAGGTGTATATCCTCAGCAAAGACGAGGGAGGAAGACATACTCCTTTCTTCAACGGATATCGACCACAGTTCTATTTTAGAACGACAGACGTAACCGGAGATTGTAAGCTTCCTGATGGCGTAGAAATGGTCATGCCCGGGGATAATGTTTCTCTCGAGGTGGAGTTGATTACTCCTATCGCTATGGAAAAAGGTCTTCGTTTTGCTATCCGCGAAGGAGGTAGAACAGTAGGAGCCGGTCAGGTAACTGAAATTCTTGACTAAAATTGTCTCATCCCCAAAGCGGGCGGTCAGACAATCAAAGGAAGTTTTATATAAATTAGAGCTTCAAATAAAGAATTTTTTAGTGATTAAGTATCCCTGTTTGCAGGGATACTTAATCCTATTTTAGAAACACGGGCTTAGCTCAATTGGTAGAGCGACGGTCTCCAAAACCGTAGGTTGAGGGTTCAAGTCCTTCAGCCCGTGCAAAAGACGATAAAAATGGATAAGATCAAATTGTATTTGAAAGAGAGTTACGATGAGTTGCTCCACAAGGTGACATGGCCGTCCTGGAGTCAATTGATGGTGACCTCCAATGTAGTGTTGATATCCTCCTTAATTATTGCGGCTTTGATCTTTGTCTTTGACATGGTATCAAAGACCATTATGGATTTTATATACGGCTTGGCTTAAATAGTAAGGAATGGTATCTGACGAACTACAAAATCAGGAGATGGACGCGCAAAATTCATCCGAAAGTACTGTTGACTCGTATGAACATCATCGTTGGTATTCTTTGAGAGTGATTAGTGGTAAGGAGCGGAAGATCAAGGAAATGATTGAGATGGAAGTGGAGCGATCAGGATGGAAGGATATTGTTTCACAGGTTCTTGTCCCTACCGAAAAGGTATATAAGATCCGGTCCGGCAAAAAAGTCGTTCTTGATCGAAATATCTTGCCCGGGTATATTCTGGTTGCGATGGATCCCAACAAACTGAGTGGAGAGGTTATCCAGGGCATCACTACCCTCCCCAATGTCATGCACTTCTTGGGCAGGGACAAACCGATTCCCATGCAACCGGCAGAGGCCAATAGAATGCTGGGTAAACTGGATGAGACTACGGAGATGGGAGAGTCTATGATTGAGCCGTTTATCATAGGTGAGACCGTTAAGATTATCGACGGTCCTTTCAATGAATTTGTAGGGGATATCAAAGAAGTTAACGAGGAGAAAAAGAAATTAAAGGTTATTGTGAAAATATTTGGAAGAGGAACAGAGGTGGAACTCAATTTCTTTCAGGTAGAGAAGCAATCATAAAACTAAGGTTTAAAATAGTATTACATTATGGCTAAAGAAGTTGAAGGCTTAATTAAAGTAATGGTGAAAGGAGGACAAGCTAATCCTTCACCTCCTGTCGGACCTGCTCTTGGTGCCAAAGGAGTCAACATCATGGAGTTCTGTAAGCGTTTTAACGCCAGAACACAAGAGCAACAAGGCAAAGTATTGCCGGTCGTTATTACGGTCTATAAGGATAAGTCGTTTGATTTTGTCATCAAGACACCACCTGCTGCCATGCAATTGCTCGAAGCAGCCGGCCTTAAGAAAGGCTCTTCCGTCCCCAACCGGGATAAAGTTGCTAAAGTGACTTGGGATCAGGTAAGGACGATAGCAGAGGCAAAGATGGAGGACCTCAATGCGTTTAAGGTGGAATCCGCCATGCGTATGGTGGCCGGAACAGCGAGAAGCATGGGTATAGAAGTCGATGGTACACCGCCGTGGGCTACTGAGGCTGCTGCAGTCGAAGAGTAAGCAAATAATCTACAATTTCATAACAAGGGAGTGTTTTCGTCTTTGAAAATACGTTATACCTTAAAATTATTTAATAATGGCAAAGAAATCTAAAAAATACCTAAAGGCCGCGGCCAAGGTAGATGCTGAGAAGCATTATGATCTCGTCGATGCAATGAAATTGGTGAAGGAGGTCAACCTCACCAAGTTTGACAGTTCCGTAGATATTCATGTCCGTTTGGGTGTGGATCCTCGAAAACCGGATCAAGCATTGAGAGGAACAGTAAAATTGACACATGGTACGGGAAAAGACAAGCGCGTACTGGTGTTGTGTACTCCGGACAAGGAAGAGGAAGCAAAAAGTGCTGGAGCTGATTTTGTCGGGTTAGACGAGTACGTCCAAAAGATTCAAGATGGTTGGACAGATGTGGACGTCGTAATCGCCACCCCTAATGTAATGGCAAAAGTTGGACGCATCGGACGAATATTGGGACCACGTGGATTGATGCCCAATCCTAAAACCGGTACGGTGACTATGGATGTGGCCAACGCCGTAAAAGAGGTGAAAAGTGGTAAAATTTCGTTTAGAGTAGATAAATACGGGATTATCCATAATTCCATAGGTAGAGCATCTTTCACTCCAGAGCAGCTCGCTGAGAATGCAGAAGACTTGGTAAAGACGCTTTTGAAGATGAAGCCTGCATCCGCAAAGGGTACTTTTCTCAAGAGTGTTACTGCCGCTACCACTATGAGTCCTGGAGTAAAGGTCAATACCCGATCATTTGTTTAACCCGTAAAACTATCCAAAAATGACTAGAGCAGAAAAAAGAGAGATGGTCGAGCTTCTCAAGGATAAGTTCGAACATTCCGATAATATTTATGTCGTAGACTCCAGTGAGTTAACGGTGGAGGTAGTGAACTCTATCCGCCGCAAATGTCATGAGAATGATATCGAAATGCGAGTGGTAAAGAATACCTTGGCTGTTAAGGCACTCGAGCAAATTGAATCAAAGGAAGGATTGGAGCCTTTGAAAGATATATTTGTCGGTCCTTCTACGATTATGTTGACCAAGGTGGCAAACGTGCCGGCAAAGATGATTAAAGAGCTCCGAAAGGAATTTGATAAACCGGTCTTAAAAGCGGCTTATATCGATTCCGCCATGTATGTGGGGGATGATATGTTGGATATGCTTGCAAGTCTGAAGTCCAAGGAAGAACTCATTGGAGATATCATCTTATTACTTCAGTCTCCTGCAAAGACGGTTATCAGTTCGCTACAATCCGGTCAACAGACGATTGCGGGCTTAGTCAAGGCTTTGCAAGAACGCCCGGAAAGTTAGACGTTTTTGGTCATCGCTATTATTATTTTGGCTTCCAAGCTAACGCTTTTATAAATAAATTTTAAAACATTTTAAAAACATTGTAACATGGCAGATTTAAAAGCTTTTGCTGAGCAATTGGTCAATCTCACTGTAAAAGAAGTGAGTGAATTGGCTGACATTTTGAAAGAAGAGTATGGAATAGAGCCCGCTGCGGCTGCTGTTGCTGTTGCTGCGCCCGGAGCTGCAGGCGCTGAAGGTGGAGCAGCTGAAAAAACAGAATTTGATGTAATTTTGAATTCAGCAGGTGCTGCGAAACTTAAGATTGTTAAAGAAGTAAAAACTTTGTTGGGACTTGGTCTTAAAGAAGCAAAGGAGCTGGTTGATTCTGCTCCTGCTCCATTAAAGCAAGGATTGCCTAAAGACGAAGCTGAAGCTATCAAGGCTGCTTTGACTGAATTGGGTGCCGAAGTTGAATTGAAGTAATCGTATTGAATACTTCAACTATATGACAATTGGTTTACAGGCCAATACTCGTTTTAATAGCTTAACCGAAAGGTGTACACCATTCGGTTAAGCTCTTTGTGGTTTGTGGTTTAGCCACGGATAGGACCACCTCTTTTTAATCTTAAAAATCTTCTTCTCATGGCTACATCGAATGGCACACAAGCTTCGGCTGATTCAAGGTATAAATTTGGTAGGATTAAACTGGCTACAGAGTATCCTGATTTATTGGAGATACAGTTAAAGTCCTTTAAAGAGTTTTTTCAGCTGGAGACGACTCCCGAAAATCGGTATTTTGAGGGGTTGTTTAGGGTGTTTCAAGAAAATTTCCCAATTACTGACGCTCGAAATATCTTTGTGCTTGAGTTTTTGGATTACTTTATCGATCCTCCACGTCATGGTATGGATGAATGTATGCAACGTGGATTGACCTATAGCGTTCCACTGAAGGCCAAGTTGCGACTTTCATGCAATGATGAAGAGCATGAGGAGTTTGAGACGATAGTACAGGATGTCTTTCTCGGCAACATCCCTTACATGACCCCCAAAGGAACATTTATTATTAACGGTGCTGAGCGCATTGTCGTCTCTCAGTTACATCGTTCTCCGGGAGTATTTTTTAGTCAGAGTTTTCACCCGAACGGTACGAAGATTTATTCTGCCCGTGTCATCCCTTTTAAAGGAGCATGGATGGAATTCTCGACCGATATCAACATGGTCATGTACTCTTACATCGACCGTAAAAAGAAGTTTCCCGTCACTACGCTGCTGCGCGCTATTGGATATAGTTCGGATAAAGAAATCTTGGACCTCTTTGGACTGGCAGAAACCATCAAGGTCACCAAGACCGGGATGAAAAAGGCAATAGGCCGTCGTCTGGCGGCACGGGTATTGAGAACATGGTCGGAGGATTTTGTGGACGAGGACACGGGAGAATTGGTCACCATTGAACGTAATGAGATTATTCTCGAAAGGGACACGGTCCTCGATGAGGACAACATCCAAATGATTATGGATTCGAATGTGGAGGAAGTCATCCTTCAGGTCGAAGACATAGATGAGGATTATACCATCATATATAACACTCTACAAAAGGACCCGACGAGTTCGGAGATTGAAGCGGTGCAACACATTTACCGCCAATTGAGGGGTACGGACCCACCGGATGATGAAACAGCGAGAGGAATTATAGACAAATTGTTTTTTTCCGATAGAAGATATAATCTGGGAGAAGTAGGAAGGTACAAGATTAACAAGAAGTTGAACTTGGATATTCCCATCGAAACCCAAGTCCTTACGAAAGAGGATTTCTTATCGATTATCAACTATTTGATCGGTCTGATTAATCAGAAACACGAATTGGACGACATCGACCACTTGTCCAACAGGAGAATCCGGACCGTAGGGGAGCAGTTGTATGCCCAGTTTGGTGTCGGATTGGCGCGAATGGCGAGAACGATTAGAGAGCGGATGAATGTAAGGGATAATGAGGTGTTTACGCCTATTGATTTGATCAATGCTCGTACACTTTCATCTGTGATCAATTCCTTTTTTGGGACCAGCCAATTATCACAGTTCTTAGATCAGACCAATCCCTTGTCAGAGATTACGCACAAGAGGCGGATATCTGCACTTGGTCCTGGCGGTCTGTCTAGAGAGCGAGCAGGGTTTGAGGTGCGGGACGTGCATTACTCCCACTACGGAAGGTTGTGTACGATTGAGACGCCGGAAGGGCCGAATATTGGTTTGATTTCGACGCTTTGCGTACATTCGACGGTCAACCGGATGGGCTTCCTGGAGACCCCTTATCGCAAGGTGAAGGATGGCAAAGTACAGATGGATACGGTGGAGTTTTTGTCACCTGATGCAGAGGATTACAAGAGAATAGCCCAAGCCAATGCTGCGATAGATGATGATGGTACGTTTTTGTCCAACCGGATAAAATGCCGGGAGCACGGCGAATTTCCCGTCTTACCACCGGAGGAAATAGATTATATGGATGTTGCCCCTAACCAAATTGTAGGGGTTTCGGCATCGCTCATTCCCTTCCTTGAGAACGATGATGCCAACCGGGCACTGATGGGCTCCAACATGCAGCGGCAGGCAGTCCCTCTCGTCCAACCGCATTCTCCGATCGTTGGTACGGGGATGGAAGCCAAAGTGGCACGTGATTCGCGTATGATGATCAATGCCGAAGGAGACGGGGTAGTGGAGTATGTTGATGCCAATGAAATCATTATTCGGTACGACGATTCGGAGGAGGACCAGTTGGTTTCGTTTGAGAATAACGTTAAAAAGTACAAACTCAAGAAGTTTTTTCGCACCAACCAAGGGACATGTATTAATTTGAAGCCCATTGTTCGTAAGGGAGATCGTGTGACAAAAGGCTCTATCCTTTGCGATGGCTATGCGACCGAAAAAGGGGAATTGGCCTTAGGGCAGAATCTCAAGGTGGCTTTCATGCCTTGGAAGGGGTACAACTTTGAGGATGCCATCGTGCTATCAGAACGGGTGGTTAGAGAAGATGTATTTACCTCCATTCATATCGAGAGTTTTGACCTCGAAGTCAGAGAGACAAAGCTTGGCGAAGAAGAATTGACCAATGATATTCCCAATGTAAGCGAAGATGCCACCAAAGATCTCGATCAGGATGGGATTATTCGTGTGGGGGCATGGATTAAAGAGGGGGATATTCTCATCGGAAAGATTACCCCAAAGGGAGAGACGGATCCCACACCGGAAGAAAAGTTGCTGCGCGCTATTTTTGGAGATAAGGCCGGAGATGTCAAGGATGCTTCTCTCAAAGCGCCACCATCTACCAAGGGAATCGTTATTGGCACAAGACTTTTTGCAAGAGCAAAGAAGGATACCTTTTTGAAGGAACAAGAGAAGCTGCTCCTCAAGCGATTGGAGGACGATCATACGGAGAGTTTGAGTGAATTGAACATCAAGTTGATCGATAAGCTCAGCAAAATACTGGACAACGAGGTAACCAAGGGAATCAAATCCATCTACGGAGATGATTTGGTAGCCAAAGGAGTAAAACTCACCCGATCGGTTCTGCAAAATATTGATTTTTCTCATGTCGAGCCCTCTGATTGGACAAACGATGAGCATAAGAATACACTCATCGCTCGTTTGTTGCACAATTACAATATCAAAGTGAATGAGCAAATCGGGGTGTATAAGCGGGAGAAGTTTAATATTAGTATCGGGGATGAACTGCCTACCGGTGTACTTAAATTGGCTAAGGTTTACCTGGTCAAAAAGAGAAAACTAAAAGTGGGGGACAAGCTCGCCGGACGGCACGGAAATAAAGGAATCGTTTCTAAGATTGTGCGATTGGAAGATATGCCATTCTTAGAGGATGGAACTCCTGTTGATATTGTGCTCAATCCATTGGGAGTACCTTCGAGGATGAACTTGGGGCAGATTTTTGAGACCGTTTTGGGATGGAGTGGTGAGAAGCTTGGAGTCAAATTTTCTACTCCGATTTTTGATGGGGCTTCTATGGACCAAATTGGTGAATTGATAGAGAAGGCCGGCCTTCCTCACTTGGGCCAGACCTACCTGTTTGACGGAGAGACCGGAGACCGATTTCACCAGCAAGCTACGGTAGGTGTCATCTACATGATTAAGTTGTCCCATATGGTAGACGACAAGATGCATGCCCGTTCGATTGGACCATACTCCTTGATAACACAGCAACCTCTCGGCGGTAAAGCGCAGTTTGGTGGACAGCGATTTGGAGAGATGGAGGTTTGGGCTTTGGAGGCCTTTGGGGCTTCTAACATCCTCAGAGAGTTGTTGACGATTAAGTCCGATGATGTGGTGGGAAGAGCAAAGGCCTATGAAGCCATTGTCAAAGGCAATGTCCTCCCGGAACCGCACATACCCGAATCATTCAATGTCTTGATCAACGAGCTTCAAGGATTAGCGCTTGATATCAAGTTTGAATAATGTAAAGCGTAGTCAACGATTTCATACTATTAAAAAAACCACAATCTACATAATATGGCATTTCGAAAGAAAAATGAAAAGGTTAGAAAAGCATTTAATACCGTTACTATCAAACTCGCTTCACCTGACCTTATCTTAAAGCGCTCTCATGGAGAGGTTCTCAAACCCGAAACGATCAATTATCGTTCGTATAAACCGGAAAGAGATGGGCTTTTTTGTGAGAGGATATTTGGTCCGGTCAAGGACTATGAGTGTTATTGTGGTAAGTATAAAAGAATCCGGTACCGCGGTATTGTGTGTGACAAGTGCGCAGTAGAAGTTACAGAGAAAAAGGTACGAAGGGAGCGCATGGGCCACATTAAATTAGTGGTGCCGGTGGTGCATATTTGGTTTTTTAGATCCCTACCCAACAAGGTGGGGTATCTGCTTGGACTTTCTTCTAAGAATGTCTCTTCAGTCATCTATTATGAAAAGTATGTGGTTATCCAGCCGGGAGTCAAGGAAGATGAGGGAATCGCGCGGATGGATTTATTGACGGAAGAGGAGTATTTTGAAGTACTGGAGAGTTTGCCAGCCGGCAACAGTCAGTTGGATGATACGGATCCCAATAAGTTCATCGCCAAAATGGGAGCAGATGCACTTTATGACCTTTTGCAGGACATGGATTTGGATTTGCTGTCCTACGAGTTGCGTCACAAAGCGGCAAATGAGACTTCTCAGCAGCGAAAATCAGAAGCTTTGAAGCGTTTGCGTGTGGTCGAGGCGTTTAGAGAGGGGATGAGTAGAGAGGAGAACCATCCGGAGTGGATGATCATCAAGTATTTACCGGTTATCCCACCGGATCTCAGGCCGTTGGTGCCTTTGGATGGCGGGCGTTTTGCCAGCTCGGATTTGAATGACTTGTACCGCCGGGTGATTATCAGGAATAACCGTCTGAAGCGTCTATTGGAGATCAAAGCCCCGGAGGTCATTCTCAGGAATGAAAAGCGAATGCTTCAGGAGGCGGTAGATTCGCTCTTTGACAACTCCCGTAAGGCAAATGCAGTGAAAGCAGAGGGGGGACGCGCGCTCAAATCATTGAGTGATATTCTGAAGGGGAAACAAGGACGATTTCGCCAAAACCTATTGGGAAAACGGGTGGATTACTCCGGGCGATCGGTCATTGTTGTAGGACCTTCCTTGAAATTGCACGAATGTGGGATTCCCAAGGGAATGGCGGCAGAACTTTTCAAACCATTCATTATAAGAAAATTGATCGAA
Source organism: Saprospiraceae bacterium (assembly GCA_027080725.1). Lineage (GTDB taxonomy): Bacteria > Bacteroidota > Bacteroidia > Chitinophagales > Saprospiraceae > JALSTN01. Next base: position 15,318 of record JALWRC010000106.1, read on the forward strand.
CGGGGGATTGTGAAGACAGTCAAGTCGGCTAAAAAACTCGTAGATTGGAAAGACCCTGTTATCTGGGATATCCTTGAAAATATATTGAAAGGGCATCCGGTATTGCTCAACCGTGCTCCTACGCTGCACCGCCTGTCGATACAGTCCTTCCAACCGGTGTTAATAGAGGGCAAAGCGATACAACTACACCCACTGGTTTGTAGTGCGTACAATGCCGATTTTGACGGGGACCAAATGGCTGTGCACGTACCGTTGAGCCAACCTGCGATTCTCGAAGCGCAAATGCTGATGATCGCAAGTCACAATATGCTCAATCCACAGAATGGTACCCCGATTACCCTTCCCTCGCAAGATATGGTATTGGGATTGTATTATCTGACGAAGGAAGCCCATTCGACCGGCAAAGGAAAATTGAAAGGTGAGGGCATGCGCTTTTATTCGCTGGAGGATGTGATGATAGCCAATAACGAGGGGAAAGTCGATTTGCATGCACCCATCAAACTGCGAATAAAGAATACCGATTATCCGGAGACTTCAGATAAAAAGTACAGCTATATCGATACTACGGTAGGGCGGGCATTATTCAATACTCATGTGCCGGAAGGGGTGGAATATGTGAATGACCTCTTGACAAAGAAGAATCTTAAGAAAGTTATTCGTAAGATTATTGAAACCAGGGATGTACCGACTACGGCCGAATTCTTGGATAAGATCAAGGAATTGGGATTTATGTGGGCATTTAAAGGAGGATTGTCCTTCAACCTGGGAGACCTGATTACGCCTTCTATCAAAGAGGCGACATTGGAAGAGGCCAGAAATGAAGTGGACGAAGTCTGGGAGCATTACAATATGGGACTCATCACCAATAATGAACGCTACAACCAGATTATTGACAAATGGACGTTTGCGGACAATAAGATTACAGAGAACCTGATGAAGGAGCTGAGCGAGCACAAGGGAGGATTTAACTCCGTGTTTATGATGCTTGACTCCGGAGCACGGGGTTCGAAAGCGCAGATTAAGCAGCTCTGTGGATTGCGGGGATTGATGGCTAAACCGAGAAAGTCCGGTACTTCAGGAGGAGCGATTATCGAAAACCCCATTTTGTCCAACTTCATCGAAGGACTGTCCGTCCTCGAGTACTTTATTTCTACACACGGTGCGCGTAAAGGTCTCGCCGATACCGCTCTTAAAACAGCGGATGCGGGTTATCTGACACGTCGTCTTGTCGATGTCGCTCAAGATGTGGTTATCATGGAGCATGATTGTGCAACACTCCGTGGTATTGAGGCCGTAGCAGTTAAAGAATCCAATAAAGTAATCGAGCCGTTGTCCGATAAGATCGAGGGCAGGTTCCTGTTGGAAGATGTCTTTCATCCGGAGACCGGAGAAATGATTTTGGCGGCAGGAGAATATGTCTCTGCGGAAAAGGCAAAGGAAATTGATGTGGCAGGTATCGAGTCCGTCCAGTTGCGGTCGGTACTTACCTGTGAGTCTGACAGAGGGGTGTGTGTAAAATGTTATGGAAAGAACCTCGCTACAGGTAGAACAGCTGAGGTGGGTGACGCCGTTGGAATTATCGCTGCACAAAGTATCGGTGAGCCGGGTACCCAGCTGACATTGCGTACCTTCCACGTGGGTGGGGTGGCTTCCGTATCAAAATCCGAATCCGAGGTGTCAGCAAGCGCATCCGGTAAATTGGAGTTTGAGAATCTTAAAACTGTCGAACACCAGGAAGACGGCAAATCTAAAACGATTGTTATCTCCCGTTCGGGTGAGGTGCGAATCGTCGATCCCAAGACGAAGAAGGTGTTAAGCCACAATCATATTCCCTATGGTTCTACCATTCACTTCAAAGAAGGGGATAAGGTAGAACGAGGAGAGGTGATATGTGAATGGGATCCATTTAATGCGCTGATTATCTCTGAGTTTGGAGGGATTGTCCAGTTTGAAGATATCGAAGAAGGGGTGACTTTCCGTGTGGAGAAAGATGATATGACCGGTTATACCGAGCGCGTTATCAAAGAAGCGAAAGGGAGGGGTAAGAAAAAATTACCAAGTGTGCATATCGTCAGCCCTTCCGGTGAAGTGATAAAGACCTACTCTCTGCCTGTAGGGTCACATATTGTCATTAATGAAGGGGATGAAGTAAGCATTGGGCAAATCCTCGCAAAGATCCCTCGCAACTTAGGGGGGATTGCGGATATTACCGGTGGTTTGCCGAGGGTTACCGAATTGTTTGAAGCGAGAAACCCTTCTAACCCGGCAACCATCTCTGAAATAGAAGGACTGGTGAAGTTTGGTAAGATTAAAAGAGGAAAACGTGTGGTTGAGGTGACAAATGAAAGAATCAATCAGACCAAAAAATACCTCATTGCTTTATCTAAGCATATTTTGGTACAGGAAGGAGACTTCGTACGTGCGGGAGACCGTCTTACGGACGGAGCAATTGCACCGGTGGATATTTTGAATATCAAAGGGCCCTTTGCGGTTCAACGCTATTTGGTCCACGGGGTGCAGGAAGTCTATCGATCACAGGGCATTACCATCAATGATAAACACATCGAAGTAATCGTCAGACAAATGATGCGACGGGTTGAGATTCTCGATCCGGGAGATACCAAATTCTTAGAAGGAGAAGCGGTGAATAAAGTCGATTTTTTCAAGGAGAATGACCGCATCTTTGATGTGAAGGTAATTGTCGATGCCGGTGGGTCGGAGAAACTAAAGCCGGGGCAGCTCGTCACATTGCGTGAACTGCGTGAGGAAATATCTTTCCTCAAGCGCAACGACCAAAAATTGCCTAAATGGCGTGATGCGATTCCCGCTACATCCAAACCGACACTGGAAGGTATTACGCGCTCTTCACTTGGGGTGAAGTCGTGGATATCTGCGGCTTCTTTCCAGGAGACTACCAAAGTGTTGAGTATGGCTGCAATTGCGGCCAAGAAAGATCACTTGATGGGATTGAAGGAGAATGTAATCGTAGGAAAACGCATTCCTGCCGGAACAGGTATGAAACAGTTCAATGATTTGTTCGTATGGCATAAAGACGATCTGCCTCAAGCTCCAGATGTAGAGGAAGAGGCAGTCCCGGAAGTGGCGGATGAGGTTAAGGAGTAAATTTTATAAAATTTCAGATGATTATACGAAAAAGGGCATTGAGTTTCGACTTAATGACCTTTTTCGATTGTACTCTTTAGAGGAGTTTTCTAAAGTGGCTTGACAAATGTAATGCGGTTACGGTTGAGCAGGAGTTCTTTGACCTTACGTCCCTTTAACTTAGGGACGCGAAGCCCTTTGCCTAACCGAACATCCATGGCATGAATAATCCTGGCTTCGTCCCAATAGTTGGAGTTGATAAAAGATTGCAGTGTCTTGCGCCCTCCTTCGATAAGAATGGATTGGATTTCTTCTTCGTAGGCCCAATGGAGGAGGGGGGGGATAACGGAAGGCTCAAATGGTAAAGCAATCGCTTCCTTTTCGCTTGCTAATGCTCCAAATCGAGAAGCATCCTCCGTGATGATAGTCAAGGGCTCTTCATCTACAAAAAGTTGGTATTCCTTTGGGACTCTACCACTCTTGTCGAGCAAAATCCGATGAGGAGAGGGCGCTTCAATATGTCTAACCGTGAGGCTTGGGTTGTCAATAATGGCCGTATTGGTGCCGATCAAGATGGCATCTACTTCACTTCTCCACAGATGAACGAGGGTGTCGGACTTGCTATTGGATATTTTGACACGCCGCTCCCTGTGGCCCATGATGAAGTCATCGCTTTCCGCCCACTTTAAGATGATGTAGGGCCGTTTTTTTCTATGATAGGTAAGGAAGGCTGCATTGAGTTGTTCTGCGGAATTATGAAGGATGCCTTCGGTGACCTCGACGCCAATCTCTCTGAGAAAGCCAACCCCTTTGCCACTGACAAGAGGATTGGGGTCCCTCCCGGCAATGACCACTCGTTTGATCCCCGCCTCCCGGATGGCGCGAGTGCAAGGTGGAGTCTTGCCCTGATGATGGCAGGGTTCGAGATTGACATAAAGAGTAGCTTCGGCGAGTAGTGGGCGATCTGATCCTTTGACGGAAGCGAGTGCATTGACCTCTGCATGCGGCCCTCCTGCCTGCAAGTGCATACCTTCGCCAATAATCCTCCCCCGTGCTACGATGACAGCACCGACCATAGGATTGGGGGAGACGGTTGGCCTTCCGACCTCTGCCAACCGCAGGCAGCGCTTCATATAAAAAGTATCTCTATCGGGCATCTTTGTAAACTTCTATTTGTCGCATTAGATATTTGCCCAGGATGTCGTATTCGATATTTACGAGTGCGCCTTCCCTTAGGTGTTTAAAATTAGTATGTTCGTAGGTGTAAGGTATAATTGCAACATAGAATGTCGCTTGAGTTATCCCGGCGACGGTCAAACTCACACCATTAATTGCTATAGATCCCCGTGGGACGACCAGTCCTGCATGTTCCGGAGATAGAGTGAAGTAATAAAGACGACTGCCCTCTTTTTCTTCGATGGCGGTGCATTTTGCTGTTTCGTCACAATGCCCTTGGACGATATGCCCATCCAGGAGCCCCCCCATTTGCATACTTCGTTCGAGGTTGACCAAATCTCCCGGAGCGAGGGTGCCCAAATTTGTTTTTTTGAGGGTTTCATCGATTGCGGTTACGGTGTGCCGGTTGCCTTCCACTGCAGTGACGGTGAGGCAAACGCCGTTGTGCATGACGCTTTGATCCACTTTGAGTTGATCGGAGATCGGCGACTCTACATTGAAGGTTTTATTGGTGCCTTGCCGGGAGATATCCCGGATGGTGCCCATAGCCTCTGTAATTCCTGTGAACATATTATTGATTGTTGATTAGATGAATGAAGCCTTGGAGCTGATCATTTGGTTTTCCGTCTCCCTCGGGCTGTTGGGAATAGTAAACATCGCAGGTGTAGAAATACACCCCGTCGGAAAGCCTCTTGCCCTTTGTGTTGGTCCCGTCCCAAAGCAAATCGGGATTGGTCGTCTCGAATACCAGATTGCCCCACTGGTTGAAGACTTTAAATTTGACTTTCGAGACAAATCGATAAGGGAAGGGGCGGAAAACATCGTTTTGCCCATCTCCATTGGGCGTAAAAGTGTTGGGTAAGAGGTAGTTCGGACAATTATGGACGCAGACTTTGTCACTCGGTGGACTTTCGTTGCCAAGGGAATCCACGGCAGTCATCCAATAACATCCGCTGAGATCTTTCATCCGCATATGATCGATTTGCCACTCTCCGGAGATATTGGAAAAGCTCACAAGCAGCTCTCCTTTGCCGGAAGAATCGGGAGCGAAGTAAAGTCGAAAAGTGAGGCCGGTTTCGTCCTTGCATTCGATGGCGGGGAAGCGCCAGGTTATCCGGTTTAATAAGCTGTCTTCAAAGATTTCGGGTTGGGTACAAAGGTTATTGACGGTGATGACCGGACTGCAAGGGGGGACCGTGTCGTGCGGACTTCCGCAAACTTTTTGAGAGTGATTGATCAAGGGGGAGGGAACTCCGGCCAATCCATAAGAACCGGTCGTCTTGACCCTGTAACAATAGGTCGAGTCATTTTGCAGGCCTTCATCTTTCCAGACAGGAGTATTGGAACTCCCGATAATGTGCCATTTCATATCAGAAGCAGACCATTTCATGAAATCATAATGATAGTTGGTCCAAGGGATGGCTTCGGACACCTCCAACCGGATTTGATGATCCCCTTCGTGCAACAGGAGAAAAGGGGAGGCCGCTTCGTCTGTGGAGCCATAGGGAGCTGCGGAATTGCCGGCGATATAAAAATCTACCTTGTATGTCAGGGGGTATGCATCGGTCGCCACGGGGGTATCTTCATACATCGTATCGATAGGAGCATCCAGGGTGGGCGCTACAAATCGAGCGGAAGGGATGGCAGAAAAGCTCCCATTGGCTAATTGTTTCGTAAGTTGGAATACATAAGGACCCTTATGCATCGCAGTGTCCAAATCGCTTATCAAAGGCTTAATCCAGCGGATGAGGACCTTGCCGTCATTGGGCGAAGTCTTTTGGATATCTACATTTGTGATTAAAGGCAAATCGCGGGAAAGATTGACACATACCTCGTCTGACCGGAGGCTATGCACGATGTTGTACGGTGTACCGGAGGTCGTTCGTTTGCCAAACACGGCGGTTATTCGATAGCAATAGGTTTGCCCCTTTTCGATGTCTTCATCCAAATAAATATACCTGTCAGCTACCTTATTCATGGTGTTGTATTTTATGACCCGGTAGCCATACCCGTCCAGTCCCGGAGAACAGGTGTCGAGGGGCACTACAATCGGATGCTCGCTTCGCCAAACGTTAAATCCGAGGAACCGCCTATGAGCCGTGTCACAGGGGTAGGGAGCACTCCATGAAATACTTACTTTATCTCCTTGCCGGTCGGCACGAACGTCAGTGGGTGGAGGACCGACCACTTTTATTCGCATAGTCTCCAATGTGCTTAGACCAAGGGTGTCCCGGACACCTGATTGCCCGGGTTTGAAATAACTATCCGTGGCGTGGAAAACGATAGAATAATAGCGCGAAGAAATATGATCGCAACTCGTTTGCCAATTGAAATGCCCGATGACCGGTTGGTCGGTAAAGCCGGAAGGTGCCGTAAATGTCGCCGGACTGACCGACTGAGTAAATGGACTTCCGGAGGCCTTCAATCGTATTTTTTGCAAGGGGGTATTGGGGTCCGTAGCACGAACTGTTTGGTCGATGACTGTACCGGCTATGACACAGAGGTCTTGGACGGAAGAAAGCTCCGGAGGGAGATTGTCTTGACATTTGGTGATGTATATTTGCATATCCCGGACGAGTGAATTAATGAGAACCCCCTGACGATATTCCTTGACCAAGATGGCGATATTGTACTCTCCTTCTAATTGGGGTGCATCCCAGACAAAGGTCCCGGTCACCGGGTCCAGAGATATGTGGTTGTTGGGTCCGGGAAGGATTTCATCCGGATAACTGTACCCCTCAACCGGTGTGCCGGGAGCGATAAACGGAGGGATGAGTTCGAATGCCAGACTGTCCCCATCGGGATCGTAGGCGTTGGGGTTGTGTATAAAAGGCTGATGGATGCAGCCTATATCGATAGGGGGCTGTAGTAGGATGGCGGAATTGTTGAAGCCCTGAAATTTGGGGTCCAAAAGAGTGACCTTCGTCTCGAGGTAAAACGGGACATTGATGGAATTGGGGATGTTGATGATGTTGCCGACCCGGTTGGGGTCTTGCATAGAGACCGTGTATGTGCCCCTGCTGGGGAAGGTATGCTCCGCGATATAGAGGTTGTATTTGATATTATTACCGATATCCACCCCCTTGTTGCCCGGGCCATTGGAGCGCGGGACGGCTACGGCCTCTCCATCCCCCCAGATGATGACCAGGCTATCCCGGTCTGCCGCTGTACTGCTTGACTTGGTGTAGGTCGTTATCGTACAACGTATCGTAAGTGGTCCGGTTTGTACGTAGGTGATTTCCCCGGCACGATTGTGCGTGGCGAAGAGAAGCAACCCCTGCATAAGAAACAGGACCGTGAGCCAGTATTTTTTTATATAAGTATCCATAGTTAACAGGTGTGACGTCGAGTCGCGATGCGCTACACAAAATAACGTATAGTTTTGCAAATGGGTTACTTATTCACGATTTTTTTTGGTATGAAATGGTTGAAGAGGGGGGAGGAAATGGAAGGGAGTAGCAACCCGGTGTCCTGTCGGGTGATGGGTCATGTCCATTATTCAAAAAGCCACCGGCCTATATGTAGTATAGGGCGGCGGCAAAACTAAAATGCTCCAAACGTCAACCAATTTGCAGTTTACTTGCAGGAAAGTTTTTTTGTTAAAAGTCAATTTGAAAGCGCACCTGATGGATATTGGCCATTTTGTCCGCTGTGCCGTAGTTGGAGCGTATGAAATTGTACATCACTCGGGTATAGGGATTGAGGTATGCATTGACACCCAAGGTGATGTCCCGGATGGGATTGAGGTCAAACAATCCACTCAAATCCATGCTGGCATATCTAAGGGCCACTTCCCATGCACCCCATTGTCCATTTGCGGGGTCAAAGTTGTGCTTTGGGTGAATGCGGGAAAAGCCGCTCGCTGCATTCTTGAAATGTCGATGCTCCCCTGTGATGAAATAGCTGATGGTGCCGTAAAAGGAAGCCGCTGTGGCGCTTTGGCCCGCATCTTGTTGATACGCGTTGGTCATGTATTCGCCTTGGATGGAAAGTGCATGGAAGACCCAGGCAAAATCAAAGTTGAGCAAACGGTAGCTGCTAACCTGAGGCACAGCGCCGGAGATTGCTGTAGGTGCAAGGTGGGATTCCGGGTGCACTTTGAAGGCCAAGTTGTTGTCCAATGTTCTCGTCGAATAGCCCACCCCCATATATACCAGGTTGTCATTGCTTTTTAGCCATGGCATTGCGCTGATTTTGATTGTAGCGCTCTTGGTATAGCCTTTTAGGTTGGGCGCTTTCAAAGAGCCACCGAGTGGGTCTAACCAAGATGCTTGAATGCCCAATCTTCCGTGGAGTAACTTGGTATTGCTATACCCGATTCCTGCAGCCCTTTTATGAAATAGTGAAGTGGGCAAGGAGCGCTCCATGAGAGTGATGTATTTCGAACTCGTATTTTGCTCCAGGCTCAAAGGGTCCGTTTGATTTCCTATAGTCATGTTTCCCCCGATATATGGCAAGTTGCCGCAGCGGATATAGGCATCCTTAAAGGCTACTTTCCCTCCGGCAAAATCCAATTGGAGCTTGTATGAGATTCGTGGAGCAACGGAGCCTTTGCTAAAGAATCGGGCTCTGCGTACTTCTAATCCGGTGACCTGTGCATCATTGTAGTCGTAATGGGTGGCGTCTATCATCAGCCGTCCTCCCCATTTGGTTTGCTTCTTAAAATCCTGTGCCAACATGTGTTTGGGAATTAAAGCAAGCAGGAAACTCAGAATGATAAGTGCAAGTGTGAATCTATTCGTTACGGTGTATGAATTTTTCATAATTCGTCGATTTAGTATTGGGTTTGCGATATGAAATGTTAGAATTATTGGAGCAAAGATAGAAGCAGACAAACGGTTGCTTTGTAATTTTAATCACAAGTTTATGTTAAGAAATTGTTTTCCTTTGCATCAAAATCAAATTGATATGCTTTTATTCTTATGAAGCACTTCATTTTCTAACAGTAAAAATTTAAGAATTATGAAATACTTTTTTGTTGCCTTATTTATTCTTCCTTTCGTGTTTGTTTCTTGCAATAGTAATGCTCAGGCAGGAGTAGATACTAAAGTGGTCAATGTATCCGCAAAACAAGCTAAATCTTTGATCGAAAAAGGTCCTGTCCAAATTCTGGATATCCGAACCCCCGGAGAGTTTGCTCAAGGCCACATCGCGGGTGCGATTAATATCAACTTTAATAGCCCGAATTTCGAGCAGGAACTTTCCAAACTCGATAAGAACAAAGAATACTTAGTGCATTGTCGTTCGGGACACAGAAGTGGGAATGCACTCAGAACCTTCAAAAAACTGGGCTTTAAGCACATTGATCACATGAACCATGGGATTATAGATTGGAATAATGCGGGCTATCCACTGACTCGCTAACGAGCTGAATGTTTGAATAATCTTGTTTGAGGGGAGTCCGGTGGGCTCCCTTTTTTTTGTTGGTGGGCTAATCATAAGGTAGGAAGAAATCCGAAAAGATGACAATAGATGCAAAGTTATACTCTCTTTGGTTGTACAGACTTTGTCGGTAGCCCCTCTAAGGGATTACCCCCAATTGTCGTAAGGCGCTGTAAGTAATGGTTTTTCTGATTTTGGCAAACGATTTCATATCAAAAGCGGCCTTGGGCTCGATATTGGTAGCGAAATAGTAGATGTACGGCCCCTTGCGGACATAACCGACAAACCAACCGTTATTGACCCCTTGCCAGGTGGACCATCCCGTCTTGCCATAGAGGGAATAATCATCGTTCTGTATTAAGAGCATCATGCGTTTGACAATATCTTCGGTTCGTTTTGAGATAGGGAGACGGGTGTTGACAAGTCGGTTTAGAAAATCAATCTGCTGAATCGGACTGATGCGGGCATTCCCTTCGATCCAGAATTTGTCTAAATTGGACGCCGTAACATGCATTTTGCCATAATGTAATTTTTGTATATATTTCTCCATTTGCTCCGTCCCTATCTTTTTTGCAATTTGTTGATAACACGGAAGACAGGAGTACCGGAAGGCGTCTCTCAAACGTAGATCCTGTTCCCAAATTTTAAAAGCTCTCTTTCTGCCGTCCCATTTTAGCCATGTTGTGTCGCTTTGGATGACTCCAGTTTCGAGTGCTATGATAGTATGGGGTATTTTGAAGGTCGATGCAGGAAGCTTTCCCATGTTGGCCATCGAGAAGTCATTGGAGAAATACCGGTCGTGCCGTGCGTCATAGATTAATATCGTCCCCATGAGTTTTGAATCGTCCAGGAGGGATTGCAATTCCTGTTTTAGGACGTAATCTCCCCCTTTGGAGGCTCTATCCTTTGCCCCTTTGCCCAGGGAAAGCGAGCAGGAGAATAGCGTTAGGATCAATGATGTTATCAGGAAGAATGCTCTACGTTGATTCATTATTTGAAAACTTACATAATTGCGCCTACATGGTGCTTGTCATAAGAAACATTTCAAATTTTGAAGAGTTTTCTTGTAGCCCTTACTTACAATTACTGAAAAAATACAAACGGTAAATGGCTATACAAGCCAATGTGACGCCTGTTTCGCTTTGCTAATTGAAATGTAAAGATAGTGCATTTTCCGGGGAACATACCCACGCTTGCACGAATGGTTCTTAATTGACCTCCATGAATGCATAAATCTTGTAAGGACATCTTATTTTAAGCGTAGTACTGATGTTTTTACTCGCAAAGACGCAAAGTCGCAAAGAAATCCGTATTCAAAATTCGCCAAAGTGGTCACAAAGAACCGTTTTTGCTTTTGTTATGACCTTCCTCTTTTCGAAAAGGCCCCCGCACTAATTCTCTAAATGGATCGAAGCTGCCTGTAGAACTTCTGTGCCGGTGCTTTTGTGGTGTACGAAGACGGCAATACTGCAATGTTTGTAGTCCCATTCGGGTTGAAGAGCAAATGTCTTAAATCCTTTCATCTCTTTGACCTCTCCGCTCGCCAATGCGGGCAAGCTCTCTCCAGCTGCATCGGTGATGGGCATACGCACGACGTGTTGGAAGTTGTAGTTTTCGTCAAGTGAATTGTCGGGAAGTATTTGAGCGTCGATGATATCGCTTTCGAGCAGTACGGCGGTGATAAACAGGTCATCCAATGGTTCTGAGGCTGCGAGATTGACATCCAAGGTCCATTGGGAATTGGACGCATCCCCGGAGACTTTCAAGAATATATTGACCGGGGCCGGTTGCTTCAGAGCATTGAGGACGATGCTCTTCCATTCGTCTTTGTTGGGGAAGAGTTTGGAACCCAGTTTTTGGCGGTTGATGACGGCGGCGGGATATCCGATGGGGCCTTTGCCCAAGGTCTCTGTCACCGCATCCCCATAACCACAATGACAGTTGAGGTCGCTCTTGCTCTGTTTGAGGGGTTTGGCAAAAAAGCCGTGATGGATGGATATGGGGACGATTCGATCGCCAAATTCTGCCACCATTTCTTCGATGATTTTGGCCCCATTGGGGCAGTTGACACAGCGCACGCCGGTAAACTCTTCGATGAGGACATTGCGGTCGCCCTTAGGAACACTAAAATCCGGGATGATGACGGGTTTTTCTTTGCAAGCCCCCAATAATAAGACGAGGACAATCAAAAAGCGGGTATTCAGATTTTTATTTTTCATAAGGATAGCTTTGTGAGATGGTGATTAGGTTTTAAGCAATGTTAAAAAGTAGAAGTAAGGTTAAAGCGCACTCCGGAGAAAGCGGGTTCGTAGCGGCAAATTCCCCCGCTGCAGACGACGCCGGCCACTTGTTTTACATAGCGCAGCGAAAAGCGGTTGGACCCGTGTGTATAAACGGCGCCCAATGTGGGATATAGGACGCGCCCTTTTTCTTCCAAATGGTGTTGTAGGGTTTCGTTGAGTTTATCCTTCGGCGCAAAGGAGACCACATTGTACATTAAGGAGGCTTCAAATAACCAGTGGGGTGCGAGACCTACTTCGAATAGAGTATAAGCCCATTGTCCTTCGTCTTGTTGGGTGAGCATGTACTGCGCTTCGACGCGTAAGGACTTTGAGCGGGAGAACTTGTAAAGTACTTCCGTGTAAGGGACGACACTCTTTACATTTTCATAGCCGGGCTTGCCCCGGTAGATGGCAAAGTTGTAGTCCATAAACTGAACGCCCCCGAGGATTTGCCATTTTCGGCGTTTTTTGTAGGTGAACTCCGTGTAGAGTTCGCGGTATAGCAGGTCGTTGTTTTGATTGGTAATGTTGGAAGCATTGATGTTAAAGCTCCAGTGTCTGTTGAGCTTGTATCGAGCATCGACCTGTACGGCCTGTTCCCCGATATATTGTGTCGCCGGGGAGTAACGGGCAGTGAGGCGGTAGGTGTTGATGCGCCCCATCGGAGGGATAAACCCGATAAAGCCCTCGTTGCCGGGGAGGAGGGGGTGTGCCCGGTATTCGAAATTCATGGTCTGCTTGTAGTCCACGGATATTCCAAAGCCGTGTATGGCGTAACTCAAACTCGAGTACAAGACATCTCCCGCACGTTTGACTATCCGCCCTTCGATTTGATCACCGCTGATGAGGGTGCGTTTGGCAAAAGGGTCGTAGAGTACATTTGCAGAGCGGTGTGCCCATTCTGCATACCAGGTCAATGGGCCGAAAGAGAGGTTGTTGTACAGGCTGGTGATATAACTGTTGTATTGGGGTATTACACGTTCATCCGGGCGATAGGAGGTCAATACATCCACCACATCGTTCATGGTTTTGTTGTCATAAGTGGTGTTGACAAATCCTATTCCGGGAGCCAGGGATAATCCGCCCAGGCTGTCAAAGTTCAGGAAACCTTCGATATTGACTCCTCTGATATCTGTTTTGTAATGGTCAAAGAGGTGTTTTTGTTTGCCCGAGAAGGCTTTGATCGTCCAGTCAGGTGCCATTTCATACTGGGCGCGCACGCCGTAAAGGGCATTGTCTATGAGTTGGGTTCTGTCTTCGTAAGCCCGGAAGATGATGCCACTCCCGATTTGGTCGTAGAGATATCCACCCGAAACTTGGAGCTTGTTGTAGTGGTATTTGACGTACCATCGGCCAATTCCCGCATCGGAAAAAGAGCTCTGCGGGTCGAGGAGGTTAGAGTTCTGAAACAAATCAAATCGCATACCTGCTTCTACCGTGTTGGTATTATAGGTGAGATTGAGCCAAGTCTCAGAGCCGATGAGTTGCTTGTCGTATTGGGGCGTGTTGTCTGCACCAATCGAAGAGTCCCGCAAGAACAGGTTGGTGTTGTTCATCACGCCACCGGAGAGGTTACCACCGGTGATTTGACCGGATGCCAATGTGTCGAGACATAGAAATAACAGCGAAAAGATGAAACCCCGGATTGAAGCCCGGAAGAGAGAAGAAGGAATAGTTAAATTCATTTGTTTGTTTTTTGCGGTGTTTGTGGAGAAATAACCCCTTTGAAAAAGTTTTCTTTACAGAACATATCAAAATATACTTGTAACCTTGTCTGATTTGAGTCGAATAGGTTAAATATTTCTTAAATGAGGCATGAAATGCAAAATTAGATATAGTTTTGGGCCGTTGAATATGCGAGTAAAGCTATTGGCTTCAAAACGATTTGCTAAAGTATAAAAAAATTAAAACCTGTATTATGAAGTTTTCAATTCAATTCCTTTTTGTCGGTATTATGCTGTTTTTTGTTGGCAACACGGCCCTCGCCCAACAAGAAATGCCCGATATAAATGTAAAAACTCTAGAGGGGAAGACGGTTAGCATTAAAAGCTTGGTCGGCAAGGGACATCCTGTCTTAATTACATTTTGGGCTACGTGGTGTACGCCATGTAAGAAGGAAATGGACGCTATTAATGATGTGTATCCCGATTGGAAGGAGGATTATGGGTTGGAAGTAATCGCTATCACGATCGACAATATACGGGCCCTCTCTAAGGTGAAGCCGATGGTGGCACAGAAAGGGTGGGAGTTTCAGGTCCTTTCGGACAGTAAGCAAACATTGCAAACGGCACTTAATTTTCAGACCATACCACAGTCTTTTCTCCTCGATGGCAAAGGGCATATCGTGTATTCACACAATGGATATGCCCCGGGTGATGAGTACCACTTGGAGGATGAGATTAAAAAGTTGTAACTTCTATTTTTCGATTAGAGGGCTTATTTTATATAAGGGCCAGGCCGTTTTGCGCGAAGCGGTCCTACGTGGTCTTCCTCTTACAATTTCATCGAAAAGCTCTTCATTCACGTGAGTAAGGGAAAGGCCCATTAAAAGAAATTCAGAGGAAAGTACTCGCCCTTTTTATTCCTTTCCTTACCTTTGCGGTCGAGTTTATTACACCTACGGAGGGATGCCGGAGTGGTCGAACGGGGCGGATTCGAAATCCGCTGCTCTGCGCAAGTGGGGCCCGGGGTTCGAATCCCTGTCTCTCCGCTTTTTTATCTATAGACGTTGTAATGTTGCGGAAAAGTTAAAGCATCTTCGCATATGAGTAGAGTCGCTCATCGCAGTCTTTTGTCTTCAATATTTGAAGGATTTTTCCTATGGAAAGGCGTTTATTTATATGTCTCAAGATGCCTTGGGTATAAGCCGCAGCTTTTGGGCCGACATGGACAGAGAGATATGCATCCAATTGTTCGATATAGTAGGAGGCGAGTGCTTCGGGAGCTTGGTGCCAAAGGGGCGCGTCTAAAGGGATAACCTCGTCAAGGGCAAGATGGTGTACTTGTCGAAGAGCTGCTTCATAATCGGAAATAAAAAGGAAGGTGGCAAAGAGTAGGACATCGTTGTCAGCAATGGATTTGACATGGTTTACCAATCGGTCTGCTTGTGTCTGCGACAGCGTCAGATGCAGGCGTTCGTATATCTTAGGGCTTGGATATTCTCTTAGCATTTGGATCAGTGCATCTACAATTTCTTTTTGAGGTCGCTTATACCGGATGAGAAGCCGGATAAATTCTTGCTCATAATAGAGAGAGCCTATCGCTTTTCGCCCAAGGTCGAGGATGGTCATACCCAATGCTTGTTGGTCGGTGTCGATCAGTAGCCCGGCTAATTGGAGGTAATGCAGGCCAAGTTCGAGATGGTGGTCACACAATTCTCTAATTCTTTTATTCTGATGGGGGAGGCGCTGGGCTAATAGGAGGGCAGCACCCAGGGTATTGCGCTTGATCTCCGGATCCTCTTCGGTCATAAGCCGGCTTGCAAGGGTGTCGACCAAAATTTCATCTTTCATGTCCCGGTCCAGCATTAGAAGGAGGTGGACAATGTGGATATCAAAGAAGCGATACTTATAATACAGTTTGCCTGCGAGTGTCTTCAAATCCTCTTCAATACTTGCCAATAAATCATGTGCTTCCACCATCTTAAGGAGCTCGCTGAACATCAGGTGGACCTCCCGCCAAAGGACGAGCAATTTTTCAGCGGCTTTCGAAGTGCGGTACATGACCAAGCTCAATCTATCCAAGACTGCAAATAGTATATGATATCCCCTTTTGAAATCCCGTTCGATTAAGGCATCGCGAACTTTGTGTAAATAGGCCTCCGTGATGATTCGGAAAATTTTTAAATCCTGAGCAGATAGGGGAGAAGCGGGAGCAGCTCTTTTGTGGATGAGGTCGTTGTAGAGGCGGATATACATGCCTGTGTCCTCTTCAAGTTCCACTTCATCCAGAAATCGAGCGCGAAGCAAAAAACTGAAGGCACGGTTTTTTTTGGCAAAGGTCCGGGTGACTTCCCTCAAATCATCTGGGGATAATTGACGGATAAGGTGGGTGATGCTGATAGCTTTTCGGGGTGGACTGGTGGGCACACGCTCTTTTTTCTTTTGCTCCTCCCAATAATCTAACAGGTGATTGGCTGCGATGATGTGTTGACATTCTTCAATAGAAGAGTAGGGGCAATCACAAGCGAAGCCGGGCTCGTTCTTAGATTTTGTTACGGTAAATGGTCCAAATCTTATGAGATAATGGTCTTCTTTTTCCGTAATATGACTGTGGTCAAATTCGCGTACGAGCTGCTCGGCAGCTGCATTTTTCCAGTTGCCGGCAGGTGGGGTGAGATCTGTTTGATTTTGTGACATAGATATTAATGATTGGACACTGTGAGCATGGTGTTTTTGGGGTATGAAATGGTTGATAATTTTGTTGAAGAAAAATCCATGCCGATGAGAGGGTAGATTCAAATAGGAAAATTAATTTGACAGTTCCTGCTTAAATCAATAAGCATCACCGGACAAGAGAGTAAAGGTAGTTATAATCCCGGACATTATGAAATTTGATAAAAATGGGGTGTATGACAAACTATAATTAGTGCGATAGAATACGCAATTGCGTAGGGTAGGAGGGGATATCTTCCGCTTACCAGAAGGTTTGTTACACGAAATTAACTCCAAAAAGGATGATTATTTGCGACAATTGAATAACTTTGAGCTCACTCAAAAATAACAAAAACAAAAGGTATGGACAAAGAGATAAAGGTCCCGGTAATGGCGGATGAAGTAGCAGCAGGACATCAACCGGAGTATCTGTATTGGGTGGGATGTGCCGGTGCATATGATGCACGTGCACAGAAAGTTACGCGTTCATTTGTAAAGTTGCTCCATCAGGCCGGAGTGGACTTTGCTGTCTTGGGGGATGAAGAGCAATGCACCGGTGATCCCGCTCGAAGGGCCGGCAACGAGTTTGTTTTCCAGATGCTCGCACAACAAAACATCGCAACCCTGAACGGATACGGTATAAAGAAGATTATTGTCACTTGCCCACACTGCTTTAACGCATTGAAAAATGATTATGCCGAATTGGGCGCCCATTATGAAGTGACCCATTATGCCACTTTTCTAAAGGAACTGCTGGATTCCGGCAAGCTGAACACCGGACAAAAATCCGGGGAGAAGATTACCTATCACGACAGTTGCTATCTGGGTAGGGGAAATGGGATCTTTGAGGATCCAAGAGAGGTGGTCACCGCCCTATTTGAGGAGATTACCGAACTCGAACGTTCTCGCGAGCGGGGATTGTGTTGTGGCGCCGGGGGCGCACAGATGTTTAAAGAGGATGAGCCCGGTGACCGCCGTATCAATGAAGAGCGGGCAGAGGAAATCATAGCTTCAGGGGCTGATATCGTCGCGGCCAATTGCCCTTATTGCCTGACTATGTTGGGTGACGGATTAAAAGCGGATGACCAACAGGTAATGGTCTATGACCTCAGCGAGTTGATCTTGAGGAACCAGGAGGCTGCATCATAAAGGAGGGGCTTTGACTTATACCAATTGGGAGGAAAAGAACCATTGTCGTACGCATATGAATTGATGCCAAGAGTCACCTCCACAATGAAGGTGGGTATAAGTGCATTATTGTATTATAACGTCATTTTTGCCATGCAGTTACTTTAACCTTTCTGGATAAGAACAATGATAAAGCCGAGCACGATCATTAATATACCAAACACGATAATCACTCCCAAGAGGATGGGGATGAACTTTAGTGTTTTGAGGAGAAGCCCCTTAAACGACAAGCGATACAACCGCTGATACACATATGGGTAATAGACAAAGTTGAATAGCATAGCATACGAATAGGCATCAAAATGAAGTGCTAACGACACGAAAAATGATATGGTCATTAATAGCATTAAGACCCCTTGGATATACGCATTGATAACGAGATGCTCTCCGAAGTTATAGGGACGCCCGAAGACCAAATAAGCGATAAAGGCGTACAGCGGCAATAGAAGAAAGGAGATGAGATTCATGTATTTGAGGATGGTCTCTTGTGTTTTTCTTTGAAATGCTGCTCTTTTGTCGGCTTTTTGTTGCTCTTTTTCATTGAGCAGTTTCGTTCGTCCTTTATCTGAATTTTCCTTGATATGGGTCTTGGGAAACATCTTTTGCATGTAAGATTCAAAGTTTGAATTTGCTTTGTCCACGCCCGATAGATATTCTTCCGAAAACATGGAAAGCGAAAAAACAGTAATCGCGGTTGTTATTGCAAAGAATGCGAAGGGGCGAACATATCGTTTTCTTGTCCCCTTCAAATAGGCGGAAAGCAAAACCCCGGGACGTATCAACATGTCCCAGAGTGTGCGAATAAACTTATTATCGATGCCGAATAGATTTGTAAATAGCTCTGAAAGTAGCTTTTTTGTTGTGATTCGTGAGGTAATCACCTTCGCTCCACAAGAGGAGCAAAACGATGTATTTTCTGCGAGAGCGGCGTTACAATTTTTACAATTCATGTGAGGGACGCTGTTTGTGGAATTCCGAAAGAACTGCCAAAGTACAAGAAATTTTGAAATTATTGGGATATAGATTTTGTAGGGTGTGTTTTAAAACGGAACTTCCTGTCAAATAATTCAAGAAAATCTCTTTCGCCCTATATGCAGCAAGGGCGGCAGCACTTTTTATGAGTTACTTTTTCTTAGCTACTTTTTCTGTTAAGCCTAAGACTTCTAAGATT
>JALWRC010000107.1 GCA_027080725.1 Saprospiraceae bacterium
GGAGTCATCGTTGGGGGGGGCATTTCTGGTGTGCGGACCGGGGGCGTCCTTAGGGATTTTTTGAGAGGTATTTGTCTGAATCGGTATTTTGGTTTTGGTAGGGGGCTGCACCGGAGGGATATCCCCGGTGCCGGGGATATTTTTGGCTGTGGTTTTTAGTGCCCTGTTATTTTGTCCGGTTTTCTCTTCTTCTTTTGCGGAAGGAGCTGATGAGACAGGTTGGTATAGCAGTTGTTTTAAAGCCTTTCGGTTGGGGCAGAGGGCGGCTACGATATTCAATTGTTGTCGCGGCACTTTTTGCCCCTCTAAGACATATTTCCTCGCTTTGGCATATTGAAGCAGAAAACTACCCGGTGTTGCTTCTAACCATGCTTCCAGCTGGCTGTCGGGGAGCCGGGTGAGTCTTGTTTCATCCGACAGATAATAGGTGATATCGTTTGATTGTACACTCATGGGCTTGGATTACCAATTTGTAAAGGCTTTATTAAATATATCTTCGATGATTTTGTCCTTGATCTTTTTAAGGAGCTCATCCTGAACATCCGTAAGGTTTTGGTCAGCGGGAAACTCTTCGTAGTGACTAAAGGTCCGGGACCATTTATCTTTGGGATTTAGATTGTTTTTGTAGTCTATTTGCACGGATACATTGAGCCGGTTGTAGCTAGTGTTTTCTTGGCTGGTGATTTGTCCCGGACTGACTTTGAAGCGTGTCAATTTTCCTTCGAACAAGATATCCGGTTGGTCGTCTTGCTTGAGCCGGGTCTCTGTGCGTATTTTTTTATCCAATTCGAAAGTGAAGTCATCGGGGAGGTTGACCGGGGCGCCTTCGGCGCTATTGTCGGTGAAGTTGGCTACCTGATAGGTGTGAACGTTGGGGTCAATGCTAATGCCCTTAAATGAATAGCAACTTGTCATTAGAGCAACAGGCAAGAGGATAGAGATATGTGTGGTCCTCTTAATAAAACGCGAAGTGTACCATTTCATACTACATCTCATACTGCTTTATTTTTCGGTAAAGTGTACGTTCGGAAATGCCCAATTCTTTGGCAGCCTCCCTTCGCCTGCCATGGTGTTTGTTGAGCGCTTTGGTGATGAGCTGCTTTTCCATTTCTTCGATGTTGAGGGTATGGTCCACCGTTCCGATTTCGACCGTATTCGGGGGAAGCTCTACCTCCTCTATTTGTCCGGAGTGATGCGGTTGTGAGGTATGGGCATTGGGCACAACGATTATCGGGTTATTGGGATCGTCCGGTGGTGGAGGGGTATATTTGGGAGTAATGCGCTCCCATTCAGCATTTTGTTCCGTACTCATATTGGGGAGTAAATGGGGCATTTGTAGATTATTGTCTTTGACGAGCTGGATAATCAGCCTTTTGAGGGCATCCATGTCTTTTTTCATATCAAAGAGCAGCCCGAAGAGAATATCCCGTTCGTTGGGGCCGTTGTGCCGGCTATCCTTCTTAATGGCGGGCATGTGGCGCTCTGTAATCTGGGGAATAATAGAAAGCAGTTGTTCTACCGTAACGTTCTTGGATTCGGAGAGTACACAGAGCTGTTCGGCAACATTTTTCAGCTGGCGGATATTGCCCGGCCACGAGTAATTCAAAATCAGTCGTTGAGCTTCCGGGTCGAGTTTTATTGGTTCGGCGCGGTAGCGTTCGGCACAATCCCTTGCAAATTTTCGAAAGAGGAGCAAGATATCCTCTTTGCGTTCTCTAAGAGGCGGGATGTAGATGGGTACGGTACTCAACCGGTAGTAGAGGTCTTCTCTAAACTTGCCCTCCTTGACCCGCTCCAACAAGTCTGCATTGGAGGCTGCCACTACTCTGACATCAGTCTTCCGGACAGTAGAAGCTCCGACCCGGATGAATTCTCCGGTTTCGAGGACACGCAGCAAATGTGCTTGAGTGTCCAGGGGCAATTCTGATACCTCATCCAAAAAAATGGTACCTTTATTGGTGATTTCGAAATAGCCCTTTCGATCGGAATTGGCACCGGTAAATGCACCCTTTTCATGCCCGAAAAGTTCGGAATTGACAGTACCCGGAGGGATGGCACCGCAGTTTACAGCAAGAAATGGATTATGCTTGCGGGCGCTCAATTGGTGGATAACCTTACTGAAAACCTCCTTGCCTACCCCACTCTCCCCATTGATGAGCACGGTGAGGTCCGTAGGTGCTACCCTGATGGCTTTTTTTAAGGCATGGTCCAAAGCAGGGGCTCTTCCTACGATTCCATAGCGTTGTTTGACGGCGAGCAAATTCATAAAGCACTATTTTGGATGATGTGGCCCCGCAGAGTGGCACTGGAGGCTTCGGTTATCTCGACATGCACGTAATCTCCCGGTCGTAAACCCGGGATTTTTGGGAATACCACCATTTTGTTTTGGGAGTTTCTCCCCTTGAATTCTGCTTTTGATTTTTTGGAGTCCCCCTCTATAAGAACTTCAAATTGACGCCCGATATCTTTTTTGTTGTGCTCCAGCGATAGGGTGTTTTGTAGTTGAATGATTTCGGTCAACCGGCGTTTTTTGACCTCCAACGGAACGTTATCTTGCAGGTTGCGTTGGGCAAATGTATTGGGGCGCTCGGAGTAATAGAACATGTAGGACATGCTGAAGTTGGCCCGGCGAATGATGTCTAAGGTCTCCCGGTGGTCTGCTTCTGTCTCCGTGCAAAATCCCGCTATAATATCCGATGAGATGGCACAATCCGGGATGATGCGGCGAATGGCTTCGATGCGCTCCATATACCATTCACGGGTGTATCCCCTTCGCATGAGCTCCAAGATGCGATTGTTGCCGGACTGTACCGGCAGATGGATATAATTACAAATATTGTCCATTTCGGCCATGGCGTAGAGTACCTCATCGGTCATATCCTTGGGGTGTGAGGTGGAGAAGCGAATCCGCATCTCGGGATGCACCCCGGCACACATACGCAAAAGCCGGGCAAAAGTGACGGTTTCTTGGGTCTCGGGATGCACCCAATTATACGAATCGACATTTTGACCGAGTAGGGTCACTTCCCGATAGCCATTGTCATAGAGGTCCCTCGTCTCCGCAATGATGCTATAGGGATCTCTGCTCCTTTCCCGCCCCCGGGTAAAGGGCACAACACAAAAAGAACACATATTGTCGCAGCCCCGCATGATGGAGATAAAGGCGGTAACTCCGTTGGACTGCAGACGCACCGGACTGATATCTGCATAGGTCTCTTCGCGTGAAAGTTGGACATTGATGGCGCGATGGCCCTCCTCTGCGCTGTCCAAAAGTTTGGGCATGTCCCGGTATGCATCGGGCCCGACGACCAAATCGACGAGTTTTTCTTCTTCGAGCAGCTGACGCTTCATGCGCTCTGCCATACACCCCAAAACACCGATTAACGTCCCGGGTTTGGACTTTTTGACTTTGTTGTAGACGTACAACCGCTTGCGTACTGTGTCTTCGGCTTTCTCGCGTATGGAGCAGGTATTGACCAGGATGAGATCCGCTTCTTCCATCCGGAGCGTTGAGCGATACCCGGCCTCGTGTAGTACGGCAGCGACAATTTCGCTGTCACTAAAATTCATCTGACAACCGAAACTCTCGATATAAAATCGCTTGCCGTTATCCGCCCCGGATTGCGCTTTGTAGTCCAGCACCTCCCCCTGTCGCATAGGGTCTATGGTCTTCACAAGGTGCTGTATGGTCGGGTTGTCGTCGTACATAAAGTAGGTTTCTTTTTCTGGTATGAAATGAAAATCAATTTGTTTTTTTCACCAAATATATTAATATGATTGAAAATGTCTGCTCGAAGTCCTCAATAATAATTTATTTTGAGAGCACCCCCAAAAGCCTTTTCCAACAAAAATCTATGACTCGTTTAGAGTTAATACCCATTTCGGGGGAGTCTCCACCTTCATTCTTGCCCCCTCATTTGGCGGGCAAAGTTACAGTATTTATATGACATATTGGCATAAGTTTGGTGTGTGTGTATTGCAAAATGCACACTTCCAAAACATCCGGTCCGGGGATATTCATTTTGTATTGTCCGTTTGCCTGTCCTATATAGTGCTGGAAGAACCCCGGCTCCTAAGCTGATGCAGGAAGACACGGGAGCGGAGAATACATACGGGGACGATTGGGCCAAACTTGGAAACGGTGCACTTTGTCATACACCCTCCTTGTTTTGTGAATAGGCAAAATCAAAAATTGTTGTAACTTGCATTGGTGAAGGACGAGGTGGATTTTGTGGGGGCTTGTTCCTTAGTTTTATGAGCCGCCTTGATCTGTCAGTGTTTCAGGTCGGGGGGGAAGCGTTTTTTTCGTGTGAATACGGCAAAAAGGGAAGCGGCAGCATACTTTTTTAACAAAGGGCAGCCACTACCGCCCTCTAAAATGGCCGTTCATTTATGGCCAACTGCCATTTGCAGTACCTGGGGCATCTCCACCATCGGACATAATAGCTTTTGTCAATATTTTAGGATAAGTCGATAAAAAATGCAAAGACCGGAAGGAAAGAAATTTGGATTGATCGGAAAGCGCCTCCGGCACTCGTTTTCCCAAAAGTATTTCAGGAATAAATTTGACACTCTACCGGAATGGGAAAGCTATGACTATGCCCTTCTGGAGTTGGATACTCTCACCGGTCTTCGCCGGAAAATCGGCTTGTTGGGTTGGGCAGGATTTAATGTAACTATCCCTTACAAAGCGGCTATTCTGCCACACTTGGATGCCATATCGGATAGAGCCCGTTCGATTGGTGCTGTCAATACGGTCAAGATTATGCCCGATGGAAGATGGAAGGGATTCAACACCGATGCGGGAGGGTTTGTACACGCTTTGGGCGCCTTTAGGGCGGAGCAAGCGCTCGTATTGGGAACCGGAGGAGCCGCCAAGGCGATTATTTACGGGTTGCAATCCTTGGGCATGGTCGTTCATACCGTTTCTCGTCATCCGGGGCGGGCGGACTTTACCTATTCGCAGTTGACTCCATCCATTATTAATACTCATCATTTAGTGGTCAACTGCACCCCTCTCGGGACCTATCCCGATGTGGAGAGCTATCCGGATATACCTTATGAAGGGGGCACATCCGGTCATCTTTTCTACGACCTCGTCTATAATCCTCCACGGACGGAGTTTCTCAAAAAGGCATCCCATTTCGGAGCCCAAACCCTTAACGGATATCCGATGCTCGTCGCACAAGCAGAAGCCGCCTGGAGGATTTGGAATGAAGAAATGGAGGAAGAACCCGGGTTTTTTTGATGAGAAAGAGATAGAATTTTCCCCTTGCATTGGGCCAGTTTCTGCTATAACCGGTACTTGGCATGCAGCAAGACATACCCACCGAGTCGGAGGCTCGATTGCTCCGTAATGGCATACGTCTCGATGGAGGTGGTATAATCATCGGAGCGGTTAAAGTGGAGTAGATCATGTACATTCAAACTCAGAGTCAAATGGTCATGCATGAGGCTGTATTCAATGCCAAAGGAAAGGATATTTTGTGTAGGGAATGGGGCTTGAATGCGTCCCTCATAACGCGCATTGGCCTTCCAATTGGTGGAGAGCTTATAGCCGGTATTGAGATTTGGAATCCACCGGGTAAAGGTATGGTCAGAATGCAAGAGCGCTATTTTCTGACGGGTGTGCTGCAATCTTAGACCGGCCGATATCGTCAAGTTATGACCGGTTTTCGGACGAAAGACGATAGCCGGATTCACTCTAATCGAACGGTACCGGCTCAGTCCGGCAGGAGTGGAGAGGCGACCGTTGGTCATAGTGAATAACCCGGTAAAAGTTATACTATGTCGCCCTAAGGGCCATAGCACGTAAGTATTGCTTTTCCACGATTGACTCCCATCGAGGGCCCGGAAGGTGGTAACCTGATAGCCTCGATGAATCGTTTGGATGCCGACCATTGTCCTGTCCGACTCGGAGTAGTCCAAGCCGGTCAAAATCATTTTGCTTTGTGCTAAACGCTTATAATCCAAAAAAAGACCGGCCGACCTGTTAAAGGAGTAGATATTGTCCGGGGTTTCATTTATTTGATAATAACGCACGGATTGGACCGTAGGACCGCGCCATAGATACCTCAGGTCAAACGGTTTCTCACCCATTCGGAGCGAAGCGGTCAGTTTTATTTTCTTCGCAATGAAATAATCGAAATATCCCTTGATGAAAGGGGAGCTATTCACCTGCAGATGTCCGTTGCTGCGTTGTCGCGCAACAAGAACTCCAACATCTGTTTTTAACCGGAATTTATTGTTTTTTGTACGTAGAAAGATCCCCGGCCTATGCTCTATATAGCCGGAGCCCAAACCGGATTCGAAGGGGGGGAGAGGTGCTAATCCGGCTTGTAGCGCACCGTTTTCCTCTAATTGTAGTACCGTCGTGATGTTTTTGAGGCCGTATGAAATGGTAGGCGACTCGTAGAGCAAGGACCCTGCGGCCGTAAGTCTGTCATTCCGGCGATTGACCCCATAACCAAACGAGGTGGAATCGTTGGAGGCAGGGGCCCACTCAAAGATGGATTGATTGGAGGTGGCATGAAATGGTAGGCCGGCGGAGTGGTGTTTGAATTCCCAAAAACCCGTGACTTTCCAATCGGGAGTGAGATTATAAATGACTTCTTGAAGCCCGCTAAAGCTGTAGTTCTTTTGACTTTTGGTTTGAAAATATTGGGAGGGAATATCCTCAAAGAGGGATTTGCCCTGTTCTCTGTTCCGGCCTTTACTAAAATCCATGTCGAAATAGTGGAAGAGCTTTAGGCGTTGGTGTAAAGCCACTTTCCATTTGATATAACCGGATATCCCGCGGTGTAAGTCTCGACCTTTGGTCCGGCTCGACTCGATTACTCCTCCATTGGTTACATCCAAGAGACGGGAGCTCCGTTGGTGATAGTACGACCGGTCATAGCCTTTGAGATAGAGGGTTACCAGCTGGCTGCTCTGCATCGTAGCATTATATTGAAGAGATAGGTCTTTACCATCGGGTCCCATGGGTTGATAGGCGGCCTCTTCGATTGTGATGGGGTGGTGAGAGGAGAGATATTTGTTTCGCAGACGGTTGACCTCAAAATCCCTGCCTCTCAAAGCATCTGCTCCCGTAAGAGCCGGCCGGTCCAACCGTCGTCGCGCAATGCTGGCGAAATGGTGTATTTTGCGCTCGCCCGTCTGAAGCAATGTGGCATCTTCTTCTGTCCTTAAGTTATGAGCTACACCGACCCCAATGGTTAAAAACAGTTTGTTCTCTTTGGCAAGTACCAAATCCAGATATTGGGCCTTTTGTCCGGAATCCGGATCTTTTTCTCCCGGGACGATTTGCACGGTGGACAGGTCCGGCGGAGCAATTAGGCGATTGAGTGCTTCGAATTGGCTCCGGGCGACATCCCTGCCCGAGATGAGTATTTTGTCTATTTTTCTCCCTCCATACTTAATGCGTCCCTTAGAGGTCACTTCGACTCCGGGGAGCGTTTTTAACAGGTCTTTCAGATCTTTCTGAGAAGCGTTTCGAAAGACCTTGAGATCAAAGCGAATGGTGTCTCCTTTGACACGAACTCCCCGGTCGATAGCGGATACCGTCACCTCCTTGATCCGGTAGGATTGTTCTTGGAGATAAACCGTTTGGTCCTTGTCGGAATGCGCGATGGCCATTTGTAGGGGCGCATAGTTGAGATGAGAGGTGAGCAGAAAAAGACTATCCGCTTTTCCGCAAGTTATCTTCACCTTCCCCGTTTTATCCGTCAATAAGATATTCTTGATTTGTTCGTGTCGGCTGTCTTCAAATAACTGTACGACGATGCCCTTGATGGGAGTGCTGTCCGCTGCGGATTTGAAGGTGATGGATAGCGACCGCTGAGCAAAGGAGGAAGTGGCTATACATAACAATATCCATCCTGATAATACCGGTAAGATCTTTTGATGTTTGTGTCCCGACATGAGATGTGTCTTTAAAGCTATTGTTTTTTCGTATATCCTCCGCATTTAAAGTCTTGTGCATTGATACTATAATCATAGTTCATATATAAATTATTACGCTCATCTAGATTGATCTTTTTTACTTCATCAATATGAATCTCCGGGCACAAATCAGGCGATACGGAGGATATACTTTCAGCTATATATTGGGAGGTCATTGTCGTGAATTCCAATGCCAATCCCGGCAAGCCATTTAGGGCTTCCGGGCCATATGACGTGGGAATATCAGGGGCAAACCATGCTTCTAAGACGTATGGATATTTCTTCTTAGGCTTAGCCCAATAACACTTATGTCCCAGTATCATTTTGGTGCGACTAAAGTCGATATCCCATTGCATGGGCCAATTAGGCATATTATGCGTCTCTAGATAATATTGTTCTTTGGGATCGAAGTCGAATTTCATCAATTTTACATCAGAGGTGTCATACTGCAGGTAGTCTATGGGACGGTCATTGCTAGGTCGAATAGAGCAATTCCACCGAATACTGTCAAATTGCCAATAGCTGTACTTCGGGCAAATAGTCAAGCTGTAGTAAGATGCTGTGTTCTTTGCTCTTCTATCCGTCTTTAATAATTGTTCCACCGTAAGTGCATCTCTAAACTGTTTACATAGCTTAGTTTTTTTTCTATAGCTCACCCGTATAGATTGTCCTATCGCATCGGTGTTGATACTGCTGAGTAAAAGAATCGTCAGAATGAGCAATAATTTTATTTTCATGATAGCGGGTTTGCTATGGGCACTGAGTTCGGTCAATAGAAGCAAAGATAGACCAAAAGAAACATTTCTAATTTTGAAGAGTTTTCTTGCATACACTACTTCGGTTTTTTCGCCTTCCCCCCACAGTCGAAGTCCTGTGCTTTAATGCTATAATCATAGTTTTTCCATAACTCATTGCGCTCATTTTGATTAATCCTTTTTATTTCCTCAATATGAATCTCCGGGCACAAATCAGGCGATATAGAGGAAATGCTAATAGCAACATAATGGGTAACTACAGTCATAAATTCTAGTACTAATCCCGGTAAGCCGTTTATTACTTCCGG
This sequence comes from Saprospiraceae bacterium, assembly GCA_027080725.1. Taxonomy (GTDB): domain Bacteria; phylum Bacteroidota; class Bacteroidia; order Chitinophagales; family Saprospiraceae; genus JALSTN01. Next base: position 9,005 of record JALWRC010000107.1, read on the forward strand.
ACCATATGACGTAGGAATATCAGGGGCAAACCACACTCCTATGATGTATGCATTTTTCCTTTTAGGCTTAGCCCAAAAGCATCTGTGCCCTAATATTGTTTTAGTACGACTAAAATCAATATCCCATTGCATGGGCCAGTTGGACATATTATGCGTCTCTATATAGTATTGCTCTTTGGGGTCAAAATGGAATTTCATCAGTTTTACATCAGAGGTGTCGTATTGGATGTAGTCCATCGGGCGATTATTCTCGCGAATTCCTAAAGTACAATCCCATTGAGTATTTTCAAATTGCCATTTACTGTACTTCGGGCAAATGGTAAAGCTGTAGTGTGATACTGCTTTTTTTGTGTCTTTATCTATTTTAGATAGCTGTTCTACAGGTGTTACTTTTCTTATTTGCTCGCATAACTTAAATTTTCGTTTAAATATCACCCGTATAGATTGTCCTATCAAATTGGTATTAGTACTGCAAAGAAAAAAAAATGTTAGGATGACCAGAACGTTAAATTTCATTGTATTACTTTCATTTATAAAGTGCGGATAGAAAAATATAATTTCTATCCGCATGTTTAGAGGTTTATTAACAATCATCACCATAGGAAGCTACAACAGTATCTCCAATTACCCACATAATACAATCTCCGCCATCATCCCAATTTTGCCACATCCAACCTCCATTTTCATCAGTAGTGAAAATTTGGGTTTCTATTCTATCCGCTTTTGATTGCTTTGTAGTAAAGGACATCATTAAGGCGGATATAGCGAATAAGCTAAGGATACTAAATTTTTTCATAATAATTAGTTTTTTGGTAAAGAAAATAATAAATCAATAAATCAAAAGGAGATCGATCTTGATATTAACTTCACCAAAACGGAGGGGAGCTGCGCCACCGGAAATGCAAGCAGATGCCCTCCTCAAAAGTTTTTAAATCTCGAATATTATCCGGAAAGAAAGTTAAATTAGTCCAATGTATAGAGTAAAGGATG
>JALWRC010000108.1 GCA_027080725.1 Saprospiraceae bacterium
CAAAAGGTAAGAAAAATATGCCTAAAGCTTAAAGGAGCGCTTAGGGTTTTAATTCATATCCAAAAAAAGGCATCCGGTGGACCGGATGCCTTTTTTTATTCTTTAAACAAAAAAAACGAGGAACATATCGCACCGCTACAACTCCCTACCCTTGCTGCATTTCTGCCCTGGGGGAATTCAGGAGGAGCTGGTCGTATATCCCTCGCAAGTATATCAAACGCCCTATTCGCGTTTTTGTTCCAACTTAAAATCCCAAAACAAATCCCATCTTCCTCCCTTAGGGAAGGGCGCTCTGATTCTCAATGGCGTACGTTTGACGGGATGCTCGAAAAAAATCTGACCACTGTGCAAATACAATCTTTCTCCTGATTGAAAACGGCTTCCGTAGCGCCTGTCTCCCACGACAGGACACCCAACATGAGCGAATTGGGCTCTTATTTGGTGGGAACGCCCGGTATGAAGCTGTACTTCGAAGAGAAAGAACCCATCGATGTTTGCAACCAATTGGTATTCCAATACCGCTTTCTTTGTTTTCTTAGCTTTTTTGAAGGGGACATCCTTAACAATAAGCCGGTTTTTGGCTTCATCCTTGCGGACAAAATGCTCCAGGCGCCCACTAAATGAATCCGGTGCATTCTCGGTGAGGATGTAATAAGTCTTCTTGACCTTGCGCTCACGAAAGAGCTCGTTCATCCTGGATAGTGCTTTGCTTGTTTTAGCAAACACCAAAACACCCGTTGAAGGCCGGTCAAGCCGGTGGGTTACCCCCAGAAAGACATTGCCCGGTTTTTCATCTCTCAAACGGATAAACTCCTTTACGTAATCAGGTAGCGTCTCATCATTTGTCCGGTCACCCTGGACTAAAATTCCGGCCGGCTTGTTGACCACTAAGAAGTGATTGTCTTCGTAGAGAATAATGCGTTCGATATCGCGAAAGGTCATAGGCAAAATTTAATGCTTCCACTCAAAGACAGCATTCAAATTAAAAAAAATCTTAAATATAAGTTCCCACAAATGTATAACATTATCCTCGAACCATACCTATTCGATTGGCAAACCCTTCCTATTTATTCTTCCGGCCGGGAAACCATTGATTTACCTTTAATATGAAATGGCTCTATTGACATCATATGGGAGTTAATTTTCATATATTTCCCTTTTAAAAACAAATATTTAACCATTTCATACCTAAACAAACATCTGCTCGCCCTATTCGTACCGCTCTACAAAGTACGCATTAAATATGTTTATAATTTTGCCATTTTTTTCATATAAATTACAAATTATCAAAATCAATCATCCATTTGGCACGCAATTTGCAATTAGGGTAAACGTGAGTTTTGAGTTTTGGTTATTAAATGGAGATATGCCTGTATAATCCCTTATGCAGGCATTCTTCTTTTTTCCCCTAAGGGTTACCGGGAATGGGTCGAGTCCCTGAAACACCTATAATACAAGTGCATACAAATTCATAGAATTTATCAATCAAAATTCTGTATTAATTTTATTGCCTCTAAGGTCCAGGTATGAAATATTCAGCATATTTTTACGCCCAAAACCAAATATCATGATAATAGGAGTACCAAAAGAAATTAAGCCCAATGAAAACCGGGTAGCACTCACCCCTGCAGGCACCCTGGAGCTAGTCAAAAGAGGGCACAAAGTCTACATCCAATCCACCGCCGGCCTGGGAAGTGGATTCAAGGATGAAGAGTATCGAGAAGCCGGAGCTGAAATCCTTCCGACGATTGAAGCCGTCTATGACATTGCAGAGATGATCGTAAAGGTAAAAGAACCTATCGAACCGGAGTATAAGCTCATCAAAGAAGGGCAGCTGCTATTTACCTATTTTCACTTTGCCTCAGGAGAGGCCTTGACACATGCCATGATAGAGCAAAAGCCCATTTGCTTGGCATATGAGACGGTTCAGCTAAGTGACCGTTCGTTGCCGTTACTGATCCCCATGTCAGAAGTAGCCGGCAGAATGGCTATTCAAGAAGGGGCAAAATATCTTGAAAAGCCCCAAAAAGGAAGAGGGATTCTTCTTGGGGGTGTACCTGGAGTTCCCCCTGCCAAAGTACTTATCTTAGGAGGAGGGATTGTCGGCACCCAAGCTGCAAAGATGGCTGCAGGTCTGGGGGCAGACGTAACCATACTGGACATCAATCTACAGCGCCTACGCGAATTGGCGGACATTATGCCGGCCAATGTTTCGACTATTTTCTCCAATGAGTACAATATCCGGTCATTGATCAAGACCAGTGATTTAATCGTAGGAGCGGTATTGATCCCCGGAGCCAAAGCCCCTAATCTCATCACCAGGGGGATGCTTAAAGATATGAATCCGGGGACAGTCCTCGTAGATGTCGCCGTCGATCAGGGAGGATGTATCGAAACCTGTAAGCCGACGACCCATGCGGATCCAGTTTTTATTATTGATGACGTGTTGCACTATTGTGTAGCCAACATGCCGGGTGCTGTACCTTACACTTCTACCATTGCACTTACCAATGCAACCCTCCCCTACACCATTCGACTGGCGGAGAAAGGTTGGAAGCAAGCCTGTGCCGAAGATGAAGCACTAAAAAAAGGTCTGAACATCATTGAGGGAACCGTTGTTTATAAAAGTGTAGCCGACACTTTTGGGCTGCCTTATACGCCGGTTGACGATTTTTTTGAGTAAAATTACTTTTGTCTGTTCAAATTATCGTATTTTTAACCGTCTATCTACTAACGTTCAAAACTAACCGCATATGGAGATAATCATTTCCTTTAACGAACTTCGACAAATCAAACACAGCTTGCCTACAGGATCCGTCCACCGGATTGCCGAAGAGCTCAAAATAGAAGAGCAAACCGTTCGAAATTATTTTGGTGCCAAGAAGTACGAAGACGGAAAAATTGTCGGAAAGCACATCAGCCCGGGCCCGAATGGTGGATTTGTCAAGCTCGAAGATGATACCATTCTCAATTTAGCCAAGCAAATATTAGAAGAGACCACCGTGAAGCAATAACGCGCTCGCGGTTTTTCTTTTTGTATCGCTATTCTTCAGACGACTCCTACGGTTTGATTCAGGTATAAGGAAGGTAATTTATCTCTTCTTCCCCTTGCTAAGCGCAATGCTATTGAGTCGTGCCATCATGTTATGGCACAGCTGTAATCGAGTCGATCCTGAGGGGTGCACCTTCAGTCCGACATCATTTTCGAGTGGCTTACTCCAAAACTGCGATTGCGGTCTGGCATAATTGTAGTCTAATGAAAACTATAATTTTGATACCCGGGACAACAACCAGTAATCACAAATCACGATTGCTGCCATAGCCTCAACGATAGGTACGGCGCGCGGTACTACACATGGGTCGTGTCGTCCTTGCGGAGTGTAGGATGTTTTTTGAAATGAGGTATCTATTGTTTCTTGTTCTTGAATAATCGTAGACACAGGTTTAAAAGCCGCTGAAAAAACAATATCCTGTCCATTGGATATGCCTCCTTGTACTCCACCACTAAAATTGGATCGCGTGGTAACTTGTCCTCTATCGACATCGAAGAGGTCATTCATCTGTGAGCCTTTCATGCGGCAACTTTCGAATCCTGCACCAATCTCAAATCCCTTACACGCAGGAATGCTCAAAACCGCACTTCCCAAGGCGGCATGCAGCTTATCAAAAACAGGCTCTCCCAATCCTGGTGGCACTCCTTGGACATGACATCGCACAATTCCTCCAAGGGTATCTCCAACCGCTTTTACTTCAAGAATGGCGTCCTCCATTGCTTTTGCTGTTGTAGAATCCGGACACCGTACAATATTGGACTCTATCGTTGATGCCAGTAGCGAGTTGTTATCCAACTCCTTCACCGAAATGTCTCCTATGGAATGCGTATAAGCAATAATGTTAATACTTGCCTGTCGCAGTACCATTTTGGCTATGGCACCCGCAATGACCCTTGCCAGAGTTTCACGTGCTGAGGCACGTCCTCCACCCCTGTAATCGCGATGCCCATATTTAGCCCGGTAGGTATAGTCTGCATGAGAAGGACGAAAGATATCTTTGAGATTCGAATAATCTTGGGAGCGGTTATCCTTATTATAGACCATAACCGCGATGGGTGTGCCTGTCGTAATCCCTTCGAAAACACCGGATAATATCACCGGCTCTTCGGGTTCCTTTCTTGCAGTGGTTACCTTGGATTGTCCAGGGCGACGTCTTTGGAGTTCAGATGCGATAAAGTCCGTATCAAAGGGCACCCCACTTGGGCATCCATCGACTATCACACCTACGGCAGCGCCATGAGACTCTCCAAATGTGGTCACTCGAAAGACCTTGCCAAATGTATTGCCTGCCATAACACTAAGATTTGCTATTCTTCGATCCAATCTTCACGAATTGCCCAGTCTCCTTTGCTTCCCGTTTCGTGTCGTTGAATAAAATCATTCAGAAGTTCCTTGCTCATCGACTCTGTTTGAGTCGGATTGTTTATGTACATGTTTTTTGCATCACGCTGTCTGAATACTTCATAAAGAATTATCCCGCAAGATACGGAGATATTCAGACTCTGTACCATGCCCATTTGCGGAATATACACATTGGCATCTGCGTATTTCATCGCTGCTTCGGATAAGCCATCGGCCTCATTGCCCAATAAAAGCGCAAATCCTCCGGTAAAATCCGTTTGATAAATGCTGGTTGATTGGCGTACGAGATGGGTCGCGAGTATCCTTTGATACTTTTTCTTAACACGTGTCAGACATGTATCTAAATCCTGATAGAGGCGGACATCCACCCATTTGCGCGCGCCGGCGCTCGTCCTTTTGCCTACTTTTAATCCCCTCTTTTTGAGATGATCCTCCGTATAAATCACATAGATTTCGCTTATCCCCACGCTCTCACAAGAGCGCAATACCGCAGCGATATTGTGTGCGTCATGAACATTTTCCAGCACCACCGTCATGTCCATTTGGCGCCTGGCGGCAGCATAGCGAATCCGCGCTTCTCTCTCCGGTGTCATTTACCTCTTGGTTTTACTACTTGATCCCGCTTTCCCTTTGGCTTCAACTTCATTTCGGCCTCTGTCTCTGTCAGAATTTCAGAATATAGGGAATCCAGCAAAGAAAAGTCATTCTTCAACAATTCGATATCGTGATCAATATCCCTTTGGGACACCTGATGAATTTTAGCAATTTGCTCCATATAAGCGCTACTTATACTGTCCCTGTACTCCTTCGGGTGTCCATTGACATTGATATCTACGAGATACATATCCTTCACTACATCCCGGAGTTTTTGTCGGGACATATGGTACACCTCGTGTTTTCTGCAAGAGACAAAAGCGACTAAAAACATGATGACAGATAGCGTTTCTTTCTTCATTTTGGCAATATTTTGGGATAGTAGTAACCTCTCAATTGTACCCGCTGAAAGTCGAAAACAGACCAATCATCGATATCCGTCTCAACCCAAATAACGCCGCAGGTCGGAACATTGTCTGTCAATCCCGGCTGAACACTATTGGCGATATGGGTCATTGTAGGATTGTGCCCGATAAGAGCGACGTTATTAACTTCTTCCTCCAGCCCCCAAAGCTGTTGCAAATACATTTCCATTCCTTCCAGATAAAGGGATTGGACGGGTATGAAATACTCTTCCGGCACCTGAAAGGTTTGTTGAAAGTAGCGCCCCGTTTGCTGTGTGCGCCGTGCTATACTCGGGTATATTCTATCCAGTCCCGAGACTTTCTCAAGCATGAAGTCAGCCATCTTAGGAGCATCTTTCTTTCCTCTGGAATTGAGAGGGCGCTCCCAGTCCTTTAGCCGAAGGTCTTCCCAACTCGACTTCGCATGTCTGATAAAAAGTATATTTCTCATGCCTTATGTTATTTTGGATCGACCGAAAATTCCCACCCCATAAGAGACTGAGGCCGGATCGAGATCCTCTTTCTCATGGTCTAAATCCTATCCGGGACCGCTCGAACAAACTATCGTAATTAATCTCCTTGTACGCTTTGATGTCCGCCGATGTAATCCGCTTTTTTTGTCCGATCTCTCTCCCGGCTTCCAGAAGTTTTGCAATCCGGATATTGTGATGTTTGATAATCTTTTCGATCACCGCACGGATAACCCGAGCATTCCCAAAATACTTATCCCGTTTTCTGTATAACTCAAGGGTAATTTCCTTCAACATAATAGTCGCTTTGTTGTCGAGTTGATACCCTTCGGAAAAAATCATCTCAGAAGCGATCTTCATCAAGTCTTCTGCGTTATAGTCTTTAAACTTCAGCACTCTATCAAATCTGGAGGACAAGCCCGGATTGGATTTCAAAAACTTATCCATATTCTCAGGATAGCCCGCTACAAACAGGAAAAACTCGCCTCTCATATCCTCCATGCGCTTTACGATGGTATTAATCGCTTCACTCCCATAATCCCCTGTACCGGCAGTGTGTTGGGTCAATGCATAGGCTTCATCAATAAAAAGCACACCGCCCTTGGCTTCATCGATTTTTTCTGCGGTTTTTATGGCAGTCTGCCCTAAGAATCCGGCCACCAACCCCTGGCGATCCGTCTCTACCATGTGTCCTCTCTCAAGGATGCCCAGTGCCTTATAAATTTTAGTTAATATTCTAGCCACAGTAGTCTTTCCCGTCCCGGGATTCCCGACAAACACCGTATGAAGGGAGAATTTGGAGAGGACGTCATCTCCTACCGCCAGATGATACTTAATCAAACTCACAAAATCATAAATTTCTTGTTTAATTTCCCGCATTCCGATCAAGGATTCCAATTCGTCCAAGGCCATTTGGAGTAACTGTTCATCTACGGGAATAATCGGCAAATGGTATTTGAGTCCTTTTTGTACCAATTTGACATCCTCTAACTTAATCGTAGAAAGCTCATGCTTATTGGTGGTCAGAGGAGTGCCTCCCATAACCCTCAGGCCCATCTGCACCTTGCACTTCTCAATCAAGTCAAAAACAAACCGTGCATTACCGAAAGTGCGATCACGCGAACGGAAAGCTTTGAGTATCATATATTCGAGCTCTTTTCTCGCTCCGGGAGTAAGTCTTACTTCCTTCTTTGAACAGGCGATGTCCGCTATTTGGTACAGCTCCTGTGGCAGATAGTCTTTGAAATCATAAAACAGTTTAAAACGCGACTTCAGCCCCGGATTAGAGTCCATAAAATGCTTCATCTCCTTGGGATATCCCGCCACAATGATGGCGAGGTCACCCGGGCCATTGGACATCTCCTTGACCAATATTTCTATGACTTCTCTACCGAAATCTTTACTATCGTCATTGGTCCTCGCCAGGGCATACGCTTCATCGATAAAAAGCACACCACCCCGGGCTTGATCAATCACCTTCTTCACTTTTGGTGCAGTTTGGCCGATGTATTCCCCGACTAAATCCACACGGTCCACGGTATGCACATGTCCTTTTGACAAGAGTCCCATCTTATGATACAACATACCCATCATCGCAGCGACGGTGGTTTTGCCTGTCCCCGGATTGCCGGAAAAAACCGAGTGAATATTAATTTCTTCATCCTCCTTGAATCCATTCTTCTTTCGGTGTTGCAAAAACTTAATGTACTTGGCGTGTTCCCTTACCTGACGCTTAATGCCTTCCAGACCAACCAAATTATCCAACTCTTGCAACACTTCCTCAAAAGTCAAGGGTTGCAGATGAGCGGGGATGCCCCCCGGCGCTGGGCCGTATTCATAGGAAACTTCACAAAGCCCTTCTTCAAAAAACTCATCCACTTCAAAATAGGCCGTCGCCACAATTCTATCTAAGAAAATCAAATCCATGCTATAAGAACCGGGACGCCAAGACCCTTTGGTATTGCTCCCCCACCCAATCGATAGACTTATCTCCTCTTCGCCCTTATGGATGGTATTCATCCGGATTACTTGTCCTTTGAGTTCGTGGACTTCATTAATAAACTTAACGATGAGTTCGCACTGCCAATCTCGCTGAATGTTGAGGTTCTTTAGTTTTATTTCGGCATAAATATACCTCGTCTCATCTGCGCTAAACACATGATAATAATCCCGTTCGTCCAAGTGAACGTCCTCATAGTCTCCTTCATACAGTTTGACAGAAGTCACTTCAAAGTAGGGATTGACGTCTGCATTGGCTGACTCAGCATGCTCGATGTAGAAGTATTTTACACCGGCCTTGACTCCGTCCACCCAAGCCTCCCAAAAATAGGTACCCCTTTTCCAAAAGCGACCGGGCTCCTTGTGTCCCCATCCTTCACGAACATACACCATGTGTTGGTGTTTCCCCACTTTTTTACGCACTTGAATTTTGCATACTTCCCGCAATTTGTCCGCCTCGACGTGAAAGCATTTGAGTTCGACATTGGCCACCCAATTTTCCTGTTCTATTTGCTTATTAATTAAGCCTAGTTCGGCATAGATATAAGTCGTCTCCGCCGCATCAAATACCTGGCGGTACTTCTTCTGATTGTGTGCCAACCATTCTGTGGAGGCATAGGTTTTTAAGCTAAAGAACTTAAACTTAGCCTTATGGTCCTGTTGGGGAAATTCAGTCATAGGTCATGGTCTATTCAAAAAATGAATCTTATTATCCTTTACGCGGATTGGCTTCTCCAGGAGAATTGTCCGGCGATATTTTACCGTGTTCATTGCTTGCTATGAACACCGGTTAATTATCAACAGGTGTACCGGACAATGGTTCTACAAAAGCGCACCGTAGTAACAACAAATATACAAATTATGATTGGAATCATTTGGCGTAATATTTATCACCAAATTGCACTATAAAATAAACAGGTCTAATGCGTACTATTGGAGAAAAAAGCTTGAATCCGTTTTGAATTAATGGTTTTAGGGTAATTCTTTCTCGCAAAGGCACCAAGATACAACAATATCCACGTTTAAATGAGGAAGCGAGAAAGATATTGGAAGCATTGCCACGAATTACATTATCCAATCCCCCCTTTGACATTCGAGTGTAGGCTTACCCATAGATATAATTTAACAATTAAAAAGCGGTGCTTCCTCAAACAAATCACTATATTTGCGCATCATAACAAATACCATAAGTTCGCCTTTTGACGTTACTTAAACATCCAAGTGAATTACGGTTTACCGGTGCGCATTTCGTTCATTGATCATTAAAAATAAACATAGATGAATCGTTTTATTTCTTATTGTTTGTCTCTATTGCTTTTTATCACATTAAGTCACTGCAAAAGCGACAACGGCGGGGCTATTGACAACGAGTTTAAGACCATAGAAGATGCATTTTATAAAAACAAGAACTGGGAATCGTACAATCTGCTCGTCAGCCACATCAAAAAGCGTCTGGATGAGTATTCTGACAAACCTGCACTCAAAAAAGAGATATTACTCAAAGGGATAAAGGCGGCTGAGGCCATGCGTTCGTACCCTGATGCTTTGGGCTTTGAGCTCAATCTAGTCAAAGATTATCCTGAAGACAAGGAATTATTGGATCGAACCTATCACCTTGGGGAGCTTTACGGAGGATTGGACAAGAGAGAGGCGATGACCGTCGTCATGGCCTCTCTTAAAGAGCATCACGGAGACACCCCCGCTGGTGCCAAGGCGACTAAGAATCTCACTTCGGACTTCCCGGGATTAGAGGAGTACATGTTACTGCTGCGCCAACGCGTATTTAATGACTCCGTCACTCAAAATAAGACCTGGATCAGGACTTTTGTCGAGGCGAGTGAAGCTTATGCTCTCGCCAACCCGGAAGACAAAGAGAAAGCACCGGTGCTACTTCACCAAGCTGCTGAAGCCTCCCGCAGTATGGGGGCTTTTGACCGCGCCCTTATGTTTTACGACTGGATATTGGACAAATACCCCAATTCGCCTAAAGCATCACAAGCGTTATTTCTCAAGGCATTTACCTACGACAACAACAAAAAAGATATTGCCAAGGCAAGGGAATATTACAATGAATTTCTAAAGAAATACCCCAATGACGAATTTGCCGACGACACCAAATTCTTACTGAGCAATTTAGGTAAATCTGATGAAGAAATCTTAAAGCAGCTTACGAGTAAAAAGTAGAATTTATTAGGCACACGCCATTTTAAGGCCTTTGTGGATAGTCTGCCATTTCATACCAGCCACACTTCAGTAGTTCCTTCATTTAGCGGGATAATCAAGTGCACGGCGTCTTTGTAGGATGATTTCAGCAGGTGCTCTACCTCCGCTTTTAATGTCCCCTTGCCCTTACCATGTACGATAGTCACCCGTTTTAATCCTGCTTCAATAGCTCCGTCCATGAATTTACGAACTTCCGCCATCTGGACTTGCAAAATTCTAATGGGCTCTGCATTCTTATAATGTGGCTTCAAGGATTCAATATGCAAATCGATACTCGAAGGGATGTTGTGCAATCCAGTTTGCCTTTTGGGTTCAGCCAACTCTTTTGAAAGTGCTTCCAATTTTTCATCCTCACTACTTTCTTCCTTTGCCAATTCGACTTCACGGTGATGTACCACGAGGCGCTCCCCCTTCATTTTGATAACGACCATTTCTCCTTCGACTCCCTCAAAGGTACCGGCAATAGATGTCCCTTTGACGGTCAACTTATCTCCGACCCACAAATCGTTAATTTCTGATTGTCTCATAGGCCTCTTATTATGGCAACAAAGAGCAATAAGGAGGAATTACAACACTTACCCCTTAAGAGCGGTCAGTACTGCGGCGACCACTTCTTCATTGGATGGAACGGGGGCGGGCACGAAAGTTGCTCCCGTCAATCTTTCATATAAACTTATATATCGCTTGGAGATTTCTTCGACAAAGGCATCCGGCATAACCGGCATAATCTCCCCGTCACGTCCTTGAAATCCATGATCCATTAAAAACTCGCGAACGAACTCCTTCGAGAGTTGCTGCGGATCTTCCCCTCGCTCCATCTTAAGTTCATAATCATCCATAACAAAATACCGCGAACTGTCAGGGGTGTGGACTTCATCCATTAAAATGATCTCATCATCGAAATAACCAAATTCATACTTTGTATCGACCAAAATAAGGCCCCTTTCATGGGCCATTCTTGTTCCCGCATCAAAAAGGGCTCTGGTGTATTGCTCCAAAATCGCATAATCCTCCTTGGATATCAGCCCGGTAGCCAATAAATCACCGAGAGCAATATCGATGTCGTGGCCTTGCTCGGATTTGATTGCAGGAGTAATAATGGGGTGCGGCAGCTTTTGTGATTTTTTTAGTCCATCGGGAAGTACATTGCCACAAATAACCCTTGCCCCATCGCGGTATTGCCGCCAAGCACTTCCGGCGAGATAGCCACGAATTACCATTTCCACTCGAATCGGCAAACAGGAATGTCCGACGGAAACATACGGCAAAGGCGTGGACAACAACCAATTGGGGACCACGTCAGATGTCGCCTTTAAAAAAAAAGCGGCAAGTTGATTGAGCACCTGACCTTTAAACGGAATAGTACGCGGCAAAATATGGTCAAAAGCAGAAATGCGATCAGATGCCACCATCACGACTATATTATCTTGCAGGGAATAAACATCTCGCACCTTCCCTCTGTAATGCGAAACTTGTCTTGGAAACACCAACGGACCGGAGCTTGAACTCATAGCACGAAAAGATATGGGGGTTATATATTTCTCAAAAGGTTGCGGTCAAAAAGGATGTCTTTCAATTCCTTCAACAAGGCATATTCATTGGGCAAGACCCGTTTGAAAGCGTCCTTGACCATCATATAAGTCCCTTGCTCCAACTCCGGCAATTTTTCCTTAATCTTTCCCTTCACCAAGGCAATATCGCTCTTGATCAGCCCTCTAATAGAGGGGATCTCATGCCAATCTCCTTCGACTGCCATCCCTTTAATCACCTTACCTTTGCCTTCCTCGATGGCTTCAAGCTCGATGACTTCATTATTATCAAAATCGATGTCGACCTTTTCTCCCCCGGGAAGGGTCCAATCGCCCCCTTCACGTTTAATCATTAGAATCTCAAGACCCTTTTCATGAAATCGATAAACAATCAGTCGAACTTGATCCAGTACTGTCATGGTGTCAAATATTTTTTGCTATACAAACATACGACAAATTCCAAAGAAAGAACGCGTAGAAGTTTGCATTATTTCCCCTTTTCGTCTTAAATGAGAGGAGGGCATTTCTGCGCCGGAAATACAACGACCGAACATTAAGGAGCATTATTCCGGTGTCAGACAGGCGTCCTAACCCTATATTTAGAGGATTATTAAGTGGCATGAAATGGTTGAAACCCGGCAAGGATATCCCTATCCCTTGAGTATTTCATACATACTCATAGCAGTTAGAATTTTTGCTTCGTCGTCAGAAAGTGGCTCTACATGCTCAAATGCTCTACCTGCATAATTCTCAGACATATTTCCGGGATTGAGCATGGCGACCTCCTTACTATTTACGGTAATCGCTTTCATTTGGAGTCCTCCATCCGACGCGGCAATCACCTTTCGGCCATCTTCAGAAATGAGTTGACCATCCGGTCGGAGAAAGCCCATAAACTCTCCATCAACATATACTTTGACTTGATTTTTGTCTCCTTCATAAATGATCTCATGGTCCTTGGTCCGGACGACCAGCATCCCCATTTTATCATGCTTAGAAAGCTTATAAGCGTATGCTGCGAGCGGCTCCGAATAAATGCTTTTAATTACTCCTGTCACTGTCTTTACCCATCCTTTTCTTCGCACTTTTTCTTCTCTGTCCAGACTCAGCAACTCCATTTCCTCCGTCTTCCACGGAATCAATTTATCCATCCAAGGGGCGATCTCATCACGAAGCAGTTTGAGGTCCTTCTTCAGGTTGGCCTTTTTACCCCCTCCTCCAACTCCGAAGACAAAAGCCAGAATCTGGTACAAGATGTAAAATCCACCTGCAAAAACGATAAGGCTCTGCAATAATTTTATAAATGCGCCCATACTAAACCATGTTTATTGGCAACATCAATGGTGTAGCCGGATGAGTTGTAAGTATTTCTTTTTACTTTCTCAAAGTGCTTTACCATTAAAGTTGCATTTATTGTTCTAATTCCCAAAAGTAGGAGATACAAGCAAATACATCAAATGTCGCCTTGTCCTGTTTATCCGACTTCAATATCCTTTAAGTGAGCAGGGATAAGGCAATAATTGATTGAAATAAGATTACTTGGACAAAAATAATCAGAATTTCAAAATCCGTCAGCTTTGGTTGAGCCGCCAAGTAGAAACTAAAAACCATCACAAAGGAAAAAGTTCACAGATATGAATAAGATGAATTGATTAATTTGAGTTTTTGAAATGGTAACATTCTGCAAAGGCACCAATTGGTTCGATGCTTCTATTCCCCAAACTATGCTGGCACCTCATGTGGAGCACCATTATGTACCAAGCCGTACAGCTTCTACAAATACGAACGCAATTTACTTTTAGAAAAGGCCCTTCTCAGTCGCCTTATTGCCCGGTCGCGAACTTGTCGCACTCTTTCTTTGGACAATCCCATGCGCTCACTTATCTCTTCCACAGTAAGTTGTTTTCTACCATTGAGTCCATAGAAAGCAGTTAAAATTTCGGCCTCTCTCGGCGCCAGTTTAGAAAGTCCTATATTCAACTCATCGCGCAGGGACTCCTTCATCAGATTTAAATCCGGAGCATCTTCCTCATTGGAACCCGAAATCACATCGACCATGGTAAAGTCATCTTCCCCTCCGGCCAATGGTGCGTCGATGGACAAGTGCTTTTTAAGACTTCGCATTGTCTCTTCTATCTGCTCTTCAGAAAGCCCCAGCATCCCGACCAATTCTTGTTTGGTGGGCTCCCGTTCATGCTTTTGCACGAAACTCAGAATCGCCTTATTGACCCGGGAGTAGGCACTAATCTTACCACTGGGGATGCGCACTAAACGAGAATACTCCACAATGGCTTGCAATATCGCATTGCGTATCCACCACACTGCATAGGAGATAAATTTAAACCCCTTTGTCTCATCAAATCGCCTTGCTGCTTTAATCAAACCGACATTGCCTTCATTGATCAGATCACTGAGCGACAGACCATTGTTCTGGTATTGTTTGGCGACAGAGACTACAAATCGAAGGTTGGCACGGACCAATTTCTCAAGAGCTGCATCATCACCATTGCGGATGCGCCGGGCCAAAGCGGCCTCTTCCTCAGGTGTGAGCAAATCAAAGCGATTGATCTCTTGAAGATAATTGGATACAGAAGCACTATCCCGCTTGGTAATCTGCTTTATAATCTTAAACTGCCTCATCTACTGCAATAAGTCTAGCGAATTTATCCCTTTCTCATTCTTTCAAACATGAAGATATAAATTTTCGCGTAATTCAGCGTTATTATTGAAGTTGTTTTGCAGGTTACTATAGGGAGAGGACATTTAGTGCCCTGCGCACTAATACCGGATAAATCTCGTACCGGGACAACTACAAACCAGCCCCTTCATCTCCATCGTCAGCAAGACAGCCCCCAGTGTACTTATAGGCAATCCGGTTTGTTCTATCAAATAGTCCATTGAGACCTCTTCCCCTCTAGGCAGTACCTCCATCACCACCGCCTCATTGCCTTCGAGAAGAGGGAAGAGTTCCATTTGGACACCTGATTGCTCTTTGGGGAGCTTCCAGAACAAGGTATCTGCAATTTGCTCAGCAGAGGTTACCAACTGAGCGACCTGTTTGGATATCAAATAATTGGGTCCCTCTGACATGGGGTCATCTCCTCTTCCCGGTACAGCAAATACTTGTCTATCGTAATCACTTGCATATTGTACGGTGATCATAGATCCTCCACTTCTACCACTCTCCACGACCAGAAGGGCATCGCAAAGCCCGGCTATAATACGGTTGCGCATCGGAAAGCGCTCTTTTTGAGGCTGCACCTCCGTAGGAAACTCTGTAACCAATCCTCCGTGACCGATCATCCGGCCTGCCAACTTACGATGTGCCGCCGGATAAATCGTATCCAATCCATGTGCCACCACTCCAATCGTTTCCATCCCAAATTCCAATGCGCTGGCATGGGCTACTGCGTCAATACCATATGCCAAACCACTGACAATCACCACATCATACCCCTTTAATCCCTCTATTATCTGCCGGACCATACGCTGACCATAACCTGTACTGCTCCTCGTCCCCACAATCCCGAGAATTCTCCTACTGTTCAAAGCAGGTTCCCCTCTATAAAACAAAAGCATAGGGCCATCGGGAAGACTCTTCAGTCGATAGGGGAAGTCTTCGTCCCAATAGGGCAAAATCCGGATATCCCTTTTCTGCATTTGCTGAATCTCTCTTTCAATCAGGGCCTCCGGGTCGACACTTTGCAAAGCACGGATCAGGTGCTCGCCTATACCCGGTATAGACAGCAGCTTATCCTTAGATGATTGGAATACCGCCTCTGTAGATCCACAGTAGGCCGTCAACGTCTTAGCAGTCACCGAGCCCACGCCCGGAATTTTAGTCAATGCTATTAAATAGCGTGTCTCTTTATCCATCGAAATCAGGGTGTTAATTCGAGGATAAAGATAACGCTTTTTTTCTATATACTTGTGCGTGTTGGAGTAAAACTTTCGGATTGTACTTGGGATGGGATTCGGTTTGCAACATCTTCGCGAAATGCTCATATATCTCTGCCATATGATTAAAATACTGGCTATCATGCGCTATATCTTCGCCGAGAGTCATATAATGCAACGCAAAAGAGTATTGCTGCTTTTTGCGGTAAAGCTCTTGATATCCGACCTTGTCTAGGAATCCAATCAACCTATCTCTTAGACTACTCCTCTTTTTTAGATATTTGATGTAGTCATTGATATAAGGGATACCCGGCTTATGCAGGATGATCTCTTGAAAAGCATTGAGCAAGTGTTCGGTATTTCCGTCCATTTTGTACCTCTCGGCAGCCACTCCGGCTCTCATCTTCCATGCGTCGAAATAATCCGGCACGATACGGGTCGCCTTTGCAAAATAGTGGTCCGCTATCTCCAGGTGCGATGCCTTGTCTTCACCGGAGGAAGACTGAGCCATTTTATAATGAGAGACTCCCATAAACAGATTTATTCTTGCGCTATTCTTCGATACCTTAACCGCCGCTTGATTCAAGGTAAATCCGTCGTGCCAGTCCGGGATGCGAGCATAGGTTTTTCCTGCATATCCCAGTGCAATGCCCACAAAAAGCAAGGCCACCGGCCACTTCCATTTTGTACTGTAAAATCCTTTTAGGCCAATCAAACTAAGGGCCGTCACAAACCCAAAGGAGGGCAAAAACAAAAAGCGTTCATTCATAAAGGTACCGATGGTAAACGGGACATTAGACACGATAAAGAGGGTGCCGAGGTAAAACAAAATCAGGTATGAAAAAACGCGTTTTCTCTTCCACCCATACCAAGCTAAAGCGAGTAATAAAAGATAGAGCCCTCCACTCAATAACACGCCGGCATCTCCCCAATGTTTAATAGGGATGTGATACGGATAATAATCATGTGTCAATGGATGCGGGAAAATCAACAGCTTGACATACAACCCTAAAGTGTAAAGGATCGTAGCCCACTTCTCCGACGGGCGCATCTCCAGGAAGGGATTATTCATCAGGGATTCAAATTCGAGCTCCTCGCCTGCCGAAAATCCTACCAAATAGTACCTCCACACCAGGTAAATCACCGATACCACTACAAAAAACAGGAATAGACGGAATGCTTGCTTAGTCGAAGCGCCGGCAAAAAACCACACGGCCAACGGGGCCAAAACGGCGAGAGACAAGACGTGCTCCTTGGACAAAATACCCAACAAAAAAGTCCCTATAGCGGTAAGGAGAAATAACTTCTTAGAGCGCCGCACATACAGATATAACATCCAAAGCGTCAGCATCACAAAAAGTAATGCCAATATCTCATCTCGCCCTTTAATATTGGCTACCGCCTCCGTATGAACCGGGTGCAACGCAAAGAGAAGGGTTCCGATGTCCGCAACATTAATTCGCTTGTCATTAAATTGAGGAAAGTACAAAAACAAGACCTGATATAAGACAAATAGTACTAACAAATAAAGTATAACATTTATAATATGCGCCCACTTGGCACCCCCTCCCCACAATGCATTTTCGATGGCAAAGGTCGCCAGAGAAAGGGGGCGATAACGGGCTCCTTCAACCAGATTGCGCTGCCCTTGAAAATACCCCGCAAAACTGTCTTCTGTCCAAATCTTAAACATCCCTTTCCACCCATCTTGCACATAAGTATTCTCAGAATAAACCAATTTGTCATCCAAGACAAAATCAAAGTCCACGGTCTGATAATACAGCAAAAATGTAATAATCAGAATAAGTCCCAACTTCAACTTGTCCACCAAAGACGGGTTTACGGCATTTGAGGCGGGAGCGGAAGGAAGCACTTTAGACTGCTGCTGTGCATTTCGATTTTTCTTCTTTGTTTTTGCCATGGAGTATGAAATTGTTGATTGCCGGGTACCGAAAAGCAAATATAGCAAATAACCGGTGCTTGGACAAATGCAGGCTCCCCATGTGTGTATTACAAAGTGCACTAAAATGAGCCAATGCATTGTTTTGTCACTATTTTTGCACGCAACACTTCTAAAGCACATAACCCATTGCATCGAGCAAAAATACCGCCAAAACGGCTTTAGGTGCTGCCCCCTCGCACTTCACCGTCGCACGTACAGGGGTAAAAGATGGCATCCCTATGGGATTACTACAGTTTCTCAAATCAAAAAAAGGTGCACTTTGTAATATACACCACCCCCATAGGAGGCACAAAAAATATCTCTTTCTAAAAAGGCAGATTATCTATCAAACGCACTTCTCCGAGCCAACAGGCCACCAATGCCACCATTTCCCCTTCATGCCCCCACTCGTATAAGACGGACAGATCGGCCCTATTGCAAACTGTGAGATATTCGAGACGAAAGCCCGGGAAATCCAGCAATTGTCTCCCCTCCTCCAAAGCTCTTGCCAAAGGGATGTCCTCACGGAAGGAGGCCCGGAGCCAAACCAATGCTTCGAAGAGTTTGCCCGCTCGCATCCTGTCCACCTCAGAAAGTCTTTGATTGCGGGAGCTCATGGCCAAGCCGTGCAATTCTCTTACCGTCGGAACCATTTGTAAGTTCGGGGGATGGGGATAGCTCTCCAGCATCTTCCGTATAATAGCCACTTGCTGATAGTCTTTTTGCCCCATATACAAATTATCCGGGCGCACGATATCCAAAAGTCTACTCACCACCTGGGCCACTCCTTGAAAATGTCCCGGCCGGAAAGCCCCTTCCAAGATGCTATCTAAATGGCCAAATTCGATAGGTACCCATGCCTTTACCCCCTTTGGATAAATGTCCTCCACCTCTGGCAGAAACACGACATCCGCCCCTTCCTCGTCTAGCAATCGCAAATCCCGGGTGGTATCCCTAGGATACTTTTCCAAATCCTTTGGGTCATTGAACTGAGTGGGATTAACAAATATACTGCAAACGGTACAGTCACTACCCTTCCGGGAAGCACGTATCAGGCTCAAATGCCCCTCATGCAGTGCCCCCATGGTTGGGACAAAGCCAATCGTCCGGCCCTGCTCCCTTTGTTCTTTGACCCAACGGCCCAATGCATCCGGCGTCTTAATTACACGCATCTTTATACCATTTTTTAATTACTTGAATAGAAGGCTTCCCTTGAGGTGTGTAGTCCTTATCCTTGGGGAAACCGGTATAATCCAAATTATTGGGGTACCATTTCCACAAAAACCCTCCGGCCCACCAAGGCTCGTCCCAAAAACTCTCATACAGTGCATCCAAGGCTACCGCTTGTGCTTTGTAGTTGACTTTGTACGCATCTATATCCGGTTCCAATATCCAATGTCCCTTAGCCGTGAAGTCGACACTTAAGTAACCGTACTCTGTAAAGAGGATTTGCTTGTTATAACGTCGAGAAAGCGTCTGAAGTCGTAATTTAGTCTGTTGCCAAGATGCGAGCAGTTCATGCTTCGCAGGTTGGCGGCTCTCAGACAGAGGAAAATATGCACTTACGCCGATGACATCCATCTTTGCCCAAAAGGGGATCTCCTCAAAGTAATCCCAGTTGGCTGAGAAGGTGAGTTTACCGTGATACACTGCTCTAACCTGCTCGATCAGACGGGACCAAAAGCGATAACGAAGGAGAATGCTGTGTTTAAACTCGGTGGAGAAACAAAAGAGTTCGACCTTTTCCTCCTCAGCCATTTCAGCCATTTGGAGGACATATGCGCTGTATCTTTTCTCCCATTCTTCCCACTCTTCCCTGGTATCAAACTTCAAGTGCCCCACCCATCCCCCGGGGATATACACATGAGGTTTTAACATCACCTTCAGTCCCTTCTCGTGGGCCAGTCGAATGGATGTGTGTACGCCTTCCGGACGTTCCCCCCACCATTGCAACGACACATCGTACTGCAATCCGGTACTCCCTTTGGGCGCAAATGCATAGGGCACGATACTTACCCACTCAGCCCCCAGCTGGCAGATTTCATTAAACGGGGGATGGTTAAATGAATCCGGAGGAGCGACTAAGGCAATTCCCTTAATTTTAGAATTACTCAGATGTATGAGGGTATCAGATTGCACCGGAAGGGAGTCTAACGGTGAAATGGGTACCATTTCATAACTAAAAAAGACGGTCAATAATACCCAAAAGAGCAGGAAAAAACTTTTGATAGAACAAACTTGCATACTAAGCCCTGTTTAGAGTCAAGACCTCTGATGCATCAAGCGCCGCCTGAATGAGAGCAGGGCTATCTAAGCGCTCAAAAACTTCGTCAACCTCTTCCATTTTAGCCCGTGTTACCGGACGACGTGGAACGAACAAGGCGCAGGTGTCATCGTGTGGGATAATCGAAATATCATACGTCCCGATCTCTCGTGCACGTTGGACAATCTCGCGCTTACTCAATGCGACAAGGGGCCGTAAGATCATTCGGTGAGATGCTGCCTGGATAGCCGCCATGTTTTCGAGTGTCTGAGTAGCCACTTGCCCTAACGAGTCACCGGTCACGAGTGCATTTGCATGTTCTTGCTCCGCAATTCTATTGGCTATCATCAACATCATCCTGCGCAACAGCACCAATCTCATACGAGGTACTTGTAGCCGGATAATGGCCTGTTGGATGTCATAAATCGGGACTAAATACAGTTTGATTTTTGGGTGATATTTGGCGATTGCTACCAACAATTGCTTCACTTTGTCTATGGATTTCGGAGAAGTCATAGGTACGGCATGAAAATGAACAGCAATAATCTTTAGCCCTCTCACCATCGCCATATGTGTAGCGACGGGCGAATCAATGCCTCCCGACAGCAAGGACACTGCCGTCCCGGAAGACCCCACCGGCAGACCTCCTATCGCGGGAAATAATTTGTGAAAAATCAAGGCTCTCCCTTTTCTAACCTTCACTCTCAACCATAAATCCGGGTGACTCAGGTCAACTTTCTTATTCAACCGGGTGGCGACTTCCGCTCCAATCTCCCGGTTTAAGTCCAGAGAGGTAAATGGAGCACTCTTGTCGATGCGTTGGGATGACACTCCGAAGGTCGCAAATTCCCCTTGCACCTCTTGAGCGATATCAAAGGCGACCTTGATTATCTCTTGCTTATCCGGTTGACAAATACGTGCAAAGTAATAGGAAGATATCCCGGGAGTCGTACGCACCTTTTCTACCAGTCGTTCCTTATCTTCTCGGGTCATCTCTTGATCGTCCATTTCAATAAAATAGGAGCCTCCATGCGCTCCCTCATATTTCAACAGATGCTTATAATCATGCAACTTTGCCTTGAGATTTCGAATCAACTGATGCACGAAGTCCCTTTGATTTTTTCCTTTCAAATATATTTCATCGTAATTGATGACCAACAATTTCATATCCAATTAATTTAGGTAGTCCATGCCACCACATCCCCAATGACCCCGGCCACGGGTCAATCAATATTCGACCATACTGCAGTCCGGCAAGTAGCAATCACCTCGATTCTTGGATTTCTTGCAATCAATAACTACATCCGCATCATTCTAATCGGGGTGTGATATCCCTTTTGGGCACACAAAGATAAACAAACTACCCGACAATTGATGTCATCTCTAAATGACAGGTTGACTGCGAAACTCCCTTTTCATACCAACCTGCCATTCCCATTTATCAGAGTAGCATGCTTCACGTGTAAGTACGCGTAATACACTTTGATGAAAGAAATCCCACCTAAACGTTTAAAAAAACCCGGTGTAGTAGCGCACAAGGTTCTATCCAATTGACTTACCTTTGCGGAGATGATGAATAAACGAGGTAAAAATATACTTAGTGGGGAGCGGTTTGGGTTGACCCTGACTCGACTATGCCATCAAATCATCGAACACTATCCAAAATTCGACAATCTATGTCTCATAGGAATCCAGGAAAGCGGTGTCCGGTTTGGCGAGCGCATCCGAAGTATTCTCTCCACATTGGTCGATAAGCAAGAGATTCCTTTTGGCAAATTGGACATTACATTTTTCAGAGATGACTTTCGCAGGCGGGATGAGCCCATTTCAGCGAAGCCCACGGAGATAGACTTTCTCATCGAGGGCAAAACCGTACTTCTTGTGGACGATGTATTGTACTCAGGCCGGACCATTCATGCTGCCATGACAGCTTTGCAGCAATTTGGCAGACCGGACAAGATCGAATTAATGGTGTTGGTGGACCGAAGGTTTAACCGCCACTTCCCCATTGAAGCGGATTACGTAGGGATTACTGTAGATGCATTAGACCAAGCTTATGTTCGGGTGGATTGGAAGGAAGAAGAGGGCAAGGACCGCATCATGTTTTACGCAACAGAAAGAAAATAGACCATGGCAGACAAAGCGCTATCCACGAAACACTTGTTGGGCATAAAATACATTACTCGTGAAGATATCGCACTCATTTTTGAGACCGCCAAAGAATTCAAACAAGTCATCAATCGCCCCATAAAGAAGGTACCATCACTACGAGACATCACCATCGCCAATTTGTTTTTTGAAAATTCGACAAGGACAAAACTATCATTCGAACTGGCTGAAAAGCGATTATCGGCAGATGTTATCAACTTTTCTTCCTCCTCCTCTTCGGTAAAGAAGGGGGAGACCTTGCTCGATACTGTCAACAATATCCTCAGCATGAAAGTTGATATGGTCGTCATGCGTCATCCTGCGCCCGGAGCTCCCATGTTTTTATCCAAACATATCGATGCCAGTATTATCAATGCCGGGGACGGCACCCATGAGCATCCCACACAAGCTCTACTCGATGCATTTTCGATGCAGGAGGCTATAGGGGATCTCACCGGCAAGCGAATTGTCATCGTTGGAGACATCACCCATTCACGCGTAGCTTTGAGTAATATTTACTGCTTGCAAAAACTGGGAGCGGAAGTCATGGTCAGTGGCCCCCCTACCCTCATCCCTCAAGACATTGGGGCCTTGGGTGTACGGGTCGAATACGACGTCAAAAAAGCCTTGGAATGGTGCGATATTGCCAATGTCTTGCGCATCCAGCTCGAGCGGCAAAACATCAAGTATATCCCAAGCCTACGCGAGTATTCCGCTTATTATGGGATAGACAAGCGATTGCTTGACAGCATTAGCAAAAAAATAACAATCATGCATCCCGGCCCTATAAACAGAGGCGTCGAACTCAGTTCTGACGTAGCCGATTCTGATCAATCCATCATCTTACAACAAGTTGAAAATGGTGTAGCAATACGGATGGCTGTCCTTTTCTTAGTCGCAGGCCTTAAGCAGTGATTACCTCCGCGCTTTGGGCTGGACACCTGCCTATACACTACCATCTACGTAAACCTAAGATTCTATGAAAAATAAACTCCAGTTGTTTGCAAAAGGGATATCTATGGGGATTGCAGAAGTCATCCCGGGTGTATCCGGAGGAACTCTTGCGTTCATTACGGGCATATACGAGCATTTACTAGAAAGCATCAGCGCTATTTTTAAAATGGAGACCATTTATCAATTGCGCTCAAGGGCCTTCAAAAATTTATGGGAACGTATCGATGGCCCCTTCCTATTGAGCTTAATGTTAGGGATGCTAACCGGTGTGGCTATTGGTGTGGCAAGTGTTGTTTCCCTTTTGACTAAATATCCACCGGTGATTTGGTCATTTTTCTTTGGGCTTATCCTCGGTTCGGTAGTGTACATCGGGCGACGGATAAAAAACTGGAACATTTACAAAGCTCTGGGGTTGCTTTGTGGAGCAGGTTTTGCATGGTACATTACGGGACTTCCTATACAAGAGGCACACTCTTCAATGTGGTATGTCTTCTTGAGTGGAGCTATCGCCATTTCTGCCCTTGTCCTTCCCGGGATATCAGGGAGTTTCATGTTGCTGATTATGGGTATGTATCTTTATATCATAGATGAGAATCTCAAGGGATTCTTTCAGAATCCGGGAGTGGGTAAGTTGGTAGTGATTATTGTATTTACTGCCGGAGCGCTCACCGGTCTGATTTCTGTAGTGCGATTACTCCACTATTTGCTAAAGAAGCACCATGACCTTGTTCTTTCGATTCTCACGGGTTTTATGTTGGGGTCGCTCCATAAGATTTGGCCCTGGAAGAATGTAGTTGCTTGGTTAAACAAGGACACACACGAAATCATCACAGGCCCTATAAAGCAAGATGTAGCTTATAAGATTATTCAGACACAAAATGTTTGGCCGGATGCATATACGATGTCCTCTCCAATGTTAACTACCTCTATCGCAGCGCTTCTGATAGGGGTCGCGACAGTACTAGGGATAGAATATTTCGCCGGGAAACATTAGCACAATGCTCATATAACAACAACGCATATAAATTTGCTTTTTTCATCGGACTCTTACCCCTACTCCTATAAATAATGTAACACTAAAGACATTATAGGTCGCATCTCCGTATTTTCTTTTATAGCACCGCGAGTCAGGGGATAAGACCTCTTTTAGCACGATATGAATTCACCGATACACAAAAAAGGCATAGCATCAGATGAAGCTATGCCTTTTAATCTTTATAAAACTGACTTATAAGCTTAATTCGTTTTCTTAGCCAACAACCAGGATTGCTCCTTTTTTAAAAAATTATTGACAGCTCTATTCGCTCTGGATACGACATCGTAATCGATGGAATAGTACTTAAATTTTCCCTCTTTTTCAAATTTCAATACCCCTGCATTTCTCAAAACTCCGAGATGTTGGGAGGTAATGGACTGTTCGAGCTCTAATGTCCGGTAGATTTTTCGCACATGAGTTTTCCCCTCCCCATCAATAAACTCCAACAATTTTAGCCGAAGTGGGTGAGCAAGTGCCCGCATCAATTCGACACAATAATCGAGTTTGTCATAACGTATAACAATCTTAGTCTTTCCCATCTAGTTTTCCTATTTTGAGTTCTTTGTAGTTTTATAATCACCTTAGGTTGCAAATTTATGAACATTTCGCAAACCCCAACTAAAATCACATTAGTTTTTTTTGTAATTTATAAAAGAAATAGGTCGATGGCCACCAAAGACTGGTTAAATCGTAATCGAATTAGTGCATATTGTCATTATTTTGAGGATATTTTTAATGATTTTTGTCAGTTTCAGGTAAAATTACTATTTTCCGACAAGCTCTTCGATCAATCTGGCAATCTGCTCCAGCCTGTCCCGATCTAAGGAATAATAGATAAACTTACCTTGTCTATCCGTCTTCACCACTCCGGCGCGACGAATAATGGCTAGATGTTGAGAAGCTACAGACTGTTCTAAACGAAGTTTGATATAAATATCAGTCACCGTCATCTGTTCATACTCATCCAAAAGATCAATAATCCGTTGACGCAACTTGTGGTTAATCGCTCTTAGAACGAGCACCGCTTTGCGCAACTTTGCATAATCCAATGGAATATTGGAGCCTCCTTTTTTTAGAATTACGGTTTCGTTTTTCTTACTTTTCATGTTTTACAAAGTTTGTTAGTTCTCGGAATACAAAAGTGATAGGGGAAATCGCGTTCCAAAAAGTCTTTTGGCCCACATTTTTTCAAAAAAAAACTAACAATAAATCACTCAATCGCCAACACGCATGTGTAATTAACTGATTTTGTGCTAATTTTAGAATAAAGATTTTTTTGAGATGGTAATGTTGGGAGACTTCAAATAATGGGGTTCAAAATAAGCGAGGTCCACAAAGTCTTTATTTAAGCAGGCCCTCCAAGCCGCCGGAATCATATTGGAGGCGCGCACTGGTACCTCCATATGTTCAATGGTAGAGGGTTTAAAATGAGCTACAAACTTATCGGCTCCCGGCCCGCCAACAACTATTCTATCCGCTTCCTCCAAGTAAGATAAAAACACTTTTTCCTCCAAAATCAAAGCGTGAATTGGATGTATCTCTCTGCCAGCACCATCGTACAAAGCAGTATAGACTTCCATTCTACGGGCGTCCAACATAGGGACATAATACGTCCTCCTGTCATTTTTTCCTTCCCGCTCTATCATCTTGTCCGCGATACCACGCAATGTACTCACCGCTATTAATGGGAGCCCTCCGGCATAGCATATTCCCTTAGCAGTAGAAACTCCTACTCTAAGCCCGGTATAAGACCCCGGGCCGGCACTTACTGCCACTGCACTAAGATTGCGAATAGATACATCGCACTCCTTCAACAAGGCTTCTATTAGTACAGTCAGCATCCTTGTATGGCTCATGGGTTCATTGGCCACACGCTCGCCGATAAAATCGGCTCCATCTTGTAGGGAAACGGCACACACATCGGTGCTGGTCTCAATATTTAAAATCAGTTCAGGCAATAAAACTCGTCTTTATGTCTTTCTTACTAAAATACTACCCACCGTTACGGCTGAAGCAGTTTGCGGTAAGTTTGCTTATCATTGAGTAAATCAATAGCGGCAGTCACTTCCGGATCATTAGAGAGATTATGTCGTTTTACCCCTTTGATGTAATAATTGCGTCCTATTACATCGCGCTCAATAAGATGAACAATCTCTGATTTGGCATCCATCAAAAGCTTTTCCTGCTGACCCGGCAAAGCCTGTTCAAGTGCCTTCAACTCCCGCTCTATAGAAGATACAAGCCCATCTTTTTCCGCTTTTTTTCGCAAGGCATTAATCGCCTCCTTCGTCTCCCCCTCAAAAACATAATTAGACTCCGACAAATACTTCTTAAACATATCGAAAACTGCTTCCTTACATCCCATCGAATCACATTGGGCGTTCAAATCCTCTTTATACTTGGTCACAAACTTAAAGATCATATAATTACGCTGCAAATCCCAAACGATGGAAGGATGCTTTGGTTTGGGAAGTTTGACATCGGGTGTCACCGCCCCGCCACCATAGACAGACCTTCCATTTTGTGTTTTAAAGAGCGTACGCAGCGAATCGGGTAGGTCCTTCTTTTCCCCGTGGTCGTAATATGCGCTTTGGATACAACGACCGCTCGGGGTATAATACTTAGCTGTCGTAAGTTTGACCTTAGAGTTGTAACCGATATCAAAGGTATTTTGCACGAGCCCTTTGCCATAGGTCCGTTGGCCCATTATGACTCCCCGGTCCAGATCCTGCGTCACTCCACTGACGATCTCTGAAGCAGAAGCAGAATGCGCATTGACCAACACCACCAATGGTATCGTATCGTCGATAGCACTATGCGGCGTCAGGTACTCTCTTCGACTATCCGGAAGCCGTCCTTTGGTGAAAACGACCAATTGACGAGCGGGGTTAAACACATTGACCACCCCAACTGCTTCCCGGAGGAGTCCACCACCATTCTCTCTCAGGTCCAGGATTACACCTTTAATCCCCTCCTCCTTTTCCATGCGTTGCAAGGCTCGTCCTACATTCTTGCCGGCATTTTGGGTAAAGGTCGTCAAGGAAATATATCCGATCCCATCTCGCACGACCCCACTATACGGCACGTTAGGGATGTGGACTTCTCCTCGCGTCACTTCCACTTCCCGCATTTCTTGGCTGCCGATATTTCTAACTTTGACCTTCACCTTACTATCGGGAGCGCCCCGCATTATCCTGGTCACTTCCCGTGTGGTCTTTCCCCGAAGATCCTTCCCTTCGATGGCGATGATTTGGTCTCCCACCTCTAAACCGGCCTTCTTTGCAGGCGAATCTTCGTACATTCCCGTAATGGTGACATAGTCATCAATCTGCCGGACTGTCGCCCCGATGCCATCGTACTTGCCGTCCACTTCCAGTCGATAATTCTCCACATCTGTCTCAGAAATAAAGCGTGTAAACGGGTCGAGTGATTTGGTCATGGCATCGAGGCCCCGCTTCATCAAATCTGCCGGATCGATTTCGTCGACATAATTGGCATTGAGCTGCTTGTATGCATTGGCGAAGAGCTCGATACTCTTGGTTATTTCAAAATACTTGTCTCTCACCGGTTTGAAAGCGACCAGCGAAAGCCCTAAAAATCCTATCAGAAGCACATTTCTCAATAATCTAAACCTGTTGTTCATAATACACACTTAATTTCACTTTTCCAATGCCCTAATAACGAAGGGGAACGGATTAATATTTCACAATAAAGAGTATGGCACAATATCAATCGGCCTCCTCCAGAAATTCAAAAACTGCATTATAAAAAATTTCCGGCTGCTCGGCATGAACCCAATGACCTGCCCCCGGAATAACTTCTAATACAGCTCTCGGAAAATGCTGCTTGAACAGCTCAAAGTCCCTGTCGGACACATAAGCACTTTTGCCCCCTTTAACCAATAGGGCCGGTATCCCATGGGGCCCTCCCGGATCCACCGCTGCAATCAACCTTGGATAGTGCAACTTAAAGGCTTGGAGGTTAAGCTTCCATTCGAACCCTCCGTCCTTACAGCGTTTCAAATTTTTCATCAGAAAAAGAGCAATGGCCCGGGACGGCACCATCGTCATCAATTGCGCTTCGATCTCCTGCCTGGTGGCGACGGCAAGGTCAACGCGAGTGAAGGCCTCCAAGATACTCAGATGTCCCGGAGGATATGCCCTCGGGGCAATATCTACGACCACTATTTTATCCATCCTCTCCGGATACTTCGCGGCAAATGCCATTGCCGTCTTCCCCCCCATCGAATGCCCCATCAATGTTGCTCTCTCCATGCCCTCCTCCTCCATTAGCAGTCCGACATCTTCCGCCATGAGATCATAATTCATCTCAGAGGTATGAGGTGAACGCCCGTGATTGCGCGCGTCAACGAGAAAAACCCGGTAATAATCGGACAAGCGCCGCCCGAGTGTTTGCCAGTTGTCTGACATCCCAAACATCCCATGAAGGATGATAAGAGGCGGGCCACTGTCGCCCAATCTTTTGCGGAACAATGACACCGGCGCTCCGGACAATAATTTTTGATGTGCCATTTTTATGGTATGAAATGGTGAAGTCTCTACAAAAAATACACTCCTACAAACCGCAAACCTAACATTGCTATATGGTCGACGTCTAATGAAGCGCTATAGCCTGATTTCAAAACATCAGAGAAGGACTTTTGTTTTGCTTCCACTTTCTCCCAAGGTAAGAAAAGCCGGAATGCATCGCCCTGTACTCCCACTTCAAAGACCATCAAATTCCACCACCACCGGACAGTGGTCCGACTGCATGGCTTCATTGGCATGACGGGCCGAGATTATCTTACTCGACAAATCCGGGGTAACACAAAGGTAATCGATGCGCCAGCCTTTATTCTTAGCGCGCGCTCCGGCACGGTAGGTCCACCACGAAAAGGATACCGTATCCGGATGGATGTACCGGTACGCATCGACAAAACGGCTCTTGCAAATAGCATCCAACCAGGCGCGCTCCTCCGGGCGATATCCGGAAGGGTTGTCCTTCCTGTCCGGATTGTGAATGTCGAGGCGGGTGTGCACAATATTGTAATCCCCTCCTACGATAAGCGAAGGGTGTTCCTTTAGTTTTTCATCAAGATAGTGTTCAAAATCGAATAAAAACTGCATTTTAAAGGCGTGCCTCTCCTCGCCACTGCTTCCCGAAGGGATATAAACATTGACCACGGCAAAATCCCCAAAATCCGTAAGGAGCACACGCCCCTCCCGGTCGTAGATATCCATCCCCATTTGATGTTGTATGGCGATTGGTTTTCGCTTGGTCAAGGTGGCGACTCCGCTATAGCCCTTCTTCTCTGCATAACTCCAATAGGTATGATACCCCAAAGCTTCAAACTGGGACACATCCACTTGCCCCTCTTGTATTTTAGTCTCCTGTAGTAGCAAGATATCCGGCTGCTCTTCCACTATCCACTCCAAGATGCCCTTTTTCAATGCAGCCCGGAGACCGTTTACGTTATAGGTTGCGATTTTCATATTCTATCGAATTCAATAGGGTTTAAAGAAAAAGCCTGTCCAAACGAACAGGCTTTCCTTAGTTGCGGAGACAGGACTTGAACCTGCGACCTTCGGGTTATGAGCCCGACGAGCTACCAACTGCTCCACCCCGCGATATGTTATTCTTTTCTTTTCTTACTGCCCATACTTTCTATGGGACTGCAAAGATACAATACATTATTGATACGGGATGCATTTTCTGCTTCCTTTTTTACCAATTTACACTATTATTGCAACCAATAATGCAGATAGTCCGGGATCCGTGCGCCGGGATTCTAACCCTTCGGGAAAGGATGTAAGCTTCACTACAGAGTCCACCATTTCATACCCCTTCATCATAAAACGCCCGAGCCCTCAACAAAACACCACAAATAGAGTTGTATACACCGAAAGAACAACGATACTATAATATATTCACCAAACACCAAGCAATAGACAATGACATTAATTAAATCTATCTCCGGCATTAGAGGCACCATCGGGGATCCTGCCGGACAAGGATTAACACCGATTGACATCGTAGAATCTATCGCCGGTTATGGACAATGGATCAAGTCCCACAGTCCGGCCCAACGCCCGGTTGTCGTGATTGGGCGTGACGGACGCATCTCCGGACCGATGGTCCACGGATTGGCGACCCATACACTCAATATGATGGGCATTGACGTATTGGATGCGGATCTATCCACGACTCCGACCATCGAAATGGCGGTGGGATGGATGAAGGCGGATGGCGGGATCATCATCACAGCAAGTCATAACCCAGCACATTGGAATGCATTAAAATTCCTCAACAACAAAGGGGAATTTATCTCAGCGGAGGATGGGCAGAGCATTTTGAATACCATTGCTCAAGGGAATATCGACTTTGCAAGTATAGAGCACTTAGGTACCACTCGCCCATTAGCTGACCTCTATCCCCGGCATGTCGAAGACATCTTGGCAATGCCTTTCGTACATGCCGGAGAGGTAAAGGATAAGGGCTACCGGGTAGTCGTCGACTGCATTAACAGCACCGGGGCTTTGGCACTTCCACCCCTGCTCGAAGCGCTTGGTTGCGACTACGTACTGATCAACGATGAAGTAAACGGTCGATTTGCCCATACACCGGAGCCCTTGACCAAGCATCTTACCCAACTCAGCGACCGCGTCCAAAAAGAAGGGGCAGATCTCGGCATTGCAGTGGATCCGGATGTCGATAGACTGGTATTCATGGACGAAGAGGGACAGCCCTTCAACGAGGAGTACACGTTGGTCGCCGTTGCGGATTACATATTATCACAACAGCCCGGCAATACGGTATCCAACCTGTCCTCTACACAAGCTTTGGCGGATGTCACTCATCAACACGGGGGGCAATATTTTGCTGCTGCCGTGGGCGAAGTTAATGTGGTCAATAAAATGAAAGAAGTCCATGCCATTATTGGCGGCGAAGGCAATGGGGGCATCATCGCCCCGGATTTACATTATGGAAGGGATGCGCTGGCCGGTATTGCCTTGTTTTTGACCGGACTTGCGAAGCGGGGAGGCGCCGTCTCCCAGTGGAAAGCTGCCCTACCCCAGTATGAGATGTACAAGGACAAAATCCAACTCAACCCCGAATGGGATGTCCCTGCATTACTCCATCGTATGGCCAAAAAGTATCAACCCACCCAAGAGGTACTCACTATTGACGGGGTAAAAATTCTCTTCGAAGACCGTTGGGTACACCTCCGGCCTTCCAATACTGAGCCCATCATCCGGGTTTATACCGAAGCCCCGACGGCTGATGCTGCGGAGCAATTGGCAAAGCGATTCTCAAAAGAATTGATGGAGTTCATCGAAGGTTAAACAAACCCATTATGTATTGTTCGTCCCCACCAACATCGCATTGAGGTCGAGGACGATCTTTTGTGCTTCGGGGAATACTTGCTTAAAAACAGAAGAATAGTATCTCCTTGTATCTGCCTTGGAGTGTGCGTCCCGGTACAGCCGGTTAAAGATTAATATGCCCCCCGGAGCCAGCAAGTTTTGCACGGACTTCAGGAAAGAGATGCTTTGAAAAACCGGCGGGATCACGTCATCTACAAAGATATCCACACAAATCATGTCATAACGCCCCTCGCTATACGACACATAGGCTGCCGCATCGGTATGCAAAACGGATACCGGAGCATTTAATGCTCCGAGAACATACTTGGAAGCCAGGGCGATCACCTCTTCATCATACTCTACCGCTGTGTAATTGGCGACTACACCAAAATCGCGTTCGAGCATATAAGGGATACTACCCAGTCCCATCCCTAACAAGAGCACTTCTCCCGGAGGGCTTTCCTTAATGCGCATCTTTTTGAAGAGTTTGTAAAAATTGGCGTACCGGCTGCCATAAGAATATATCGCGTGTTTGGTATAGAGTTGGTACTGCCCTTTCGAAAGGCAAACGTTAAGGATAACACCATCCCTGCCCCGCACAGACTCCAGGGGAATGTCGTACAAATAACTCAATATCTTTTTCCACTTACAAATCACAGAATTCTATTGGCGAGATTTACCCTTTTGGACGAAAAGCCTCTGTACGGTCAAACACATTCTCAAGGATATGGCGCATGGCTGGGTCGAGCACTTTGCCTCGTCGCTTCATCACTACCCCGGCCACTTCCAAGGCCTTGTCCAATCGATAGGTCCGGATACCCTTCGGCCCTCCCCAGGAAAATGAGGGAATAAAATTGCGTTGATACCCCGCCCCGTAGATATTGGCAGAGACCCCTACAACGGTGCCGGTATTAAACATGGTATTGATTCCGCACTTCGAATGGTCACCCATAATCAATCCACAAAATATCTTGCCGGTCGCCACAAAACGCTCCGTGGGATAATGCCATATCCTTACCTCCGAATAATTATTCTTCAGATTGGACGTATTTGTATCCGCCCCGAGATTGCACCATTCTCCCAAAACCGAATTGCCCAGATAGCCATCGTGTCCCTTGTTGGAATACCCCATCATTATAGCGTTATTAATCTCCCCGCCGGCTTTACAATGCGGCCCTATCGTCGTCCCGCCATAAATCTTCGCCCCCATTTTCACGACACTGCCCTCCCCTATTGACAAAGGCCCCATCAAGGAGCTTCCCGGCAAAACTTTTGCTCCCCGGCCTATATAAACAGGACGGGTTGCGTCGATAATCGCCCCGCGTATTTCTACCCCCTGCTCCACAAATAATTGATCTCCAAAAACGGTATTCCCGGAGGAGATATCCATTGTCTCCCTCCCTTTAGTCAATCGCACGAAATCACGCTCAATCTCATCAAAGTTGACTCCAAACAAATCCGGTGGCCGCAGCAATACGACGAGTTTATCTCCTGCACATTCCCTATACACAACATCCTCGTCCTTCTGCCCCGCCAAAAAAGCAGTGGTAGCCTTCTGCCCCAGTCGAGCAGCGACCCAGAATCCCTCCTTGGATTGCAACGCCTCTCCTAATTGAAGACGCCTAACTCGCTCCAACAAATATTTCGTTGGTAGGAGTCTGCTATTAATCAACAGATTATCCTCATAAATCTGAAGGGGATATATCGCTTGTAAGTAGTCTTTGGTATGGTATGAAATGGTCGACCCTAGGTCATGTCTCCACTTTTCGGCCAGGGTAAGGGCTCCTACCCTCAATTCGGCAACCGGCCGGGTAAAGGTCAAAGGGAGAAAATCCTCCCAAAGCGTATCTACAAGAATCGTATTCGTCATATCCTACAAAATATGACCGTAAAGATACATTAAATTTTTTATTAATGTATCGATGAAACGTGGGAGTGTGTATAACAAAATGCACTTTTTTTGAAGAATCATGAGAAAGACGCATGAGCAATACATAACTTCAGGAGTAAAAATTCCTTAGGTGCCTGATTGCACCACAAGACCATTGACCAGTAAATATTTATGGTTTAGATAAGTCTTTTGGTAGCTCTTTAGCAGATGTCCATTCTTCAGTCAAGGTTAAGAGAGGCTATTCTATACAGGGTAGATGTATTATATGGCCTATTCCGGCGAAATTCCAAGCGGGAACCGGCGCTAACCCGGGATAGTGTTATTATATCTTCTATGGTCTAAGTACCATTAAGGCACAGTTTTCACTTCGAAGCATAG
>JALWRC010000109.1 GCA_027080725.1 Saprospiraceae bacterium
ATATTATATTTAACAAATAATACCTTAGCCACATCATTTTGCACAAAATCGCCCAAAAGCCCTGTCACATAAGGCTTCCGGGCTATTTTTAGGCTATTTTAGACAGGAAGTTCCGTTAAAAAGTACACTGATGCAATTCATTCGTCCCGGGGAACGTTCTTCTGCATCGTGAGTTCCCCAGTACTATATTGTATATGAAGAACAGCCCATAGGCGTAATATGAAGCGAAGGTGAAATTATTTTTTTACTTGTATTGGAGGTGAATTATTGATATTCATTTGATTAGAAATTTGATTTAATTGACATGTATTAAAAATGTTTGAAAAGCTTTGTGTACGTTTGAAAAACGCACTATTTTGTCATTGATTTTGACGTTTTCTTAGGGAGTTTGTCAAAAGAGTTATCCCATTTCTTGCCTCTAATTCATTCTATGCAAAAGTGTTTGACCATAGATAGATTTACCTATATAAAGTTGAGTATATGAAATCACTTATCACGAAAATTTTTGTTGTATGGCTGTTGGTAGCTGTGGGCGGGATGTATGCGCAAGATGTACATTTTACGCAGTTTTTTAATGCCCCGATGCTTATCAACCCCGGACTTACCGCCATGCACAATGCTACCAGCAGGGTGGCGGTGAGTTATCGCAATCAGTGGACGACGGTTCCGGTACCGTACACGACATTTGCCGGGACGATAGACAAGAAGATTTATCCGCGTTACAAGGATGATCATTTTATAGGGGTGGGAGCTCGTGTATTGTACGATTATGCGGGAGATGCACATCTGTCGATTCTTGACATCAATCTGCTTGGCAATTATGCGATGATTCTCAATCCAAGTAACATCCTAAGTATCGGTTTAGGGCTTAATCTGGATAGAAGGACATTTCGCGATGACGAGTTGCGATTTCCCAATCAATGGAACGGTGATCATTATAATCCTGCCCTGTCTAATCGGGAACCATTAGCAGGATTTAATTTTTTGTATTTGGATTTAGGAGGAGGCATAAATTATAGATTTCAAAAGTCCAACCGAACCTGGGTCAATCTTGGGGGAGCTGCCCACCATTTCATACGGCCAAAACAAACCTTTTACGACAATGGAGACAATCCGAGGTTGCCCTTGAGATTGGCAGCGACGCTAATGGGGAGTGCCCGGCTGTTTGATGCTGTGGACATGTTGTTGAATGGATTGTGGCAGCAGCAAAATGTATATCAAGAGAAGGTGGTTAGCGGTCTTTTACGCCTATACCTCAACCGGCAGCCGGGTAACCAAATGGCCATTGACCTCGGTGCTGCCTGGAGGGTAGGGGACGCCTGGGCTCCATTATTCGGTTTGCACTACCACAATTGGTATGCCGGGTTGAGTTATGATGTCAACACTTCTGCATTTAAAGTGGCTACAGGAGGTCGCGGCGGGCCGGAGTTTCACATGCAGTATTATTTTTATAGAGTGGAGCCACTTAAGGAGTACAAAAAGTGTCCCGTGTATTAATGCCGGCCATTTCATGCCAGATGTCGTTACCCATGATCAGATATGAAAATAAGAATAAAAAATAGACAAATGAATCGATTACTTTCCTTAGTTCTCATTTTAATCTTTGGAGCGCAGGCTATAGCCCAGATAGGCGGACCCACTTTCCGGCAAGTGGTAGACATGGCGGAGACAGAGTTGGCCGGAGAAGATTACTACTCTGCGCTGAAGCATTTTGAGGATGCCTTGAAATACGGCAAAGAAGAGACCAAGTTGCATTATTATGCAGCGGAAGCAGCGTGGAATTTGCACGCACTCAAGTCTGCAAAGGACCATTACCAGGCAGTTTACCAGTCCGAAGAGGCGGATCAGTACGATGATATCACTTATCGTTTGGGGGTTTTGTACCAAAAGTTGGGGCAGTATGACGAAGCCAAATACAACCTTGGATTGTATGTTTCGGAGTCGGATGCGGACAGCTTGTTGATGGAGGATGCCAAGCGCAGGATGAAGAGTTGTGATTGGGCAGTGGCTGCGCAGCCGGATACCATGATTACTTTCGAGCACCTCGGACAAGAAGTCAATACACCCTATTCAGACTTTAGTGCCCATGACTTGGGGGATACCCTGTACTACTCGTCTTTAATCGGGCGAAAGAAGAAGGATCGATACCGGCCTACGCGCAAGATTGCACGAGTTATGCAGTATGCCGATTCTTTGGGTAAGCGGCAAATGCCCGGGGATATTAATGCTCCCGAGGTACATAGCGCCAATTTGTCCTTTGGCCCGGATGAGCAGTTTGCCTATTATACCGTCTGTGATTACGTCCAGGGCGGA
This sequence comes from Saprospiraceae bacterium, assembly GCA_027080725.1. Taxonomy (GTDB): domain Bacteria; phylum Bacteroidota; class Bacteroidia; order Chitinophagales; family Saprospiraceae; genus JALSTN01. The sequence goes on from JALWRC010000109.1 coordinate 2,314, forward strand.
AAAATCCGTTGCCAACTCTATTATCGGCGCATCATCGAACCCGATAAATGGAGTAGAGCTATTGCGCTTCCCTCCAACATTAACCTCCCTCGGTATACTGCCACTCATCCGATGATGGCCTATGACTCCGTACGCCAACAAAAGGTGTTGTATTTTGTCTCAGATCGCCCCGGAGGCAAGGGGAAGATGGATATTTGGTACGCCATTCAGACAGGGGAGAATCAATATAACGAGCCTGTCAACGCCTCTGATGTCAATACAACGGGTGACGAATACAGCCCGTTTTATCTGTCATCTGAGAATCTTTTGTATTTCTCTTCAGATGGCTGGGAAGACAGTTATGGAGGTTTGGATATATATAAGGCGCGGTTGATTTCTCCCGGACATTTTGCAAAACCGGAAAACCTCCACGCTCCTATTAACTCGAGTTATGATGATGTGTATTTTAGCATGTCAGGAGATGAATCTTATGCGTATCTTTCATCCAACAGGAATGGATCGTTTCATTATGATGAGTTATTGGAGGCTTGCTGTTATGATATATACAAGGCGTATTTTATTCCCCCACCTATCGACCTGAATGTTTTGGCGTTGGATGTTTTTGACTCTTCCGCTATCAAGGGGGCTACCGTTACAATACGCGATTTGACTGAAGATCAACGGGAGGTTTTGGTGATGCCGGATACCTCCAACCAACTCGTCACGCAGATACAGCACGACAAGGAATACGATATTTACATTTCAAAGGACGGCTATCTTCCGGATACGATTCACATAGATACGCGTGACAAGCGCAAAATACGGGATTTGGATGCCACCGGTTATCTCACGAAGATGGTGCCCCTCGTGGCATCGGTATGGGATGATAATACGGAGGAACCATTGTCCAATGCGCATGTGCGCCTATTCGAAATGCTTGACGGCAAGAAGGTGTTGCTCAAAGATGAACACAACCCTAATGGCAACGACTATCATTACGAGTTGATTCGCGGGCATCAGTATTTGTTGTGGGGGACGAAGGAGAAATACGATCAGGCTACCGTCCCGGTTGCAGCTGAGGAGACAGCAATGGGAGACCCGATTGAGAAGAAGATTGGTTTGGTCCGTACTGCGATAAGGATGCTTGAAAAGGTGTTGCCACTCGTCTTGTACTTTGAGAATGACGAACCGGAGCCCAAGACCAAATTAACCACTACCGACAAGCGGTATCGCGATCTGTTTGATCCATTTTACGCCAATAAGAAGTTGTACAAAGAAGAATATTCCGGTGTGTTCGGACCGCTGACCAAACCCCAAAAGGAAGCCGAAATCGAAGACTTCTTCGAGAATCACCTCAAGGCTAATTACAAGAAGTTGGATTTGTTTATGGAGCAAGTGCTGGGAGTCCTCGAGGGAGGATTGCTCCTTGAGGTGACCATAAAGGGGTACACCAGTCCCTTGGCTAAGAGTGATTACAACTTTCGCCTGAGTAAACGCCGGGTGCAGTGCCTCAAGAATGAATTTTATGACTGGCATAACGGTCAGTTAATCCCATACATCAATAAGGGACAGCTGGTTTTGGAAGAAGCACCGTTTGGGGAGACCAAGTCTTCGACAAACGTGAGCGACTCGCCGTTTGATAAGCGAAACTCCGTCTATAGCCCGGAAGCCTCTAAAGAGCGGCGGGTGGAGATTATCGCGGTAAAGCGTCTGGCAAAGGCCAAAAAAGGGGTACGGCTACGATAATAAAGCAATATAGAAAGTACTACCTAAATTTTTATTTACTTACTGTTTTTATTGGGTATGAAATGGTTGGCAATAGAAAAACTTATGAAAATAAAAAAATATAAAGATGAACGCGATTAAAAAAATATCCGTTTTCACATTCGTTCTTTTGGCGGTGTTGGTCTTTCAGCCCAAACGGGCAAATGCGACACATATTGTCGGAGGAGAAATGCGTTATGAGTCCTTGGGGGATGGTCTGTTCCGTATTTATTTATCGATGCGCCGGGATTGTTACAACGGTGCCCCCAATGCGCAGTTTGACAAAGAAGCGGGATTGGGGATATATGATGGCGATGGCAATTTGCTTCGTCTCTATGGCATTAATGGCACGTTGTTTATGCTGTTCAATCCGGATGATACGCTCAATGAATTTGTCAACAGTGAGTGTAAGGTGATCGGTGAGGATGTCTGTGTGCACACCACGACATATACTGACTTGAAGCGAGGGGACAAGGTTATTAGTGGGGTACTACGGCTCCCTTACCGCGATGGGGGGTATTATATCGGCTATCAGCGGTGTTGTCGCAATAAAATCGTCAATATTGCAAATCCGGAAGAGGTGGGTGCGACCTATTTTGTACGCATAACGGAGGATGCGCTTTTGCGGGGAAACACGAGTGCAAAATTTAAACAGTGGGCGCCGATATACCTCTGCGCGGACCAGCCATTTGAGTTTGACCATTCTGCGGTGGATCCGGACGGGGATTCGTTGGTGTACCGGATTTGTACGCCTTATCAAGGTGGAGCCCTCACGGATCAAAAGCCGGTTCCTCCACCCAATCCGCGAGGGTGGGAGCTGATTAATTGGAAGCCCCCTTATAGTTTGAATAATCTCATGGGGGGAGTTCCTCTCCGGATCGACCCACATACAGGAAGATTAACCGGGACCCCACCGAAAGAGACCGGCACGTATTTGATAGGTGTTTGTGTAGAAGAATATCGCAATGGTAGGCTGATTAATATAGTGCGCCGGGAGTTTGAGTTCAATGTGAGAATATGTCCGAAAAAGCCTATTGCCGATTTTGAAGTGGATTCGGTTATTTGTAAAGGCTTGACGGTAGATTTTACAAATACGAGTAGCGATGGTATGTATCAATGGTATTTTGATGCAGACAACGACAGGACAGTTGGTTCCACAGAGAAGCATCCTAGTCATACCTATTCCCGTCCCGGTACTTACAAAGTTGTCTTAGTGACGGTCAAGGATTCTACCTGTATAGATAGTACGAGCCACACTATTTTTGTTTACGGCGATAGTGGTTATGGGGCTGGATTTAGCTATAGCATTAATAAGTGTGAAGATGCCGTAGAACTGGAGCTGATTTCTACCTCCTTTGACAATAAAAACCCCATTGTGGATAGTAATTTGAAATGGAAGATTAAGGGGAGTACAGGGACGACTACTGCTACAGGTAAAAACGTTATGTATCAGCATCCGGTGTCGGATACCCTGGAAGTAACTTTGGTATTTACGACCCGGAATGGGTGTATGGACACGGTGATGAAGCGCATTCCCGTCAATGTAATTGACGTTGATTTTATTGCTGATAATATAGCCATATGTCACGGGGACTCTACCCCTCTGGTAGATACGATTTCTCCACAATTTCATTATAGCTGGAGTCCCGCGGCGGGATTGAGCTGTAGCGACTGCCCCAACCCAACTGCTTCTCCGGACCGGACAACCACTTATCATGTGACGATTTCGGACGATAATTGTGAGATAGAAAGAGAGGTGACGGTCAAGGTTAACGATCTCTTGGATATCGATGTATTGGGTGACAGTATTGCCTGTAGTAGATTGGTTCAGCTCTTTACCAACGGTGGTGAAGAATCTACTGTCCAATGGGCCTCGGATCGAGCATTTACCCAAATATTATCAGAGGGGACCTACGAATTTAATTTTGAGATGCTTGGGGAGGACTCTATGATATATGTACGGGCACGGAGTAAGAATGGATGTCCCGGGACGGATAGCTTATTGGTCGTCAATGAAATTGTGGAGTTGGAGTATGAAGGGCAGTATCACGTATGTGTCGGCGATACTTTTCCGGTATTTGTCGACAATAAACACGGCCGGCATAGTTTGGTTTACCAATGGACTCCTGATAGGGCTATTGTTTCAGGAAAAACGACCCATATGCCAATGGTGACGTTTACTAAGGCCGGCACCTATCAATTGGGATTTGTAGCGACCAACCAATATGGATGTTCTTCGGATGGAGGAATAAAGGTTTTGGTAGAAGATTTGCCCGAGGTTAACTTTGACTATAGTCACTCTTGCGAGGGGCTCGATGTACGGTTTGTTAACCAGTCCGACACAGGAAAGTACTATTGGAATTTTGGAGATGGTACACGAGATACTACGACCTCTCCGGTTCATACCTATCCGAAGCAAGGTACCTATGAAGTGACCCTTAAAGTAGAGGGATTTTGTATGGATTCTTTGGTTCGAACCATTAAAATTGGTTTTATAAAGGACCGTCCGAATGATACGGTGATCTCCTGTTTTGCAGCACCGGTGTATCTCTATCCGGGTGCAGATACCGGATTTTCTTACCAATGGTCTCCGGGACAATTCTTGGATGACCCGAAGTCCCCCAATCCTTTGGCCAAAGTGACCAAGACCACTAAGTTTATGGTGACCATCACCAATTCAGACTTTCCGGATTGTTTTGTGACCAGAGAAGTACTCGTCGTAGTGCCACCGGAGATTACATTTGACCTTACGGCGGACACCGTTCTTTGCTTTACCGATTCTATGGTGTTAAGCGCACAGTCGGGTATGGATTTGAGTTACGAATGGAGGGATAAAGGAGGGATATTACTCGGGTCTGAAGACAGTTTGCCCGTGAAGGTAAGCGAGCCGGCCACATACTATGTGGTCGCAAAAGATACCTTTGGGTGTTTTGTGGTCGACAGTGTCCGGGTCACGCCCTATTTTCTCAAGATTGATATTGAGGCGCCGGAATTTATATGCTTTAACACCAAGGGCACTATTAAAGTGACGAATAATGGATTAGGAATGTTGGGGTACCATTGGGAGCCGGCCGGGAGTATCGTCAGTGGGCAAAATACAGATGAAATAGTTATCATGCCGGATACTACCACTACCTATATGGTCACCATGTCTAATGATTTAGGGTGCGTTTATAAGCGCTCGGTAACAGTCGAAGTGTCTAAGGTGCGACCCCGCCCGTCCGTTACGGCCGATCCGGATACGATTTATTTGCGCAAGAGTTCGCAACTCAATGTCAACGATGATTATGAGACTTACGAATGGGTTCCGGAAGCGGGACTGTCTTGCAACAATTGTCCGGATCCTGTTGCCACACCGGACCAGACGACCACCTACAAGGTGTACGTGACCAACACGGATGGCTGTATTGACTCGGCTTCGGTAACGGTAGTCGTCATCCAACCCAAATGCAATGAGGAGGATGTCTACACCCCAAATGCATTTAGCCCGAATGGGGATGGCGAGAATGACGAATGGCAGGTCTTTAGTAATTTTGTAGAGGAGATCAAAGTAGTTGTCTTTAACCGATGGGGAGAGGCTGTTTACGAATCTTCTGATTTGGATGCCAAATGGGACGGTACCTACAAAGGAGAATATCTGGCACCGGATACCTATGGGTATCGCATTATGGTTAAGTGTGTAGACGGGCAGGAGTATGTCAAGACAGGCAATATTACTCTATTGAGGTAATGGGCGCCTTTGGCCCTTAAAACAATACAATGAAAACAAACAGATGAAATATATACCAACATCTAAAATTGGTGTATCTTCGCGGTCTAAATTTTGAATTGACACATGCTAAGTAGAAGAAGTGTTAGGATTAAAGTGATTCAGCACCTGTATATGATAGATCGCGATAAGGATTTGTCAAAAAAGGAGTGTATTGAAAGTTACAAACGCGCGATAGACCAAGTGTTCGCCTTGTACTTGTACAATCTGTATGTATTGTTACGGGTTGCGGAGATGTCCTTGCAAGATAAGAAGAAGCGAACCGAAAAGTACATAAAGAAGGAAGAGGATACCGGATTCAGAGCCCGGCTTTACGAGAACCCTCTCATACAATCTCTTGTAACCAATGACTATTTTCAAAAGGAAATAGGGAAGAACGGTTTCAAAGACAAGGTCAATGAAGATATTATCAAGCGCATTTACAAGTCTTTTGCCCGCTCTCCCATTTACAAAGATTACGTCTATAAAGAAGGTAAAATTACGGACCTCGATGCGCTGTTAGAACTGTACAGGTACTGTCGGAAGGATGAGTATTTTGGGGAGATGATGGAGGATTTTGCCTACCATTGGCTCGATGATAAATCCCTCATTATTGGAGCGGTGAAGAAGGCGATTAAAAGCCTCCCAACTCATGGTAAAGACCTAAGGAATCAATATCCCGATGCCGATAAGATCAATGACTTTGGACTCAATTTGCTGACAAAATCCCTCGATCGGCAAGAGGCTATTGGGGAGATTATCCAACCCGTAGTAGAAAATTGGGACATGGACCGGCTCGCATTAATAGACCTCATTATATTAAAGATGGGAACTCTGGAGTTCTTGGACTTTCCCTCTATTCATACCAATGTCACTATCGTCGAGTATGTCGAATTGGCAAAGCTCTATAGCACCGAAAGAAGTAAGAAATTTATCAATGGAGTATTGGATAAAGTACTTTCTGTATTGGATGAGGAAGGAAAGATTAAGAAGGTCGAAGTGAGACGTTAGCAATGTTGAAGAATACTTAGTCGGTGTTGCTAATTACCGACAAAGGGGTTTAAATGGAATGCCTGATAGCTCAAAGGTAAGTTCAATTGCCCTGTGCGCGGAGCACTAGAGCCCAGGTGATTTTTATTTCGCTTATCCTCCACCTATGTCAATCATAGCCCCGCGCCAAATCTCTCCTCAACAGATATCAGTCATCCAAAATATCCATCCGTTCACTTCTCAGTTAGGGAAAACCCTTACCGGCTTATGACTAATTTTTGTATCGTCTCCTGCCCATTCCGGCGGAGTACGACGTAGTAGAGGCCGGGCACACAATGGCTGCAATCTATCTTCAGCAATGCTCCTATTTTACGAATAGTATACTCCCGGGTTAAGATGCACAGGCCATCAGAGTGGTAAATGCTGAGGGCTCCATCGGTGCTGGACGCTCCATCGTATTCGATAAAAAAGTGCGCATCTGCCGGATTGGGGAATACTCGCAAGAAAGGCGGTTCGCTCGCGTTACTTTGGGGCTTCAGACCGGTGGTCTTTTTGGGTATGAATTTGAATTTTCCCGTATTGTAGAAGCAGGTATCGTTATTGCGTACATCGGAAGTGTCTTCGTATATCACCTTAATATAGAAGTCGTATCTTCCACCGGTATAAGCAGTATCAAGACGGATTGTAAAATCCGGTTCCCAAATGGTATCATTGTCAGGTGTGACCCAAGCCGGCACTTCCGTAATAATGCCATGGATACAATTTGGGGCCCACTCAAAAGAAGCAGATACGAAGGCCGTGTCCTCCGCCCTATTGAATGTGTAATGTGCCTCCACCTTGGGGTTGTACCGGTCGAAATACAGTTTGTAAGTCGTATCACACAGGGTTTTTTCGGCGCCGTAAGGGGCTGTCCATGTCACCGGGCTGTCACATACGGGTTGGTTATAGCCCCTGCGATTCTCATCGATGTAAGGGGAGTCGTCACAATGGAACACCCATTTTATGCCGGTATCGCGCTTGGGCAGTAAAGTGAATTCCTTTTCGTAGCGCACGCAGCATCCGGTTCCGGTTTGGGCAAACAAGACACAAGGTGGGTCCACGCAAGAGCTCTCGATGGTCGTATCTACTCCGTGTATCCCCCAGGTATATTGCTCCTGATGCACTTCATAACAAAGTGTTTCGGGCCGCAATCGGACGGTTTGGATCGAATCGGCACTAAGGGTAAAACATTTGGTCTGCTCATCACAAATGGCGTCCGGATTTCGGGGGTTGCCGATGAGCCATGTCACACATACCTCGGCCGGAGACTCCGGAACGGGCATATTAATACACTGCCAATCTTCGAAATCGGGCATAGGCTCTCCATCAATTGTCCATCTCAGCGGTGCCTGACAAGACCCGGCCAGATCGCCAATACACACCTCGACCTCATTGCATAGACACTTTTCTCCTTTCACTTCAAACTCTGGTAGTGGAAGGGGAATCTTAGCCTTGTTACCCTGTCCCACACTAATTTCATAACTGCAGACATCCCCACAACATCCGTCCACCCATACGTAATAAGTATGGCAGCTTTCTGTAACTCCGCTTAATGTAAATGTAGAAGTATTGCAAGCCGCATTACAATCTAAGGGCGGGCCACCGCAGGAAAGTACGATACCGGCTTGGATGCCATTACAGCTTGTTCCGGCAAATTCACAATCCTTCGGGTTAAATTCAAAGGTAACTTCAATCCTGCTTCCATTGCCCACAAATGCCCACCAATTGGTGTTATGTGAAACTCCTTGGCCAAAACAAAGGGTTGGAAATGGGCCTGTAGGGTTGGAAATGTCAGGATTTGAACAGGCATATCCATCCAATTCCGACAATCCACACAATACATATGAATTTTCACAATCATCTGCAGCTGGGGGATTGCAGTTTTGTCCGTATGAAATGGTTGACATTAGGAGTAATGACAAAAGAAGTAAAGTTTTTGACATAGCGTATTATTTAGTGAACTTCTTCAACAATGTATAGATGCGTTGAAAGTCCCAAACGCTGCCTAGGGATTCCGTTCATAGGATAAGTCCATATGATAAATATGGCTAAAACTATTGCCAGAATTGAGTTTTACGCTAAAACCCACGGTTAAAACCTTGGGCTATCCTGTTTGAACATCTCGATGCGTAGGAGTGAATGCTTTGGGTGCGCCCCCGTTATTAACCTTCAGGCAATGCCCATTTAATCGGTTTACTCTTTCATTATTATTTGGGTATGGGTCTGATGGCCGGATTTAAGCCGGAGGATATAGGGCCCCGGGGCTAAACCGGATAAGTCCAATCGTTCAGAAAAGGTGGCCTTTGTTGGAGGAGACAATTGTCTGAAGAGGCGCAGGCGCCCGGTCATGTCTGATACACTTGCAGTGAGATGCTTTGTAGTGGGAGCGTGGACCCGGATAGAAGCAACATCCACAACAGGGTTTGGGGTAATGGAGAACGAGGATTTTTGCGCAATCGCTTTTTCTTCAGTCCCCAATAACTTGCTAAGAAGTGCCTTGGAAGTATTGAGCACCTCTTTGGTGTCTTTGTTTTGCACGAAGGCGATGAGTTCGAGGTGGTCGATATCCCAATCTTTTTTGAGATGCAGTTTGAAGGTATTTTTAACACTGGTATGATGTGCCAAATCAACCGATAGTCCTCTTTTGTCCGGCAGAAGCAGGCGCTGTACGAAGTTCAACTTTTCCTGGTTTTGCCACTTAAAGTCGATGTCTGACTCAGTGAGTACCAAGAAGAGTACCAGATTGGTATCTGCGATGGGGCCGACTTTTTGGAGGTCTACCGTTACGGCGTAATCCTGGTCTTCTATTTGGGCATCCAGTCGGAGTGTTACTCCGGTCATTACAGAGGCATTTTCTTTGTATTTGCGTAAATACCCATTGTAAAGAGAGTGAGCCGAATTCCCCCCTACGATTGGATCGTCTCCATCAAAGATGGCAGTCGGAATTCCGCTAATGTTGTAATAGCTTATTCGAAACTCTCCCTCCGGAGTTGAAAAGTCATCACTGTTGTGATATTCGATTACAGCGGCATGATGTCCATGGGAGATCAGGTCATCCACTCCCCTCGCCCCTCCGGGACAGGCATAGCACCAAGTGGCAGTGCCCATTTCGACGAGGACTTGGTCTCTGGGGGTGGTGTAAGTGTACACGTATTTTGTGTAGGTGTTGTCGTCGGTTTTCTCATCCTGCGATAGAAGGGATGAGATGTTTACTTTGTAGAGAGCATTGGGGCGGGATAGGGTGAAGGGCTTAAATGTGGCGGTAGCTACCATAGAGGGAGGCAGATTGTCAAGTCTTGTGGTGTCTGTAAAGAGCAGCGTTTGATCTTGGTCGTAAACCCGGCAAAGGACATTAAAGCTCTCTGCCTTTTTTCCATTGTTTCGCACGCGTGCACTAAAGCGCGCCTGATCGTTGGGGCGATAAACGGAAGGGCCGTTCACCTCGACGTTTTGACGTCATGTATAGGGGCTTTGTAAAGGTGAATATCGTCAATATACCAATCAATGTTGGATGATTTGCCGGCGAAATAAAGACAAAACTGAAATTCGGTTCTGTCACCAGCGGGTACGGATATAAGGGTTCTATCGGTTTGCTCGATAATGTCTCGTTTGAAGAATCTTATAGAAGAGGCCCATTTTCCATCACTTGTTCTTGTTCCGACGCCTATAACTTCGATTCCTGCCGATTTCGCAGGATAATAAGCCGTGTTTTTAAATTCCAGGATGACTTGATCTATTCCTGTCAGGTCGATCTTGGGCGAAATGATTCTGGTCGTTCCGGAGAACTTCGGATATCCTTTTAATCGTACTTCTCCTTGTGTTGTTCCACCGGCAATTCGAGAGTCGGCCCTTTCCCAGTTGTCTTCTCTGCTGTCAAAAGTCCAACCTGCAGGAGGGAAAACCTCATTTGTGAAATCTTCCCGGAGGATAGTTGTCTGAGCAAAGAGAAGCGCGATGTTAAAACAGAATAATAGTGTGAGTGCGTTTTTCATTTTCTCGTTGTTTTTTGGTGTACCGGAGGTAAAGTTACTATTTTTTATTGAAAATGAAGGATGATATTGGGGTGATTGTGTTACGAGCAGTACCTTTTTTGATTTGTGAAACTGTAATAATCCCGTAGGGATGCCATATTTGTAGCCCTGTACTATAGGTTATATGCTTGAGAAGTGTTGCATGCAAAAATAGTGACAGAACAATGCATTGGCTCATTTTAGTGCATTTTGTAATACACATATAGGGGCAAGAGATTGTAAGATTTTTTGTATCATTGCAGCAGGTTCAACCATTTCATACCGGAAACCCATACTGCCGGTGTGATATGGTTGGAGAAGAAGACGAATTAATGGATATAAATCAGGTATGAAATGGTAAAGTTTACGAGTACAATAACAATGCTTTGGCTCCTCTTGAGTCTCGTGGGGTGTCAAAATGCGAGTCAGGGCGATAATCCAGCTCATCCGGTCGAAGGGAAGACCACTGCAGCCGAAGAGCCGGGATTTGATTGGGTGGTGGATACTTTTGCAGATTTGCGGGTATTGCGGTATCAGATTCCGGGGTGGGATTCACTTACTCTGAAGCAAAAGAAGTATGTGTATTATCTCACCGAGGCCGGATATATGGGGCGCGATATCATGTACGATATGAATTATCGCCACAACCTCAAAATTCGCCGCACCTTAGAGCATGTGTATCGCAATTATAAAGGCGACAAATCCTCCAAAGAGTGGCGAGCCTTTGTCGTCTATCTCAAGCGGATTTGGTTTTCCAATGGTATTCATCACCATTATTCGATGGATAAATTCGTACCCGGATTCTCCCGAGAATGGTTAGAGAAAGTGCTTGCAGTTACCGGGAAGTACCTCCATCCCGAAGTCTTGGATCTGATGTATGATCCCGAACTCGACACCAAAAAGGTCAATCTCGATCCCAATGTGGATTTGGTTTATAACTCTGCAGTCAATTTTTATACTCCCAACCTTAGACAAAAGGACGTAGAGGATTTTTACAAGAAGATGATTGACAAGAATGATCCAAAGCCCATCTCCTACGGGCTCAACTCCCAACTCATGCGTCGCCCCGATGGGAAGCTGGAAGAAAGGGTGTGGAAGCTCCATGAGATGTATTCGCAGGCCATTGAGAAGATCATATCCAACCTGAAGAAAGCACAGGAATTTGCCGAGAATGCCAAACAAGCGGAAGCCCTCAGCACCTTAATCGAATATTACACCACCGGAGACCTTAAAACCTGGGATAAGTACAATATCCAATGGGTGCAAGCTACCGGGGGCGATGTCGATTATATCAACTCGTTTATCGAAGTATATAATGACCCGTTGGGCTACAAGGGCTCATACGAAAGCATTGTGGAGATAAAAGACTTTGAAGCCTCCAAGCGTATGAAGGTTTTGGGAGAGAACGCCCAATGGTTTGAAGACCACTCGTCGATTCTTCCGCAGCACAAGAAGAAAAAGGTCGTCGGTGTCACCTATACGGTGGTGAATGTCGCCGGAGAAAGTGGCGATGCCTCCCCTTCGACACCCATCGGGGTCAATTTGCCCAATGCCAACTGGATCCGTCAACAATACGGCTCCAAATCCGTCAGCCTCGGCAACTTAATCGAAGCCTACCACAATGCAGGAGGCAAAGGAATGTTAAAAGAATTTGCAAATGATGAAGAAGAAATCCGGCTCAGCGAAAAGTACGGCAATATCGCCGACAAAGTGTCCACCGCTCTCCATGAAGTCATCGGACACGCTTCCGGTAAAATCAATCCCGGTGTAGGAACCCCCAAGGAGACATTGAAGAATTATGCTTCCACTTTGGAGGAGGCGCGTGCCGACCTGGTGGCACTCTATTTTATCATGGATCCACAGCTCGTCCAACTCGGTATTATCCCGAGCACGGATGCCGGCAAAGCCGAGTATGACGGCTACATCTCCAATGGATTGATGAAACAACTTCGCCGCATAAAACCCGGTAAGAACATCGAAGAGGCCCACATGCGCAATCGCCAGCTCATCGCCAAATGGGCATTGGAGAAAGGGGCCAAAGACGGGGTTATCATCCGGGAAGAGCGCGATGGAAAGACGTATTTTGATATCAAAGATTACGGCAAACTGCGGGAGTTGTTCGGCCGGTTGCTCCGGGAAATTCAGCGCATAAAGTCAGAAGGCGATTATCAGGCGGGACACGATCTGGTCGAGAATTACGGCGTGCAGGTAGATAAAGAACTGCATAAAGAAGTGTTGGAGCGCGTAGCCAAGCTGCATATCAAACCCTATTCGGGATTTGTTAATCCGGTACTCACTCCGGTCAAGGACAAGGACGGGTATATCACCGATATCCTGTTGGTACAACCCAAGGATTTCGCCACCCAGATGCTCGATTACGCCGATCGATATACGACTTTGCCGGATGATAACCAGCTTTAAAATAGAGGGTTCGGAAGGGCGGTTAGGTCCATTCCGGAAAGGGCTGTTGCAGTCTTACCCAGCGTTGCCGTAAAAGTCAGTATTGCCGATTGACTTTTGTGTAGAAATGTATTTGTCAACTAATATATATTCCGGATTACGATTTGTTTCTTGGGATTGCTTTTATCCATTGGTCAGGGGGATATCAGCGGTTATTTTTCTGTTGTTTTGTTGGACGGCGACGTCTCAGGTATTTGTCGACGTGAATAAAATAGGCCAGGAGCAAGGCTTGAAGGAACGGATAGTCTATCACGTTATTAGGGATAAAAACGGTTATTTTATCATTGTTCAGACCAATGCTATCCAGCGATTTGACGGAAGGGTATTTGAGGACGTCAAAGTAGATGTGATGCGAGAGCAGCGGGTTTTGCCGGAGGAGGTGGACCGGCTGGATTTGTTGCGGGATGGCACTGTATTATTTACTATAAAGAACTCTGAAAAGTACTTCGTACTCCGGCCGGGTAGCTTGGAAGTTGCACCGGGAAGACATCAAGGGAAGCCGTTATTGCTCTCCGGAAGGTTGTTTTTTCTCATAGGGCAGTCAAATGGCGGATACAGCTTGACGGAGGTTAATGACGCGAGAGAAGAAGCTCCTTTACACGTGCGTTTTACTTTGGATGAGGAAATCACTACCGGCTTTATTACGACGGATGGATTTATACTTCAAACCCAATCAGGGAGGATATATCATATTACATCCGACAGTTGCAGGGATACAGAGTTGAAGGGGGCACTGATGGAGCGAAAGGATGGGATTTGTGCTTTTACCCGCAGTGGCATCTATTTATGGTCTTCCGGTCATTGGAAGTCATTGGGTATTCGGCCACCGGTCAAGGAAGTTCCGGCCATCGTTAAAAAGGACAAGGGAGGAAACATCATCCTATCGTATTCATTGGAGTCCAGGATCCAGAATTATGTTTTTCTATTGGATACCTTGAACGAGTGGCATAATTTGAGCCGCTTGGTCAAAGTGAGCAATACCTTTACAGATGTCTATACAGATGATGGATGGTTTAGGTATTTTCTCGTCGGATACAATGGCATCCAGGTAGTGACATTGCTTCGCCCGGGGGCTCTGTTTGTATGGCGGGACAGCACAACGCAGTTGCAAGAGTTTGGAAATGTCATATCCTGCATCGAGAAAGACTCTACCGGTACGCTTCTACTTGCGAGTGAGGCTAAGGGCTTTTTTGAGTTTGATGACAACCCTCCTTACTTTTATTTGAGCCCTTATCATCCGAAAGGAGGAAATAGTTTTTACAATGCCACACGATTGCTTTACGATGACAGTACGGACAGCTATTACGCCTTGTGTTTCGGGGGAGAAAGCAAGAGTATTCTCTACCGTTTTAATCGTACCTCTGACCTTGCAGAACAAATAGAGATTCCTTACAGGATGAATGACATGATTCTTTTTGGGGGCGATAAAATCCTGTTGGGAGGGCATGACAAGTCAAGTCGAAAAGGAGCCCTTATACTCTGCCATTTCAAGACAAAAAAAATGGAAAGAATAAAGCGTTTGTCTGCCCCTGTCAGGTCGTTGTACGTCGATAAGCAGAGTCATTACTGGGTGGGAAGCTTCAAGGGGCTCTACGTGCTGGATAGTACATTTGAGGAAATAGCGTTGCTGAATAGATATCGAGGTAAATCCCGGATGATGTTGTATGACCACATCTCAATGGTATATCCCTACCGGAACCGGCTGTTATGCGGTAGCCGGGGAGGAGGTATTTACGTCGTGCATCCACTCACATATACCGTAGAGAAAATCATCGACACCCGTCAAGGGCTGAGTGATAACATGGTGGCAGCTATGATGAATGATGACCAAGGGCATTGCTGGGTGACGACCTTCAACGGGATCTCGGTTTTGGACACTAATCTGACGGTCATCAAGAGTATCTATGACTGGGAGGGGCTGCCCAATCGGGAGTTTAATACGAAAGCCATCAAAAAAGACCAAAATGGATACATTTATGCCGGTACACTCAATGGATTATTGCGGTTTGACCCTCAAATGATGTTAACTTGGGAAAAGACGCACAAGATCGATATCCGGCGGATCACCGTCTATGATAAGGGGCAAGCTGAGGAGGTGTCTGTATCAGTACCAATACGCTTGTACAATACTACAGATTCTGTAGTTATCCAGGTTAACACCACGGATTATTACAAAAATCCGGGCATAGAAAAGGAAATTAATGTAAGATTCCTTGAGAATGCAAATGGCCTTCGGGTAAACCTGGATGACAGGCGTATAAAGTTGAGCAATTTGCCGGAGGATGATTTTAGTATAATGGTTTACCCGGACAAAAATTCGGGGGAAACTCGTTTGGACTTCGAAGTACATCATAACTACACGGCGTATTACTTGTTTTTCGGGAGTTTGTTACTCCTCATTGCAGCAGTGTATTGGTCCGTGAGTTTGATGTTGAAGCGACGGTTGAATGCACAGAGGCGGCGATTGGAGCAAAAACGTAAAATATCTGAATTGCAACTGAATTCTTTACAGGCACAAATGAACCCTCATTTTATGAATAACGCCTTGGGGGCGATACAATACTATATCCATATGATGGATACGGAAAAGGCGGATGAATATTTGGCCAATTTTGCCCTTCTCATACGGTATATTCTGGACTCATCCAAGTCGAGGTTTATCAAATTATCGGAAGAGATAAGAATGCTGAAGTTGTATATCGGTTTGGAAGAAATCCGTTTTGACAAGGGAATAATCATGCGGTTGAGGTATGAAATGGTAAAAAATCTTGACATCCTCATCCCTCCGATGATCGTGCAGCCCTTTGTCGAAAACGCCATACATCACGGATTGAGGAATATGCATGGAAAGACCGGAAAATTAAATATTTACTTTGAGCAACCGGAAGAGCAGTATATTGTTATAACCATCGAGGATAATGGCATCGGCCGGGAAGCTGCCAAGGCCTTCAGGAGAACAGGGCATATCTCCAGGGGGTTAAATAATATTGATCAAAGGATAGAAGCATTTAATACATTGGGGGGGGTGGATGTCCGGTACAGCATAAGTGATTTGTTTGAAGGCGAGGAATATAGTGGAACAAGAGTTGTTATACACATTCGAATGAAAACCACTGCATACAATTAATATCACATCAGGCAACCATGAATTATACTTCGGTAATCATAGATGACGAAGCTAAACTCCGGGAGGTGCTTAAAATCAAGGTCGACCGGTTTTGCAAGGACCTGACGGTTGTGGCGCAGGCGGATTCGGCGCAAAGTGGATTTGAGGCAATCGTACAGCATGAACCGGACATCGTTTTTCTCGACATCTCAATGCCGGGCGGAACGGGATTTGATATGTTGGATAAGTTTGACATCGTCACGTTTGAGATTATATTTATTACAGGGTACGATGAGTATGCACTGGAAGCTTTCCGGGTCAATGCGGTAGATTATATTCTGAAGCCGGTCCGGACAGAAGAACTGGTCATAGCGGTCAACAGAGCGCTTGAAAGGATAAAAAACAAAAACGCACTTACCGGAGAATATGCGTTCAATCGAATAGATTATCCCCGGAAATCCAAGGTGGCGATTCCCTCTGACAATGAATATCACCTGGTCAAAGTGGAGCAAATCATCCTTTGCAAAGGATGGGAAAGGTATTCTAAAGTCAAACTCGTTAACAAAGAGGAGATAATCAGTTCTTATCCATTGGGCTTTTTTAGAGCTATGTTGGAAAAGTACGGCTTTATTCAGGTGCACAAATCGTACCTGGTCAACAAAGAGCATGTCGTCCGGTATTTAAAAGAGGGGACGGTCATTATGTCCGATGGGACGACTGTTCCGGTAGCGCGACGAAGGAGAAATGAGTTTTTGTCTCACTTCGGTTGATCTGAATACCCGCTATCCGGTCTTCCTATCGTCAGTACGGAGTTGGGAGGGTTAATCACCCGGGACCCGGCACTTGTAGAAAGAATCCAAATTCCTATGGTGCATAGAATAGCAAAGGAGGCAATCGGTCTTCATTACCCTTTAAGACAAATGTCAAAAAGGAGATTTTTGTACCTCCTGGATACGGGCAATTTGACATCATTTTTGACACATACCTGAAAGCCACTCGTTCGACATATGGCGGTCACATACTTGAGATTGACCATATAACTGGAGTGAATTCTCAGAAATCCACGGTGCATTAAGTGATGCTCGAAATATTTGAGCGTTTTGGCGCAAAATATATCGGGCCCCTCCTTTAGTACTACTTTGCAGTAATTACTGTCTGCTGATAGATAAAGAATTTGATCTATGTCGAGTAGATGGATTGCGCTTTCTATTGGGACAATTAACCGGTCTTGTAGAAATGTACAGAAGGTTTTATTTCTACTTTTCCAGATGTCCGGAGTTGCTATCATCATATTGTTATCTTGTTTCATTTCCGGAGTGCTAATCATTATTAAATGCTGTGTTCTCTGTCTTATCCCGGAGAAGCGCCTCCAAAGCCTCTAATCGTGCGGAGAGGGTTTCGAAATTGGACTTTAAGTTCTCATTGGATTTCCTGAGGCTCTTATTTTCGGCGGAGAGTTCCTGCACGGCTTTGACGAGGGGGACGACGAACTCGGCGTAGGCGAGACTGTAGTATTTTACATCGCCGGCCGGCTTGCTCACTCCGCTAAAATCATAGCCTACGCTTTCGGCAGCTTGCTCTACTTCCTGTGCGATGAAACCGGATTGTTTGATTTTGTTGACATCGTATTTCTCCGGGTAGTCGCTGGAATCGACCGTGCCGATGAGTGCATCCATTTTGTCTTTGTCAAAGTAATAGGTCACGGGACGCAGGGCATTGATAAACTCCAGTCCGACGACGTCCTCTTGGACGTTGTTTTTGACCCTGCCGTCGGAGGTATTGTGCCAGGTAGAGTGTCCTCCAATCCATGTGACGGAAGAATTGCCTATCATGACTTTATTGCTCGCTCCCGGCTCGGCGTCATAGCCCAGTCCTGTGGAGTTGTCGTAAGCAGCGCCATCAGAATTGGCACTATATCCAACAGCTGTACGATAACTCCCCGTGGTGTTGTTATACAGAGCTTGAACCCCGTAGGCGGTGTTGTAATCCCCCGTGGTATTGTAAAACAGGGCATGAGATCCGTTGGCGGCGTTATAAATCCCTGAAGTATTATAGTTTAGGGCTACATACCCAAAAGCGGTGTTATAGCCTCCGGTGGTATTAGAATATAGACATTTAAATCCGTTGGCGGTGTTGTCATTCCCCGTGGTGTTGGAGTACAAGGCCTTATACCCGCTTGCAGTGTTCCACCTTCCCGTGGTGTTGGAATACAGGGCTCGGTAGCCTGTGGCGGTGTTGTCATGCCCCGTAGTGTTGGAATACAGGGCTTTTGAACCGACGGCGGTATTGTTTGCAGCATGGGAGGGTAATGTTGCCCCAGTACCGTTATTGAATAAAGCCGAGTCCCCTACGGCTACGAGGTTGGAGCGACCAATACAATTTTTAATGGCACCTATACCGATAGCCACATTGTTATGCCCCGAGTTTATGTTGTATAAAGCATTTACTCCAACAGCTGTATTACCGTTGCCCGAATTATTATATAAAGCACTATTGCCCACAGCAGTATTATTATCCCCGTACATATTAGAGTATAATGCTACACTCCCGATTGCCGTGTTGTATTTTCCTGTAAAATTTAATGCTAAGGCAATTGATCCCAAAGCGGTGTTATAATAACCTGTAGTATTGTTAACAAGAGAACTTCGTCCTATTGCCGTGTTGTGATCTCCCGTGGTGTTTTTATACAGGGCATAAAACCCGTTGGCGGTATTGTCAAATCCCGTGGTGTTGGAATAAAGGGCTTTGGAACCCACGGCGGTATTGTATTTGGCATGGAAACTGGCTGTAGCCCCCACTCCATTATTGTAAAGAGCGGAGCCCCCGATGGCTACTAGATTCGAGCGGTCGGTGTTTTTGTAAAGGGCCTTGGTCCCAATGGCCACATTGGAAAACCCCGTAGTGTTGGAATACAGGGCTTCAAAACCGTTGGCGGTGTTGTCATCCCCCGTGGTGTTTTCGTACAGTGAGTGTTTCCCGATGGCGGAGTTGTAATTCCCTGAGGTGTTGCTATACAGTGCCCCATTTCCATTGGCGGTATTGTCATCCCCCGTGGTGTTTTTGTAGAGTGCTTGATATCCGTTGGCGGTGTTGTCATGCCCTGTGGTGTTGGAATACATTGCTTCATACCCGTTGGCGGTGTTGTCATCCCCAGTGGAGTTGTAAACCAATGCTTTAAATCCGTTTGCGGTGTTGTGAGATCCCGTGGTGTTAGTAAGCAGTGCCTTAAATCCGACGGCGGTGTTGTCATCCCCCGTGGAGTTGCTAAACAGTGTCAGACTTCCGTTTGCGGTGTTGTTAACCCCCGAGGTGTTGTGATATAGCGCTTGATATCCGTTGGCGGAGTTGTAATTCCCCGTGGTGTTGGAATGCAGGGCATAAGACCCGATGGTGGTGTTGTGATTCCCCGTGGTGTTGTGATGCATAGCCTCATTCCCGATGGCGGTATTTGAAAATCCCGTGGTGTTGTTATGCATAGCATAATATCCATTGGCTGTATTTCTATATCCGTTGGTGTTGCTATACAGTGCCTCAAGCCCGTTGGCGGTGTTTTGATACCCCGTGGTGTTGTTATAGAGTGCCTCAAATCCGTTGGAGGTATTGTCATACCCCGTGGTGTTTTTGTAGAGTGCATGATATCCGTTGGCGGTGCTCCTGTCTCCAGTTGTGTTATTAAATAGTGCTCTAAACCCGTTGGCGGTGTTCCTGTCTCCAGTTGTGTTATTAAATAATGCCTCAAATCCGTTGGCGTTGTTGTAATTTCCAGAGGTATTATTATACAATGCTTGATATCCGTTTGCGGTGTTGTTAACCCCCGTGATGTTGTGATACAGTGCTTGATATCCGTTGGCGGTGTTCTTATATCCCGTGGTGTTGTTATAAAGAGCTTGATATCCGTTGGCGGTGTTATTTTTCCCCGTTGTGTTGTTAAGCAGTGCTCTAAACCCGATGGCGGTGTTGAATTCTCCCGTGGAGTTGTTATACAGTGCAGAATTCCCGTTGGCGGTATTGTAATTCCCCGTGGTGTTACTAAACAGTGCCTGATGTCCGTTGGCGGTGTTGTAATTCCCCGTGGTGTTCATATTCAGTGCCTGATATCCGTTGGCGGTGTTCTTATATCCCGTGGTGTTGTTATAAAGAGCTTGATATCCGTTGGCAGTATTCCTATATCCCGAGGTATTGGATTTTAAAGCCTCAAATCCTATTCCTGTGTTTTTATTGTCCGTAGCATCGTCATTCATCCCCGCATGGATACCTAAAAAAACAGAGGATCCGTCACTGTCTGACTTGCCATCGCTCAGGTCATTGAGTTCCTTCACAGTACTAGAATTATCCGTTAGTAGACTCCAATCTTTACCGCTGTAATAATAAAACCCAGAAATTTCATCGGTCTGATAGATTAATAAGCCCGTAGCGGGAGAGCCTATGGCTTCCTTTTGTGCCTTGGTCATTCGTGGGATGAGCAGCCCTTTGTCCGTGGCGTTGATGTCGAGTTTGGCGCTGGCATCCGGTGTTGTGGTGCCAATGCCTACGTTTTGGGCTTGGAGGGATACGGAAAATACCACCCATAAAAAAATGTAAATCCGGAGATCAAGTAAAGTTGTCATGTTTAATAAAGTTTAATGATTTAAGATTATTTGTGGGATACAGTTGCATTATTTTTTGTGATTCTTTGAGCGATAAGCCCATTCTCACAAAAGAGTTATTATACTTTTTGGAAGCACAAGGTTACGTTGGTTCAATAGAATCATAAAGCTTGAATACACCAACGGTTGATTTAATCAAACTAACGGTATAATAGTACAGATTATCCGAGTCTTGCATAGACACAATAGGGCTGGAGTTAAGTTAAAAGCCAATTTTGTAAGATATTTCAGATAGGTTTTTGTGCTTGGATAGCAATGCGATTCACAAGTCCTGTACGAGCGTCAGTGAAGTTCAGGGTTTATAAGAGCACCCAAAGCTGTTTTCATGGTGTTTTTGCTCGACCCAATATATTAAGTACTTGAGAAGTGTTGTCTGCAAAAAAATAGTTACCAAACAATGCATCGGTTTATTTTAGTGCATGTTGTATTACACACCTATGTTAGTCAACCGGATGGAGGCTCACTTTAAGGGTATGCAGCTCGGTAATTAAGGATTCCAACTTCTTTTTTTGACGGGCGCTGTCCTCCATCAAAGCTTTAAGCATTGCATTTTGGCTTTGGATGATTTGTTGCTGCTCCTGCACGGCTTTGACGAGGGGGACGACGAATTGTGCATAGGAGAGGGAGTAAAGGTCCCGGTCTCCTTTGGGCTTGGTAATGCCGCTGAAGTCGTAGCCTGCTTCCCGGGCGGCTTGTTCTACCTCCTGGGCGATGAAGCCGGACATCTTAATCTTTTCGATGTCATATTTCTCTGCATAGTCTGAAGAATCGACCGTGCCCATCAATCTGTCCTCTGTGTCTTTGTCGATGTGATAGGTGACCGGACGCAGCCGGGTGATAAAGTCCAGTCCTGAGACATCTTCTTTCACATCCGTCTTAATCCTGCCATCCGAATAAATGGCCCAAGGCACCTGTCCTCCTATCCAGGTGACGGAGGAGTTGCCTACATGGACGCCGTTCGTGGAGACTGGATTAGCATTGTAACCGATGCCGGTGGAGTTGATGCATCTACTACATGTGCTATGGGCGGAGTGACCAATGGCAGTGTTGTAAATTCCTATGGTGTTGTTTCCCAGGGCTTGAAATCCAGAGGCGGTGTTATTGTGTCCAGTACTGTTTAGACGAAGAGCTTGATTACCGGTGGCAGTGTTGTTGTTGCCATTTGTATTTTCATACAAGGTATAACTCCCCAAGGCTACATTTTTCTCCCCTGCAACATTAGAATATAAAGAGTAAAATCCATTGGCCACATTAAAATTCCCTTTAGTATTGGAAGATAATGAGCGAAAACCGGTGGCAGTATTCTGCGTCCCGGTTTTGTTGGATGTCAGGGATTCATGCCCGATCGCTACATTGTTAATACCAGTGGTATTTTTATACAGCGCATCACTCCCAATGGCCACGTTGCGAGCACCGGAAGTGTTGGAAGACAATGCCGCGTATCCGGTTGCGGTATTATAAGAGCCGGTTTTGTTTACCGCTAAAGCCCGGTATCCATTGGCGGTATTTTTAGAACCTGTGGTATTGTACTGAAGTGCTTCCAGCCCGCTTGCCGTGTTGGCTCCTCCTGTGGTGTTGGAATAGAGCGCACGGACTCCGGTGGCCGTGTTGGCGTTGCCTGTCGTATTGGAATACAATGCATTAAACCCACTTGCCGTATTTTCGTTTCCGATAGCATTGGAGTACATAGCATGATATCCTGTGGCGGTATTGGCTACACCCGTAGTGTTAGTATACAGGGCTTTGGAGCCCAGTGCGGTGTTAGCCCCGGCTTGATTATAAAATAACGCCGAGTCGCCGACGGCTACGAGATGGCTTTGCGTTGTATTGTTGTACAGTGCCCGGATGCCCACGGCGACGTTGGAGGAGCCCGTGGTGTTGCGGGTCATGGCCTGGGCGCCGATAGCCGTATTGAAAAGCCCTGCGGTATTGGAATACAGGGCTTGAGCCCCGGAGGCGGTATTGGCATAACCGGTGGTGTTGGTCATCATGGCCTGATAGCCTGAAGCGACGTTAAAACTCCCCGTCGTATTGGCATAGCCGGCTTCATGTCCGATCAGGGTGTTGTTGTTGTCCGATAAATCGTCATGGGCGCCTGCCCCCGTGCCGACAAATACCGAGTTCCCGGTATTGTTGACACCGAGTCGTCCATTATCCATATTAAAATGCTCCATGCCCTGTGTCGAGAAGCGGATGATGTTTTCATTGGCATTTTTTTCGACCTCTACTTTGGTATCTCCGTCTGCGTCTGCCAGGATGGAGGCGGTCTCTACCATGCCTGCTTTGTCCGCGTATTTGGCATAAGGTACGGTCAATAATGGGGAGGTGCCGCTTATGCTGTAATCCGTTCCTCCCTTAGGGTCGGTTTCTACCTTGATATAGTACGGACCGGAGGACCAGTCGATGGCCTTAAAATCTCCTGTTAACGCAGTGCCGGAGCCGATTTCGAGACTGACCAATCCATTCATGTTGGTTACGGGTTTGGGGTCGTAGGTCTCTTGGTACACGACGTTGCCGTTTGGGTGCAAATGCAAGAGGCTGACCCGCATCCCCAAATGGGTGTTGGGTACCAATTCATTGTTCGCGGTTCTCACGACGGCTTGATAACTGATGGTCTCAGGTGTTTGTGCAACCCCACTAAACGCGAAAAGAAGACTGAGAAGAATAAATGTTTTTTTCATGGCTGCAAATGTTTTAATTTCAATGTTTGATGATTTTGAAGCTTTGAAGCGTATTGAAATGGTTGTCTTTTATCTGTAACAGGTACATGCCGGAAGAAAAGTGCCCCATCGGTATGTGGGTGGTATGGTCCTGTATTTTAGCTTGTAAAAGTGGGCGCCCGTTAATATCGCACAGTGTGTATTGGAGGGATGACAAGGTGTGTTGGTTGATACTTAGTTGTAAATAAGTCTGTACCGGATTGGGTTGGACTTTACAGGTTAGACGGATATTGGACGCCGTCGTCCCCAAGATGTAGATTTCGATGGGCTGCTGTACTCCTTGGACGATATTGTGGCCGGGGGCATTTTGAAAAGAGTAAAATACCTGTCCGATGGAGTAACTGACATGTCCACCGGAGCCTGTGGCTTCCCCATATCCGGCAACAGGGCCTTGTTGGGCTTGAAGCACCGATGTAATACATAATAAAATGCTGAGGAGTACAATTTTTTTCATACATAGGTTATTTTGTATAAAATGGTAATCTGTCTTCATATGGATTGCTCTATGCTGCTTAAGTAAAAGCATTAGTAACGGCTTGAAAATGACCTTTGATTTATTCCATTCATTCAACTAATAGGTGATGCGTGTTTCTATGCACAATATTATGACTGATGTTTGTAAAAAACAAGGACAAACACACCATCGGTCAATCTCAACCTACCAATGGTCCGTGTTGTCAGACTTAAGGAGATAGGACTGTTCTGAGGATTGAGGAAAAAAAGCATGTTGCCGAAAGATGAGATTATAGATTCGAAGGGGTTTATTGCAGATCATGAAATGTGTATTACAAGTTGTACTGTTTTGATTTGAGAAACTGAAATAATCCCGTAGGGATGTCCTCATTGTAGTCCTGTACGAGCGATAGCGAAGTGCAGGGCTTTATAATATCACCTAACGCCGTTTTGGCGAAATTTTTACCCGGTCCAATAGGCTAAATGCTTGAGAAGTGTGGTATGCAAAAATGGTGACAAAAACGATGCTTTTGTTCATTTTTGTGCAATTAGTATTACACACCAATCTGCGCCTGGCCGGGGCATATCCCATCTATTGCCTATCTTTACCCTCTCAATCTAAAAAGCGAAAACATCATGAGTGAAATGGAAACATTGGGCGTCGGCTCACGGGTCAATCATCCTGCATACGGAGACGGCGTCATCGTAGAGGTGGATACTGCCGCCTACAAGGTGAGTTTTATTAAGTACGGATTAAAACACGTAGGGAGGAATTACAAGAGTTGGGAGGTGATCGAAGCCGTCCCTATTGCCAACAAGGTCACCTTTGACGATGCAGAGCAGTCTCTTATCAAGATTCTTCGTGCTTGGGCGGATATCACTGAGGTGGTGGAGCTCGGGGATAAATGGGATGGGGGAATGATGATCCTACGTCCGGGTGACCCTGATCTCAAGGAAAAGGAGATACCGATTGATGTGTTTTTTCATAAGATTGTCATGTTGCGTGATCGCCTGCGCGTCATGGAGCAACGTATCAACTCCAACAAAAAACTCTCCGACGAAGACAAAGTCAACCTCCAGCAGTATCTCACCCGGATATACGGGTCATTGACTACCTTTAATGTGCTTTTTAAGTATAAAAAGGATCATTTTGTAGGAGAAAGATCGTCCTGATTATGTGCATAAAGTCCACCATTTCATACCTGAAAAGTAAATTCATTCTTGCGCTCATCCCGCTCATTTTGCTGATGGGCGGATGCTTGAGTTTTGACCATACGTATGAGCAACTGCCGCCAGGAATGTGGCGGGGCGTCCTCTATCTCGACGGCAGGGTGGAGAAGATTATCCCGTTTGAGAAGAAGCTCTACAACAAGCAGGATGTCATGAAATATCAGCCGGGCAAACATCAGCTTCCGTTCCTCTTTGAGGTCAAATACTTAGAGCCAGATTCCTTTGTCATCGTCATCCACAATGGGGAGGAGCGCATCGTCCTCGATCAGGTGACGTACGGCCGGGACCCCATGACGGCAAGAGATACGCTGCTTATTGCCTTTCCGTTGTACGATACTTATATCCATGCGGTCCATGACCAGGGGATGATGGAGGGGTATTGGGAAGTGCCGGCAAGAGGGGATTACAAGATCGAGTTTGACGCCCAATACGGTAAGAAAAGCCGGTTTGAGGTGAAGAATGCCCATCCGGTCGCGGACTTGACCGGCAAGTGGAAGACGAGATTTGGTATCGAAGACAGCACCGGAAAAAGTATCGAGTATGCTATCGGTGAGTTCCGGCAGCAGGGGAGCCATCTGACCGGAACATTTATGACGGAGACGGGGGATTATCGCTACCTCGAAGGGGTGGTCGATGGGGATCAGATGCGGCTTTCTGCCTTCGACGGGCTGCATGCTTTTTTGTTTGAAGCAAGGCTCTATGGGGATGGCAGCTTGCAAGGGACCTTCCGGTCCGGCAAGCATTACACTACCCAATGGGATGCGGTGCACGACGAAGAGTTTGAGCTTCGCGATCCGGACACCCTTACGAAAGTGGTGCGTGAGTTGCCGTTGGAGTTCAGGTTTCCCGCTTCTGACGGAAGGCGGGTTTCGCTCGAGGATCCACCATTTCAAGGCAAGCCCGTCATCATACAAATCATGGGCACCTGGTGTCCCAATTGCCGGGACGAATCCGCTTTTCTGGCGGAGTATTTCAAGGCACACCCTTCCTCCGATGTACAGGTCATCGCGACGGCTTTCGAGAAGTATGAAGACACCACGCGGGCCCTCCAACATCTACAACTCTACAAAGAGCGGATGGGCATGCCTTATACCCTTGTCCTCGGAGGAAAACTTTCGCGCGACGCAGCTATCCAAGCGTTCCCCCAACTCAATCACATCATGTCGTATCCTACCATGTTGTATCTGGATCGAACCCACCGGATACGATTCGTCCACACGGGTTTTTCCGGTCCGGCGACCAGCGCTTACCCGGAGTTTAAACGGGACTTTGAGGAAAAGGTCAAAGAGATTAGCAAACCTTAAAAAGGCCCTATTCAGGGTGTTGGTATTATGGGTAAGGAGGTGGTAAGGACATTCGAACGGGAGATTAGCATTGCGATGGCATTTTTTCTAATAACCGCTACGTACGGATGGATATTGCGTTTATACAAGGTGGTGGACTTTATTCCCTTTGGCTACAAGGATATTCTGCAAGCGCATTCGCATGTCACGTTCTTGGGGTGGGGATTTTTTGCGACGGTTGCTCTGGTGCGACGGGCGTTTTATCCGGGTTCCGAGTTGTTGGCGAGGAGGACTCACCGGATGTATTACGTCATGGCTCTTGCCTTGACCGGGCTACTTATCAGCTTTCCTCTGCAAGGATATCGATTCTTTTCCATCCTGTTTTTATCCCTTTTTTTACTGGCGAGCTATATTTATCTACACGGCGTGCTCAAAAACCTGAAGAAGGACCGCGGCCTACCGGCGCGATTGGTCCGTACCGGTATATACTTTTACTATCTGTCCAGTCTGGGAATTTGGGCATTGCCTCCGGTTGTGTTGGAATTGGGCAAAGGGGATTTGTATTTTGATACGATCTATTTTTACTTGCATTTCCTATACAACGGTTTTTTTGTTTTCGCTCTATTTGGAGTGTTTTTGAAGTTGTTACAGCTCGGTGGAACGCGGACATTAGAAAAGGACTGGAAGTGGTTTTATCTCATGACGGCTGCTGCCTGTATTCCGGCGTATGCCCTTTCGTTGCTTTGGACGGCGGTTCCCGATTGGGTGTACGGATTGGCGGTCGTCTCCGCAATAGTGCAATGGGCAGCGCTTTTTTATCTGTACCGGATTCTAAGGAAGGAGATACGTACCCTATCCGGGCTGTTGCAAAGGGTATTGCTCCTTTTGGTATCTGTCGCGTACGCGCTCAAAGTAACCTTCCAGTTGATGAGTGTGTTCCCTTCGATTTTAGCCGAAGTGATGCGTTACAAGCATTTCTTTGTCATCGGCTATCTCCATCTTTATACTCTTGGGTTTATGAGCCTTTTATTATTGTTTTTAGTCGCTTTAGCGAGCGAGAGGTCATGGAGCTCCGCCGGTCTGCTCCTTCTTCTCTTTGGCATCTTGGTGAGCGAGGCCATGCTCTTCGGGCAAGGGGTGTTATTGGTCACCGGAGCTACAGCCATCCCTTCTTTTGATTTGGTTTTACTCCTCGTCAGTGCTTTTATGCCGGTGGGAATTTTTTGGATGCTGACCGGGAGGATTAGGGAGCGATATACTCGTTGAGTTGAACGAATTTTACCGTCAGTTAGTGTTGCCTTTGATCATAAATGAAGGGGGCATGACAAAGCAAGAAATAGTCTTTGTACAGTTTGCTGTACACATGTATATCATATTATATGTTGTTCTCTCCGGGAAAGCCGGCTTTTGGGTTCGTAGTGTTATATCGTGTATTTTGTATGAAATGGCGGACTATGTGGTTTTAGCAGAAGACCGGATAGCCTTTTTGACTTTTTACAACATTAAATCCACGATTTCATATCACAAAATCCAAAAATCAGCGTTAAATGAGGGAAGGTGGCGTTTCAGATATAGACTTTCTTCATTCTCAATACACAAATTCTGAAGCGTTGCGTTAGAAAACGGTCGAAGGTTATCGAACCGGTGATAATGATAGATTGGACAAAACAACTATGGGACATATTAATACTTTTTATAATCTGTTAGGAGTGCTCCTTGTACTGGTTTTGACCGGGATTGCTCTCCCGTCGATTGCCGTGGCTCAACAATATATGGTGGATTGGGGGGAGCCTGTCAAAGAAGGGGATTACCTTTTGTATACGCGATTTTCTGAAGGATCTGAAATCAAGGAAGTCAAGTTGACCGGGACGATACATGCCAATCTAAAAGCGGTTACCCATGTTTTAGAGACGGTTCCGGAGTATATGGAATGGGTGTACAATTGTCAGGAATCCAGGCTGGTTAGCATGGATGGACCGGAGGCTTTCACTTATTATATCCGGATTGATTTTCCATTTCCTTTGAGTGACCGGGACGTGGTCCTTGCAGCTCATCACGGATACTACATGGATGGCTCATGGCATGGTTCTACCCATGTTGTACATCCTGCATCTGTACCTGTTTACGACGGAGTCGTTCGGGTGAAGATGTACCATGTAACCTGGGACTTAACGCCGGTGGATAATGACGAAGTGGCATTTGTCTACACAGTGGTAATGGACCCCGGGGGATATATCCCGCAGTGGATTACCAATTTGTTTTTGAGCGAGGCACCCGTTCGCACGATTAAAGACCTGGAAAAACACAGCCAAAAAGTCCAAAAGCGGGGACAGTGATGGCATCTCCACTTCCAAGTCTTCCTTCGTCAGCTATAGTGCTCCGTGCAGAAAATAACCATACACATCATCTCGCTCATTTCCACTGCCTCTTCGTTCCTCAAACAGGAGTTATGCCGTAAACATAGCCCACGGTTTTAACCGTGGGATGGATATTACAGACGATTTTTGTAATGGTTTTAACCATTTATATCTTGTACACGTTAGAGCGAGTTTATGGGGTTGTTATTTTGTTTCCGGAGGACTCCGGTTTTTTGTTACTTTTTGGGGCAAGGCCAAAAAGTAAGGCTATTCAATTTATGAAGTCTATTGCCAATGCAAATGCTTTTGATTCTACGCACTGATGTGCAGCTTGCAATGCCCCTCCCGATTCATCCTCTCCAATGGTCCTTTGTTTTTATCGTATTTTTGTCCGGGATTTCGATGAGAGTATCGCGGACAGTATAAAGCAGTATGTATAAGACAAAGTATAAAATATCACAAATGGATTGCCCATCGGAGGAGCGTTTAATCCGCATGAAATTGGATACAATACAAGGCATTGTTCATTTGGATTTTGACATCCCCAACCGGCAGTTGACCGTCTATCATCAATCGGCGGAGGCAGAGGTTACCCGGGCAATTGAAGGGCTTAAACTGGGTGGGCGTCTTATCCAAACGGAATTGAGTGACCAGGTGGATTTCGAGGAGCAGAGCCATCAGAGAAAACTGCTATGGACCGTCCTGGCCATCAACTTTGCCTTCTTCCTCATCGAAATGGCTACCGGCCTGCTCTCCAGGTCTATGGGATTGGTGGCGGATAGTCTGGATATGTTGGCAGATGCCTTTGTGTATGGCATCAGCATAATGGCAGTGGGAGCAGCGGTGGCTAAGAAAAAGCGCGTAGCTCGATGGGCCGGTTATTTCCAAATTGTATTGGCTGCCATGGGTTTTGTAGAAGTGCTCCGTCGTTTTATGGGGCAGGAAGGGATGCCTGATTTTATGACGATGATTGTCGTATCCGTTTTGGCCCTCATCGCCAATGCATTTTGCCTGTATATCTTACAGAAATCCGGCAGCAAAGAGGAAGCACATATGCAAGCCAGCCTTATCTTTACCTCCAATGATGTAATCATCAATCTGGGAGTCATCACGGCGGGAGTGCTGGTGTATTACACCCATTCCGGTATACCTGATTTGATTATCGGGACCATTGTATTCTTGATTGTGATGCGTGGCGCCCTGCGCATTTTAAAATTGGGCAGGTAACCATTCCTGCATATCATCACCTGCTTGCCCGTAGTCGGATCTAAAAGGTATAGGCTATGTGCATTATCTCGTTTTAGCAAATGGCGAGCTTCATCAACGCATCAGAGTAATATCTCCTGCGATTTGCTTTAATTCTCCTTCTTTATTCCGGTAGATAAGGCGATATACATAGACCCCCGGCAAGGCATCCTTTCCATTTTGTTGGCCGTCCCAAAGGGTGCATCCCCCGGTACAGGGAAAATCGTAGAGGGCCTGAACGGTATTTCCCCAACGGTTAAAGATCTCGAATGAAATGAGATAGACCTCCTCTTCTGAAAAGAGTTGGAAAGTCTCGTTTACATTGTCTTGGTTAGGGGTAAACACGTTGGGGAGGTATATGCCACCGCCCTCCTCCTCAAGTACCCTTACGGTGATGGCATCGCAATACATGCAACCATTGCTGTCGATGACGCACAGTTCAAACACTGATGTTTTTCCAATACTGGACTCCAACGCGGTTTGTGCTGTCCCACTTACAATAACCGAATCATTGCGTTTCCACACGACTTCATACGGAGAGGGCACATCTGTTCCGGCAGTGATACGAAATGACTCCCGAGGCCGGACCTCAAAATCATCACCGAGATCGACGTAATGCGCATCTGCAGCCTTTATCTCTACTATTTCATGCACAGTACAACCCAGGCTATCTTTCCACATAACTTCATACGATCCGGGCGGAAGAACGATGAGGTGTTTTTCGATGCTATCTTGCCGGATTCCATCGAGGAATAAGGAGATTTTTCCTCCACCACCGGATATATATTTGGCCGTAATCCGGCCGTTGTTCTCTTCATAACATCGCTCGTCTGTTACCTCCAATTGGTAGCGTAACGGCTCGGGCATCGTGACCACCACGGTGTCATCTACCGGGCAGAATCTCCCTTTTGGGTCATAAATACGAGCCGAATAGATCCCTCCTTTGTGAATATAACGCTTCGTGCTGCGACTGCCATCTTCCCATATCACATCATAGTGGTC
>JALWRC010000110.1:2500-33276 GCA_027080725.1 Saprospiraceae bacterium
TGAATCACGTCAAAAAAATGACAATGTAATAAATATATATGGGTATTAGACAAAACACTACATCTCTCAAGAAAAGAGATAGCCTCTTGGCCAATCCTACGTTTCAGTTTGATGTGTTGCAAAGAAGTCGGTTTGAATCGGAAAAGTTCCCCGAGTTTTCGCAAGTTGTGCTAAAACACCGGCAAATGCCGTTAAAGCGCACCAAGCTCCAAATTCTCCAGCTCAATCTCGGAAAGCTCTGCAACCAAACTTGTCGACATTGCCATGTAGATGCCGGACCGGACCGCAAAGACCAACAAATGTCCAAAGCGATACTGGAGCAAGCCTTGTACTTGATTGAGAAGTACTCCATTCCTACCGTGGATCTCACCGGCGGGGCTCCGGAAATGAATGTGCACTTCAGATGGTTCGTATCCCAATGCCGAAAGCTGGGAGCCCACATCATCGACCGGTGCAACCTCACCATACTCAATGCCGGAAAGAATTATTCGGACCTCCCCCGGTTTTTGGCCGACCACCAAGTGCATGTGGTTTCTTCATTGCCTCATTACAATAAATCACGGACGGATGCTCAGCGCGGCGAAGGAGTATTTGAATCTTCTATCCTGGGACTACAAAAACTCAACCGGTTGGGTTATGGACAGCCGGACAGTGATCTGAAGCTCGATTTGGTATACAACCCTACCGGGACTTTCCTCCCGGCGAGCCAATCTGTCTTGATGCCGCAGTTCAAACGCAAGTTGAAACAAAAATACAATATCGACTTCAATAACCTCATCGCCATCACCAACATGCCTATCAGCCGATTTTTGGAGTACTTACTGGAGACCGACAACTACGAAAACTATATGCACACATTGCTGGATGCATTCAATCCGGCCACATTGGAGGGTGTGATGTGCCTGGATACTATTTCTGTAGGATGGGATGGGACGCTGTACGATTGTGATTTTAACCAAATGCTCAATCTAAAGTCGAAACTCAAAAACCCTACCATTTTTGACCTCGATCCGGATACCCTGGAAGGAACAGATATCATGGTGCATCAGGCATGCTATGGTTGTACTGCCGGAGCAGGCTCGAGTTGTGGAGGGGAGATTGTATAATAAATAATAACACACAGATACCTCTTTCCTCAATTCTGAAAAGAGTAAGGTGTACTGTGTGTAGTATTCGTATTTTTTTGGTATGAAATGGTACCATTTCATACCAAAAAATAATACACCGGTAAAATCAATATCGCATGAAAATATTAACAAAAGTATTCTTCGCTTCATTCCTTCTTTGCCTGTTGGGATGCGCAGCCCGTACAAAAGCACCTCAATCTTCTTTTCCGGTAAAACACGATCAATGGGAAAGGCTGCTACAGTCCCATGTGACGCCTGAAGGCTGGGTAGATTACAAGGGATTCATAGAAGATTCTGCCTTGCTTAATCAATACTTGGATCTGCTATCTTCCGCTCACCCCAATGACAAACACTGGTCAAAACACGAGCAGTTGACATATTGGATCAATGCTTACAATGCCTTTACCGTGCGGCTCATCATCCGGCATTATCCCGTCGAAAGTATCAAAAAAGTCACCTGGACCGTCCCGTTGCTCAATTCTCCCTGGAAGATCAACTTTATCTCCATCCAGGGAATAACATATAATCTTGGCAATATAGAACATGACATTTTGCGCAAAAAATTTGCAGAGCCGAGGATCCATTTTGCGATTAATTGTGCCTCTTACTCCTGTCCTCCGCTGTCCAATCACGCATATACCGCTGACAGCATAGACGATCAACTCCAACGGGCGGCCATCCGATTTGTCAACGACCCCTTGAGAAACCGCATCACAACGGATAAGGTCAAAGTGTCAAGTATTTTCCTGTGGTTTCGTGGAGACTTCACCAAAGACGGTTCTTTGCACGATTTCCTCAACCAATACAGCCGTACCAAAATCCGGCCGGATCAACACATCGGCTATCTCAAATACGACTGGTCACTCAATGACCTCCGGGAGTGACTGAAACACACTATCGCCAAATCATCCGTTAGTGTTTTTCCACCTTTTCGCTTCCCGGAAACTGTCTCTTTCGCTGTGTCTTGCTGCGCATAATCGAATCAATCCGGGCCTGATCCTCTCCGTCGTTTGGTGAGGTTGCGGAATGTGCCTTCCCCTGCTTGCCGGTGTTGTTGCCTCCCGCGGATTGGCCGGCTTTCTTTTGATGGGTGCATTGGGATAAGGTAAGTATTGCAAGTGCGATTACAAGGAACCTAATGAGTAACGACAATTTTTTCATTTGTGATGATTTTATTGGTATCATTAATAATGGTGAGATAATAGATGCCGGAAGGCAAGGTATGTACATCAAATGAAAACTGATTTGTCCCCGGATGCAATACATTGGACATCAGATGGCTGATGACCACCCCTTCTTGATGAATCAGGTAAAACCGGGCTCCCTGCTTGGATTCCGATTCGAAAGAGATATGAATACGCTCTGTGGTAGGATTGGGATAGATGTCCAAATGATGGGTAAGAACCTCCTTTGTACCAACCGGAAAACCGGTTGCAGTTAGTTCTGCTATGTATGTGTTCCAATCCGTATTATTGCTGTTTGCTACCGATCCGGCTACCCAGACAGTAGGGGTCTTTGCATTGTAAAGGAAAGCGATTCCGGTATAGTCTCCCCACCTTGTTTTTTTGCGCTTGGATGAATAACAATCATTCATAGGTGCTGTTCCGATTTGTATTAACTGCGAGTTTTGAAATTCAAAATCACTATCGAAGACCACAGCTCTCATCTCGGGATAGGACTTTGGACCGGTCGCTTGAAAGTGTATGATGGAGGTTTGATTTTCGATATCACTTGTAAATGGAGAGATACTCGGGTAAGTATAATCTTTCGTACCGGAATAATGAATAACCTTATAATTATTGCCATCCTGAATCTCCACATTTAGCCTATGATATCTCACTATTGCCCAATCGGATATGTTATCCGTAAACACAAAATGTATTATTCCATTCTGATAATACGCATCCTGAACTCTGCAATCACCAGGATCGAGTTTATTGGTACTTCCCAACTGACTACATGTTCCCGGGACATCATAGTTAACTGTGGGAATATGGTATGTTTTCATCACCGGATTGTTGTCCAAATTATCTGTGATATCCATCAAAACAATCTCCGATCCTTCATGACTGCTCGTACTAACCAAATAGGCTCCCGGACCATATATTCCCGTTCCTGACCGTACTATTGTAGTGGAAAACGGAAGATTCGGCCATGTTTTGTACGTCATGGTTTGTCCTGCATATCCCTCTTTTTTGTCCATTTGATAAACGACCGTATGTTTGTATTTACGATTCGAATCGAAGATTCTCAGGCTGACAAACATTTCTTTCTTTGTATAACCTATTTTAGGGTAGTCCGACCACGTACCAGTTCCGTCATAATCAGAGGGAAACAGATAAATATACCATTTTCCGTTGGGGTTATTGGTGACAGAAAAACCGAAGGCAATGTTTTTACGAACTTTTCCACAAGGTTGGGCAAACATAAAAAAACGATCGACCCCCGGATCGTAAATGACCTTCGGATCACATGGGTCATTCACGTGATTTTTAAAAAAACGCTCTAGGGAATACAAATTTAGTCTGCGCCCGTCGGCAGTATAAATGCCCACATGACCATTCATCATGCTCATAATTCTATTCGAATTGGAAATGGCAATGGTATTGTCGTTGGGACAACCTCCGTTTAGCCGGGAGAAAAAACCTTCGGTTACTTCAAATCGGACACGCCGCAGTTCAACCCCTTCCCCTGTACTTGGATACACCCCCTTTTGCTTTTGTTCACCGGCTTTTTGCATTTTCTCCCAAATCACATCCCCGTCTTCTTCCCCGGGGTTTTCAGACGAAGCCGGGGTAAAATTAGGGGTAAATGTCATATCTGCCTGCTCGGGTTCTGCGACAAAGGCGATAGGCATCTTACGGGATATTTCTCCCGGGCGGACATTTGTCAAATACTTGCTATTAGCAACTCCGGGTTTGGTATCTCCCTCTACCTGCCCATAAAGCAAGTTGGTTGCTACTAATAAAATAAAGAATAGTAACTTTTTCATAACAAAAGAGTATTGTGCGTATAAAACAGAGGTTTGCCTTACTACATAAATCTCTTCTACGGGCAAAAGGTCATCAACAAGATGAGACTTTATTGTTGGGGCGTTTTCTATTGTTCAACATATCGCTCCCTTATCCCAGTCCTTTGACCAACGGGACAAAACGGAAATCACCAAAGCTCTCCTCGGTCAATCGGCCGTCCTTTCCCTTTGTTACTCTCAGCATCTTTTGAGATGGTCCGGCGCCAAACGGGACAACGAGATGCCCTCCGGGACGGAGCTGATTGATAAGTGCCTGGGGAATTTCCGGAGCCGCTGCCGTGATGAGAATCTTATCAAAAGGGGCATACCGGGGTAGACCTTTATATCCGTCTCCGTGAAATGTAAGAACGTTGTAATACCCGAGCTTTTTAAGGAGTAAGGTGCTTTTCTTGTAAAGGATTTCGTGGCGCTCGATACTGTATACCTTCATGCCGAGCTCAGCCAGTACAGAGGCTTGATAGCCGGATCCCGTACCTATTTCCAGCACTTTATCTCCTTTTTTGAGGTCGAGGAGGCTGGTCTGAAAAGCGACGGTATAAGGTTGGGAGATGGTCTGGTCTGCATCGATAGAGAAGGCGATATCCTTATAGGCCCATTCGGCGAAGGCATTGTCCAAAAACAGATGACGGGGAATTTTTCCTATAGCGGCCAGAATCGCTTCGTCTTTTATCCCTTTACGCCGAACTTCCTCCACCAATCGCTTGCGCATTCCTTTGTGCCTGTGACTATCTTGCATATTCATACAGCAAAAGTACGTCTATTAGGGAAGTTGTGCAAGGAAAGGGTAGCGTCTCATAACAGGTATTTCCCTACGATCGGCAGTCTTCTTCCGATTCCAAATGCCTTTGGAGACACTCTCAGGACCGGGGCTGTCTGATAGCGTTTGAACTCGTTCATGTTGACCAGACGGAGGGCTCTTCGGACCGTGGACGGATCTGCACCTGAGGCCATAATTTCTTCCGGTCCTTTTTGTAACTCGATATATTGAAAGAGAATCGGATCCAGGACGTCATAGGGAGGTAAGCTATCGGAATCTTTTTGGTCCGGGCGAAGCTCTGCTGAAGGAGGTTTGGTGATAATGTGTTCCGGGATGATTTCCTCCTTGCGATTGATGTACTTGCATAGCTCGAAGACCTGTGTTTTATACACATCCCCTAAGACAGACAATCCGCCCGCCAAATCTCCATATAATGTACCGTATCCCACCGCCATTTCACTTTTATTCGTCGTGTTGAGCAATATGTAGCCCAGCTTATTGGAGATGGCCATTAGATAAATCATCCGTATTCTCGGCTGGATGTTCTCTTCCGTTACATCCTGTTTGCGTCCTTGAAATAGGGGAGACAGATCTTGTATGAAATCGTCGAATCGCTTGCCTATCGGTATGGTATGGTGTCTGATGCCCAGGTTTTTGATCAAATCCATTGCATCCGGAATCGAATGAGAAGATGAAAACCCGGACGGCATAAGGACGCCCATCACATTGTCCGGACCAAGTGCCCTGGCTGCGAGAACCGCGGTTAAAGCCGAGTCAATTCCTCCCGATAAGCCCAGAATCGCCCGTTTAAAACCCAGCTTTTCAAAATAATCCTTGATCCCCAATACCAAGGCATCATGAATCACTTCAATAGTATCATAAGTGGAACACGGACACTCTCTTCCCTGTATTACTTCATCTAAATCATACGTCCGGTAGTCTTCCTCAAATAGGGGAAATTGATCGTAAACCTCTGTATTGGGTGATACGACCAAGCTCCCCCCATCGAAGATCAAATCCGTATGTGCACCCACTTGGTTGACGTAGAATATCGGCACCGGATAATTCCTGATATTGCCTTTTATCACCTCCAATCGCTCTTCCATGTGTTGGTAATCAAACGGTGACCCGGACGCGTTAATCAAAATATCCGGCTTATGAGTCCGGAGCTCCTCCACCGGATTGATGGTATATAGAGGATTATCATTATCGATGTTCCAAATATCTTCGCAAATCGTCAAGGCTATTTTCTTGCCTTTAAACCGGACAATATCAAATATCCTATTGGGTTCAAAATATCGATAGTCATCAAAAATATCGTAGGTGGGAAGTAGTGTTTTGTACTGGATAAACTTTATCTCCCCTTCGTGTATAAAATAGAGGGCATTATACAGGTCCTTGCCTTCCGGAACAGGATTAATGGCCGGTGCACCGACGATAACAGCTATTTGTTGCGTTTGCTTGCTGATTCTCTCAATAATCCCGTTGGATCGAGCAATAAAATCATCAAATTCCAGGAAATCCCTCGGCGGATATCCACAGACCGCTAATTCGGAAAAACAAATCAAATCCACCCCGTCTTTTATCGCTTGAGTTATCGATGTAGAAATCTTTCCATAATTTCCCTCGAAGTCTCCTAAGATAAAATTGAGTTGTGCAAGAGCTATTTTCATGGCACAAAGGTAGTAAGATACAATAAAAAGGGTCCCTTTCCCGGATACGGAAAGGAACCCCTTTGAAATTCTTCAGTTTACACTGTTAGAATGACGGATCTAATGGCCCAAAACCACCATTTTCTTAGTTGCGGTATGTGTCTTGGTTCCCAACTGATAATACAACACACCTTGTGTGTTGAGGTCAGAACCCTTGACAATTACCTCATTGTATCCTTTGTTGCCGGAGACAGCCTTTGTATAGATGGCCTTACCTGTCATATCAAAGATAGTCAAAACAGCGTTTGTCGCTTCCGGCAAATCAAACCCGATTCGTGTACTGTGTTCGAATGGATTCGGAATATTCTGGAAGAGAACAAAACGCGCACCTTCTTTTTCCGGTGACTGATATCTCAATCGTAGATTCATATCGGTATCCTCCCCAAATGCTAAAGCAGGAGTGATATCAGAACTGATTGTAACGGCATCCGATATCTTCACATGTGCCTTTGTCTTAAAGGTGAGGGTAAAGAGTACTTTTTCTCCGGAAATATCAATCGCATGACCATCGAGTGTATTCCAACTCATTGTCATTATTCCGCTTGACATTCTGTTCATTCCGAGGTTACCTTCTGTAATAGAAAGTACACCGGGAGTGACATCCGTGATAGTAAGCAATGTTGGATCAAAGTTGAAAGTGAGTTGTAGTCCTGCCAATTCATTAACATTGGATGCTTTGACCGGGATCACAAGCTCTTCACCGGATTGGTCTGCTTCCATATCATTTACAACTAACTCCAGTGTAGTTTTACTTCTAGTCGAAGAGCCTGAACGCAGTCCGTTTGCTCCATCATCTCCATTTACATCACCCATTTTCACACCATTAAAATTCATATCGGTATGGCTTTCGCTAAACGGATCCAAGTGGTAGCTTGTTGGGAAATCAAACGGTTGATTTGGATCTGTAAACTGATAATCCTTAAGTAAAAATCTCCATGACGGTGCTTTTGGTAGTGTTGATACTTTACCAAGAATGAGCTTTCTGAGCAGGAGAATATCTGCTGTAGAAATCTTCTTGTCCATATTCACGTCAGCAGCAATATACTTATACGTCTGATCAAAGGCTTTCTTATCCAAAAGATGGAATTGAATGGCCAATAAATCTCGCGTATTCACTTTGTACAGATAATCGGTTTTCTTATTTGGGATGACCTCATATGATCCGCCAAACGGCATTTTTGGGAATTGAAAATGTCCGTTTCCAGATGTAGTTATCTCCATGTTGGCACTTCCCGTCATCTGTACCGGGATACCGTTTAATGGCGCACCTGCCATATTGCTGATGTTACCCGCTATTTCTCCTTTGAGATTTGTCGTTGTCGGACACACTTTATTGTTATCCTGTATTTCGACATGTGTAACACAGAATGCTTGCTTGCCATTTTCTAAGTCTGTCACCCAGATTTTTACTTCTCTTCGACCCAGGCTATCACAATCATACATTCTGGACTTGTCCGTAGTATCTTTGGAGAAAGAGAGCTTTACCTTATGACCACAAGCACCATAACTTCCCAAATCAAAATCTGTAGCCCAAGTCTCTATCATTGCCCAATCCGGCTTGTTATCTCCATCCAAATCTACCGGCATGAGTTCGATGACAATTCCATCATTGCAATAGGGCGTTGGCGCCTTACAACTAATGACGTGGAAGTTGCGTGACTTCACCACCTGATTTCCACATCGATCTTCGAAGATAAACTTCACACAGTGCCATCCCAATGCAATAGAATCCTTCAAACGAATGGTATCTCCCAGCCCGGTTTCAACTCGGTCATAATGACCATCACAATCCAAATCCAGATGCATCTCCCATCTCAACTCGGACCCCGGTGTACAATCATCCGTTGCCGTCGCCAGAAGGTCAACCGGTCCTTTTTTACATTTCAAGTCATAAGAACAAAACTCCTTGTTATCATCCGGCAATGTGGTAAAGGTCGGATCAACGTTATTCAGCGCTTTGATGTATTGGGTATGCGTCCACACTTTGAGGTGGTAATCATTAGACCAATACTCATCAAACGTTTTGGCTTTGTAGCACCAATCCAGTACTCTCCATTTTCTCACCGTTTTAAAGCAGAGATTCGTTCCTTTGAAGAACTTGAATTCTTGATCTTCATAGTCATAACCCACCAAGCTACATTCATCTTCGTTATTGAATTTGGGTTTTCCCGTTACATCAATACCGAAGTCCTTTGGATTGTGACAACCGAATACTGCAGTGTCCGGAGGCCATACGATATCCTGTTCTGTAAATGGAGTCAAAGGATAAAATCCGATGTATTGACAACAAGAATCCGTGCCGTTGGCATCTGTGGCATAAAAGGTTCTTCTGATAAACCCTATGCCGCATTGGTCTCTAAAGTCCTCGTACTTCTCTGTTATTTTTACTTTACAGTTATCGTGTGCATATCCATCCATCACTTTATTGGAAAGGACGATATCTCCTTGTCCGGGGACATAAAGCATTCCCTGAAGCTGCGGTCTTAGGTTTGCCGTTAAGTGCACCGTTTGTTTTCTCGGACCTTTTACGATGGGCAAAACAGTGGAGTGATCCAATGTGCCATTCCGTTTGATGATGTTGAGCCTTACGATGGAAGGACTAGGTCTTGGCAATCTACAGAACGGCAACTCTCCCTGGAATACTCCGACAGAGTACACATAATCCCCATACAATGTGTGGGTCTCTCTCTTGTATTTGTCATCGACTAACTTACCAAAGTAATCTCCGAGTTTGTCGATTTCAAACTTATACTCGCAAGGTACCAATACAAATTGCGTAGGACAGAAGATCTTCGGTGGCATTTTATCTTGAACCTCTACCTCCACCATACAGTCATTGAAGTTGCCATGACAATCATATACTCTTAAGATGACCATCACTGTTTTTCCTACGTCTGCACAGCAGAACTCAACATACTTTCTAAAGTATGGATGATATCCGCAATCTCCCCCTTCATCCATTCTGCGTACCACCATGCTATCGATACAGCAGTCATCATAGCTGCCATTGTCAAGTACATCAGCATATACATGAACGGTACTATCATAGGTCAATGAAACCGTTGTGTGTTTTTTGCAGATTACAACCGGAGCTGTTTGGTCCCTGACCCATACATCAATTGAGCATGAATCCATATTGTAGCAGCCCTTTGTATCTCTGGTATCATAAACACGATACGTTACCTTATTATGTCCAGCAGGTAACACTGCTCGCAATGGTGTTTTAAGATCGTGCTTAAAACCTCCCGGCCAAGTTACATCGATGGTTATATTATCTCCTTGGCAGCTATCATAGGCTTCCGGTACCGGGAGCCAAACCTCACCTTGACAGGTGTATCCTCCCGTTGTGGTCATTGTAATATTATCCGGGCAAGTGATGACCGGGGGGACGGTATCGATGATCTCAATACCTTGGGGAATGACTTTAATAGAATCACCATTGCACCACCATTCTTGTATGGTCCAAAATCGTATCCATTTTTCGACACATCCCACTTTGCCATAATAAACATCGTGGAAAAAGGTAGTAGTGTTGCAGTACACATCTGCATTTGGGAACAACTTAAATCCTCCTACTGTGGGTACTCCCGTGTACTTCCAACTCGGTGCACCATTGTCCAGTAGCGGTATCCTTCCTGCCATTATGTCTACGCATGAAATAGCCGGCGTGTCCCCTATGATTGGAGGAATGGGCTTGGGGTGAATAATCGCACCCTTTACCCAGTTTTTGGGTGCAACAATAGAATCCAGAGGAATGCGCTTCAAGAAAATCGTATCCGTACAGATTTTGGAGGTGTTTCCCCATTTGTCTGTGGCAATGTAGTCTCTCTCAATCCTCTTTACAAATAGAGGATCACATGAATAAGGAAAGATACGCTCATCCACCACCTTTAAATCCACAGGATTGCCACATGCTTCGTGCACTGTCGGTCCGGTCCATGTGTATAAATCAAAACAATAAAAGGAGTCTGACTTACATTCGAGTACCGGAGGAAGCTTGTCCTCTACATGAATCGTCCCCCAGCAACTGTTGCCGGAGAGTGTGTCTCGTACCGTTACAGATAAGTCCTTGTTAATCCATGTTTCATCAACAAATGGACTGGTCGGAATAACCTTATCGTTATACTTGAGAATGACCTCAAATTCTCCTGTTGGGCAAGAGGTTTTGTCGGCATTGAGTAGCATGTCCGGTGTCACTTCCGAATAGCAATCTTCATCCAATGAAAATTGCATATAGGAAGTACAATCCAGCGAACATTGTGCTACTAATCGGTTTTGGGTTTTGGGAACGATGTACAGCAGGGCCACTATCATTAGTGTTTTGAGTAACCCGGGCTTGCAACACCACCGATTTGTAAAATTCGTTTTCATCATAAGATCCGTTTTGATGAGTTAAATAATTATGAATACATACCCACCGCACCCGTGTACGTTACACCAGTACGTGGAATTGACTCCAAATGATTAATTGAGAACTGTAGAATGAAGCGTAGTAATCAGTTGACGCTTATTCGACAGAACGGATCTATTATCAAAATATCTCTAGGTTGAATCTTACAGGAAAAGGTAGGTTTGCATTTCCCGCTTGAAAAAGGGTTTATACCACTTTCACAACGCAAAGGTATAACAATATTACATATATAAAAAAATTATATGCGATTTTTTTTGACTAATAACTTCGGCTAATATATAATTTTACATATATAGTTATTGTATATATGTGATAATCAAATGATTCAACTTGTTGGTTGAGGGATATGAAAAAGTGATTTTTTTCTGTTTTTTGACCATTTCATACAAAAAAGATAAGGTGCGAAAAGTTAAGCATGCCTAACTTTCGTTCCTGGAGCACTAGTGCTCTACCGTGCACAACGCATACACAGACTGCTCTCGGGCATGTATATTAATCTCGCCATTTTGATGTCTTGTCCACATCTGCTGCACTGACCAAAGTTGGGCGTGTGGAGT
The DNA here is from genome assembly GCA_027080725.1 of Saprospiraceae bacterium. Lineage (GTDB taxonomy): Bacteria > Bacteroidota > Bacteroidia > Chitinophagales > Saprospiraceae > JALSTN01. Next base: position 14,096 of record JALWRC010000110.1, read on the forward strand.
TTAGACAGAGCGTGCTTGAGGTTGGATATCTTCTCTTTTTTTGTGCGAATGGCCGCTTCAGCTATACTTTTATTGTGAATGGCATCCATTCTGCTAATTCGACCAATGGCATTTTCCGGTCCAATTGGCTTATGGACCGCTTGGAGCTCTTTCATTTCTGTTTCGTGCTTTAGGATGAGCTCTTTTATGCGCTCTTCAAATAATGTTTTTTCTTTATCTGTCATTTATGCAGTTTCAGTTTGTTAGGAGAATTACACTTCAAATATACTTTTTTCTACAAAATCATCCATTAAAATACTCTTTAATATATTTCGAATTGCCGTATTTTAGCCCCTCGAAAAACACAATAACCATTGGAGCTACAATTAATCCCACATATAGAAAGTTTGATTTTTGCATCAGACCACCCCATAACTGTCGATGAATTGATCGAGGCACTGAGAAAAGTACCCGGTATCGAGTTGGACGAACCAGCCATGCTCGAATACCTCGATTACCTCACCCTCAAATACAATCAGGAGGACTTCGGGATACAAATAGTAAAGATGATGGATGGATATCGCTTTCTTACCAAGGGGGCATTTCATCCTACAATCACTGCTCATCTCAAGAATCTCAACAAGAAAAAACTATCTCGGGCAGCGCTTGAGACTTTGGCCATCATCGCTTACAAACAACCCACGACAAAACCGGAGGTAGAAAGCATTCGCGGGGTCAATTGTGATTATGTCGTCCAAAAATTGCTAGAAAAGGACCTGATAATTATCTCCGGCAGAAGCGAAAGTCCTGGCCGGCCTTTGTTGTATTCTACCAGTGAGCGGTTTTTGGACTATTTCGGGCTGAATGACCTGACGGAGCTTCCGCAACAAAAGGACTTTGTACTTCCCGAAAGTCAAGTCGGCAATCCGGAAGAGGTGATGACCCTCATCGAAGAAGAGGTGCCCGGGCCCGGCCCGACAGCGCCTTCCGTACTCCATAATAAGTAATCATCCTTTTAGACAGAGAAGTATTTGATAATTCTATTGCTTCAGGAACAAAGATCATCCAGTATTAAACGCAGCTATTTTTTTCTGAATCGAGGCGCTCAAACGGGAGTTATGCCGTAGCATAATGACGATTTGAGCAACAAAGAGTCAGAGGAAGATAGAAGACGCAATGCATTGCGTCTGTACACTCTATACTGTATTTTTTAGTTCCTCAAGCACTAGTGCTCCGCGCAATACCAATCTTATTTCTCGCAGTGGTCTCCCCGGTCTCCAAAGAGCAAATAATCCAAACTGAACTTTCCTCCTCCATAAATCACTAAGGTCAGCAACATAATCAAATAGTAAAGCGGTATTTCGTATCCATTGTTGCCCGCCTCAAATCCGTTGCTCAGGTGGACGGTTACTATGGCGACTACCATGGTTACCATAAGGGGTATAGAAATGATTCTGGTGAACAATCCCAACGTTAGCAAAACGACTCCTACGATCTCTGTAGTAGCCGCCAAATAAGCATTTAAAAGCGGAGCGGGAATCCCCATACTGCCAAACCATTCGCCAATACTATTGATATCCTTCCATTTCATCATGGCAGGACTATAAAATCCATAGGCGAGTATCCATCGCATGAGCAATAACGGTATCGAACGAAGATTAGAAACCTTCTCTACAAAACAAGAGTACTTTGACTTAAACATAATACTTTCTTTTAGTTGGTTATAAAATACTGATTTTTGTTATGAGCTATCGTTAAGTAAACTAATAATACACACCACCTAAACAAACCATCTGCTATTTTTGGTCTCCAAAGTTGCCATTTATAGTATTTAGTGTCACAAATCCGACGATTTCATAACAGAAAAGCGAGATTTTTTATACCTTCACCACAAAAATTACCTCATGGCTACTATACATCCTCCGATCAACTTCAAAAAGTGGATTGACGAACATCGTCATTTATTAAAGCCTCCCGTGGGCAACCAAGTGGTTTGGGAAGACACGGACTATATTGTTATGATCGTTGGGGGACCCAACGCACGAAAGGATTACCACTACAACGAAACGCCCGAATTCTTCTATCAAATAGAGGGAAACATGGTCCTTAAAATTATTGACCCGGAGCAAGGTCCCCGCGATATCCCCATCCGGGAAGGAGAGATTTTTCATCTCCCACCTTGTGTTCCCCACTCTCCTCAAAGAAGCGCTCATTCGATCGGTTTGGTCATTGAAATCCAGCGACCGGAAGGAGTGTTGGATGGGTTTCAGTGGTATTGTGAATCCTGCGGACACAAGCTGTACGACGAAACCCTCCCCTTAAAAGATATTGTCAAAGATTTACCCGTCGTTTTTGAGCGATTCTACAGTGATAAATCCTTGCGTACCTGCTCAAATTGCGGTAAGGTCATGGACCCACCAAAAAAGGTCTAACAATGAGACGAATGATTCGCCTGCTTTTCATTACGTTTCTGTCACTGATACTCTTCGATTGTGCACCGACCCGCTTTGTAGAGCCATTACACAAAGGACAAAAAGCGGTGGGGTTCAATTTTGGTGGACCGGTTATCGACTTCGCCGGAGCGACAATCCCCATCCCTTTTACCTCTGTTTATGGCGGGTATGGCCTGACGAGGGACCTTACCCTCTATAGTGGTCTTCACCTGACCGCTGCAGCGTATAAAACCCTACAGTTGGACCTCGGTGCCACGTACAGGTTATTACCTCAATATCGTTATCGCCCCTCCGTCGGAATGGGGGCAGCTATCAATAGCATTACTGCCCTTCCCTCGGGTGTTTCCCGTTTCTTTCCACAGATAGACCTCCATATGCATTGGGATTATGCTGCAAAATGGCGGACGTATCTGGGGGCCTCCTCCTGGTTGGATTTTTTTTCGCACCAACGCCAATCAAAAGATACTTACCGTCTTTCGGTATTCAATTTCTACGTGGGCCAAACCTTCAAACTGTCCAAACAGTGGGAACTCAACCTGGAATACAAATGGTTAGACCCTTGGGATAGAAACGACTGGACGGTCGTCCAATACGTCCATTGGTCGGATAAAGGCGCTCAAGGACTTTACTTTAATGTGATATACAAATGGTAAAAATGAAATTCTCTTCTGCATCTATATTCTTTTACATTTCCTGCGCATTCTCCTGCTCCTTTCTGCTCTTGAGCTGCCAACGACTGGACAGCAATCTCTTCGAGCCGGACAATACCATAGCCCAATATGAACTGGATAACTATACCGGATTCAGAACTTTTGAGGTTCCCGGTCACTGGAATGTTCCTTCGGATAAAATCAATTTGCTTACTTTGACCTCCTCTAATCAAGGAGACATCGCCAAAATAAAGGCCATTTACACCGGAGACACCAATCAAATCGACAGAGATACCGTGATAATGTATTGCCACGGCAATGCAGATCATATGGATTACTACTGGCCGCGCCAAAAACTACTTTATAACAGAGGTACATTTGGGGTGCTCAATTTGGATTACCGCGGATATGGTCTCTCTGAAGGTACCCCCTCCGAATCCGGACTTATCGCCGATGTAGAAGCCGGCTTGAAATGGTTGAAATCCCGGGGATTGACCGGTGACCGGCTTATAATCTACGGTTTCAGTCTGGGCTCTATCCCGGCCACTGCCCTGTCCATTCATTCCCAAAACATAACAGCATCCAAACTCATCCTGGAATCTCCCATCGGCAGTATCCGGGTCATGGCTGAAGATGGAGCAATCCTCACGATGGATCCACGATTTTATACCGACCTCAAAACCGACAACATAACTGCAATAAAAGAGCACCATAAGCCTTTCCTCTGGATTCATGGGGTACAAGACGCCTTTCTTGCCATGCAAACCCACGGGCGTCCCATCTATGATAACCATCCGGACCTCCCTTATAAAGCATCTATCCTCGTCCCCAATGGTACTCATGATGATGTACCGATGAAAATGGGTTTTGGCCGATATGTTAAAAGCGTTACTGCATTTATTCGGCGATGATATCTCGCCTTACTTACTTCTAAATAATCGCCTTTTCTCCAAATTATTTTCCAAAATTACCTTCACAATACTTGAAAATATCTTCAAATATTGCCAATTTTCCGGTTAATGTCTTATCTTGGGCGCTCAAATTATTTATTCATTAAAATCATAAGCATATGAAAACTAACTTAACCTTTTTGCTTTTTGTGCTATTGGGTTTTTTGGGCATCTCTTCTGCTCAAGCTCAAACCGGCACTGTTACCGGCAAAATAACGGACGACGGAGAGCCACTTATCGGGGCCTCTATAACCGTTAAAGGCACGGATATCGGTACAGTAACAGACTATGATGGCAATTACACCTTAAATCTTGACGCCGGGGAGCACGTACTTCGGGCAAGCTATATCGGTTTTATCGCTCAAGAGCAAATTGCTGTGGTCAAACCTTCGGAAACGACTACACTCAACTTTGACCTTGAAAACGGATTGAGCCTTTCGGAAGTGCTCATTCTCGGTTCCCGTAATCCTTCTCGTACCAGTGCAGAATCCGCTGTGCCTGTAGACGTGATTAGTATTAAGGACCTAAGTCAAGCGGCCCCCCAAACCGAATTAAATCAGCTTTTGACTTATACTACTCCCTCCTTCAACGCAAATACCCAGACCATCTCTGATGGAACAGACCATATCGATCCCGCATCGCTTCGCGGATTGGGGCCGGATCAGGTGCTCGTACTAATCAACGGAAAGAGAAGACATACGACCTCACTTGTCAATATCAATGGTACCTTTGGACGTGGTAATGTAGGAACAGACCTCAATGCCATCCCCTCTTCAGCTATTAGCGATGTACAGGTGTTGAGAGATGGGGCCTCCGCACAATACGGCTCGGACGCTATCGCGGGCGTCATCAACATGCAGCTTCGCAAGGATGTCAACAAATTGCTCGTCAATTACTCTACCGGTGCCCACTTTACGGCTTCGGACAGAATCGGTGCATTTGGTGGAGAAAAGAAAAAATACGATGGTGAATCCGTAAAGTTGGGATTAAACTATGGTCTCCCCATCGGTGATAAAGGAGGCTTTATCAACATGACCGGGGACTTCGTATTGAGAGGCTACACCAATAGAATGACGGAATTCCGCGGAGGTATCTTCAATAGATTTAATGCCGTAGAGCGCATTGCACGAGCCAATGGAGTGAGCAATTTGGATAATCTCTCCATGAGTGATGTCCAAAAATATGCTCAAGATGTATCTTATTTCTCCGGTGATCTCAAAAGTCAAATAGCCGGTGCTGCTGACTTGGCTGCCTTACAGGGTTTGTTGTCCGCCGATGCGACAGAAGATGAACTGGCTGCAAGAGGACTCCAGCGGTCGGATTTTAATATGCGCGTAGGACAATCCGGACTCAGACAAGGACAATTTTTCATGAATATGGGTATTCCACTTGGTGAAAACCTTGAGTTTTATTCGTTTGGTGGAGCGGGCTATAGAAGAGGTAATTCAGGTTGTTTTTACCGCCTTCCTTCCCAAAGCCGTACGGTTACCTCTATTTACCCCAACGGAGTAGTACCCATTATCAACTCTAATATCCTGGACAAATCCCTCGCCCTTGGAATCCGGGGTAATATCGGTGATTGGAACATTGACTTCAGCAATGCTTACGGATCCAATGTTTTCGAATTCCAGTTGACCCACTCCATGAATGCTACCTTGGAAAGTAGCTCCCCCACTTCCTTTAACAACGGAGGTCATGGCTTTGCACAAAATACCTCCAACTTTGATATCAACCGCTATTTCGAAGGGTGGATGGGCATAAAAGGAGTCAATGTTGCTTTCGGTGGTGAATACCGCTTAGAAAACTTCAATATTTTTAAAGGCTCCGAACTATCTTATGGCAATTACGATATTCATGGTGAACTCGTCACTCCGACTACTCCCTCAGAGAATCTTACCAGAGATTTCTTGGGTCGTACGCGTCCCGCCGGATGCCAATGCTTCTCCGGCTTCCTGCCCAACAATGAAGTCAACGCTTTCCGGTCCAGTATTGCCGGATATGGAGATTTGGAATTTGACGTAACAGATGCCTTGTTGCTTGAGTCGGCCATCCGGTATGAAAATTATTCCGACTTCGGCGGTACGTTTAACTATAAACTGGCCGGCCGTTATAAAATAGGTGATTTCCTCAACTTGAGGGGTGCTTACTCTACCGGATTTAGAGCCCCGTCTTTGCATCAGATTCACTTTAGTCGTACTTCGACTATTTTCGAAACCATCAATGGACAAACCGTCGCCACAGAGCGCGGTACCTTTGCTAATACTTCCCGGGCAGCTAAATTGCTAGGTATTCCCCAACTCAAAGAAGAGACCTCCAACAACGTAAGTGGTGGATTTGCCATGACGTTGAAAGACTTGGGACTCACACTTACCGTTGATGGATACTTGGTCAATATCAAAAACCGGGTCATCCTGACTGGAGGTTTCAAACCCGGTGACGCTTCTACTCCTGAAGCAAAAGCCGAGTTGCAAGAGATCTTTGACCAGGCGCAAGCGGGTTCGGCGGCTTTCTTTGCCAATGCCATTGACACGCGCAGTACTGGATTGGACATTGTCCTTTCTCACAAACTCCATTTTTCCGAAGGAATGTCTCTCTCTACGGACCTCGCCGGTACCTTCTCTAAAACCCGCAAAGTGGGAGATGTCCACGCTTCTGATATCCTCGAAAAAGCGGGATTAGTTGGTAAATATTTCGACCAGCAATCACGTGTTTATCTCGAGGCCGCAGTTCCGACTACCAAAATCACATTGGGCAACGAGTTCCGTTTTAACAACTGGAGCGTATATCTTCGCAATACCTATTTCGGTAGCACATTGGAAGCAACCAATGAGCCAATCTATGACGAGAATCTCAAACCGCTTCCCGAAGACAAGCTCGATCCTAAATACAAAGGAGTGGATCCCGTTTATGATCCGAGAGTGGTTACAGACTTGAGTGTAGGCTATGATTTCAGCAAAAACTTTGCTGTGACTGTCGGGGCAAACAACTTGTTGGACGTCTATCCACAGTATGCTTCTGATATCTTCCAGTCCAGCGGACGATTCTTGTACAGTAGAAGGTCTCCTCAATTCTCTATCAATGGTAGATTTGTCTTCGCTCGATTGACTTATACCCTTGCTACAGAATAAATATCTTATCTAATCTGTAAGAATTAGCAGAACTAAACATTATAATTCAAAGCGCTCCTAACAATAGGAGCGCTTTTTTCTTTCCCCGGTTTTTGTCTCTTTAGTAAATTTCAAATGTGTGCTAAGTGTCTAATATGTATTTTATACAATTTTAAGCCACAAATGCCTTTTGCCCTTCGAAATGTATTACTTTTGCCTTTCGGAACGAACCTTATTTAATTCTCTCACAAACCTCGTTCCCCCTATTTGTTATTTGAAAGAATCAGAATATATAATTTATGCGCATAGTCTGCGTTTACTCTATATTCTTTTTGCCGAATACGCATTTTTATTCTTATTAACCAAACCAACTTTGAAAAACAGCTAACATGAGTTTTAACAAGATGAATAACATCGCAGGATGGATGGCCTTTGCCCTCGTCACCGCGGTGTATTACTTCTCTATCGAAAGCAGCGTGAGTCTTTGGGACTGTGGCGAGTTTGTATCTGCCTCATACAAACTTCAAGTGGTCCACCCGCCCGGAGCGCCTCTCTTTCTATTGGTGGCCCGGTTGTTTGCCTGGGTAGGGGATATACTCTCAGATGACCCATCTAATATTGCGCGGGCAGTCAACTTCATGTCGGCTCTTTTGACGGCATTCATGGCAGGATTTATCGCCTGGAGTGCCGGTATATTTACAAAAATGGCTTTGGTGGGAAGAGAAAAAGAACCCTCGAAGACAGAGGGACTCATTGCTGCGGGGAGTGGTTTGGTCGCCGGATTGACTTCTGCTTTTGTGTCATCAGTATGGTTTTCTGCTGTCGAAGGTGAAGTATATGCCATGTCTTCGTTTTTCACTGCAGCTGCGTTTTGGGCAGTGGTCAAATGGTACAACCTCCCGAAAGATATCAAACACGACCGTTATCTCATCTTATCGATCTATTTAATCGGTCTCTCTATAGGTGTACACCTGCTCAGTTTGTTGACCTTGCCGGCCATCGGTATATTGTACTATCTTAAGAAATACGACAAACCATCCATTAAAGGGATGGCCATCGCCTTTTTCGGAGGGGGGATCATTATAGGTCTCTTACAAAAATTACTTATATCCGGACTTCCCTGGCTTTGGGCCAAATTCGATTTCTTTGCTGTCAATACCCTGGGAATGCCCTTCAACTCAGGCCTACTCTTTGTAGTACTTTTGCTCGGAGGACTGATTTATATGGGATTCAAATATGCCCACAAAAAACAAAGTGAGATCATCCAACTCATTATGGTCTCTGTAACTTTGTTGATACTTTCATACTCCGTATATGGGATGGTGATTATTCGTGCCAACGCCGGCCCACCCATCAATATGAGCGCCCCCATCGATGCCGTCCGGTTACTCCCCTACCTCAACCGGGAGCAATACGGCGAACGGCCACTCTTGTACGGACCTCATTATGAAGCCCAACCCATCGGTACGGAGTCTACCCCGAAATATGGCAAGGTAGGGGACAGGTATGAAATCGTCGATAATAAGCTGACGTATAAATACAAGTCATCTGATAAAATGCTCTTCCCCCGAATCAGCCATACCGATCAGGGAAGACCCGATATCTACCGGCAATGGAATACGAGCAGGAATAAAAAGCCCACGATGGCTTTCAATATTAGCTTCTTCCTGCGATACCAATTGGGATGGATGTACTGGAGGTATTTTATGTGGAATTTTGTAGGAAGAGAAAACGGAGAACAGGGATTTGCCCCTTGGAATCTCAAAAGCGGAAATTGGTACTCCGGTATCACACCGATCGATGAAATGCGTCTCTATAACGAATCACATATGCCTAAATACATGAGGGAAAACCCCTCCCGCAATAGGTACTATTTCATACCGCTTATCCTCGGATTGCTGGGGATGTGGTTCCATTTCAAACGCAAGCCCAAAGAATTTGCGGCTTTGATGGCTTTATTTATTGTGACAGGGATAGGGATTATTATCTATACCAATGAGCCTCCCCAAGAGCCCCGCGAAAGGGATTACGCCTTGGCTGCCTCCTTCTTTACCTTCGCTATTTGGGTCGGTATGGGGGCCGCGGCCATCTACAGCCTACTAAAAGAAAAGCTGAATAAAGCCAATACCGGCACCGTCGCTCTAAGCGTAGGACTGGCCCTTCTCGCACCGGTTATATTAGTGACTCAGAACTTTGATGACCACAGCAGACGCGGCCATTATGCCGCGAGAGATTACGCCATCAACTTCCTCGAGTCGGTGTCGCCCGATGCTGTAATATTTACCTATGGCGACAATGATACTTACCCGCTTTGGTATGCGCAAGAAGTCGAAGGGATTCGCAGGGACGTCCGCGTTATCAACCTCAGCCTCATCGCTGTAGATTGGTACATAGACGCCATGCGAAGGAAAGTCAATGACTCACCACCCATTAAGTTTACTATCCCCAAGGCGGCTTATCGCGGCAACAAGCGCAATGTCGTGCTATTTCCGGAGAACCTCGTGGGCAAAGAGAATGAATGGCCCATCAAGAAGGTGTTGAAGTTTATCGGCGAAAAACACCCCATTTCTGCAGGTGGAGGGGACCAGTACGAATCTTATCTTCCAACGCGAAAAATCTACATTCCGGTCGATAAACGCAAGGCCATACAAATGGGTATCGTCTCACCCAATGACTCGAATATCGTAGATAGAATCCCGCTCAATATCACTAAAAAGCGATACTTGCGCAAGGATGAATTGGCTGTGATGGATATCATCGGATCCAATATCTGGGATCGTCCCATTTATTTCTCCGTCACTACACGACCTTCGCAGTTTTTAGTCAACAAAGATTATATGCAACTCGAAGGGCTCGCCCTCCGCATCGTCCCCAAACGCACCCCCAGCCAAAGGGGTATGGGCATCTTTGGAACCGGTGGAATGGATACCGACTTGGCTTATGACCGGATTATGCATAAATTCAGATGGGGGAACTTCGATAAGATGAAGACCTTCGTTGATCATAGCTATGGTGCCGGGGTCCAAGCCAACCGCTTTGTTATGCTTCGGCTGGCTATGGAGCTCGTCAACAAAGGACAGAAGAAAAAAGCTGCAGATATCGTCAAAAAGTACTTTGAAGCTTTTCCCGATATGAACTTTAGGTACGGTGCACAAGTCGTGCCCTTCCTCAATATACTCGCTCAAACGGGTGATACCGAAGCGCTGCAAAAGCATTTGGATATCCTACTTCGCAATCTGGAAGAAGACCTCACGTTCTACAATTCGCTGGGGCCGGATGAACTTCCCTCTTTCCAACAGGACAAACAAATGGCGCAATCCGCTCTTCGAGATGCAGATCGATTGCTTCAGTTCCTCGGAAAAGACGCGGAGATCAACAAACAACACACCGATAAAATTAAAAAGTTATTGGGAAAGTAATATAGGTTCAAGGTGATGGTGGGTATTGTACAACATGCAGTTTGTAATACACCCTATATGAATTAGCATTATAACATGTTACATAGTGCTTGCCAGAAAACTATCAAATTTTATGAAATAAAAGATTTTGGATGAGCTTTTTCGTTTTTCGTGACGAAGTGATATTAGTGCGTTGAGAAAAAATAAAGTGATCACCAAAAGATACATTTCTAAGTTTGAAGCGTTTACTTGCATACCCTACACAAGCCTCATTTGGGTACATGCACTACCAAATGAGGCTTTTTTGCTCTTTCATACTTTCACCTCCCTGAAAAATTGATAAATTGCAGCGCTTTTTATATAAAATCATAAACATGAAGCTTTCCAATTTAACCCTGTCTCTCTTTCTACTCACTATAGTCCACCATTTCATACCTGCCCAAACCCGTCCCACGGATAAGTTTAAACAGATGTATGACCTGCTTCCGACACCCAATCAGTACAGGAGTGCCAACGGGGCAGCCGGACCGGAGTATTGGCAGCAAAAAGCAGATTACAAGATAAAAGTCCAACTGTCCGAAGGAGACCAGCCGAAGATAGAGGGCTCCGAAACCATCACCTATTACAACAATTCTCCCGACCCTCTGGAATACCTTTGGTTACAACTCGACCAAAATGTGCGCTCCAAAAAATCTCAGACCTACCTGGTTAAAGAACAAAAAATGGGAAAGAAAAAAAAGATATCTTCTTCCCGGTTTTATCGCGATTTTCCACATTTTGACGGAGGTTTCCACATCCTGTCTGTCACCGGTAAAAACGGCGCGCCAATGCCATATACGATCGTCCATACCATGATGCGCATCGACCTCAAAACCCCGTTAAAACCCGGGGAGCGCCTGTCTTTCTCCGTAAAATGGTGGTACAATATCAACGACAGGGAGAAAATCGGAGGTCGCTCCGGTTACGAGTACTTTGAAGAGGAAAACAACTACCTCTTTACCATTGCTCAGTTTTATCCCCGTATGTGCCAATACAACGACGTCCAAGGCTGGCAACACAAGCAATTCTTGGGACGCGGTGAGTTTACGCTGACTTTTGGGGACTATGACTTAGAAATCACCGTTCCGGACAATCACCTCGTCGCTGCCACCGGAGTCCTCACCAATGCCGGCGATATACTCTCCAAAAAAATGCTCAAACGACTAGATAAAGCAGAAAAATCCTTCGACCAACCGGTCCTTATCGCTACACAGAAAGAAGCCGGAAAACGGGCTAAAAAACGGGCGCAGGGGACCAAAACCTGGCGATTTCATGCCGACAATGTACGGGATGTCGCGTTTGCTTCTTCTGCAAAGTTTATTTGGGATGCCATGAATGTGCGCTTCGAAGACGGCTCCACGGCGATGGCTATGTCGATGTACCCCAAGGAGGGCAATCCCCTCTGGGAACAATTTAGCACCAAAATCGTCGCCCACACTCTTTATTGGTACTCGCACTATACCTTTCCGTACCCTTATCCGGTAGCCTGGTCAATTCATACCAAAAGTATCGGGATGGAGTATCCGATGATTTGTTTTAATGGCGGGCGCCCGGAGAAAGACGGGACGTATTCGGAGGGACAACGCAACGGCCTCATTGGTGTGATTACCCATGAGGTGGGCCACAACTTCTTCCCGATGATTGTCAATTCGGATGAGCGCCAATGGACTTGGATGGACGAAGGACTCAACACGTTCGTCCAGCACCTCACCCACCAACAGTGGGATAGAAAATTTCATGGTTGGTATGCCACCCCGGAAAGCATGATCGAATACATGGGTGGAGATCAAAAGAATATACGCCCGATTATGACCAATTCCGAAGCCATATACCAATTTGGTTATAATGCCTATGCAAAACCCACCGTCGCTTTGATGATCCTCAGGGAGACGGTCTTGGGCCGCGAGCTCTTTGACTTTGCTTTTAAGACCTACGCCAACCGCTGGAAATTCAAACACCCCTATCCGGCGGATTTTTTCCGCACCATGGAAGATGCCTCAGGGGTCGATTTGGATTGGTTCTGGAGAGGATGGTTTTACACGACGGACTTTGTAGATATCGGGATTGATTACGTCAAAGAGTACCGGCTCAACAACAAGAATCCGGAGCAAGAGCTGGCCCTTTTGAAAGCGCAAAAAGCGGCTAAACCCCGGTATATCGCCGACATCCGCAACGACAAAGCACTCCCACAAACAAAAGTCGAATCCGATCCACATCTGCAGGATTTCTACTACCGGTACGACCCCCTAATCCATCAAGTGATGTCCGTGACGGAGTATGAAAAGTATGTGCAGAGCCTGTCAGATGCCGACCGGGATTTTCTCCAACAAGCCTATACGTTTTACGAGATAAAGTTTGTCAACAAGGGAGGACTCGTCATGCCCTTGATCGTCCAATTTATATACGAAGACGGTACTAAAGAGGTCATTCGCATCCCGGCCGAAATTTGGAAACTCCACAACGACGAAGTCACCCGGCTCTTCCCCACTAAAAAAACCGTCAAACAAGTGGTCTTAGATCCATTTCTCGAGACAGCAGATGTGGACAAGACCAACAACTACTTCCCGAGAAAAATCCTCAAAGACCGGTACGAATTGTTTATTGAGAAAAAAAGGAAGTCCCGGCCGAATCCTATGCAAAAGGCAAAATCAAAGTAAATGGGTAGAGTTTTGAGGGGCAGTCGCGCCTTTGATGGTTGGACAATGAGATGACGAATGAGGTGGGTTGTTGTTTTTCCGGGTTGGTTAAAAAGATGGGTATTTAGTTTTGTCTCCGCCATCACTTTGTGGCCGTTTATCTTTGTAAAGCATGACCACTTGAAGGCAGATGAGCGTCTGATCCGCCATGAAATGATCCACCTCCGTCAACAAGTCGAACTACTCGTGCTTCCATTCTACCTATGGTATTTGACAGAGTACCTCCTCCGGCTTGTCCAATATCGAGACCGGCAAAAGGCATATGTCAATATATCTTTCGAAAGGGAAGCTTATGCCCATGAATCCACCCCGGATTATCTCCCACAGCGTCCATTTTGGGCTTTTTTACGCTTTCTGACCTTGCCGGCAAAATGAACAATTTTTTAATCAAATGACTTGAACTATTCAGGTGTTGCCACCTTAACTCAAAACAAAGTTCATATTTGTCAATCATAAATCAAACCACCATGAGGTTAATCGTCATTTGGATACTTGCCCTCTTGACCTTTTCCGGTTGTTCTACGGCTAAAAAAACGGCCAAAACGCCTGCAAAACAGGTTAAGACTACTACGGTTAAAAAAGAAAAATTGCCTGAAATCACCTTTGACCATCCGGTTATTGATTTTGGCAAAGTCGTCAAAGGCGAGACTAGAACCCATGATTTTACGTTTCGCAATTCAGGTGATGCGCCGCTATTGATAGAGATTGCGACCGGTTGCAGCTGTACGACGATCGACTATCCGACTCAACCCATTATGCCGGGAGAACGAGGCGTTATTCACATCGTCTTCGACAGCACCCACAAAAAAACCGGCACGGTCAGTGTGGATATCGATGTCATTGCCAATACCAAACCCATCGTTACGACTGCCACCTTTAATGCCGAGGTTATACCTGAGAAATAACGACCCCGGCCTTGGACATGATCGATTCTATCCTGCAAGGATTTCTGCATCAAGATGCTTTGGATTTGTTTGCCCTTCTCTTTGGGCTAGCCTATGTTATTCTGATTGCAAGGGGCAAATGGTGGGGGTGGATTATAGGTATTGTCAGTTGTGCTCTGATACTGTGGAAAGACCTGTTCACGTATTCTCTGTGGGCGGATGCAGGGCTTCAGCTTTTTTATATCGTCATGGGCTTAGTCGGTATCCGGTATTGGCTTAGATCCTCGAATAAAACCACCTTTTATCCGAAAGAATGGTCGCTCAAAAAACATTTCATTCTTATTCTGATGGGCATTATTCTTTCTCTAATGCTCGGATATACCCTCCGGGGTACTCCTGCGGCACTTCCCTTTGCAGACAGCATGACCTCCGTATTTGCTGTATTGGCCACCGGTCTCATGGTTCTCAAACTGAGATCGAATTGGCTTTATTGGGTAGCTATCGACGGCGCCTATATCTTTATCTACGGCAGACAGAAGGCTTATTATTTTGCCCTCCTTTCATTCATCTACCTACTCCTCGCCATCTATGGATTTTTTGCCTGGAAAAAAGAGAAAGACCGCCTTCTTTCAAACGATACGGCCGATTAAAAAGCGTAAAAAGAACAACCAGACTTAAGTGATTCCAACGCTCGATGAATGCTTTTGCAACCTGTGTCCGAGGAAAGGAGCCCTATATCCCTATCGGTTGTTGGTGATAGGTATGAAAGGCCTCCAGCCGTTGTTCTAACTCGGGGAATTGGGCTTCTTGTATTAGAGAAACACACGCTCGTATGCCCTCCTCCCTCGTACTTCCCGTAATCCTCAATGATATGGCACTCACCCCAAAGTAAAGGAGGGACTTCAACAGCATGTCTCCCGAAAGTCCGGGGTAACTAACCGTGAAGTAAAATCCATCGGCTATGGGCCGGTCTCCATCGTGTGCATAAACAATATCAAACCCATTGCTCAAGAAAATTTGCTTCATTCGCCTGGCTTTCTTTTCGTAGGCTCTTACGCCTTCTACGAGGTTGTACCTTCCTTCATTGGCGGCTTTAAACATGGCTGCCAGTGCATACTGTGCGGAGTGGGATGTCCCGGCGCTCAAAGCGTACAGCGTACCATACACCAGCGAATGTCCAAATTCTTTGGTAGAGTAATACTTCCCCAAATGATCGGTTTGCTGCTGGTACAACGCATCGGATATCGCGAGCAATCCCATCCGCTGTCCCGCGTAACTAAATACCTTAGAACTCGATATCAGCAAAATCCAATTGTCGGTATAATGGGCTACCGTACTCTGAAACGGAGGCTCTCCCGGCCGGCTCAGATCTTGCCTGAAATCCATACCAAAATACGCCAAATCTTCCAGAACTACTACATCGTACTCCGTAGCCAACTGTCCGATAATGCCCAACTCCTCCTCTGTAAAACAGATCCAGGATGGGTTGTTGGGGTTGGAGTACAACATACAGGATATATCCCCTTGCTCGAGAAAGCTTCGCAGTTTTTCCTCCAATTTTTCCCCTCTGAAATCGTAAATATCAAAGGATTTATGTTTTAACCCGAGTATATTCAATTGCTGTTTGTGCACCGGAAATCCCGGGTCTATCAGAAGGGTGACATCCTGTCCTTCTTTGCGCTTATTGACCGTCATGAACGCTGTAAAACTCGCTTGCATAGACCCTACCGTGGGAACACACCCCGCCGGAGATATATCGATATTCATAAAGTTTTTAATAAACTTTACCGATTCCTCTTTCAATACATCAATTCCATTGATGTTTGGATACTTGGACGCTACCCCCTTCTTCAATGCCTCTATCTCCGCCTCAACTCCGATTTGATTGGCCGGAAGTCCGGGAATTCCCATTTCCATGCGCACAAACGACACCCCGGAAGCCGCTTCTATCAAGTCCACCAGCTTTTTGGTCTCCCTTATGGTCGCATTGCTCAATTCGAGATGACTCTCCCTTAGGATTTGATCTACTATTTCTGCAGGTATAATCGTCTTATTCATGTGTTTGAGATATTTAGGTCCCGTATCCATGTCCCCCGGATGAAAGACCACGCTTTGACGTGCCAAAAGTAAGGAATAAGTATTAATCCCAGTCAGGGAAACACACTTTAAATGTTGTCTTAATTAACTAAATGAAGTTTTTGTTCTTTGCCTCTCTTCCTTACGGTCCCATCTACTTCTGTACAAAAACATTCATCGTTTGTGTATAAAAGGGTTTTTGTTTACTTTTGCCCCTCTTTTGTAACCATTCGGGCAATTACTTTAGGAACTCAAGGTGGCACCTTTACGTTCCCATATATCATCCCGGGTTGTTACGGCTTTTAAAAGAGATACCCCGCGTTTCTCATATTTTAAGCCACCCTAGCTCAGTTGGTAGAGCAATGCATTCGTAATGCATGGGTCGGGAGTTCGAGTCTCCTGGGTGGCTCTATTGTTTTTTGTGCTGCTTTCGCTGTCCCAACATAGCGGGAGTGTACTTGTTTTCATCTTCAAAGGTTTCCTGTCTGACAAAGGCAGGTGCTAACCGTAAGAACAACAAATAACAACCGGATGAAGCGCAACATACCCAATTCCATAACACTCGGCAATCTCCTCTGTGGCTTTTTGGCTATCCTCATCAATGACCCCATGATAAGCCCATTGCTCGTGCTTTTTGGTGCGCTCCTGGACCTGTTCGATGGATTGGCCGCCCGAAAACTCAATGTCTCCGGTGAACTGGGAACCCAGTTGGATTCGTTTGCCGATATGGTCAATTTTACGGTGGCTCCTGCCTTTCTCTATTTTCATCATGTATTACCGGACGCCGGGTTTTGGTCCTATTTTGTGGTCAGTTGGCTGCCGCTGGCTGGGGCGCTAAGATTGGCAAAATTCAATATTTCGGATGAAGACTCAGACGTTTTTCTCGGACTTGCCACACCGGCGGCCGGGATGCTCATCGCATTTTGGGTGTTTGCCCACGCCAATAATTCGTATGGGAGTGTCCTCCAAAACGATTTCCTCAATTGGGGGATGCCCGTCATCGTATCCCTTTTGATGGTTTCGCCCTTCAAAATGTTCTCCTTCAAAAAAGTCAAGAAACAAGCCAAGCTACATCAGTGGCTCATCTACCTGTTTGTCGCCTCCGTGGTCCTGCTCTCCCTCACCTTCTGGTTTGCCGCTGTTCCATTGATTATTTTGGTCTATATCCTTTTATCCCTCATTGGGCATTTTACAGGACTGTACACTTAAGTGTTTTTTGGTATGAAATGGTTGATTATTGTGCTGCCGCTCCTCTTTTCTCTGCCGGCCAGGTCGCAGGAGATTCGAGGCATCGGTGTGCTCTGGGAAGGCGATCCCACGGAATGGGTCATTTATTCGGATTCCCTTAAAGAGTACGAAGTGGGAACCCTTAAAAAACGATGGGACAACCGTAACGACATTTGGGATTACACCTTTGGTGAAACCTCCGGCACCATCCGCATGAAATGGAAGTCCAACCCCGATGTTTGGCAAATTCAATCCGACCGGAGCACCCTTCTCGCCAATACGATTTGGCCCGGAGATTTAACCGTTTGGTCCATCCGCGAAGAACACACGACTCTCCGCTACAAAATGAGGTTTCAAAACGACCCGGAAGAATGGGAAACAGAGGACTCCGAAGACTATGGTTACTTCGCCATGTGGACGGATCGTGAAGGAGATATAGACAACTGGGTCATTTATGACGCACTATACCCCGAAAAAGTATCCCTGGAAGCAAAAATACTCCTGGTTTTTCTCCCGGTTTGGTTAGTGCTTCAGGAATAAAAAGAAATTGGCTTTAGCCATATAGTACAATTGCCCCGGTGTGTTAGTCTGTTCGTCGCCATCAAATATAGTAAATTCGTGTATTGATGCCTACTAACCTTGGAAGAGGTGCAGTATGTAATACGCACCTGCTGTATCGTTGCTCCGACATCGATTGGATTGTGTATCTTTGTTATTTATATGTTCCATCCTTAAGTGGTCACTCTTGTAATTGCATTTATGAGTTGAGTAGAAGCATTCAAAAAGCAAACAAATGAAAAAACTTCCAATCGGGATACAGACTTTTAGTAAAATTATAGAAGGGGAGTTGGCTTATGTGGATAAGACACCGATCGCCCTCCAATTAATTGAAAACGGGGAGTTCTATTTCCTTTCCCGTCCGCGACGCTTCGGCAAAAGCCTGTTTCTCGATACCCTCAAAGAAATTTTTGAAGGAAACAAAGCACTCTTC
Source organism: Saprospiraceae bacterium (assembly GCA_027080725.1). Lineage (GTDB taxonomy): Bacteria > Bacteroidota > Bacteroidia > Chitinophagales > Saprospiraceae > JALSTN01. The sequence goes on from JALWRC010000110.1 coordinate 32,546, forward strand.
AAAGGACTCTACATATATGACCGGTGGGACTGGAATGTCAAGTATCCGGTACTAAAAGTGAGCCTGGGGTCCGGCAGTATTAAAAAACCGGAAATTCTTTCCAAAAGATTGCGCTCTTCCTTGAAAGATGTCGAAGAGTATTGGGACGTTCAATGCAATTCTACGGATGACCCTGTCGAATATTTTAAGGACTTAATTAAGAAACTACATCAAAAATACGGTCAAAAAGTCGTCGTCCTTATCGACGAATACGACAAACCCATCCTCGACAATATAACCGATAGTGAGGTCGCTCGCGTTATGAGAGACACCATGAAGGACTTTTACGGTGTCATCAAGGACAATGACGCTTACATCCGCTTTGTATTTATCACCGGGGTGAGCAAATTCTCCAAAATGAATCTCTTTAGCGGGCTTAATAATTTGGAAGATATTACCCTGCATCCGGATTATGGAGACATTTGCGGCTATACCCATCAAGACTTGCTCACCGTCTTTAAAGAGCATCTTGTGGGGGCAGATATGGAGAAGGTACGCGAATGGTACAACGGATATTATTACTTTGGGCCTAAGGTTTACAATCCTTATGATGTCTTGCTCTTTATCTCTCAAAAATTTATGTATAAGAATTACTGGTGGAACACCGGCAATCCCTCTTTTTTGATCGAAATGTTGAAAACGGGAGAGTATTTCATACCCGAGCTGGAAAACTTTGTGGCCAACGAGGAAAT